>JABFRT010000030.1 GCA_013141015.1 Hyphomicrobium sp. | reverse complement strand
TTCGGCGTCGAGCGGCTGGCGCTGACCACATTGCGGCGGGCGTGCTGTTGGCGATTGCGCAATTCGGCGGTCTGATCGGACGACCTGTTCTGGGGACTCGTAGCGATGAAGGCCGTGTCGTCGCGGACGCTGCCTGCCGGGCTGGGTTTGGAAACGAGCGCCGCCGCCGTGATCATGGGGCTGCCGGTCCGCAACTGGCTTATCCTGCGCTGGTGGCCACGGCATTCCCGTTCGATTGACGGCCAGCGGCTGGAACGGCGTATTTCTCGCCGAAGTGGCGCGACTGGCACCGGCCGACCGGGTGGCGGAGGCAACGGGGGCGGTGTTGACGGCGAGTTACGCCGGGCTGTTGATCGGCCCGCGATTGTCGCCGGAGCTGCAGTGGTTGGCACGCTGTCCTTGAGCTACATTGTTCTGGCCTTGCTGACTTTCCTCGCAACGCTGCAACTACTCAGGGCTCCCGCATGAGCGGACCAACCTTCAGCGCCGGACGACAGGTGTGACAATGCGCATTCTGCTGCTCAATCCGAATACCACGACGGCGGTCACCGACCGGCTCGCCGCCACTGCGCAGAAGGTCATCTCTCCCGGCACGACGCTGGTGCCGGTGACCGCTACGCGCGGCGTGCCCTACATTGCGACCCGGGCCGAGGCGCAGATCGGCGGTGCGATCGCACTCGAAACATTGGCTGAGCACCACGACAAGGTCGACGCCGCAATCATCGCGGCCTTCGGCGACCCCGGCTTGATGGGCGCGCGCGAGCTCTTCGACATCCCGGTCGTTGGCATGGGCGAGGCGGCGATGCTGACCGCCTGCATGCTCGGGCGTCGCTTCGCCATTGTCACTTTCGCGATGGCATTGGCGCCCTGGTATCAGGAGTCTGTCGATATACTGAACCTGACGCAGCGCTGTGCCGGCATTCGCATGCTCGATGGCACATTCAGATCGATTACCGATGTGCAGGAAGAGAAAGAGGATCTGCTGGTCGAGCTATCGCTACGCACGATTGCCGAAACCGATGCCGACGTGATCATTTTCGGTGGGGCGCCGCTGGCGGGGCTCGCCGAAAAGGTTCGCGACCGCATCCCGGTGCCGGTGGTCGATCAGGTGCAGGCGGCTGTGAAGCAGGCCGAGACGCTGGTCGCCTTGAACGTTCGCAAGGCGACGACCGGCACGTTCCGCCGTCCGGTCGCGAAAGCCACCATTGGCCTTCCGCCCGCCCTGGCGCGGCGCATCGAGCACAAGGACGGGTGATGCACAAGCCGAGGGCCTAAGGATGCGAGCGGCGCTGAT
The DNA here is from genome assembly GCA_013141015.1 of Hyphomicrobium sp. GTDB lineage: Bacteria > Pseudomonadota > Alphaproteobacteria > Rhizobiales > Hyphomicrobiaceae > Hyphomicrobium_B. The sequence goes on along the minus strand of JABFRT010000030.1, from coordinate 94,439 downwards.
CATTCGACGCATTTGTCCTCAAGACCGACTTGCGCTCACGTCGGATTGCTCGAATGATCGGCTGCCCTGACGGCATCAGTCACCTGCGGGCTTCTCCAATGCGCATTTCCATTCTCGGTGCGGGTGCGATCGGCTGCTACTTCGCGGCCAGGCTTGCCGCATCCGGTGCCGAGGTACAGGTCATCGCACGTGGTGAGACGCTGGAGGCGATCCGCCGCAACGGTGTGCGCATTGAGGGCAACGCCGATGTGGCGGCACGGCCAATGGCGTTTGCAATCGAGGATGCACGGCCAGCGGATCTGCTCGTCACCTGCGTCAAGGCCTACGCCTTGCCGCAGCTGGCCCCGTCGGTCGCCCGCCTCGTCAAGCCGGAGGGCCTGTGGCTGAGCGCGGTCAATGGATTGCCGTGGTGGTACGGCGACCGGCCGCTGGCGGCAGTTGATCCCGGCGGGCAAATCCGAGCGTCGTTTTCGATGGAACGGGCGGCGAGTTGCGTCGCCTATCTCGCTGCCGAAGTATTGCGCCCCGGCGTCATCGCCTTCGTGGGCGGCAAGGGGCTGATCCTCGGCACTCCGACCGACCGGCCATCGGCACTGCTCGATGAAGCCGCCGCCGCCTTCACGGCAGCCGGTATCGCCAGCAGTGTCTCGGATGATATCCGCTCGGCGCTCTGGAACAAGCTGTTCGGTAATGTCGGTCTCAATCCATTGACCGCGATGACCGGGTTGTCGGTCGACAAGTTCCTGGCCGACATTGAACTGAAAACCATGCTGATCGAGATCACCGGTGAGGCGATGCGGGTCGCCGAGGCGGGAAGGCGCCCGACTCGAGAGCACGGCGACAGAACGTGTCGGGGTAATGTCTCGCCTCGGCGCGTTCCGACCTCGATGTTGCAGGATGCCGATGCGGGTCGAGCGATTGAACTCGATGCCATCCTCGGCGCCCTGCTCGAAGTTGCGGACCGGCGCTGCATTGCCGTCCCCACCAGTCGTCGGGCCTACGCGTTGGTCCGCGGCTTTGCCTTAAGCCGCGGACTTCTGCCGGGTTGATCGTTCGACGGTTCAGTTATTTCCACTTCATTTCCCAGAAGCGCGGCAACTCGTCGGGGTAGGCCTTGAATTCGAGTTCCTTGGCCGCGACGTAGTAGGTTGTCAGAGCATAGAGCGGCACCGTGTAGGCGCGTTCGGCGATGAGACCGAGCGCCTTCTTGTAGGTCTCCTTGCGAACGGCGGTGTCGACCGTTGTGTCGCCTTTTTCCAGCAGGGCAATGATTTCCGGGTCTTTCACCGAGTCGTCGTCGATGCCCTTGAAGTAGACCGAAACCGAGGCTGACACATCGTTGAGGCTGTACGAGCCCCAGGTCTGATGCGTCATGGCAGCCTTGTTGGCGCGGTTCTGGTCGCGCATGGCGGCATACTGCATGAACTTGAGATTGGCCTTGATGCCGACGGCGCGAAGATAGTTCACCATCGCCTCGGTCTGACTACGCTCACGATAGCCGAATAAATCGATCTCGAAGCCGTCCTTGAAACCGGCGTCAGCCAGCAGTGCCTTGGCCTTGGCGGGATCATACGGGTAGCGCTTGGTGCCTTCGTCGGTGCAGCCGAATTGCGACGGAAGCAGATCGTGTTGACAGGGATCACGCCTTCGCCGACCAGTTCCTGGGCGGATCTTGTCGCGGTCGATGGCGTGGTTGATGGCCTGGCGCACGCGCACATCGCGCAAGGGTGCGGACGGGCCATCCGGCAGTACGTTCATAGCGAGAAATACGATCCGCATAGTCGCACCCGACTTGACGCCGAGGTGCGGTATCGCCTTCAGCTGATCGGCCTGTTCGACGGGCACATTCATGATGATGTCGAGGCCGCCCGACAGCATCTCGGCGACCTGCGTCTGCTGGTCCGGGATCATGCGGACTTCAACCTTCTCGACGGTCGCCTTGGGCTTTTGCGATGCGGACCAATAGTCGGCATGCCGCTCAAGCTTGATCGACTTTCCGACGATATGCTCGGTGACTTTGTAGGGGCCGGTGCCGACCAGCTTTTCGTTCATACCCTTTGGGCCGACCTTGGCGTAATACTCGTTCGGGTGGATGATGACCGGGCCGGTCAGGTATTCAATGGCGGCAGGAAACGGCCGCTTGGTCTTGATCCGGACCTTGAATTTCTCGAGCCCTCTCCGCTTTTTCCACCCAGTTGATGTTCTGCTGAGCGGTGGCCTTGTTGGCGACGTCGGAGGCGAAATTCAGCGTGTAGACGACGTCATCGGCGTCGAACTCCTCGCCGTTGTGGAATTTTACGCCCTGGCGCAGTTCCAGCTCCAGGGTGCGGTCGTCGATCCATTTCCATGACGTCGCGAGCTGTGGCTTGTATTCGTTGGTGTTCGGGTCGCGATAGATCAGCGTGTCCCAGACCGCGTGGCTCATCATCACGCCGAGGCGGACGTTATTGAAATAGGGGTCGATGTTTTCCAGTATCTGATTGTAGGCGAAACGGATGGTGTTGTCCTTCTTGGCGGCCATGCCCGGCGTGGCCGCGATCATCATCGCGCCTATCGCGGCTGCAATTCTCAAGCCCATACGCTTCGACATGCTGGATATTCCCCTGCTCGACGGATGTTTGCTCATTCTTGTAGCCGATCCAGCACCAGTCACAGGCATGGCGTCAACTACCTTCACCTTGGTGCGGCGGCAGCCGGCGGGTCGATGTAGTTGAAGCCGGTACCGACGGCGACGACTTCGAGCGCCCCTGTGGTGATCATCGGATGCGAGACGCGGATTGCCAGCACGCCGTCGTAACCTTTGGCGCGGGCGCGCTCGGTGAGGATCTCGAAACAGCGCTCGATGGTCTTGTCGAGAATGTATTCGTAGCGGGTCATGTTGCCGCCGACGTAGTTGGTGATCGTCTCGCGCATGTCGCGAATGATATTGGCCCCGGCAACGGCCGATGCGAACACCAGTTCGCCATGGCGGACCGGAGCGGCGCCGATGGTTTCGGTGGTGACGAGGAGCATCAGCGGCCTCCCAGAGAAGCGGGGAGCCGGCCGCGGCGGCTGCCGAACAACAGGCGCCTAAGAACCAGAAGGAGGATCACTAGTCCGAGAAACAGCGAGCCGACTGCTTCTGGGTGCTTTTCCCACAGCAGCAACGGATTGACCTTGCGGTTCCAGGCGAGTTCGAAATCCTGTGCCACCGACCCGGGATCGAGCACCGCCGTCGTCCGCAACATCATCGATACCGCAGCGCCCTGATCCGCGCTGGTCATGATCGCGTTGCGTACCCGTTCCGAACCGAGCGCCAGCATCTTGGCCGGATTTTGCGCCACCGCCCGTAGCACGCGCTGCCCGGCGGTTTTTTCGAGCCCGGTCAGATAACCGGACAGCGTTTCCAATTCCGGCTCGGCGAGGCTACGGCCGAGTGCCCTCAACTCGCCGTCGTCGAGATCGAACAGCACATCGCGGGCGGCACGCTTGATGCCGGCGAACCGGGTGATCGCGAGACGGTCGCCGAGACCGAGAATGCGGGTCAGACCAGCCTTGCTGAAGTCGTCCGGCGCGGTCCGGCGGTGGATCTCGTATTCGACCACCTTGGGCAGTGCGTCGCCGGCCATGGCCGCCCACTTGAGGGCCGCATCCAGCGAACGGCTTTCTCGCGCGATGTCCATAGCAATTGGCGGATCGTACTGATGGCCTGATGCAGCGTTCCGTCCGCTAAGCGCCGCATGACGCCCGGCCTGCCGTCGGCCGCCAGCACCAACGCCACCACCTCGTCGAGGCGGGCGAGGTTCTCGGGCTTTTGCACGTCGAGGAACGCGCGGAAGGATCGTGGCGTTCGGCGAGATCGAGCACTTTGACGTGGGCGCGGCGGAATTCCTGCCAGATCTCGGCGACGCGCTCGGCGGTCTTGGCCGCGATTTCCTTGGTGTGCTCGCCGATCTGCTCCTGGATGGTCTTGGCCAACTCGACGCGGACCTTTTTCCTTCGTCTCGGCGGATTTCATCTCGGCTGCGATGATCGGCAGCACGCCGTAACGGAAATCCCAAATGTCCTGGCGATCAGGACGACACCGACGCCGCCAGCCACGACGGCGACAAGACGGCCGACGAGCGCGCCGACGATGCGCTGGCCGATGCGGCTCGCCATGTTCGACATTTGCCGGCGAACGAGCAGCACCACCGCGCCGGCTATGCCCTCGCGGCCCTCGGCGAGCACGGATGCGGTCGAAACCGACGCGCCGCCCTTGCCGGGCTCGATCATGAATTCACGGCCGGCGTTACCGGCGACCGCACCAGCGACGGTGCGGCCATAGCGGGGACCGAGAAATGCCTTCATGCATTGCAGGGCCGGTTCGCCGGCGTCGATGGTGCCGAGTTCGATCGCCTTGCCGATTTCGGTGCCGACGCCGTTGGCCAGCGCTTCGAGGGCAACCTTCAACTGTTCGGACTTGTAGACCCGCTCGGCGACGGCGGTGGCGAGATCAGCGGCCTTTTCCTTGTTGGCGAGTGATTGCAGCAGGCCGGCCCAGCTGGTTTCATCCTTGATCTCGCTCAACGCCTGATCAACGCGCTTGTCGATCACTTCGTCGAGATTGCCCTTGCGCCATTCGCTGGCGATCACCGCTTTGTAATCGACCCTGGATAGACCTTTGCGCCAGGGAGCGGGCGGTCAGGGTTTCGATCGCGGTCTTGAAACCGGTCTCGTCGCGGGGGCCTGGCAGGCTTCGTAGTCGGCGCGCGACAGGATGCCGCCATCGGCGGGGGTCGCGGCGAAGGCGGGCGCGATGTGGCCGGTGGCGACCGCCATGCCTGCCATGCCGGCCATTGTGGCCCGTCCGACTCGTCGCAACAGTGAATTCCGCACCATGATCCCCCATGCAACACAAAGCGGCACATCTACTCATGCCGACATTTACTATAACCGCTTGTGTGCGGTGCGACAGTGGTTTGGTCGCCCGCTGAGCGGCTCAACGGCCATCGGTAACAGGTGGAAGTGGCCGGTCCGATACCGCTGTTTCAGTCAGATCGTAGTTATTCGTTGATCTCAGGCAACAGGGGCGGATATATGTCGCCCCGAACCTTGCTGCGAAAGGCGGTTCAACGGTAGCGGCTACCAATGCGGTAGCGGCCCGAGCGGGCGTGGCGGAATTGGTAGACGCACTGGATTTAGGTTCCAGCGACGCAAGTCGTGGGGGTTCAAATCCCTTCGCCCGCACCATGTGCCTTTCGCGATGAGAGTGGCTAGATTATTGCAGCGTTCCGGCCGGTAGTCGGGCGCATTTGCGCGAAACAGTCGAACACAGGTCTCTTGGTCATGCAGGTCGATGTACAGAAGTCGGACGGGTTGATGCGTCAGCTCAAGGTGGTCGTGCCCGCGGCTGAACTCAATCAGCGGTTCGCGGCGCGCATCGACGAGGTCAAGGGTCAAGTCCAGATCAAGGGCTTCCGCAAGGGCAAGGTGCCGCTCAGCCACATCAAGAAGGTTTATGGCCGCTCGCTGATGGTCGAAGTGATGCAGGCGGCGGTCGAGGAAACCAGCCGCAAGGCGATGGTCGATCGTGAAGAGCGCCCTGCAATGCAGCCGAAAATCGATCTGCCGGAGGACTCGGCCGAGATCGAGAAGGTAATCGACGGCAAGGCCGATCTTGCCTACGGCATGACATTCGAAGTGCTGCCGAAGATCCAGATCGCCGATTTCGCCGCGCTGAAGTTGGAGCGCATGGTTGCCGACGTCGAGGACAGCGCCGTCGACAAGGCGGTTTCGTGAACTGGTCGATCGCAGCACATCGTTCGAGGCCGAAGACGGCCGCGCCGCCGGTGATGGCGACCGTGTCACGATGGATTTTGTCGGCAAGATCGACGGCGAAGCCTTCGAGGGCGGCGCTGGCGAAGGCGTCACGTTGGTGATCGGTCAGGGTGGCTTCATCCCGGCTTCGAGGACGGCTTGAAGGGCATCATCAAGGCAGGTGAAGAGCGTGCAGTCACGGCGGCGTTCCCGGCCGAATACGGCGCCGCGCATCTCGCCGGCAAGACGGCTGTGTTCGACGTCAAGGTGACCGAGGTTGCAGCCCCGAAGAAGCCCGAGGTCAATGACGAATTTTGCCAAAACGCTTGGCGCTCCCGATCTCGCCAAGCTGCGCGAGATGGTGAAAATGCAACTTCAGGCCGAGCACGAGCGGGTTACCCGCGCCCGCATCAAGCGCCAGTTGCTGGATGAGCTTGAAAAGGCTCACGATTTTGCCCTGCCGCCGTCGCTTGTCGATAGCGAGTTCGAGAGCGTCTGGACCGAAGTCGCTTCTGGCATGAAGCAGCAGAACAAGAGCTTCGAGGACCAGGGCAAAACGGAAGAGTCGGCCAAGGTCGAGTATCGCAAGATTGCCGAGCGCCGGGTCCGTCTCGGCCTCGTCATTGGCGAGGTCGGCGAGACGAACAAGATCCAGGTCACGCAGGATGAGATGCGCATGGCGTTGATGGAACAGGCGCGCCGCTTCCCCGGTCAGGAGAAGTTCATTTACGAATACTACGAGAAGACGCCGGGTGCCGTCGCCCAGCTGCGCGCACCGATTTTCGAGGACAAGGTCGTCGACCACATCGTCGCCCAGGCCAAGCCTGTCGAGCGCAAAGTAACGCGCGAGGAACTGTTCAAGCCGCTTGCCGACGAAGCCGAGTAAGTCATTCTCCACGCCCGGGGCCGCTCTATGCGCAACATAACGCGAGCGGCCTCTTGAATTGTGACGCCGCGCGGCGGACATATGCGTGACGCCGATTCCGCTAGCGGAGGGGCCGACAGCTCGTCCGGACCGCTGGTCCGCCGGGCGACGCCTTGAACCTGCGCCCGCCAATAGGAGCCTTAAGCCCCATGCGCCATTCCTCTTCCGACATCACCGCGTCGTTCTGGCCGGCCGTCATCGATCCGTCGGACCGCACCGGTCGGGCGTATGACTTGCCGTCGCGGTTGCTGCAGGAACGCATCATATTCGCTATCGGCCCGGTCGAAGACCAGATGGCCTCGTCGATCTGCATGCAGTTGCTGTTCCTTGAGTCTCTCAATCCCAAAAAAGAGATCTCGATGTACATCAACTCGCCGGGCGGCGTGGTCACCGCCGGCATGGCGATCTACGACACCATGCAATTTATCCGCTGCCCGATTGCGACCCTGTGCTTTGGTCAGGCCGCATCGATGGGCTCGCTGCTGCTGACCGCTGGCACCAAGGGCATGCGCTACGCGCTGCCGAACGCGCGAATCATGGTGCACCAGCCGTCGGGCGGCTTCTCGGGCCAGGCATCCGACATCGAGCGTCATGCCGAAGATATCATCAAGATGAAGCGCCGGCTTAATGAGGTCTATGTGCACCACACCGGCAAGCCGTACGAGATGATTGAACGCACGCTCGATCGCGATTACTTCATGACCGCTGAGCAGTCCGTTGAATTCGGCCTGATCGACAAAGTATTGAGCAAGCGCGAAGACTTCGAACTGGTCATCGACGGCAAGTCGTGACCTTTCGGGTGCTCGATATTTGTTGCGTTGCCCAGAGATGCTAAAAGTCGCGCGAATGTTAACTGCTGTGCGTTGCGTGGCACTTGCCATGCGTTGGCTGGCATGGTGGATGCAGGGTTCGGCGGAAGGCAATCTGGGGGCGCGGTGTCACAGTATTGTCGGAATCGCAGCCTCCCTACCCACTTACCGGGTAAGGAGTTGTTAATCCAATCTTGATCACACGGCCTTTAGCGTGCTCAGATCACGCTATTGGAGTCAGAGCGTCCGGCACGTGAAGACCACGCCAGAAACGTTTTACGATGCAGGCCAGACACCAGGCAGTAATGCCCTGTCCGCCCGAGGGTGAGAGAACCGAATGGCACAACAGGAAAAGAACACCCTCTACTGCTCCTTCTGCGGCAAGAGCCAGCATGAGGTGCGCAAGCTGATTGCCGGACCGACCGTGTTCATCTGCGATGAATGCGTCGAGCTGTGCATGGACATCATCCGCGAGGAGAACAAAAACACCCTCGTCAAGTCGCGCGATGGCGTGCCGTCTCCGCAGGAGATCAAGGCTGTCCTTGATAGCTACGTGATCGGGCAGGACCACGCCAAGCGCGTGCTGTCGGTGGCGGTGCATAACCACTACAAGCGCCTCAACCACGCGACCAAGAATAACGACGTCGAACTCGCCAAGTCGAATATTCTGCTCGCCGGTCCGACCGGTTGCGGCAAGACACTGCTGGCGCAGACGCTCGCTCGCATCCTCGATGTGCCGTTCACGATGGCCGACGCGACGACGCTGACCGAAGCCGGCTACGTCGGCGAGGATGTCGAAAACATCATTTTGAAGCTGCTGCAGAACGCCGATTACAACGTCGAGCGGGCGCAGCGCGGCATCGTCTATATCGATGAAGTCGATAAGATCAGCCGCAAGTCCGACAATCCTTCGATTACCCGCGACGTGTCGGGCGAAGGCGTGCAGCAGGCGCTGCTCAAGATCATGGAAGGCACGGTCGCGAGCGTTCCGCCGCAAGGTGGACGTAAGCACCCGCAGCAGGAATTCCTGCAGGTCGATACGACCAACATCCTGTTCATCTGCGGCGGCGCATTCTCCGGCCTCGAACGCATCATCTCGCGGCGTGGCAAGGGCGCCTCGGTCGGCTTCGGCGCGACCGTGATCGGCCCCGACGAGCGCCGCATGGGCGAAGTCCTGCGCGAAGTCGAGCCGGAAGATCTCCTGAAGTTCGGCCTGATCCCGGAATTCATCGGCCGTCTGCCGGTGATCGCGACGCTTGAAGATCTCTCGGAGTCGGCGTTGATGCAGATCTTGAGCGAGCCGAAGAATGCGCTCGTCAAGCAGTATCAGCGGCTATTCGAGATGGAAGACGTCAAGCTCACCATCACCGCCGATGCCTTGAAGTCGATTGCAAAGCGCGCCATCGAACGCAAGACCGGTGCACGCGGCTTGCGCTCGATCATGGAAGGCATACTGCTCGATACTATGTTCGACCTGCCCGGTTTGAAGGGCGTGGAAGAGGTGGTGATCGGACCGGAGGTGGTCGATGGTGGTGCCAAGCCGTTGCGCATCTACTCCGACCGGGCAGAGGAAAAAGAGTCCAGCGCCTGACGCGATTCGACGCTACGCTTGAATTGGCGGGGTCGTGGGTCAGCATGCGATCCGTTTTGTGGGCGAGGCCTTGGACCAGCCGTCTCTCCTCCCCACATAATTCGCAGTCGACAGGGATGTTCCCTGAAGCCGGTCGGACGAGTGGCGGTCCATCGGTGGTGTAACGAGAGCGTACTCCGCTCCAGCCATCGCCGCGGATTTGCAAAGAACGCTCCGGCATCGCTACTGAGTAGAGCGGGATGACGCAGCGGGTCTGAATACTGCGGATGGTTCGGTTCAACACTGCGCCGCTTCCTCCGAAAGTTCGGAGTGGCGGGGCTAAGGAACACGAGAGAACCCATGAGCGAAGAAAAAGAAGTCAAGTCGGTGAAGGCATCGGGCAAGGAGCTGTTCCCAGTCCTGCCGTTGCGTGACATCGTGGTCTTCCCCTACATGATCGTGCCGCTGTTCGTCGGGCGGGAAAAATCGATCAATGCGCTCGAGGAGGTTATGCGCACGGACAAGCAGATCCTGCTTGCCGCGCAGAAGAACGCGGGCGACGACGACCCGGCGACGGACGCGATTTTCCAGGTTGGCACCCTCGCCTCGGTGTTGCAGCTGCTGAAGCTGCCCGACGGCACCGTGAAGGTGCTGGTCGAAGGCAGTGCGCGCGCCAAGGTCGTGCGCTACGTCGACAATCCGAATTACTTCGAAGCCGAGGTCGAGCGCATCGGCGAGACCACCGGCGCCAAGGACGAGATCGAGGCGCTGGCACGCTCGACGTTCGCGCAGTTTGAATCGTACGTGAAGCTGAACAAGAAGATTTCGCCCGAGGTGCTCGGCAACATCAGCCAGATCGAGGATTATTCGAAGCTCGCCGACACCATCGCGTCGCACCTCGCGGTGAAGATCGCAGACAAGCAGGACGTGCTCGAGACCAACACCATCTCGGCCCGCCTTGAGCGGGTCTACACGCTGATGGAGAGCGAGATCTCGGTCCTGCAGGTCGAGAAGAAGATCCGTACGCGCGTCAAGCGTCAGATGGAGAAGACGCAGCGCGAGTATTATTTGAACGAGCAGATGAAGGCGATCCAGAAGGAGCTCGGCGACGGCGACGAGCGCGACGACATCGCCGAGTTCGAAGAGAAGATCGAGAACACCAAGCTGTCGAAGGAAGCCCGCGACAAGGCGCTGGCCGAGCTGAAAAAGCTGCGGCAGATGAGCCCGATGTCGGCCGAGGCGACCGTCGTGCGCAACTACCTCGACTGGCTGCTGTCGATCCCGTGGGGCGTGCGCGGCAAGGTCAAGAAGGACCTCAACGAGGCGCAGGAGGTGCTCGACAAGGAGCACTATGGCCTCGAGAAGGTGAAGGAGCGCATCCTCGAGTATCTGGCGGTGCAGGCGCGCACCAACAAGCTCAAGGGCCCCATTCTGTGCCTCGTCGGCCCGCCCGGCGTCGGCAAGACCTCGCTCGGCAAGTCGATCGCCAACGCGACCGGCCGTGAGTTCGTGCGCATGTCGCTCGGCGGCGTGCGTGACGAAGCCGAGATCCGTGGCCATCGCCGCACCTACATCGGTTCGATGCCCGGCAAGGTCATCCAGTCGATGAAGAAGTCGAAGCGCACGAACCCGTTGTTCCTGCTCGACGAGATCGACAAGATGGGTCAGGACTTCCGCGGTGATCCGGCGGCGGCGCTGCTCGAAGTGCTCGATCCCGAGCAGAACTCGACGTTCAACGATCATTACCTCGAGGTCGATTACGACCTGTCGAACGTGATGTTCGTGACCACGGCCAACACGCTGAACATCCCGCCGGCCCTGATGGACCGCATGGAGATCATTCGTCTCGCCGGTTACACGGAAGACGAGAAGGTTGAGATCGCACGACGCCATCTGATCGGCGAGATGCAGCAGAACCACGGCCTGGAAACAAGCGAGTGGGAGATCGACGACGGGGCGCTACGCCAGATCATCCGCTGTTACACGCGGGAAGCGGGCGTTCGCAACCTTGAGCGCGAGATCGCCAAGCTCGCCCGCAAGGCGGTCAAGGAGATCCTGGTCTCTGGCAAGAAGCAGGTGAAGTTCAATGCCGAGAACCTCGACCAGTATCTCGGCGTGCCGAAGTACCGCTACGGCGAAGCCGAGTCCGACGACGCCGTAGGTGTTGTCACCGGGCTGGCGTGGACCGAGGTCGGCGGCGAGATCCTGACCATCGAAGGCGTGATGATGCCGGGCAAGGGCAAGATGTCGGTCACCGGCAACCTGCGCGACGTGATGAAGGAGTCGATCCAGGCGGCGCAAGCCTACGTGCGATCGCGGTCGGTCGACTTCGGCATCCATCCGTCGATGTTCGAGAAGAAGGACATCCACGTTCACGTGCCGGAAGGCGCGACACCGAAGGATGGACCGTCTGCAGGCATCGGCATGGCGACGGCGATCATCTCGGTTCTGACCGGAATTCCGGTGCACAAGGATGTGGCGATGACCGGCGAGATCACACTTGCGGACGCGTGTTGCCGATCGGCGGCTTCAAGGAAAAGCTGCTGGCCGCATTGCGCGGTGGCATCAAAACCGTTCTGATCCCTGAGGAAAACGTCAGGATCTGGCCGACATTCCAGCCGAGGTGAAAACTAAGATCGAGATCATTCCGGTTGCGCGTCTTGATGATGTGCTGAAGATCGCGCTCGTTCGCATGCCCGACCCGATCACCTGGGACGAGGCGGCCGAAGCGGCCGCAGTTGACGCCCAAAGATGAGGACAAAGCTGGCGCGCGCGTCACCGCGCACTGAAATCGACAATCTGTTTGAATGACGATCCGGCCCCGGCACGAGCAGGGGTTCCGGGGCCGCCTCATTTGGCCGCGCTGCTTCGTTTTTGACGCGCATTTCCCCAGCAAATACGGGCGTTTTTCGCTTGACGGACGGCGTCTTTGAGCGCTTGCGCTTCCGCGTAAAGAGCGGCTCACCGGTCCAGCACGGAGCCGCCTCGGGCTTAAAGCCCTGAGTGCAATCTCATCTCCACAATCCACATAGAGGACCGTGCCAATGAGCAAGAAAGATTTGATCGACGCCGTTGCCCGCGATTGCGAGCTGACCAAGGAAAGAAGCAGGCACAGTTGTTGACGCAGCGCTCGCCCACATCCGCTCGGCGCTGAAGGCTGGCGGCGAAGTGCGCATTCAGATTTCGGCACCTTCAAAGGTCGCTGCCCGCAAGGCGCGCGAAGGCCGCAATCCGGCAACCGGCAAGCACCATCCAGATCCCAGCGTCCAACGTGAAGTTCACACCCGCCAAGGGCCTGAAGGACGCGTTGAACGCTGAATAAGGCGAGCCGCCCAATTGAGAATTTTTGAGACGCGCCCACACGGGCGCGTCTTTGCTTTTGACGAATGCCTCGCTACACGGTAGGCAAATAAACCGGACAGGTCCGGGAGGTTAGCTCAGCGGTAGAGCGTCTCGTTTACACAAGAATGTCGGGGGTTCGATCCTCACCTCCCACCATTTTGCATTGGCGTTGCGACTCCTGCGGGGAGCCTGCCGGAAGAGCGGGATCTGCTGTTGGATCCATGCGATCCATGCGATCCGCTCGACTCGTGTTCCGTCGAGGCGAGGCTTGCCGCGGGCCGCCTCGCGACATCGCTGGCGTGGTTGAAGCACCTTGGAGTTCTAACAATCCGTTTTGCCTTGCCGATTGGTCCCGGCGCGGCACATAGCCTCGAGACGATCAGCCATTTGAGGAGCTCGCGCCCAATGTCCCTATCCATGTATCAAGCCTCCGTGCCGGCCTTTCAGAAGCACCTGCATGCGCTCGACGGGCTGCTCGACAAGGCAGCCAGCTATGCGGCCGCCAAGAAGATCGATGCGGGCGTGCTGCTGGCGTCAGGCTCTATCCCGACATGTACGAGCTGACCCGCGGGTGCAGGCCGCGACCGATTTCGCCAAGGCCGCTTCAACCCCGTCTCTCCGGCGCCACGGTCCCGAGCTTTGCCGATACCGAGACGACCATCCCGGAACTCAAAGCTCGCATCGCCAAGACGCTGGCGCTTCTGGACGCAATCAAGCCCGAGCAGATGACTGGGTTCGGAAGATGGCGTATTTCACGCTCAAGGTTGGCCCGAATGACATGACGTTCAAAGGCTCCGACTACCTGCTGCATTTCGCGCTGCCGAACTTCTATTTCCACTGCGCCACCGCCTACGCCATCCTGCGGCACAATGGCGTCGAGATCGGCAAGCGCGATTTTATGCGCCGCATCGCTTGAGCCGCCGCGTACTTTGGGGTGGGGCCCTGCAAAATCGTGGAAAGCGTGCCTTGACGCGGGGGCGGTTCACGTATTCCCTGCCTCGTGACGGCGGGCGCCCTCTAAAGCGCCCGTCACGTATTGGTTTGCGGGAGTAGCTCAGTTGGTTAGAGCGCCGCCCTGTCACGGCGGAGGCCGCGGGTTCAAGTCCCGTCTCTCGCGCCAAACCATATTTCTCTCACGGTTGCTGATCCTCGCGTGCCGCTCGGGCAACCTCCGAGGGGCGGGCCTTGCCCGTCGCCCAGTCGGGCTCATGCGCATTAGGCGCGAAGTGACTTTGCTCAGATTTTGAACCTCGAATGCAGTGCTCCGGCGCTGGCGGCCGGCTCCCGGAACGGGAGTCGCCAGCGCCAACAAAAGAGACCGCGACCCTTGGCTAGGTTGCGCGGGCCGGGCTGCTGCGTTAACACCGTACAATCGCCCGGGATCGCCAACTTGCGTTGATTTCGGGGCCGTGCGCGTCAACCGCTTCTGTTCTCCAGAGAGCCGCACAATGACCGACCTGACGACCCACTATTTGCCGATCATCCTGTTCCTCGGCGTCGCGCTGTTTATCGGCGCTGCCCTGCTGGTCGCGCCCTTCCTGATCGCGATCCGCAATCCCGATCCTGAAAAAGTTTCGGCCTACGAATGCGGCTTCAATGCTTTCGATGATGCCCGCATGAAATTCGACGTCCGCTTTTATCTGGTCTCGATCCTGTTCATCATCTTCGATCTCGAAGTCGCGTTCCTGTTTCCGTGGGCGGTTGCGTTCAAGGAGATCGGCGCCTTCGGCTACTGGTCGATGATGGCGTTCCTTGGCGTGCTGACCATCGGCTTCATCTACGAATGGAAGAAAGGCGCACTCGAATGGGAGTGATCCGGAACGAAGACAACCTTCTGTTCGATCGCGTGTTCGATAAGGCGCGCGAAGGCGCTCATGCAACCGGGTCGCGCGAAGGCGCTATGGGTGGCGGCATTCCGTCCGGCATCATCAAACCGGACGATCCGTTCTTCACCGGCATCAACAACGAACTGGCCGACAAGGGCTTCCTCGTCACCACGACCGACGATCTTATCAACTGGGCGCGCACTGGCAGCCTCATGTGGATGACGTTCGGTCTCGCATGTTGCGCCGTCGAGATGATGCAGGCGTCCATGCCGCGTTACGATCTCGAGCGCTTCGGTTTCGCCCCGCGCGCGTCTCCGCGCCAGTCGGACGTGATGATCGTGGCCGGCACGCTGACCAACAAAATGGCGCCTGCGCTGCGCAAGGTCTACGACCAGATGCCGGAGCCGCGTTACGTGATCTCGATGGGCTCATGCGCCAACGGCGGCGGTTACTATCACTATTCGTATGCGGTTGTGCGCGGCTGCGATCGCATCGTGCCGGTCGACATCTATGTGCCGGGCTGCCCGCCAACCGCTGAAGCGCTGCTCTATGGCGTGCTGCTGCTGCAACGGAAGATCCGGCGCACGGGGACGATTGAACGTTAGCCAAGAGCGAGAAATGTAGGTTGGGTTAGACGCGCCCTGCACTCGCGTCGTAACCCAACACCCAAGACCACGGACGTTGATAAAATGTCGTTGGGTTACGCGCGGAATATGGCGCTTGCGGCAGGCTCTCAGGACACGAGAGTCGCAAGCGCCGGAAATGCCGCCGCGCTAACCCAACCTACAAGTGAAGGTTGGGATGACCCCCATGACCGCCATTGAACTGAAGCCAGAGATCGCAGCCAAGGCACCGTCAAAGACCGCGCACGGCGAACAGACGCTGACGGTTGCGGTGGATGACTTGACCGCCGTGCTGACCTATCTGCGCGATGATCCAGCCTGTCAGTTCGCGGTGCTGATCGACATCTGCGGTGTTGATTATCCAGCCCGTGAAAAGCGCTTTGAGGTCGTCTATCATTTGCTGTCGCCACGCTTGAACAAGCGTATTCGCGTCAAGACCTCGACCGATGAGACGACGCCGGTTGCCAGCGTCAACGATATCTACCCAGCCGCCAATTGGTATGAGCGCGAAGCCTACGACATGTACGGCATCCGCTTTTCAGGCCACCCAGACTTGCGCCGCCTGTTGACCGACTACGGCTTCCAGGGCCACCCCTTGCGCAAGGATTTCCCGCTCTCAGGCTTCGTTGAAGTGCGCTACGACGATGGCGCTAAGCGCGTGGTCTATGAGCCGGTCAAACTCAATCAGGAATTCCGCAACTTCGATTTCGAAAGCCCCTGGGAAGGCCCGAACTACATTCTGCCGGGCGATGAGAAGGCAAGTGGGAAGGCGTGAGTAACGTCTGGACACTGGAGGTTGCAATGGAAGAAGCAGTCGGCAAAATCTTCGGTGTAATCGCCATCATCGCGGCTGTGGTTTTCGACTGGCCACGCGCAATTGCCGGCGTTCTCCTCGGTTTTTTCGTCCGCCGTTCGGCCTTCGCTTATCCGATGATCGTGCTTATTGCCGGCGTCGTCGCAATTGCCGGAATAGGCGAGCTGATCTATCCGCTGATCGGACGAACAGCATCGGCAAATTGGGGGTCGTTCACGTTGGGTTTAGTGTCTTCCGGCGCGACGGCTTATGGATTGTTCCGCTATATATTCTCAATTTTCGGCAATTAGCGAACTGGCAACGCAATGAAACCCACCCTGCAACCCGGTGCAAAAACCGAATTCGCGTATCGCGTGCCGGCGACAAAGACGGTGCCGGCGCTCTATCCGGAAGCGCATGAGTTCCAGCTGATGCCGACGGTGTTCGCGACAGGCTATATGGTCGGGCTGATGGAATGGACGTGCATCCAGATCATCGATCCGCATCTTGAAGCGGGCGAAGGATCGCTCGGCACGCACGTCAACTTCTCGCACCTCGCGGCAACCGTGCCGGGGCAGACCGTGACGGTGAACGCTGAGGTGACCAAGGTCGATGGCCGCCGCGTGACGTTCAAAGTCTCGGCCCACGACGGCATCGATTTGATCACCGAAGGCGAGCATGAGCGCATGGTCGTCAATTGGGAAAAATTCGAACAGCGCGTCAATGACAAGGCAAAAAAGGCGCGGGTTGCGGGAGTGACACGAAAGAGCGGGTAAGGCGACGTGGGGGAGTGGTGAGGTGGTGAGTGGCCAGATGGCGTTTGATATTTGCAAAAGATATTTGAAACCATGACGGTCATTCGGTCTTATCAAGACCTGGAGGTGTGGCAGATGGCGATGACGCTGGCTGAGGATTGCTACCGGATCACGCGGGCGTTTCCCCGTGAGGAACTCTATGGCATGACCTCTCAAATTCGCCGGGCCGCTGTTTCAATTCCGGCCAACATTGCCGAAGGCTATGGTCGCGAAATGACGGGGTCATACATTCAATTTCTCCGCGTTTCTCAAGGGTCGGTTCGTGAACTCGAGACGCATCTGTTATTGGCCGGCCGGATAAACCTCGCATCAGGTGACGATCTGGCCAAGCCTGTCGAGACATGTGAACGTATCGGAAAAATGCTGAGGTCACTCATTCGCGCCTTGGAATCCCGGGGAACAAGTTAAATCCACCACTCACCACTCACCACTCACCACTCACCACTCACCGCACTCGCAACTTGCTGGAACCACAATGGCTGAAGCAGAAATTCGCAACTTCAATATCAACTTCGGGCCGCAGCATCCGGCAGCGCACGGTGTGTTGCGCCTGGTGCTGGAGCTCGATGGCGAGGTGGTCGAGCGCGTCGATCCGCATGTCGGGCTTCTTCATCGCGGCACTGAAAAG
This sequence comes from Hyphomicrobium sp., assembly GCA_013141015.1. GTDB lineage: Bacteria > Pseudomonadota > Alphaproteobacteria > Rhizobiales > Hyphomicrobiaceae > Hyphomicrobium_B. The sequence goes on along the minus strand of JABFRT010000030.1, from coordinate 77,330 downwards.
CTGATCGAGCACAAGAACTACACGCAAGCGATTGGCTATTTCGACCGGCTCGATTACGTCGCGCCGATGAACCAGGAGCACGCGTTCTGCTTGGCTGCTGAAAAGCTGCTGGGCATCGAGGTGCCGCGCCGCGGCCAGCTGATCCGCGTGCTCTACTCCGAGATCGGCCGCATTCTCTCGCATCTCTTGAACGTCACCACGCAGGCGATGGACGTCGGCGCGTTGACGCCGCCGCTGTGGGGCTTTGAAGAGCGCGAAAAACTGATGGTGTTCTATGAGCGCGCGTCGGGTTCGCGCATGCACGCCAAGTATTTCCGCATCGGCGGCGTCCATCAGGACCTGCCGGAGCAACTCGTCGATGATATCGCGGCGTGGTGCGATCCGTTCCTGAAAGTCGTCGATGATATCGACCGCCTGCTGACCGAGAACCGTATTTTCAAACAGCGCAATGCCGATATCGGCGTCGTTTCGCTCGACGATGCGTTCGCGTGGGGCTTCTCTGGCGTGATGGTGCGCGGTTCAGGCGCCGCCTGGGATTTGCGCAAGTCGCAGCCCTATGAATGCTACGCGGAAATGGATTTCGACATTCCGATCGGCAAGAACGGCGACTGCTATGACCGCTATCTGATCCGCATGCAGGAAATGCGGGAATCGACCAAGATCATGAAGCAGGCTTGCGAGAAGCTGAAAGCCGCGGACGGTCGCGGGCCGGTGTCGGCCGAAAACAAGAAGGTTGTGCCGCCGAAGCGCGCCGAAATGAAGCGCTCGATGGAAGCGCTGATCCACCACTTCAAACTCTACACCGAAGGTTTCCGCGTGCCGGAAGGCGAAGTTTACGCGTGCGTTGAAGCGCCGAAGGGTGAGTTCGGCGTTTATCTGGTGTCAGACGGATCAAGCAAGCCGTACCGCTGCAAAATCCGCGCGCCCGGCTTCCCACATTTGGCGGCGATGGATTTTCTCAACCGCGGCCACATGCTCGCCGACGTATCCGCCATCATCGGCTCGCTCGACATCGTATTCGGGGAAATCGACCGCTAACGGTTTGTGCGCGTGGGCGGCCCGCCCGCACTGGATGCTATTGAAAGTCTGTAATGTCTGAACTCCCAAAATGCCCGAAGTGTAACTCAGAGCACACCTATGAAGACGGGGCGCTGTTCGTGTGCCCGGAGTGCGCGCACGAGTGGAGCGGAGACGCCGCCGCTGCCGGCGACGATGACGACGGCCCGAAGGTTGTGAAAGACTCCGTCGGCAACGTGTTGACGGACGGCGATACCGTTACGGTCATCAAAGACCTGAAAATCAAAGGCTCATCGTCTGTCGTGAAAATCGGCACCAAGGTGCGCAACATCCGCCTGATCGACGGCACCGGCGGCCACGACATCGACTGCAAAATCGACGGCGTCGGCCCGATGCAGCTCAAAAGCGAGTTCGTGAGGAAGGCTTGAGCGACCCAATAGAGCGGCAATTTCCCGTTTATGGCCTGTGCATCACGGCCAAGCTGCAACTGCAACTGACGTGCGAATCGGATTAGCTCGGCGGGTAGGGTGTGGGTGAGGGCAATTCCATGAGCGCGGTGCGTCAGGTGAAACAAAAAGCCCAGATTGATGATGGCGCTTACATGGGCGTGACCCAATCGGCGCGCGGGTATCGCTGGCAGGAGCGCCTTGCCGGCCCCGCCGCGCATGCGCTGGCAACCGCCATTTGCCAACAGAACGGCTTGCCCGATCTGATGGGCCGGGTTCTGGCCGCGCGCGGCGTCACGCTCGAAGGCGTCGGTGTGTTCCTCGATCCGTCCCTCAAGGCCTTGATGCCGGACCCGAGTTCGCTGCACGACATGGACAAAGCGGCGGCCCGCATTGCGGATGCGATTGAAGCGTCCGCGCCGGTTGCGATTTTCGGTGACTACGACGTTGACGGCGCGTGCTCGTCGGCTTTGCTGGCGCGCTTTCTCGAACATCACGGAACGCCGGCACGCATCTACATTCCGGATCGCATTTTCGAAGGTTACGGCCCGAACGCGGCGGCCATTGAAACGCTGGTCAAGGAAGGCGCCAAGCTGATCGTCACGGTTGACTGCGGCACGACAAGTTTCGAGCCGCTGGCCGCTGCAAAACGCTTGAAAACCGATTGCGTGATCATCGACCACCATCAGGCCGATGAAAAACTCCCTGACGTGCATGCGGTTGTGAACCCGAACCGGCAGGACGATATTTCAGGCCAGGGCAATCTGTGCGCGGCGGGCGTGGTGTTTCTCGTACTTGTTGCGGTCACGCGCGAGCTGCGCGCCCGTAAGTTTTACGGTGACATTGCGGCGCCTGATTTGCTGTCGCTGCTGGATCTCGTGGCGCTGGCGACCGTTGCCGATGTAGTGCCGCTAACAGGGCTCAATCGCGCCTATGTTAAGAAGGGCCTTGCCGTCATGCACGCGCGCGGCAACACCGGACTGACGGCGCTGGGCGATGCCGCAGGTCTCACGCAAGCGCCGACACCGTATCACTTGGGCTTCATTCTCGGGCCGCGCATCAACGCGGGCGGACGCATCGGCGACGCGGCATTGGGCGCTAAACTCTTATCGATCCACGATCCCATTGAAGCCGCCCGGATTGCCGGAACGCTCGACCGGTTGAACAAGGAACGCAAAACCATCGAAACGGCGGCGCTTGAAGAAGCCATGGCCATCGCCGACAGCCAAGTCGAAGCTGACCCCGCCCGCGCGCTGGTCATCGTCGGCTCGGACGCCTGGCACAAGGGCATCGTCGGCTTGGTTGCAAGCCGGCTTGTTGAACGCTTCCGCCGCCCGGCGTGCGTGATCGCCTGGGACAAAAACGGCGACAAAGGTGGCGAGGGGACAGCGTCGCTGCGGTCGGTCGCCGGCGTTGATCTGGGTGCCGCCGTCCGTGCCGCGGTCAGCGAAGGCATTCTGCTCAAAGGCGGCGGCCACGCGATGGCGGCGGGTCTCACCGTCAAGCGCGACAAGCTGGCGGCCCTCGACAAATTCTTAAGCTCGGAAATGGCCGCCGCCGCATCGGGTGCGCGGGCGGCCGCCGCACTGGAAGTCGATGCGGCGCTGATGGCCTCGGGTGCAACAGCCGACGTCGTCAATCTGCTTGATGCCGCTGGCCCCTACGGCCAGGGTAACGCGCAGCCGCGCTTCGTATTCCCAGCCCATCGGGTCAAGTTTGCCAAAATCGTCGGCGAGGCCCACGTCCGCGTTGTGCTCGAAGGCGGCGACGGCGGACGGCTCGAAGCCATCGCCTTCCGGGCCGCAGGCCAGCCGCTGGGCGACGCCCTGATGTCGGCTGGCGGCTTGCCATTGCACGTCGCTGGCCACCTGCGCCGCGACACCTGGGGGGGCCGAGAAAAGATCGAACTTCAGATCGACGACGTGGCTGATCCCCGGAAGACGGCCTAAAGCCCGAAAATGCGGGCTCTGCAACCTGTTGGGGGCCTATACTGTCGCAGCAAAGTGGGGCAACGCGTGACTTGCCAACGCGCCCCAAAGCTGACTATACGATGTGCGCGCTCGGAAGCGCGGCTGCTCCCTTCGTCTATCGGTTAGGACGCGAGATTTTCATTCTTGAAAGAGGGGTTCGACTCCCCTAGGGAGCGCCATTTCCGTTCGATTCCGTAACCGCCAGACGCGGCCATGCCGCCAGCGTTCGCGGGTTATTCGAAACCGTTTTTTCTCCAAATATCCCGGCAACCCATATTGTGCCGTGGCCGGCATCAATCCGGTCGATGAGAATCGCTTAGTAGGCCGCCGCTCCAAGCGTCACAAGCGGGCGGCGGCGGTGTCTGGAATGCCGTTCCCGCCAGCTCTCAACCTTGCCATTGCCTTGGCCCGGGATGGCCGAACCGGTCATTGAATACGCCATGCGATTGCAAATCAACGGACACGCGCTCACGTGCGTTGAGACGGCTTCAGGCGCAGCTGCATCCAGCGAACGCCCACCCGACCCATGAGGCGTCGCCCCCGTCATCTGGCTCTCGTCGTGACCAACAATCCAGGTCGAAAAGGCTGCCGATGGGGCTGCAACTGGTTGCGATGAGAATAGGGTTCCGAACACCGTTTTTGACCGGTCATATGAGCGAACCCTGGCCAATATACAGTGATATAGTGGCCGAAAGCCTTTTGTCGGCCGTCAAAGCGCTGATTGGCGGCCGCCCCGGAATTGCGCATCAGAGCCTGCCGTGCCTATTCAAAGGCCGTAAAAATTTCGGTTTCAATATTTCGAACACCATGGCGGCGATCGACGATATTGATAAGCTGCGCGAGTATATTTTGATGAATCGCAGTACCCCGTGGGCAAAGGTGGACTGAAAATGACGGAGCGGCTGTCCGCTGTCTTCAAGCTCATTGATGCGGCAAATGCGGCCGATCCAGCGCGGGAGGTCTCAGACGGTGTCGGAAGACCAGCAGCACTTTTATATGGTGAGCGCATGTCGCGTGCGCTGAGCGGGTTTGCTGCAGCGCCGTCCGAGGAGTTGCAGATTGCGGTCCGCGGCCAGCATATCGAGCGTTGGAAGCGGCCGCGCGCCGCGTATCCTGTGGGCCGCGCCGGTTATCTGCAATGGCGGCGCGATGCAGCGGAGTTTCATGCCCGGCGGCTTGGCGAGCTGATGGCACTGCATGGATTTGGGGCAGACTCTGCGGAACGTGTCGGCAAACTCGTTCGCAAGCACAGTCTTAAAACGGATGACGAATCGCAGACGCTCGAAGACGTCGCGTGCCTCGTCTTCATGCGCTGGTATTGCTTACCGTTCGCCGAAACGCGCACGCCCGATGAACTTTTGAAAATCGTGCAGAAGACGGCAAAGAAGATGTCGGCAAGAGGACGCGAGGCTGCGTTGAAGCTGCCGCTGCCGCCGCATCTCGTGCCAGCCATCTTGGCGGCAGGGTAAGCCTATTCGTTCAATACAGCGTCGATTTTTCTTGCACACCAGGGGGCTGCAAAACTGCCTCGTGTGTGCCGGGCACCGCGCCAGCCCCCGCCCGCGCGCTGAGGGTTAGCCGCACATTGAGCAATCTCTGAACACTGCAAAATGTGCCGCCCCATTACGCAGAGTGCGGTCATGGAACCACCTGTGAAGCACAAGAGGTTCGGAAACAAACAGCACGATGGAAAAAATGCGCTCATACCAGAACCATGGCGTGCATCCACCGGTATGCAATATCGAAGAAGCGCACCCAGGCTGCAAGGCGAGGGGTGGTATCGAATCCGCTTGCGCCGGACAGTAGCGTTGAGAGGCGGTCCAGTCCGGGCCTAAGCACCAGCGTGACTAGTGCAACGCCGCCGATCCAATGAAAGATTGCCAGAACACGCCGCGCTTTTGCGATTGTCAGATCAACCACGAATCTATCCCGCCATTTCAGACTATGTGCCGCCGTCCGGTCCGTGGGGGCGCGTCAGAATGAATGTTGCGGCGAAAGCCATTGCGGCAGCTTGCGCGCCAAGAACCGCGGCGGGTGCCTGCAAGAGAACGCTTATCGTCAATGCTGCCGCCATGAGCACGATGGCCATAATCTTGCTCGGGCGATCAATCGCGCCATTGCGTTGCCAATTGGCAATCGGCGGACCCAGGCGCGCATGGGAAATCAACCAATTGTGCAATACGGGCGAAGATCTCGCAAACGCATAAGCCGCAAGCAGCAGAAAGGGTGTCGCTGGAACCAGTGGCAGCACGATGCCGGCGATTCCGGCAGCCGTCGCAATAAGGCCGAAGATGATCCACAATAGCCTCACAGTTAGGACTGCCTTTTGGCCGTTGTGCGCGCGGGATATGCGCAATCCGCCAATGTTGATGTGTCGAGTTCGTCGAGAAAGGCTTTGCTGGCCGCAGCCAGACGGCGTTTCAGCCGGCATTTCGGAGAGAGCACGCAAGCCCCGCCGTCATCGCGGAAGCATTCAACGAGCGCGTGGCGCGCTTCAAGCCGCCGCACGACGTCGCCAAGTGAAATCGTCCCGGCGGGCTGCGCAAGGCGGAAGCCGCCGCCCGAGCCGCGCTGTGTTGCAATGAACCCTGCGGCCGCCAGATCGCGCACGACTTTGGTCAGGTGGTTGCGCGAGATGGCAAACTCTTGGGCAATCTCTTCTGTGGTGAAAATGCGCTCAGGCTCGCTTGCCAGCCGCATCAATGCGCGCAGCCCGTAGTCGGTGAAAGATGTCAGCCGCATCAGGAACCCTTTGGCCGCACGGAAGTGGTATTGCAAATACCTCTTTGTGGTGCAATAGCTCCGGAGTGTAAAGCGTTTTCCGCGGTACTGCGGCCGCCGCTGTCGCGGGCGGAGACGAGAGAGGGCAGCGATGGCGTCTAGTGCCGCACAAATCCGCGCGTTCTCAGGCCCGCCTATTCTAAGTTACGGTTTCCGGCCGTTTTTCCTATTTGGAGCGTTATGGGCTGCAATTGCAGTGGCTCTCTGGTTGCCCCTCGTGAGTGGCCTCATCACGCTGCCAACACGCTTTCAACCGGTTGAATGGCACGTCCATGAACTCATCTTCGGATATGTACCGGCGGTAATCGCAGGATTTCTTCTGACCGCCGTACCCAATTGGACGGGACGCTTACCCGTTGTCGGACGCCCACTGCTGGTCTTGGTCGGGATTTGGCTGGCGGGGCGCATCGCAATCCTCACGTCTCTATGGATCGGCGGACGAGCGGCTGCTGCAATCGACCTTCTCTTTCTCGCGGCACTCGGCTTCGTGATTGCCCGCGAAATCGTTGCGTCGAACAATACTAAAAATCTGAAAGTGATCGCCGTCATCGCCGTGCTTTTCTCCGGCAACGTTGCATTCCACGTGCAAGTGTTGGCAGGCGTTGGCAGCGGACACGGAATGCGGACTGGCCTTGCCGCTGTCGTCATGCTGATTATGCTGATCGGCGGGCGCATCATTCCAAGCTTCACGCGCAATTGGCTGGTGCAGCACGGCCCTGAAAACCTGCCAGCGCCATTCGCGCGCTTTGATGTTGCAGCGATGATCGTCAGCGGCGCGGCACTTGCGTTGTGGACCGCAATGCCGTCCTCACGCCTGACGGCATTATTTGCATTGGCCGCGTTTGCGATCAACGTGATGCGTCTCGCGCGGTGGTTGGGCGCACGCACCACCGGTGAACCTCTGGTCTTTATCCTTCACGCAGCCTACGCATTTGTGCCGCTCGGATTCCTTCTTCTCGCTCTCGGCATCGTGGCGCCGGCTGCAGTACAGCCAGCCGGAGCACTGCATGCATGGACTGCCGGTAGTATTGGCGTCATGACGCTCGCAGTAATGACGCGCGCCAGTCTCGGACATACCGGGCAAGCGCTGACCGCGACGGCGTCCATCCGGTTCATATATATCGCCGTGGTTGTCGCGGCTTTGGCCCGCGTTGCCGCCGCGTTCGGCGTTGCGCGCGAGCCGCTGTTGTATTCTGCGGCAATCGCCTGGGTTGTGGCATTCGGCACGTTCGTCGTGGTGTTTGCACCGCTGCTGACGAGGCGGCGCACATGAACACGTATCCCACCGGCATGCCGGCGATTATTTTCGGCGAGCCTTTTGAGATCTATCTGGCATGGTCAGACGTGACGCTGACAGTCGAATGCAACCAGACGGCATTGCAGGTGTTGTTGGCGGCAGGCGCTCCGGTTTCCCCGGGGTGCCAAACCGGCGGGTGTGGCGAGTGCGTGACCAATTTCGTCGAAGGCGACATCATCCATAAAGACAGTTGTTTGAATGCTGACGACCGCGAAACTACCTTTTGCCCCTGTGTTTCACGCGCAAAGACCCGTGTGGTCTTAGCGCTGTGATATCGAATTATCTGCCTGGGGCCGGTATCCAGAGCCGGTTTCGGTGTTTGTGTAAGCAAAAAAAGTCGAAGCCTTAAACACGCGGCTGTCGCACGCATCGGGCTGCCTAGACTGGTAGGGTTCACATCAACCAATCGGCGCAGCGCCCAAGAACGGCAGGAATGGTTGGATGTTGACGCCTGGCGCTGCCGGTCTCTAGTGAGCCGAGATCCAAGCGTGTTCCACGTTGCCAGGCTGAGTCGCGTATCAAGTCAAGGCGCACAGCCAGCGCGCATGATTTGGTTTCGGACAACGTGCAGGATGACACGCGGCCATTGTGTCGATTGGGCCACATGGCCGGACAGAGCGGCGTTCATTCCTGACATAGTCTCGACCCTGCGCGGCGCGTTGGATTAGATCTACGTCTGATTTGTTGTTCGTTCCGCGTTCACATGCATGCCAATGCGCACGCTGCCAATCCGCATTTTGAACATTTGGCACAGACCCGGAGCTCACCTGATGCGTTACCCGACTATGGCCACCGCGCGCGGTCCTGTGACACTTCTGGCCATTGGCTTGGCGTCAAGTTGGTCAGTGCCGGCAGCGTTTGCCGCCTGCGGAATGGCGGCCGTGGCGGGGGGCGGGTCTGGCCCGCCGTCAATTTCGGCAACAGAAACATCGACGACGCAGGTTCTCGAACAGATCCGCCGTCGCACGCAAACCGCGCAAGAGCCGCAGCCGATCGCGGTTTCTAATCAAACCACAGCGCCCGCGAGCCCGCCACCTGCGGCGCAAACTGCGGCTTCAAGTGCCCCAGCTGCGGCACCGCCTCAGCCTAAACCGGTAGCACCTGCCGCCAAGCCCACCCCGGTCGTGGCTGCAGCGGCTACGCCGAAGCCCGCTGCAAAACCCGTTGCATCGAAAGCCGTGGAAAAGGCGGCCGCGCCAGAGCCAGCAAAGGCCGCTGGGAAAATCAGCGCGCCTGAACCAAAGCCGGTTCAGCAAGCGAAAATCGAGTCATCGTCCGGCGGTGCATCGCTGAAAGACGACTACGGCGCGATCAGTGAAACCAGCATCGCAGGCGGCGTTTCGCGGACCACTGCGGTGTGGGCACAGAGCTACATAGCCTATGACCGCCACAGTAACGTGGCGCCAGGCAACCAGGAAAACCCAACCCGCAGCCAAGTATCTGGTGGCGGTCTGATCGGTGCCGACTGGACGGTTGTCAAGCAATCCGCGTCGGCTGAAGCTGTGCAGGCCGGTGTGTTCAGCGGGTACAACGAAACCCACGCGAAGCTCAGTTCAACATTCTTCTTCACCGATGAAATCGGCAACGATGGCGTGCCTGACACCAACTACTTCCGGACCAACAACAAAGAAGAGATTGATGGTCCATTTGTTGGTGCGTACCTCGCCTATGTCAAAGACACCTGGACATTCGACGCAGCCTTCAAGGCCGACTTCTTCGATTTGACGCAAAGCAGCGACTTGAACCAGCGCTGCGGCAATGATTTTGGAACGCAGCACGGCAGCGCGTCGATCAACAATTACATGATCGCCGGAAATGTGGCACACCGCCACGAATTGACAGGGCGCAGCTGGCTCGAGCCAACTGCCGGCCTGCGCTACACCTACACAGACTTCAGCAACGATGTGTCGACCAGCACATTCACATTTGGCGGCCCGCAGCTGCCCGGCCGTCTCGGCCTTGAAGACGGATCAGCTTTGCGCCTGCAAGCCGGCGTCCGCTACGGCGAGCGCGGTGAGACAGCGCAAGGCTATCTGTGGAGCATGACGGCCGGCGCATTCCTATACAGTGATGTCTTGATCACCGGCTTTGATACGGTTTCGGGCCAGACCGGCGAAGCCGTCGGTCCAGTTGACGAGGGCAAGATTCGCGCACTCGGGCAGCTTGAAACCAAGCTCGATACCGGCAACGGCGTTTCATATCTGTTGCAGGCTGAAATTCGCGGCGGCGAAGATGTGTTCGGCGCAGCCGGCCAGTTGGGTGTGCGTTATCAGTGGTAAGGCGACCGTGGTGCACGGACTTTACTGCGCGCCTTCGCCAACGACTGAGAACGGTGCCCAAAAGGCTGGATAGGCGTTCCACAGGCTCGCGGCATCCCCACCCTTGGTGTCGATGAATTGCAGCATTGCTTGCCGCAGGGCTTCGGCGCGGCCAACGGTTTTATCCCGGCTTTGAATATCGAATGTCGCGGTGGTAAGTTTCGCCGCAGCTTCAGTGTCGACGCGCCAGTGCGATACGAGAAGCGCACGCGCGCCAGCGTGAAAGAAAGATTTGGCAAGCCCTGAAAGCGCTTCGGCGCCAGGTTTCGATTCAGCTGCCGTATTGCACGCAGCCAGCACCACCCAATCGGCATTGAGCTTTAGGTGTTCCGAGATTTCGGACGCCGTCAGCAAGCCGTCGTCGCCGGCAGTCGGTGTATCGGGCGGGGTCAGTACCAGGGCCGGCTCATGCAATCCTTTGATGTCGTCGGCAATCAATCCATGGGTTGCGAAATAGACGACGTTATAAACGGAAAGATCGGCGGCCTTGACGCTTGTTTCAGTTGCGGCAGCGCCAAGGTGCAAATCGTCTTCACTCGCGCCAAGCCCCTTGGCGATTGCGCGCAATTCCTGTTCGGTGCCAGGCAATTCTTCGAGTGAGCCAAGCACGCTGCGGGTATTCATGGCATCACTGATACCGGCACCCGGCCCTCGCGTCTGCGCTTCAGCAACCCGCATCGGTGTGGCGGCAGGTGCTGCTGCGGCAAGTTTTGCGGGCCCGAACTTCGGGTTGCCAAAGCCGATCATTGGCTTGCGGGCTTCCGCCCGGCGCTTCAGGGTGCGCAGCGATTGCAGGCTTGAGACCGACGGCACCACGGAGAGCGCATGCCGCCGTATCAGCCAATCAGCCGATCCATATTGCGAAAGTTGCCCAAGGCTTGGATGCATCACACCAGGCGGTTTGGTAACGAGAACCTGAAACGGCAAACTGGTCAGCGGGCCCGACGGTACGATCAGCAGGTGCTTCTTGTCCTTGAAGACATTCTCTAAGGGTAGCAGAAGATTTGCGTAGATCTCATGCGCCAGACCGAGATCGAGCAGACTTCCGGAATTCGAGATGTTCTTTTTGAGATCCTCAGTGTCGAGGGAAAGCCGCAAGGTTTTGACTGAATGTTCGAGCCACTCCCATGTGATGCTTGCGCGATGCCACGCCTTGCCGTCCCGGGTGACCGCCCAAACGTATGTCTCGTCCACGCCGGACACGATGCTGATCAAAGCCTCGTCGCCAGACAGCAAAGACGCGGCCTTTTCCGGGCTCAATGGATCAGGTTTTATGAGGTCGAAATAATAGGCGAAATCCGTCTTCAGCTTTGCGTCGATCACAGTGCGGCGTTGCTCGAGATTTGCGATATCGGTGCGCGTTGTTTTGCGGCGCTGCCCGGGCGGGCGGCTCAGATCTTCGACAAGCATACGTTCAAGCGCGCTCAAATGATCGTCGATGTTTTCACGCTCGCGCACCAACGCCTGCAAGGCAGGGTCTTGGGTTGCAAAGCGCGATGCCATGCGCGCCACGGCGAAAGCTGCTTCGCTGGCACCGGCACGCTGGCCGATCAGGAATGAGTCACTCAAGCGGCTGGCGGCGCCAAGGCCGTCTGGGGAGGCGACACTTGCCAGGATATGCAAGTGGTCTGTTAAATGTTCCCGCGCCTTGGCCTTCGCCTGATCACGCTCAACGACGATTTTAGTTCCCCGTTGGATCTGGTCGAGCGCTTCTGCCGTGCGGCCCTGTCCGTTCAATGCCCGCGCCAGCAAGCGGTGAGCTTCAGCGGTGGTGGCAGCATTGGGGGCTAAAACCTGCTCGCGGATCGAAACGGCTTCCCTCAAAGCCACCTCAGCCTCAGTAAAGCGTTTGAGTTCGAGATGGTTCATGCCAAGCCCGGCAAGCGTTGAGGCAATGTCTGGATGTTTCGGCGGCTGTGATTTTCGCCGGATGGCGAGCGCCTCGGCAAAGCGGTCTCCGGCCTCCTTGTACTTGCCCTGGTTGAACAGGTTGGTCGCAAGCTTACTGATGGCGCCGGCAACCTCCGGGTGGTCGGGGCGCTGCGACTTGAGGCGGATTGCAAGCGCACGCTCAAGTAACTTTTGCGCAGCCGCGAATTTATCGCCGGCCGGATCGAGTTCCATAGCGCCGGCAAGATTTTGCAGGCTTGCGGCGATTCTAGGATCGTTCGGGTCGAGGGCGCGCGAGCGGATTTCGAGCGCCCGATTGAGCAGCGGCACAGCATCCTCCGCGCGCTCTTGCGCCTTATAGAGTTCGGCAAGGTTGGCGAGCGTATCGGCGATGGCTGGATCGTCGGCCTTGAGAACGCGTTCGCGGATATCGAGCGCCCGCCGGTACAGCGCTTCAGATTCCAGATAGCGCCCGAGGCGATAGCGATAGAAGCCAAGGTTGTTCAAGCTGGTGGCGAGATCGGGATGGTCAGCGGGTAGCACCCGGCCGTAGATTTCAACGGCCCGCTCGAAATATGCGGCGGCACCTTGTACGTCGCCCATCGCCACAAGCAGATAGGCAGCCCACGACAGCGCTTCTGCGTGGGGCGCGTTCATGCCGCCGTCTTTTTCCTTGCTAAGGTTGACGAGCGCCTCGGCTTTACTCAGCGCTTGGTCATATTTTCCTTCGGCAGCAAGCGCTGATACGCGCGCGGTCAAATCACTGCGCTCTTCGGCTCGCGCTTGGCCAGGTCCAGCGAGGGCCGCTGCCACGGCAACTGCAAAAATCCAAAGCCGCACGCGTTAAACCTCCACGTCAAGTCAATGCCGGCTCCACCCTATAGCATTGAATGGCCCAGGCTTGTTCCGCTGGGAACACCGTAAACTTGGAAAATCTGCTGCAATGGGCTGGGTCCGGTGTCAGGATGGTTTACTTAACATCCCGGTGCTGGATTGCTGGCTGCCGGCTGGCGCGCTAAAATTCCTGAATTGTCCGATGGAGCCCTCGTCCCATGTTTGCGACCAACATCAATCGATCTGCCATGACAGCGTTCGGCGTTGCCGCCTGTGCTCTGCTGCTGACCGCAGGCGCGGCCGTCAGTCAGTCTGCGGCGCCACCGGCGGCGGCCGGTGCACCAAGCGAAGCCAGCATTGTCGAAGCCTTGAAGTCCAAGGGGGCGACGCGCGGCGTGGCCAACAATCCGGATACCGCGCTCATTGCGGCGTTAAAACAGAAATCGACGCGTGGCATTGCCATCTCCCCGGAAGAGCGTGGCAAGCTGGCCGATGCCGTCAAGGATTTGCCAGATCAAGATATGGAGATCTTGTTTGAATTGAATTCAGCCGAAATCTCGCCCAAGGCGCGCCCGAACATCGATGCGCTCGGCCGCGCTTTGCAGAACGCTCAGTTGAAGGGCTCAAGCTTCCTGTTGGCTGGACACACGGATGCGTCGGGGTCTTCAAAACTCAATCAAACACTGTCGGAGCGCCGCGCCCAGACGGTCCGCCAATTATTGATCGATGAATTCAAGCTGACCAACGAACAGTTCATTGCTGTTGGCTATGGGCCTGAGCGGTTGAAGGATAGCAAGAATCCATTCGCCAGCGAGAACCGGCGCGTGCAGGTGGTCAACCTGGGAGAATAAAATTAAAGCCGTTGCGGACAGCGTTTATCACGCAATCCGGCGCGCAGCACTCACCGCCCCGTCAGGCGCTTGAGGGCGGCGCGGCTGGTTGCAAGGCCGGGTTCGAGTGACAGCGCTTGGACGAAGTCCGCTTCGGCCGCCTTCCGGTCACCGGCCGCCTCATGGATATGGCCACGCGTATCCCAGACGTAGGCCTTGCCGCTGATCAATGCGACGGCTTTGTCTGCGTCGGCAAGAGCTTCAGCGTTGCGGCTGGTCTTGAAGTAGGTCCACGCACGGTTGTTCCAGGCATCGCCGTTTTTGCCGTCGCGCCGCACCGCCTCATCGAAGTCGGTCAATGCTTGTGCAAATTGCCCTTTTAACAAATACGCAACGCCGCGGTCGTTATGGGCGGCGCTTGAAGCGGCCGTCGCGATCGAAGCGTTGAGTGCCGTGATCGCGTCGTCGAGCAACCCCTTCTTGCGGAGCGCATAACCGAATCGGCGCTGCGCGAGAGCCAGATCTTCGCCGGTCATGGCCGTATCTGCTGCCAGCGCACCGCAGGCCTGGATGGCCGCATCGCTATCTTCTGCGTTGCACGTGGTCCAGCGGATTGGGCGAAGCCGCAATGCAGCCGCAGGGTCTTCAGCCAATGACTGAGGCTGAGGCGCTGCCGGTTGAGCCGTGGCTTCCTTCTTGGGTGGGGACGCATCCTGAGGTGCAGCGGGGTGGACGGTGGCGTTGCGGGGGAGCTGTGTCCACAGTGGGCGACGGCGCTTTAATGGCCGGCACTGGAGCCGGGGCAGCGGTCACTGCCGTTGTTGTTGTGGGCTTGGGTTGCGCCTTAAAAAGCTGCGGGACGGTGTAAGCCAACGCCGCGCTAATGATGGCAACGGCAAGCGCGGAGACGGCCAACGGTGGCTGCCAGCTTGCGCGGTTGGCCGGTTGAGAGTCGATTTCATGGTCGCCGGTCGATGCTGGCCGCGCATCTGGCGTCACCGAAAACACATGCACGGGGATCGGGATATTTTTAACTTGATGAGATCCCATGTCGATATATTTGACCGACAGCTTGCTGCTGACCGCGTCGTGCATGGCTTTCGAAATACAAATGCCGCCCGGCTGCGCCAGAGATTCCAAGCGCGCCGCAATGTTAACGCCGTCGCCGAGGAGATCGCCATCTTGATCGACGACATCGCCGATGGTCAGGCCGATGCGATAGGCCATCTGCCGGCTCATGGGATAAGCTTGATTGCGCACACGCAGCGTTTCCTGGACGTTGATCGCGCACCGGAGCGCATCCACGGCGCTCGGAAACTCGGCCAACACGCTGTCTCCCGCCGTTTTGAACACCCGCCCGCCAGCGTGACTGATGACGTCTGCAAACACGGCCTGATAGGCGCGCAGACGGGTCAGCGTTTGCTCCTCGTCTTCGGCAACAAGGCGGCTATAGCCGGCGACGTCTGCTGCAAGAATAGCGGCGATTTTGCGTTTCAAGACTGGGCACCTTGCTTGCTGATCGGCACCTTACCGGCGCATCGGAAGGTATGTCAAAGTCGCAGCGCGGCGCAACGCCAGCGTCTTGGATGCGGGCACTTTCCTGCGGTCATCGCTAATACGCACAAAAGCTATAGGCTCGGCCGCCCTTTATTGGCAATTAACAACGCAATTTAAGCCCGCTCAGTTTCGCGTCCAGCTCCGTGTTGAGCTGCAGGTCTTAAGATCCTCCGTGAAGGGGATTGTGCCAATGCCAACCACAACTTTTATGGATTTCCGGTAATCCAACGGCTTGGAACAGCCGTTGTATCACTGAGGTGCAATGCCTGGAGGCGCTAATGGCGTTGCTGGAAAAAAATGTATCTACGGCTGCAGGCCGATGCGCCGTCCGTTGCGGGCTGTTCGTCTGCTTGTTGGCAGCGCTTGCGGGGGGCGGGGCTGTAGCTGCGGCAGACTTCACCGCCCGGCAAGTCACTGAAGCGTTCCACAAGGCAACGGCGCAGTTGCCGCCCGATTTTTCCGGCCGCGATTTAAGCTTTCTTGATCTTGCCGGTATCGACTTCAAGGGCGCGAGCCTGTCGGGCGCCAATTTGTATGGGTCCGATCTGACCAAAGCCAATCTCAAGGGCAGCAACCTTTCGGGCGTGATGCTCGACCGCGCGTCGATTGTGTCGGCGGACTTCTCAGGAGCGATCCTTGCTGGCGCATCGTTGCTGCGCCCCAGCATCAATGTTGCACTCGACCGCAATCCGCGTGACGCGCCGAAGTTCGCCGGTGCCAATCTTCGCGGCGCGCGTATCACGGCAATGATGGACGGCGCCGATTTCCGCGGTGCGGATCTGACGGACGCAAATCTCGGTCCCTATGATTTGCGTGCCGATATGTCGAGTATGCCGGGCTCGATTCTGCGCGGCAGCGATTTCTCAGGCGCGATCCTGCGCCGGGCCGATTTGATGTGGGCAAAGTTGCGGTTTTCAAAATTTGTCGGCGCTGATCTGCGCGACGTGAATTTTGCCGGAGCCGATCTCTCCAAATGCGATCTGTCGGGCGCCGACGTTACGGGCGCCAATTTGATGGACGCTGATCTGGACGGTGCGATTTTGTCCGGCGTGCGCGGCCTCGATACGGTAAACGGCGGTGATACAATCAAGAACTTGGCGACCGCTGTGCGCTGAACCAAGCGTCAAGCCTCATTTGCTCCCGGTCCATCTGTCATGATCACAGCTGCAACCCTTGCCGGGCCATGCGGTCTGGGCAATCATGGCGGCTGATCTCGGAGGCATTTCGACAGTGACGACCAATAGACCATCCGTGCCTTTAAATGCGGGGCAGGGATGTATCCCGGCAGCATTGAGATGGATCGCCAACGGGCTTGCGCTTGCCTGGCCCCTGATTGCCATTCCAGCTTTGGCCGCGGATCTAACGGCCCGGGACGTGACGGCTTTGTTTCATAAGGCTGAGGCCCACGCGCGCGTCAATCTCTCCGGCAAAGACCTGAGCAATCTCGATTTGGCGGGGCTTGATTTCAAGGCTGCCATCCTGGCGAAAGCCAATCTCTATGGCTCGGATTTGACGGACGCCAATTTGAAAGACACCGATCTGTCCGGTGCCAAACTCGACCGGACCATTCTGCGGAAGGCCGATTTCAGCGGCGCCAATTTGCAAGGCGCGAGCATCATGGCGCCAAGTGTGTTCAGCAGCACGAACTTTGACCACGCCGACGCGCCTATATTTGCGCGCGCCCGGTTGCGCGGCACGCGGATAGCGGCCCGCTTGGACGGCGCCGATTTTCGCGGCGCTGATTTGACGGGTGCCCGCATCGGTCCCAACGACCGGTCGGCGGAAGCCGGCATGGCACCGGCCTCACGCAGCCCGGGCATGGACTTTTCCGGCGCGACGATGACTGGTGTTGAGATCCGCGAAGTCGAGATGACCTTCGCGCGCTTCACGGGAGCTTCGCTGGTCAACGCAAAATTGATCAATCTCGAGCTATCGCGCGCCGATTTTTCGGGCGCTGATCTGACCGGTGCCGATCTCTCCGGTTGCAATCTCGATGGCGCCAATCTATCCGGGGTCAAAGGCTTCGACACCGTCAAAGGTCTCGAAAGCGTGCGCAATCTCGATAGGGCTCAGCGCGGGTGAGGATTGACCGGGTGCTTAAATTGCGGATCTGGATTTTGGCTTGGGTGCGGATGGCTTTGGCCGCGCTGCTTTTGGTGCCGGCTGTCCACGCCCAAGAGGCGCAGGTCGATACGGCGTTGATCGTCTCAATCGACGTTTCCAACTCGGTCGATGGCGACCGCTATAAGCTGCAGATGGAAGGCATCGCCAAAGCGCTCGAAGACCCGGGCGTCATCGAAGCCATCATTGGCGGGCCTAATGGCGGCATTCTGTTTTCGATGGTGACGTGGGCAGACCGCCCCGCGCTGGCGCTGCCGTGGGTCAAAATCGCCAGTAAAGAAGACGCTCTGGCACTCGCCGCCCGCGTGCGCAAACTGCCACTGCAGGGCGGAGAATTTACCTGCATGACCAAGATGCTGCGCTCGGCCAATGATAAAATCGTGCCGCAAATTCCGGCGAAAGCGCTGCGTGTGGTGATCGATGTGTCGGGCGACGGGCCCGATAACTGCAACGCCGACGAGCCGATTGAGACGGTACGCGATGAACTCGTGGCCAACGGCGTGACGATCAACGGACTGCCGATTTTGGACGGCGCTAACGCAGGTGCCACCACCGGCGGCGTTGTTGCGCCCGGCGCTGAACCCAACACGGCGGCTAAGCCAACGGATGGCTCAAAAAGCCTTGAAGAGTGGTTCAAGACCCACGTTCAAGGAGGAACGGGCAGCTTTGTTCTTCCAGCCAATGGCTATTCGGATTTCGCCCGCGCCATCCGCCAGAAGTTCATTATCGAAATCAGTGGCCTCGTGCCGCCGCAGCGCTTTGCCGGCCGGTCATTGGGCAATTTGCCAGTCAACAATCGCCTTGTCGCGATTGACGGCGCTGTCAAAGCCCAGAGCGCTGCCGCGCCCGCGAAGCTCGAGTAGCTTCGTGCCGTTGATGTCGGCCTTGGCAAAGTTGGCTTTGGCGACGTTGGCGCCCGTCAGATCCGCACCTGAGAGTTCGGCACCTTCAAGATCCGCACCTTCGAAGTCCGCGCCTTTGAGAGATGCAAATTCGAAAGCCGAGCGCTTCAAGTTCGCGCCTTTGAACGACGCGCCGTCGAGCTTGGCCGATTTCAAAACGCCGCGCATCAGGCCCATCGACTGATTGGTCAGATCAGGCGCGAGCATCGCATCGGCAAACTTGGCGTTGACCAGACTGGCGCGCGACATGTCGGCGCCGACCATGGCGTTGGAAAAATCCGCGCCATCCAGCAGTGCGTCCATCATCTGAGTTTGAAACAGGCTGGCGCCGATGAATTTGGCGCCGGTAAAATCCGACTTCAGAGCCCACGCCCCGTCAAGACTGACGGCTGAGAAATTGGCGCCCCTAAAATTGCAGCCGTTGATGCGCGCTGACGTCAACTTGGTGCGCGTCAGATCCATGCCGCTGAAGTTGATCTTGTTGAGGCGCTTGCCCGAGAGATCGAGCGTCGCTCCCGGAGCGAGCCCGGCGAGGGCTTTCTCGACGTCCGTGCGGGTCAAGTCGGCTTTGGTAAACTCGTCTGAGTGCAGGTCGAGGAACTGAGTCAAATCCTGCGCGCGCGCCGGCAGCGCTGCGCCCAATATGCCAGTGGCTACTACAACACTCAACCAACGGAGCCATATCTTCATCGCCCGGCCTTTCAGACAGCAGAATTGGTTTTCGCTGCAATCAACGCCAACGTTACCGGGGGCAGAGGTCCCATCGCGGCGCTAAAGGCAAAAAAGGCGCAGACAATGTCCGCGCCCTTCAAATCAGCATCAAAAGTGGCCCGCTCAAATGTCGTTTTCAGACGCAGCCGTGCAACGCCACTTTTTGATCTGCCAGCCGGGGTGTTCTTGCGCCCACTGCGCGAAGTGTGGCGGCGCATGCATGGCGCAGCTCGCCGGGTCGGCGTCTGAATTGAGTTGAATTTTGTAGTCTTTGCAAAAGCCTGGATCATTGGCCATGCAGGCTGAAAGTATGATTGCGAGCATCGTCTGACCTATCCCTGAACTTGGCCCGCCCGCGCACCAGACGAAGCCGTTTCTGTTGACCTCTCGGAGCTACGCTTGCCAGGCGCGCCGCGTTTCACGTCACAAGACGCTTGTGTGACGTTAACGCCCAGGAGGGATACGGGGATAACGCGGGGGCGGATTTTTTCCCGCGCCCCGGAGAATGCGGATTGGATTAACCAGCAGGCAGCAGGATCTCGCCCTTGCCAATGGTCGCCATGTCGCCGGCAATTTTCTGGACAAACAAGGGCATAGGCTTCGGCGCGAGGTCGCCGAGGGTGGCCTTGAGGTAGCGGCCCAGAACGCGCACGATCACGAGATCGTGACGGCCGCAATCGACGAACGTTGGCAACAGGCGCTCGACCTTGGAGCCGATCAGCGTGCCCCGCCGCATCATATAGCCGGGCGCTGGGCCGAAGCCGCCTTCCGCCCAAATGGTGCCGCCGATCATGCGGGTGCCGGCGCCTTCGCCGGTTTGGCCGCGCACGACAATGGTGCCGCGGCGCATTTTATCGCCCGCGCGCGCGCCGATATTGCCTTCTACGACCACCGTGCCGCCAGCCATACCGAAGCGGTCGCCCGACAGGATGCCGCCGAGGTTATCGCTGGCGTTGCCGGAAACGTGGATCAGACCGCCGGTCATGCCCGACGCCAGATAGCTTCCGGCATGCCCACGAATCTCAAGCTTGCCGCCAGTCATTTTGCGGCCGGCGTACGTGCCGACGTTGCCGATGATGCGTAACGTGCCGCTGCATAGGCCCGCTCCGGCAAAGTCGAGGCTGGCGCCAGATCCTTCAATCGTGATCGTGTCGCCGTTGCTGCCGGAAATATCGAACGCGTCGCCAAGCGTCAGCGCATGACGGCCCATGCCAACTTTCATGCTGGCGATGTCGTAGCTCGACAGATTGGCGAGCTTGGCCGGGCTGACACCTGAAAGATCGAGCCGCTCGGTTGCGGGCGCCTTCAGGCGGAAGGTCAAACCATTTTGAAGGTTTTGGCCGCTCATCAGATCAGATCCTTCAGATGGTAGTGATGCTGGCCGAGTTTGCCACCGTAGTTGCCGGCGGTGATGCGGGTGACGCCTTTTTTCGCGCCGATGTCGGTGACGGCTTTGAGGCCTACCCGCATAGCATCCGCGACGTTCTTCGAGGTCAGCCCGTCGATCACGATTTCGAGCACAGACAACGAGCCGGCTGCCAGCTCGCTTTTGGTTGCGCCGCGCAACGTTGGGCAGAACGCGTCGTTGGTCGATGCAAACATGCCCTTATACTTGGTGCCAACTTTCGAACCTGAACGCACGATGCCGCCCGGGAACGGCGTGATCACGTCATCGATTTTAGAGATCGCTTCGACGGCGGCTTCGGTCGCTTCAAGAAGTCCTGCGCGATCCGTGCCGACGATCAGCATGTTGCCGCCGCCGACTGCGTCTGTCGTGCAGCCGGTGGTTTCCTCGATCACGAACTCGCCGTCCATCACCGGCACGCGCCAGTACCGGCTATCGCCGAGCTTCTTTGCGGTCTGGAAACCGTCGCCGAAAAAGCGCGGCGCCTTGCCAAGACCGATTTTCATCGGCGCGTCGAGGCCCGCGTAACAGGCGGACCCTGGAGAGGTCAGCACGCATTGGCCGATGCGGTTCTTGACCTGGCCGATCAGCGCGTCGGGCGAGAACCCGAACATAAGCACGCGCACGCCTGGGCGGCCGTCGGGTGTTTCGTCCAGCGTCAGCTCGCGGTCGATACCGCATTCCGCGCCGCAGCCGATGACCGACGTGCCAAAGCCGGTGGCCGTGACGGCGGCGATTTTGGCCCACTTCATGCTGTCGGCGGTGATGATGATGCCGGTGCCGCTCATCCCGAAGGCTTCGGCGAATGTGTCGTCAACGAACACGCCGTTGACTGTTTTGCCTTTGAGTGTCTCGCTCATGCCGTGCGTGCTCCCGTGGGTTGCACGATGATTTCGCCCTGGCCGTAGTTGATGATTTCATCATCGGACAGGCGGAAATTCTCCATGCGCACCGTATGGAAATCGTCGAAGTATTGCTTCAACGACTTTTCGATACCCTTGTCATAGCTCGGCCGCGCAACGTGCGTCGCGCCGTTGACCACCTTGACGATTTTGCCGTCGCGAACGATCAGTTCGCCGTTCTTGAAGACAAGCTCCGGCTTTTCGAACATCGCTTCGCGGTCCGGGTTGTCGGCGTAGACCGTGATGTCAGCACACGCGCCAACGCCCAAATGTCCGCGATCTTTGAGGCCCAGGCTTTTCGCCGGTCCCGCACGCGTCATGATGGCGATTTCGTAGAGCGAATATTCCCGGTCAAGCGTTGCGAGGGCTGAATATTTAAGCGCATCCTGATTGATCGTTCCCATAACCTGCTTGCGGAACGTCTTGTCCATAAGCAAGCGGATCAAATGCGGATAGCAGGTAAACGGTCCGCCGTTCGGATGGTCGGTGGTCAGGAAGATGCGCCACGGATCGTTGACCATCAAGAATAGCTCAAGCCCGATCGCCCATTGCAGCGCATTGACGAAAGATTTGTCGCGATATTTGAAAGGCACGACGCCACAACCGGCATCGCATTCGATATCCATGACCACCCACTTCTTCGGGTCGGCCGAGCGCGTGTTGACGAACTGGCGCATACTGTCGCCCGACGCCGTGCAGGTCTGGCCAAACATGACCTGGCCGATGTCAATCGAAACGTTCTTGTGGCTGTTGATGGCTTCCGCCACGCGTGCGGCACCCGACGAGAACTTCATGTCGCCTTCGGTGTCATAGCTGTGGAACTGGATGTGCGTCAGATGGATCGGCAGGCCACTTGATCCGCGGATCGTCTCAAGCGTGGTTTCCACGCCGCCCGGCACACCAAGGTTGCAGCCGTGAATATGGATCGGATGGACGACGCCAAGTTCCTTCAAGCCGCGCGCCAGGTTCAAAATGATATCGCGTGGCGTCACGCCGTAGTGGACGTGCTTTTCGTCGAGATCGAGTTTGCGCTGATTGAATTTAAACGCGCTGATGCCGCCAGGGTTTACGACCTTTACCGCGATGGCCTGTGCGGCGTGCATGGTCCAGGCGATGTAGTCCTTGACCGCCGAGAAATCCGACTTTGCGGCCAGCTGGCGCAGGAAGAAATCGTCCGAGCCGAGCATGACGAACGCGCCCTTGTCGATGATCGACACGTCGGCCATTTCCATGTGGGCTTGGCGCGCGTTGGCGGGCAGCATGGCCGGCTCAAAGGCTGCCGTGTAGCCCATCTCGGCGTAGCGATAGCCGGTCGTCATCGTCGATGGTACGGCGTGGCCGCAGCCCGAACGGGTCAATGCAGTGCGCGCGACTTCGTTGCCGAGGTGATCTTCCGGCATGAGCATGCGGCCGATGGTGACTTTGCCACCGCCGATGTGGCTGTGCGGGTCGATGCCGCCGGCCATCACGACACTGCCGTGCAAGCCATATTCGCGGTCAATTTTGGCGCCCGGTGATGGCGAGACGATACGGCCGTTCTCGACGTAGACGTCACGGACAACGCCATCCACGCCGTTCGCGGGATCGTAGACTTTGCCGCCGGTCAACTTGATGAGCATGTTTCTAATCTCGAAGGAAAGAGAACTCTAAAGGGCGGCTTCGATCTGGGCGAGCACGTCGGCTGCGCGCGGCAGCGTCGAGCGGCCAAGGTTGCGAAGCGGCAAGGACACGACGTTGTCGCAACGCACGATCAGCCCCGCGTGATCGACGCCCGGCGTGCCGACCGGAATATAAACCGCTGGCGTCCGGGAGAGCGCCAAGCCGGGCGTCCCCAGCACCACCATTGGCACGTCGCAGTCTGGCGGCGAGAGGCCGGGCGTGTAAGACGCGACCCAGACCAGCAGATCGCTCTGCTTATTCGCCAGCAGCGACGCCATTGCGAAACGCTCGGTGTCGTAGTGCGGCTTGCCGCTGGCGAACGACACTCGAAGCGGATAGCCCGACTGCCAGGCGCACACGGCACCTGCCGACACAGCGCCCTCATTTCCGCCAAGCGAGAGGCCAGCGAAGCGCGACGTTTGGTTGATGTCTTTGATGAATTCAGACGTTGCCTGAACCGTCAGATCGGCGTTCGGGAAGCTCAAGCTCGGTGGGGCCCAAACCATCACGCCGTAGCTGGCCTTCTGGCAACGCGCCAGCAGGTCTTCGATTTGTGCGCGCGGCATGCCACCAATTGTGTCGCCCGATATCGCACCGCCCTTGGCCATAGCCCGGAGCGCGACCATGATTTCGCCGATCCGCTCACCTTTGGCGGGGATCGTGATCACATCGCCAATGCGCGTGCTTTTCGCGGCCGATTGGTCGAGGCCTTCGCCAAGGAAGACCACCGTGCGCTTTGGCGGATTGTCTGAAAACATCGAGCGCTCGTTACAAACGATACGTTCGAAAAAGCGCGGATGCAGTTGATGAATATCGCTGCCGACGATGACAAACAGGTCAGCGCGGTTGCGGGCTTCGGTCAGGGTCGTCATCACCCAGCCGCCCGACTGCAGAACGCGGAAGTTGCGATACTGGCCTTCGCTCAAGGCGTGATCGACCACGCCACCCGCGTTATCGGCAATCGACATCACGGCACGCATGCCTTCAACGTCGGTGCCAAGCCCGCCGAAGATCGGCAACTCGGCGCTCTTTACCAGTTTCGCGGCGGCGGCCACGGCTTCGCTAAGTGTCGCGGGCTTGCCGGCGATCTGCGGCCCTGTGCTGGCGACCGCGCGCTCGAAGCCGGCTTTCGCTTTGTCGCAGCCGTTCTTGGTGACCTTTAGCCCGCCCGCTGTTCGCGAAATCGCCAGATCGTCACAAAGAATGCCGCAAAAAGGGCACGCAACATTGTCATAGTGTCCGGAGTCAGTTGCGCTTGTTCCGGTACTTTCGGTCATTACACCCATGTCGGTCAGTTCTCGCTCCCACCAGATTCGACCAAAGCACGAGGGTGCACCTAAAACAACTCCAACTCGGGTGGTCAAGCACTACCCATTCATATGGGCCGGAATTCTTAAGCCCTCATCAGACGCGGCTCTGATCAAGCGCGGCGTTGCCGAAGACGGCAGCACGCTTTATGGTCCGGCCGCTTATCCCGCCGGGGTGCTCACCGGCACAGACGTGGTCCACGAAACTTTCGGAGACGGTTAAATGTTCAAACGCTTGGCGCTTGGCGCTGCACTAGTGGGAGCCTTTGTGGCGCTCGCCCCTGCCATGGCCTCGGCCCACGGGCCGTCGCGCCAGAAGGTGACTGAAACGATTGAGATCAATGCCGCCCCCGACAAGGTCTGGGCCGTTATCGGCAACTTCCAGGATATGGGTTGGCACCCGGCCTTTGAAAAAACCGAAGGCAAGGGCGGCAATGACGTCAATGCAACCCGGACACTGACGCTGAAGGGCGGCGCCAAGATTGAAGAGAAGCTTGTCAAATACAACAAGGACGACAAGTCACTGTCTTACGAGATCACGGCGGTCGATGTGAAGGTTGTGCCGGTCAGCAATTACGCCTCGACGATCAGTGTTAAGGATGCGGGTGGCAAATCGACGGTCGAATGGAAGGGCGCGTTCTATCGCGGCTACGTCAACAATGACCCGCCGCCGGAACTTTCGGACGAAGCCGCCGTCAAGGCGATCACAGGCGTGTACAAAGACGGCCTCGCGGCTCTAAAGAAGAAGCTGGAAGGCGGCTGAGGCCGCCGGCCGCTTGACGTGTTTCGAGAATTGACAGGCCGGCGCGGTGCGCCGGTCTTTTTTTTGAGCCCGCCCGTTAGGTCTGTTGGCGCAATGGCTTGCAGATTAACGGCTTTTAAGTTCCACTTCCTCCCGCAATAGCGCAATGTGCTGGTCGTTTTCCGGGGCTGGCCGTCCGCGGTTGCGGTGCGCAAACAGACTCTGGTCATCACCAATCCGGGCCGCTAGAAAGCCCGCTGCATATCACGTCTCGACGATCTGGAGGATCGCCCCCAATGCTCAAGTCTACTCTCAGCTTTGCAACTGGCGCTGTGCTGGCTGTTACCCTTGTCTCGTCAGCGCCGCTCTCACCCGCCAGTGCGGCCGGGCCGGATGTCAATAAGCCCGCAGAAGCCGAGGCCGCGAAGGTGCCGGAAAAGGCGCCGCCGAAAGGTCTCGAAGGTGACGGCAAAAAAGCCACCGAAATGCTGTTTGACGCCAAGCACATCGTCAATGTGCCCGCCGGTACTGAATTGGTTTATAAGTTCAACCGCGCGCCGTCGGACGAAAAGCTGCTCGGCAAGGCCTTCACCGACGACATCAAGGTCAAGGTCGAGAGCGACGCTGCGGCCGGCAAGAAGAACGTGCTCGTTTCGATTTACACCGGTGAGCGCGCACGCGAGCCCAACCGCATCACCGATATGGACGGCAACCCGATGCTCATTGTCTATCTCGACAATGCGCTTGGTCACTTCCGTCAGCTTGCCGGCGGGGATCGCGCCTACTTGAAAAATCAGTTTTCCAAGAGCATCGGCAACCAGCCCAAAATTACGCCGGTGAAGATCACTTACAAAGGTGCCGAGGTCGAAGGGCAAAGCGTGACCGTCACGCCGTTCGCCGATGATCCATCGCGCGCCAAGATGCGCGGCTACGAAGGTGCCGAGTTCAAAATCGTGATCTCGGATAAAATTCCAGGCCAGTTCGCGCGGATGACTTCGAGTTTCAGCAACTCTCAAAAAGATGCGCCGACATTGACTGAAACCACCACGTTGGACGGCGTGGGAGATGTGAAATGAGCCGCAAGAGAACCGTGACCTGGGCCGCCGGATTGGCTTTGATCGCTGGTGCGGCCGTGCCTTTATCGGCGGCCGAGCTGCCGCCCAACGACTACCCGACCGTTGGCCGCGCCGACTATGTTTATGCCTGCATGCAAGCGAACGGGCCAACGCGTCAAGTTCTCGAAAAATGCTCGTGTTCAATCGATAAAATCGCGGAACTGCTGTCGTGGGACGAATACACGGAAGCCGAGACGATCATGTCGATCGGCGTGCGCGGTGGAGACTCTGCGTCACTGTTCAATTCGCCTCAGCTGCTGAAGAAGGTGCACACATTGAAGCTCGCTCAAGTCGAAGCCGAGTTGCGCTGCTTCTGATCCGTGTGGCGCCTGTCCATTAAGAAGGGCACCCCGAGGGTGCCCTTTTTTGTTTGCGGTCTATTCCCATTCAAGCTCGGCGAACGCCGCTGTGACGTTTCGCTTGTGATGCTCGGCAAACAGCAGCCAGGCGTCCTTTTCCGAAAGTGCCGCCGTTTCTGTTGTCTCTGACAGCGTCTTGCCGTCCTTGATGGCGGCGCGGACTTCGGTTGCGACGGCCGTCAAATAGCGCTCCAAGGGCAATAGTGCGTCACTCATGCTCATCGACGGCGGACCGTGCCCGGGCACTACCCGCGCCACGCTTTCAGACTTGAGCTTTGCAATCAATTTCAGCCATCCGGCGATTGAACCGTCGATCGTCGGAATGCGGCCAGAGAAAGCAATATCACCCAGGAGCAGCGTGCCGGTTGCCGTATCGAGCACGGTCATGTCGTTGTCGGTGTGCGCCGTTGGCCGCGCTTCGAGGCGCAACACGCGGCCGCCCAGGTCAAGATCGAGTGTGGTGGCGACGGCGGTAGCGGGCAAGATGACTTCAGTGCCGGCAAAGTTGGCGTCCCCCATCCACTCCTTGTTGCGCGCCAAATAGCCCTCAGCCCTGGCAGAAAGCCCTCGCGCCATTTTGTGGTGCGCAACGAACTCAGGTTTGGCGCTGGCGAAGCCCGCATTGCCGAACACGTGGTCGGGATGCATGTGGGTGTTGATGACATAGCGGATGGGCCGGTCGGTGGCCGCCGCTATAGCTTCCCGCAGGTTCGCGCCGATGCGCGCGCTGCCGCCGGTGTCGATGACTGCGACCGACTCTCTTCCAACGATAAAGCTCATATTCGAGATATCGCCGGCATTTTCAGCATTGACGTCGGCGTGCTGCCCCTTGTGTACGAACAACCCAGGGGCAATTTCGACGACGCCAATAGCGGCTGCATGGGCTTTTGAGAGCACCGGTAGACAAGGCAGCAGGCTTGCCGCCGCTGCCCCGCGCAGAAAGCCTTGCCGGGTCATAGTTGGGATGTGAGATCTCGATTCTGTGGTCATCGTGCTCCGCACCTTCGTCTCATAACGACTCTTACATGGGCAAAAGTGCCTACGACCAAGGTGCTCATCACGAAAACGAGAGCCCTCTGTGAGGCAAACATTCCCAATCCCCCTACCAAAGACCAAAAATGCGACAGCCCGCCGCAACTAGTCGTGCATCGCACCATTTTTTGTGCAGCGCAAAATTGCACCGTAAAACCTGGCTCGTTTTGGGTCAGAGGCGCTGTCCTATTTGATTTGCTTAGAAAACATTACCGAGTTCCGGTTGCGGAAAGGAAAAAAAAGTGACTACATGCGGCGCGATCACGAGAACTACCGGGTTCAACACGAAAGTGTGAAGCCTAGTTTAGCCGGGCAGGGAAGACGGGAAATAATCCCGCAAACCTGAACTCGAAGGCGAGGGCGAGGGTGGCGATCTGATCAGCTTGCAAGCGTGGCAAGACAATACTCAAAATGGAGGAAGCGCGATGCGCAAAAGTGCAATCGCATGCGGTCTGTTGGCATCTGCAGCGTTTACGTCGCCTGTTTGGGCGAACGCGGACGTCGCAAAGCTGGCTGCCGATCCGGCAAACTGGGCCATCCAGTCCGGTGACTACGCAGGTACTCGTTATTCGAAGCTCGACCAAATCACGACCGCAAACGTCGGCAGCATGAAGGTTGCTTGGACGTTCTCGACCGGCGTTCTTCGTGGTCACGAAGGCAGCCCGCTCGTGATTGGCGATACCATGTATCTCCACTCGGCATTCCCGAACATCGTGTTCGCTCTCAACCTGAAGGATGACAACAAGATCATCTGGAAGTACGAGCCGAAGCAGGATCCGTCGGTTATCCCGGTTATGTGCTGTGACACGGTCAACCGTGGCGTTCAGTACGCAGAAGGCAAGATCTTCCTTCACCAGGCCGACACGTCGCTCGTTGCACTCGATGCAAAGACCGGCAAGGAACTCTGGAAGGCTGTCAACGCTGATCCTAAGAAGGGCGAAACGGGCACAGGCGCTCCGCTCGTCATGAAGGATAAGGTTGTCATCGGCGTTTCGGGCGCAGAATTCGGCGTTCGCTGCCACGTGACGGCATACGACATCAACTCGGGTAAGAAAGTCTGGCGCGCCTACTCGATGGGCCCGGATTCCGACATCTTGATGGACCCGGAAAAGACCATGTCGCTCGGCAAGCCGGTCGGCAAGGACTCGTCCTTGAAGACCTGGAATGGCGATCAGTGGAAGATCGGTGGCGGTTCAACGTGGGGCTATATGGCCTACGACGCAGAACTGAACCTGTTCTACTACGGTTCGGGCAACCCATCGACCTGGAACCCGGCACAGCGCGCTGGACCCGATGGCAAGCAGATCGACCAGAAGTGGTCGATGACCATGTTTGCTCGTGACGTCGACACCGGCGTTGCCAAGTGGGCCTACCAGATGACCCCATTCGATGAATGGGATTATGACGGCATCAACGAACCGATCCTGGCAGAACTCGATTTCGGTGGTACGAAGCGTAAGACCGCTACGCACTTCGACCGTAACGGCTTCGGCTACACATGGGATCGCACGACCGGCGAACTCCTCGTCGCTCAGAAGTATGACCCGAAGGTCAACTGGGCAACGGAAGTCGTCATGGATCCGAAGAGTCCGCAGTACGGCCGTCCGCAGGTTGTCGCTAAGTACTCGACATTCCTCAACGGTCAGGACGTGAACTCGAAGGGCATCTGCCCGGCAGCTCTCGGTTCTAAGGACCAGCAGCCAGCAGCATACTCGCCGCTGACCGGCTTGTTCTATGTTCCGACGAACCACGTTTGCATGGACTACGAACCATTCAAGGTCTCGTACACCGCTGGTCAGCCATACGTCGGCGCCACGCTGTCCATGTTCCCGGCTCCGGATTCGCATGGCGGCATGGGCAACTTCATCGCCTGGGATGGCGTGAAGGGCAAGATCGTCTGGTCGAAGCCTGAGCAGTTCTCGGTATGGTCGGGCGCTCTGACGACAGCTGGCGGCGTTGCATTCTACGGCACGCTCGAAGGCTTCTTCAAAGCTGTTGACCAGAAGGATGGCAAGGAGCTGTTCCGCTTCCGCACTCCGTCGGGCATCATCGGCAACGCCATGACCTACTCGCATGGTGGCAAGCAGTACGTCGGCGTCTTCTCGGGCGTTGGTGGTTGGGCCGGTATCGGTCTTGCTGCTGGCCTGACGAACCCGACCGATGGTCTGGGCGCTGTTGGTGGCTACGCTGGCCTCAAGCAGTACACCAACCTCGGTGGCTCGCTGACCGTGTTCTCGCTGCCATAAACCGGTAGTTGATCGACACTTCGGGGCCGGCGCGGGGAAACCTGCGCCGGTCCTTTTTTATGAGCATGGCACTCGATGACGGACGGGCAAGGGACGGTGATTGGCGCCTGTGAAAAAGCGACGATTGGTCCGCGATTCACATCAATGCGGCCGGCCTTGTAACTTGACCGGAATGCGCGCGCGCCTATACAGCCAAAAGACACGACCGGCGTTTTAAACAGCGCCCAAAATCGTACAAAAAGTACGAACCCTGCAAAAAACAAACGCGTGAGAGGAAACTCGTGACAAGGTTCAGCATCACATTTGCGGCCGCAGCACTTGCCTGCGCCGCCATCGGCATCACAGTGAGTTCGGCAGCAGATCCGGCACCCGCTGGCGACAACGCCGAAGTCCAAGCCCAGGCAGCAACCCAGGGCTTAGCATTCAAAGATGGCCGCTACCGCGACAAGGACGGCAAGCCGTCTCCAGCCGTAACCAAGGACTACAAAGTGGATTGGGCAACGTGGCAGGGCTTCCGCCGCTATCACGACGCCTGCCATGTCTGCCACGGCCCGAACGCACTCGGCTCGACGTTTGCGCCGAGCTTGGGTGACTCGTTGAAGACGATGGATTATGAAACGTTCTTCGGCGTCGTCGTCGGCGGCCGCATTGCCGATCGCGGCGGCACCAAGTACGTGATGCCGGCGTTTGGCGAAGACCGCAACATCATGTGTTACCTCGACGACATCTACACGTACGTCAAAGCGCGTTCGAACAACATGGCCGACCCGAAGACGGGCATGCCAGCCGGACGTCCGAATGGCCGCGAAGACATCTCGCCGGAAGCCAAGAAGGCCGCCGCCGACTGCACCGGTTAAGTCCAATTGGTGCCGGAACGCGTTAAAGATGGACTGCGGAGAATTTCGCGGTCCATTTTTTTTTGGCGCAAAATCTGCATCGATTACGCCAAATATCCGTGTCAATTCCAAAGCTTGGTTCTATATAGGCTAATATGGCTGTGGGGCCGGCATCGACATCAACAGGAGCGGTCGTGAGTGCAGATCTGAAAGTATTGGCAGCGGTTCTCGCTGTAGGCGCGGCGCTGGGCGTTGGTGCGTGCAACGAAGATAAGACGGCGAACAAAGCGCCGGCAGCGCCAACGGCGAGCGAAAAGGCCGCTGCGGTGGTTGACGCGGCGAAGGATAAGGCCGCAGACGTTGCTGGAAAAGTCGCGGATAAAGTTGCGGCTGTGAAAGAGGCCGCGGCGCCTAAGGTCGAAGCCGCCAAGGAAGCTGTAAAGGATGCAGCCGCGAATGTTGCCGACAAGGCATCGGACGCTAAAGACGTGGTCGTGGCTAAGCTCGAAGCTGCGAAGGACGCGGCGGCGCCGAAGGTCGAAGCGGCAAAGGAAGCAGCCAAGGACGCCGTTGCGGTGGTCGCTGACAAGGCGGCTGAAGTGAAGGACGCTGTTGCTCCAAAAGTTGAAGCTGCGAAAGAAGCGGTGAAGGATGCCATCGCTGCAGCACCTGCAGCACCGGCCGCTCCAGCGGCACCTGCCGCTCCGGTAGCAACACCGGCACCAGCGGCAGCGCCGGCTGCCGCGCCTGCCGCCACTGGCGACAACGCAGAAGTTCAAGCCCAGGCCACGACCCAGGGCTTAGCATTCAAAGATGGCCGCTATCGCGACAAGGACGGCAAGCCCACGCCAGCCGTGACCAAGGACTACAAAGTGGATTGGGCCACATGGCAGGGCTTCCGCCGCTATCACGATGCTTGTCACGTCTGCCACGGCCCCAACGCGCTCGGCTCATCCTTTGCGCCGGGCCTCGGTGAATCCTTGAAGACGATGGATTATGAAACATTCTTCGGCACAGTTGTCGGCGGCCGCACAGTGAACCGCGCAGGGACCACCTACGTGATGCCGGCCTTCGGCGAAGACCGCAACATCATGTGCTACCTCGACGACATCTACACCTACATTAAGGCCCGTTCGAATAATATGGTTGACCCCAAGACCGGCATGCCGGCTGGGCGTCCGAATGGCCGCGAAGACATCTCGCCGGAAGCGAAGAAGGCCGCCGCCGACTGCACCGGCTAGACGGTACGCTGCATGTGGCACGCTTGGATGAGCGGCCGCTGACGACATCGATCACGGGAGCAGGGGCAAGGCCTCTGCTCCCGTTTCGCTGCCAGCAGCAGGGCGCAACATTAACTCTGCGTCACAACTTGGCCCGCAGCGCATCAATGCTCACGCGAGCCCGCATAACGATCACGGAAATTTTCCCGGAAGCTCAGGAAAAAGTGGTCGAATAGGCGCCGCAGCCGTAGTAGGTCCCAAGTCCTGTGCTGCTCTATCAGCCACAACATTCTCAATCTGGAAGGCGCCGAACCGCAATGAAGAAAGTTCTTGTCAGTGCTCTGGTCGCGCTCGCCGGCCTCAATTTCGCGGCTTCCGCTGCCGACGCACCGAAGGCCGATCTCGTTAATCGCAAGCAGTTGCGCGTGTGCTCGGATCCGGCCGATTTGCCGTTCTCGAATGAAAAGCGCGAGGGCTTTGAGAACAAGATCGCTGACATCATCGGCGACGATTTGAAAGTGCCAGTCGTCTACACGTGGTTCCCCAAAGCCACCGGATTTATCCGCATGACGTTATTCGCCAAAAAGTGCGATCTGGTGATCGGCTGGGGACAGGGCGATGACATGGTGCTCAACACCAATTCGATTTACCGCTCGACGTCAGTGCTGATCTACAAAAAGGGCGCAGGGTTTGACGGCGTCGAAACGCTGGGCGATCCCAAGTTGCAGGGCAAGAAGGCTGGCGTCGTGCAGGGCTCGGCGGGCGGAACGCTGGCCGCCAAATACGGACTGATGAGCCAGGTCAAAGGCTATCGGATGATGACCGACCGGCGTTTCGACAACCCGGCCGCCGATATGATGAAGGACATACTGTCCGGTGAAATTGACTTTGGCGTGAACTGGGGTCCGATCGCCGCATACTGGGCCAAGCAGACCAGCCCGGATCTTGTGGTTGTGCCGTTGCTGAAAGAAGCGGCGAAGAACAAGATTGCGTTCCGCATCACCATGGGCGTGCGCAACGGTGATGACGCCTGGAAGCGCCAGCTCAACGAAATCATCGCCCGCCGCCGCGGCGACATCGACAAGGTGCTGCTCGACTACGGCGTACCGGTGATGGTCGAAGACGATCTATCGGTCGATCTGATCAAGGAGCCGCGCCAAGCTGCAGCCGCTACTGGTGGCGCGCCAATGGCACCAGCCGCGGCGGCGCGCTGATGGGTTTTGCAGCGATGGACGATGCTTGGCGTCTGCGCCGCCGGCTGTTCGATTTGTGTGCGCTGGGCATCGCTTGCGCCGTGATTATCCCGCTGCTCGCCACAACAGCACCAGTCGCGGCGGAAGCCGTTGATCCGGGGCAGAAAGCGGAAACTGTCACCGAGCCTGAAACGTACCGGACCGACGACTATCGCAAGCCCGTACCGGCGACGCTGAGGGGTGCCAAGGTGCTCTCAGCGGACGATGCCTCCAAGCTATGGTCAGCGGGCTCGGCTGTGTTCATCGATGTTTATCCGCATGCGCCAAAACCGCCGAACCTTCCGGCCAGCACCGTCTGGCGCGAGCCGCAGCACTTCTCGATTGAGAACGCCAAGTGGCTGGCGAACACCGGTTATGGCGTGCTGTCGGCGGAAGCGGAATCATACTTTAAAAGCAATCTCGAACGCCTCAGCGGCGGCGACAAATCAAAACCGCTGGTGTTCTTTTGCTTGCGCAATTGCTGGATGAGTTGGAACGCCGCCAAGCGCGCGCTGACTTACGGCTATGCCAACGTGCTGTGGTTCTCCGAAGGCACAGACGCCTGGCAGGAAATTGGCCAGCCGGTGGCTGAGATAAAGCCCGAGCCGTAGGCCTTTGCGTTGAGGATTTGTGCGGTTGCCGGAGCGAGGTGGAATCCGGAACAACACCCACCCGCATTCCCGGAAGCCGCGGCCCAGATGGAGCGGTAAAATTTCGATCCCGCTTCCGCAGCTATCCGGGATCTTTAGCGGTCGCGGCAATTGACAAAAAACGCGAACGCGAAAGATCCCGGATCTTTGGTGTTCAGCTTTCGCTCCACGCCTGCGTCCGGGAACGCGGGCAATCTGTTTGGAGTAAGTGTCAGCTCTTCATCAAGGCCCGGATGGCCCGCGCGATAACGCCCGCCCGCTCATCCATCAACTGCGGAATCTCACAGGCAATCGGAATGTTCTGCTGGCGCTCTTGGAAAACGCGGACTTCCCACTTCATCTTTTCTTCCGGGTCATCCTTGGCGGCCGCTGCAGCAGCAGCCTGCACGTCTTCGATTTTGCCGGCCGGCCCGGTCGTGCCTTGGCCTTCGGGAGCGGGCTGAATGGCGTCGGCGTCCTTCAAATCAATACCGGCAGCTTCGATTTCCTTGGCGCGGGCAAGCTGCCGCTTGTGAAACCGTTCGATACCGCTCATCACAATTTTGCGCTCGTCGTTGGTGCGCGACAGTGAAGCGGTAAACAGTTCTGTCAACTTGGCGTCGCGCGTTGCCTCCGGCACGCCCTCGGCAAATTTTGCGATTGCGGCTTCGACCTCTTCCGGTTTCAAGCGGCGCGAGATCAGGTAGGCCGACAGTTTGCGCACCGCGTCGTCTTTCATCCAGTCCTTAGCGCCGTCAAGCGATGGTCCGTCCCAGATGGCAGCAGCGTCAATCTCGATCACTTTGCGCCAGACGCACGGCCAATCGGGCGTCGATTCATCTTTGGCTAAAGCGATGCTGGACCATCCAGATGCCAAGGCGGCGCCCATGGCGATGGCCAAATGGAGCTTGCGACCGTCAAACACTTTGCGCACGTCGAACATAGTCGCTTCCTCAAGCTGATCCGCCGGGACCGCCGCGGCGTGCGATCAAGCCCTTCGACGGATTGTAAGCATAGACGGCCGCCGCCAGGAATCCGGCGGTACAGGCTATTACTACGCCAAGTGATACGGTGTCGATCTGCCCGTGCAATGCAAAGCGGATTAACTCGACGCAATATGTGAACGGGTTAAAGCGGCAGATTTCATAAAGCAATGGGCTCGCTTCGCGGATACGCCAGAGCGGATAGAGCGCGGATGACGCGAAAAACATCGGGAAGATCACGAAGTTCATGACGCCGGCAAAGTTCTCAAGCTGCTTGATGACCGACGACATGAACAGCGCCAGCGAGCCGAGCATCAGCCCAGCCAGCAGCAGGGCCGGTATAACCGTGATGTAACCGGCGTAGGCCTGCAGGAATGTTGGCAACCCGATCAACGACGTGACGACCGGTTCTTTGACGCTGCCAAACACGTCGCCGAGCCAGACGGGGGTTTCGTACATCGTGAACAATTTAATTTCCGTGATTTTGGGGGGCTGAATTTCCCAGAACCAGGCGACGAACAGGAATGCATAGACCTGCAGCAACGCGACCGAGACGCCGCCCAAGAGTTTGGACAGCAGCAGGAACGAGCGCGGGAACGGGCTGACCAGCAGCGTGCGCATGGCGCCGGTCTCGCGGTCATAGACCATCGACAGCGACGACTGCATGGCATTGAACAGCAGGATCATGCCGATCAGTCCCGGCGCGATGAACTCTTCATAGAGCACGTACGATTCATACGGCGGAATGATCGAAACACCGAGCGTCTGGCGGAACCCGGCGGCAAATATGAAAAGCCAGATCAGCGGCCGCACGAGGGCGGAGAAGAACCGTTCGCGCTGATGCAGATAGCGCAGGACTTCGCGCCAGACGATGCCCTTGAAGCAGGCGAGGTAGCCGCTGATGCCGATGCGCCGCGCCGCGGCTTCGGCCATCGTCTCTGTGCCTGGGCCAATCGCCGGATCGAGTGTTGTGCTTGTTGCCATTACGCGGCCTCCTCAAGAGCGGCGGCACTGCCGGTAATGGCGCGGAAGGCTTCGCTGACGCTGTCTTTGCCAGTTGTTTTCATGAAGTCCGGCACGCCGCCTTTAAACATCACGCGGCCCTTGTGCAGCACAACCACATGATCGCCTGGGCGGACTTCATCCATCAGATGTGTGGCCCACAACACGCCGAGCCCCTGGCTGGCGACGAGATCGCGGACAATTTTTACGACACTCTCACGCGAACCGATATCGAGACCGACGGTTGCCTCGTCAAGCAACAACAGATCGGGCCGGTGCATCAGAGATCGCGCGATTTCAACGCGGCGCGCCTGACCGCCAGACAATGCACGCACCTTCTCGCCTGAACGCTCAGCAAGGCCGACGACCTCAAGAGCCTGGGCTGCGCGGGTGGCCGCGTCGCCACCGTGATAGCCGTGCAGCGCTGCGTGATATTTGAGGTTTTGCAACAGCGTCAAATCGCTATCGAGCGTGCGGCTTTGAAAGACCACACCCAGCTTCTGCAGGGCTTGCGATGGCTTGCGCCGCACATCAAAGCCGCGGATCGCAATCTGCCCGGAGACGTTGTCGTACAGCCGGGTGATCAAGGAAAACAGCGTCGATTTACCGGCGCCATTCAAGCCGAGCAGCACCACGAACGCGCCTTGCGGCACGGTCAGCGAGACATTGTCGAGCACGCGTTTGTCGCCGAACGCATGACTGACGCCGCTGACCACCAGGGAAGGGATCATGCTGTCGGCACCGCCCGGCTGTATCGTCTCTTGAAGGGTCATCGAGGGCTCTGCTTTTCCTTGAACGCCGTGGTGTTACTGTCTTCAGGTGTTGCCGCGTGATCGCGCACCCATGCAAAGGCCGTCTAGTCCTTGGAGATCACGACGCCCCACGGATAGCGCCCGGTCTTGATCGATTTGACGGCCTTCTGAGCGGCCACGTCGATCACGCTGACGTCATTGGATGCGCCGTTGGTTGTCAGCAGCAGCTTGTCATCCGGCGTCAGATACATCTGCCAGACGCGCTGGCCGACGAGCACATACTTCTCGACCTTCAAGGTCGCTGTGTCGATGATCGCCACGCGGTTTGCCGGGCCAAGCGCGACGAAAGCTTTCTTGCCGTCCTTGGTGATGCGCACGCCAACCGGCTGGATCGCTTCCTTGGCGATGCCTTGAATCTCGAAGTTGATTTTGCCGATCAGCTTGCGGTCGGCCGGATTAAAGACGGCGACGGTTCCACCGATTTCAGACGACACCCAGAGCTGCGTGCCGTCGGCATTGAAAATCGCCACGCGCGGACGGCTGTCGACGAGGATGTTGTCGAAGGTCTTGTGGCTGGCGGTATCGATGAAGTGCGCCATGTTGGTCGTTTCCGACGTGTTGACCAGCACTTTGCCGTCCGGGCTCATGCCCATGCCTTCAGGTTCAACGCCGACCGGGATGTCGGACACGACCTTGCCCTGTTCGATATCGACTACGGTGACGAGGTTGTCGTCTTCGTTGGCGACGTACAGCGTCTTGCCGTCGGGGTGCAGGACCAGCAATTCAGGATCGGGACCCGAGGGCAGCGTTTTGACGAACTCAAGCGTTTTTGCGTCATAAACCTGGATGATATTGTCATCGCTGGTGCAGATGATGACCAGCTTGCCGTCCTTTGACAGCACCACGCCGCGGGGGCGCTGGCCGATTTTAATGGTCTTGGTGACTTCCAGTTTTTCGGTGTCAATGACCGTCAGGGAGTTGTCTTTTTCGTTGGTGATGTAGGCCGTGTACGCCGATGCGGGGACGGCTGTGAAACCAAGTGTCAACGCCGCGAGCGTGGCGCTGAGCATCAAATTCGATCGGAACATTCGCTTCTCCATTCGGATCATTGGAATTCGCTGGCGGGCTGGCCGCAGTGTGCGACGGCTGTTTGCCTATTGCGCATACGCTTTGCATTTGGTTTCGGGTTTATCGATGCCGAGCGTGTCGAGTTCGGTGAACTGATGCAGGAACCCGGGCTGGGGCGAGATACTGACCAGCAGTTTCGGTGTGGTCACAATCAGCGGCTGGCGCAATTGGCCATTCCAGTTGCGGAACGTGGTCTTGACGCCTTTGAAGGCTGCAACCTCGAACTCCGGGGCATGGATGAAGGCGCTCAAAGTTTTGAAATCTGTGGTTTGCTTGCGCGAGGCGGCTTCACCGATCACGCGCACAGCCAGCCATGCGTCATAGTCGAGAGGCGTCATCAGGCGGTTGGTCAGGCGGCGGAAGCGGTTCTGGAATTGGGTGCCACCCCAAAGCTCGAGCGCTGGATGCCAGCTTGTGGCGGTCAGGCCTGACGTGCCGGCAACGGGGCGCGCCGTCCACGTGCGATATGGCATGTAGTCACCAAACTGCCCGCTTTCATCAGCCACAACCACCACATCGTGGTCTTTGGCGTTCTGTGTGAATTGCGGAATTTGTTGCTGGATCTGTTCAAACCCGCCGTCTGAGCGGCGGCTGCCGGACTGGTATTTGAATTCGCGCTCTTCGACGATCTTCGATCCAAACCGTTTTGCGGCACGGCGCAGCGCTTCCGCAAACGCCTTGTCATCCGGCTGAGAGCCCGACACCAGGAACCAGTTTCGCCACTGCTTCCAAGATAAGTATTGGCCAAGCGCGTCGGCCAGCATGGTCCGCGTCGGGGCGACGTGCAGCACGTTGGCGCGGCAGTTTTCTTCGCGCAAGCTATCGTCAGCGCTGCCGACATTGGCAATCAGGGCCGGCTTACCCGCCAGCGCATCAGAAAACTTCAGCAGGCTGTCGGGCTCCATGTCGGCAATAATGTATCCGGTGCCAGCGGTGATCTTTTCCAGCGCCTGCCGGCTGAGGTCAGCGGCATCAGCGCCTTCGATCACGTCGAGTTTGAATGATTGGTTGAGAAACTTGCCGGTCGTGTTGTTGTCGGAAATGGCGAGCTTGGCGCCTGCGATCCCGTCGTCGGCGGACGGCAGATCGAGCAGAGAGAGCGGCGCTGGCTTTTCGCGGGTTTGGCGCACGTAAAGAATGCTGTATGTCAGCGCGTCCTTGGCGGCGGGCGCGGCAGCGGACGCATCCGGTGCGGCGGGCTTATCTTGGGCTGCAGCTGGATGTAGGGCGAGGGCGCCCGCACTTATGACAATCGCGGCCAGCATTGCGCCGCGCTGAAAGGATCGCCGGGCCGTTGCAGCGCCTTGGAAGTATTGTCCGAACGAAACCGTCACGCAGCGCGTCTCCTGCTAAACCTTGAAAGCCAACGGGGCCTGGAAGAGAGGCCGCTTCACCCGGCGGTCACCGGCCAGACTTCCAATGTTACTGTGTTACTGTAAAAGGGGGGTGGGGCGGCGCTTGTCAAGGCGGGGGCCGGGCAATCGCGGATTTGTGACCACACGATGGGACGCGACTGCGTTGGCCCTCTTGAAATCTACAGGGCGCGCGACGCACGTATCTGCAATCATTGCTATTTCCAAAGTCCAGTGACGGTTACACGTTACGGCGCGTTAATGTGAGAAACAGAGACCTTGATGCCCTCGACCACTGTTCGCCGCCTGATCGTAATGGTCCTCGCACTCGCCGTCAGCCACCCGGCTGTTGCGGCGCAAAAAGTGGCGATCTTTCCATTCGACATCCGCGACGCGGAAATCGAAGGCGACTATTTTGCCAAGCCCAAGGACTACGATATTGCCCGCATGCGCCTTGTCGCTGACGAACTCAAAGTGTTGATGGAAAAGTCGGGCAAGTATGACGTGGTCGATATGGCAGCCTTCGCCGCCGACATCGACAAGGCCTCGCCCTTTAATAAATGCGACGGCTGCGAAGCTGAAATCGCCAAGAAGGCGGGCGCTGAGCTTGCCGTCACCGGCTTTGTTGACAAATTGTCGGATGCGCTGATCAGCTTGCAGTTGTTTGCCCGTGACGCGGCAACAGGCGAGATGAAAAAAACCATGTCGGCGGAAATTCGCGGTAATACCGACGAGTTATGGCTGCATGGCATCCGCTATCTGTGGAAGAACCGGTTCAACATCGAGGCTGAGAAAAAGTAATGCCGATTTCGAAGCGCCAATTGCTGATTTCAGGAAGTGCGCTCGCAGCCTCCGCCTGTCTGCTGCGCACATCGTTTATTCAACCGGCGATGGCGGGCGATACCGTGCGGTTGTCATCCGTCAAGTCCGGTTCTGTCGGCTGGCTGATCGAGACGATCCGCGCCGAAGGCCTCGACAAGAAGCACGGTTTTGAACTGAAAGTCGTAGAAGTCGCGACCAACAGCGCGGCGCCTGTAGCCCTGCTGGCCGGCGAAGCGGACGTCGTGGTCAGCGATTGGACCTGGGCCATGCGGCAGCGGTCCAAAGGCCAGGATTTCAAGTTTGCCTCGTACTCGTCGGCACTTGGCAGTGTTATGGTGCCAAAGGACAGCCCGGTTAAAACCTTGGGCGATCTCTATGGCAAAAAGATCGGGGTGGCCGGAACGGGCGTTGATAAAAGCTGGATTTTGCTGCGCGCCTATTCGATGAAGGTGCTCGGCAAAGACATCGGCAAGAACGCCGACGTGGTGTTTGGCGCGGCCCCTTTGATCACAGAAGAATTCAAGAGCGGGCGGCTGGACGGATGCCTGAACTTCTGGACTTATGCGGCGCGGCTGGCGGGCACCGGATCACGCCAGCTGCTCAGCATGGCCGACGTCATCAAGGCGCTCGATATTTCGCCGCCGCCGCCGCTGGTCGGCTTCATCTGGTCTGAAAAGGCCGTGGCGAGCGGCGGCGTTCCCGTCAATAAGCTGCTGGCGGCGGTGAGTGACGCCAACGCAGTTCTCGCCAATTCGGAGCCCGCATGGGAGCGCTTGAAGCCGCTGGTCAAGCCGTCGTCGGACGACGAAATGGCGTCAATCAAAGCCTATTTCCGCTCCGGCATCACCGGTCCGTGGAATGCGCAGGCGACCGCTTCGGCTGAAAAAATGAGCAGACTTTTGATCGAACTTGGAGATACGGAACTCGTTGGCGATGGCACCCGGTTCGACCCCAATCTCTTCTACACGCAGGCGGGCTAACGCGTCCGCCGCTTGGATGGCAGGCTTCGAACGGCTCGGCTGGGTCGTCGCGTCGCTGCTTGCGTTTGTTGCGCTGTGGCAAGTGATTGCCATGATCGCCAACGACGTGCGGCGCTTCCCTACGCCCGCCGCCGTGCTCGAAACCGTCATGCAATTGGCGGCCAGCGGCGCGCTCTGGTCTAACATCGGCGTCACGCTGGTGCGCGTGGCATTGGCGTTTTTCTCGGCCATGATCATCGGCTCGGTGATCGGCATTCTGCTTGGCAAATATCCGCGTGTTGATCGCTTCTTCGATCCCTGGCTGGTGCTGTTCCTCAATCTGCCGGCCATCGTCACGATTACGCTGTGCTTCATATGGGGCGGCCTCACGCAAACGGCCGCCGTCACAGCCGTCGCGTTGAACAAGATCCCGTCGGCGGCCGTGACGCTGCGCGAAGGCACGCGGGCGTTATCGCGCGATCTCAATGAAATGGCACTGATCTATAAGTTCGGCTGGTGGAAGACGCTGCGCCACGTCACCATTCCGCAGCTGGCGCCGTATTTCGCAGGCGCGGCCCGCACCGGCTTGGCATTAATCTGGAAAATCGTGCTGGTGGTCGAAGCCTTCGGTGGAAATGGCCGCGGTGTCGGATACCAGATCTTCATCGCCTTCCAGGAGTTCGACGTGAGCACCATTCTGGCATATGCGCTGGCCTTCATCCTGATTGTGCAGATCATTGAGTTCACGGTGCTGCAACCGCTGCTCGCAAGGGTCAACAGATGGCGGCGGTAATGGGCAGCACGTTGACAGAGCCGATTAAGATCCGCGTTGACCGCAAGGTTTTCCCAGCGGTCGGCGAGCGTGACGAGCAACTGGTGCTCAGCAACGTGGCGTTCGAGGTTGAGCCGCGCTCGTTCCTGGTGCTGACGGGGCCATCGGGCTGCGGAAAATCAACGCTGCTCAATATCGTGGCCGGTCTTGATACCGACTATGAAGGCGCGATTGATCTTGGTCCGGGTAAGGACCGCATGACCTACATTTTCCAGTCGCCGCGCCTGCTGCCCTGGCGCACGGTCTACGACAACATTCTACTTGCGCTTCCAGATGGCGATCCGCGCGTCGCCAATATTCCAGCTATGCTCGCCCGGGTTGGCTTGACTGAAGCGGCGAACGCCTATCCGGAGCGATTGTCGCTTGGCATGCAGCGGCGCGCCTCCCTGGCCCGCGGTTTCATTCTGGAACCCGACATTCTGCTGATGGACGAGCCGTTCGTGTCGCTCGACGATCCAACGGCGCAGAGCCTGCGGCAATTGCTGATCGAGCTGTGGAACAGCCACCCGACAACGGTGATTTTCGTCACCCATGATCGCGCGGAGGCGGTGCAACTTGGCACGCGTATCTTGCGCTTGGCGCCGGGACGCGCGAGTGTGGTGCAGGATGCGCGTGTGCGCCTGACGCCGGCTGAAAGGCTGGACCGGGCGGTCGTGCTCGCCGAGCAGACCCGCATTTTCGCCGCCGCTTAACCGGTTAACCGCGATCCTTGGAATTTACGATGAACGACGGCCTCAGGACCGGCAGTGTGCCGCTTTTTCTGGCAAGCGTCACAAGCGCTGAGGAAGCCCGTACAGCGCTCGATTGCGGCGCCAGCATCATCGACTGCAAGGACCCTCAAAAGGGCGCCCTTGGCGCTCTCAGGGGCTCTCAGATTGAAGCTATCGTAAGGGCCGTGGCCGGCAAGGTTTTGGTCAGCGCCACGACCGGCGATTTACCAAACGATGCGGCGCTCATGGTAAACGCTGCTGCGCGCGTGGCCGCCACGGGCGCTGATATCGTCAAGGTTGGATTTTTCGATTCAAAAGATGCCGCCGCAGCCATCGCGGCGCTTGGGTCCGCGGACCTTGGCCGCGCGCGATTGGTTGCTGTGTTGATGGCAGACCGCAATCCAAATTTGGCGATTGTTCGGCAATTGGCGGCAGCGGGCTTCGCTGGCGTGATGCTCGATACCGCTGACAAAGCGGCTGGTGCCTTGCCCGATGTTTTAGACAACAAAGCGCTCGCCGCTTTTATATTTGAAGCGCGCGCCCACAACCTGGCGTGCGGCCTCGCCGGGTCGTTGCGCCGCCACCACATCGCAGGCCTCGTTGCGTTACAGCCCGACATCATCGGATTTCGCGGCGCGTTGTGTGACGGCGGACGCACCAACGCGCTCGATGGCGCGCGCGTCCGCGGCGTGCGCGAAAGTTTAGATGCGGCCATCGCCGCAGTGCAGCCTGTGAATAGAATTTTGGCCAAGAGAAGCGTGGCATGAGCGACAAGAAAAAGACAAACCCAGACGCAGCCAAGGCCAAACAGGCTGCCGCCAAGGCCCGCGAAATTGGCGACAGCATTTTCGTCAATGACTTCATCGTCGATTGCAATGTCGGCGTCTACGCCGAGGAGCAGGGCGTCACGCAAAAGGTGCGCTTCTCAGTCGAAGCGCGGCTCGCCAACGACATCTTCAGTCTCGATGACGAGATGGTGGAAGTGCCGTCTTATGCCGATATCATTGACTTTATCGTTGGCCTCGCGCGCGGCGGCCATATCAATCTGGTCGAGACGTTCGCCGAACGCGTCGCCGCCAACTGCTTAGCCGACAAGCGCATCGTCGCTGTCCGGGTGAAGCTTGAGAAATTGGAACGTGGCCCTCTGCGCGGCGTTGAAATCATCCGCCCTGCAACGAAGCTCGCGGCCCGTGAGTTCGGCCGTGAGTGATGCGCGTCACGAATTGCCGCTTGTTGTTAAAGTTGGCGGCAGTTTGGCCGAGACTGGGCGGCTGCAAGGTGAACTCAACCGGATCGCAGCCGCCAACCGCCCGGTGGTAATCGTACCCGGTGGCGGCGCATTTGCCGACAAGGTGCGCGATCTGCAGCGCGCCGTGCGTTTTGATGACGCGACCGCCCACCGCTTGGCGATGCTTGGCATGCATCAGATGGCCGAAGTGTTCGTGACGTTGTCGCCGAAACTGCGGATCACCGATACGCTTGACGGCATTTTCGATTGTCTGCGTTTCGGGCTGACGCCGGTCTGGGTGCCGTTGCCAACTTTAGAGCGCGATACAACTATTCCCGCCGATTGGTCGATCACGTCCGACAGCATCGCCGCGCGGCTTGCTGAGCTGCTGGGTGGCGCGCCGCTGGTGCTTTTGAA
Source organism: Hyphomicrobium sp. (assembly GCA_013141015.1). Taxonomy (GTDB): domain Bacteria; phylum Pseudomonadota; class Alphaproteobacteria; order Rhizobiales; family Hyphomicrobiaceae; genus Hyphomicrobium_B. The sequence goes on along the minus strand of JABFRT010000030.1, from coordinate 33,787 downwards.
ATCGGTCGACGTGGCAGGTGCTGAGACCGCCGCTGAACTCGCGCACGCCGGCGTCGTCGATGAGGCGTTTCCGGGCATCGCCGCGCGCGCTAACCTAACATGGCGCATCTATGGCCCAGGCGCCGATGCGGCGTTTTCGGCGCTGCTGACTGAGGCTCCTAAAGCGGCTGCCAAATCTTAAGGTCCGCAGAATTTCTGCGTCGACGCGCCGGTTCGCCCATGCTAATCGCGCACCCATGGATTACGAAGCAGAGATGAAGGGCGTCGCGCGCCCGCGGTTTGGATGGGCGCTGACGGGCTCGGGGCATTTCTTCAAGGAGAGCCTTGAGATCATGCGGACGCTGCCAAACCTCGACGTGTTTGTGTCGAAGGCGGCGGCCGAAGTCATTCGCATGTACAAGCAGGAGCTGGACCTCTCCGCTGACGTTCGCATTTTTAAGGACACGACGGCCAGCGCCGCGCCCGTCGGCATGTTCTATTACGGCGTCTATCATACGCTCATCATGGCGCCCGCGACCTCTAACACTGTTGCCAAGTGCGTCGCCGGCATATCCGACAACCTCGCAACCAACGTTTTCGCCCAGGCCGGCAAATGCCGCGTGCCCGCGATTGTGTTTGCCTGCGATACAGCGCCCGAGATGGACACCGAAGCGCCCAAGGGTATGGTCAAAGTCTATCCGCGCCGCATCGATCTGGAAAACACCGAGAAGCTCAAGACGTTTGAAGCAACCACCGTTGTCGAAAGCGTTGCGGATTTGAAAAGCGCCGTGGCAGCTAGGCTCGAATGGCTCAAGACCCAAAAGACAAGCTCCTCTTCTTAACCGGCAAGCTGGCGGAGAGCCGGTTGAAGCGCGTGGTGCAATCCACAGGGCTTGAGGATGCTGCGTGGTCGGTTGCCAATCTCAATATCAAAGTGGCGGCCCTGATGAGCGATGCGATTGTCCGCAATCGCTTGAAGGGGCCGCTGGACGCAACGCGCGTGATTGTGCCAGGCCGCGCGCGTATGGATTTGGATGCACTGGGAGCGCACTACGGCGTGCCGTTTGAGCGCGGGCCGGACGAGTTGGCTGACCTGCCGCAATATCTCGGCCACGGCGGGCATCCGCCTGATTTTTCAAGGCATGATCTGCGGATTTTTGCCGAAAGCGATGACGCGACCACGCTGACCGTCGAGCAGATGCTGGCACGCGCGACGGAGCAAAAAGCCAAAGGCGCGGATGTGATCGACGTCGGCTGTCAGCCGGGTCAGCCGTTCCCGCATTTGGAAGAGATGGTGGCAGCGCTTATCAATGCGGGTTTCAAAGTCAGCGTCGATAGCGGCAACGTCGAAGAATTGCAGCGGGCTGCCACGGCTGGCGCACATTTTGTGTTGAGCCTTGACGAGACAACGCTTGACGCCGTCAAGGGCACCAAGTGTGTGCCGGTTTTGGTGCCGAAGCCCCACGGTGATCTGGCGTCGCTGATCCGCGCCATTGATCTGGCGAACAAGAAAAAGACCAAACACATCGCCGATCCGATCCTCGACCCGGTCCACTTTGGATTCACAACGTCAATCGAGCGTTACGCCGAGCTGCGCCGCCAGCGGCCGGACGTTGAAATTCTGATGGGCACCGGCAATCTGACCGAGCTGACGGATGCCGATAGCCTGGGCGTGACGGCGCTGTTGCTTGGTATCTGTTCGGAGCTGCGCATTCAGAATGTGCTGCTGGTGCAGGTGTCGCCGCACACGCGCCGCACGATTGAAGAACACGACGCGGCGCGCCGCTTGATGTTCCGCGCGCGCGAAGACGAGAGCTTGCCCAAAACCTATGGCGGCGGATTGCTGGCGCTGCATGATTTAATCCCGTATCCGATGACCGAAGCGGAGATTGCGGCGGCGGCTGCCGGTACGCGCGACGATAATTTCCGCATACAGGTTGGCGAAGCGGGCGTGCACATTTATTCGCGCCAAGGCCATCACAGTGCGCGCGATCCGTTCGAACTATTTCCGAAGTTGAATGTTGATGCGGACGGCGCGCACGCGTTTTATCTCGGCTATGAATTGGCAAAAGCTGAAATCGCCATGCAACTCGGCAAGCGATATGTGCAAGATAATCCGCTCGATTGGGGCATCTCAGCTGACAAAAAAAGCGAAGACCTGACGCGCCACGCACCCGAGGGTGCAACCCTCAAAGCAAAAGAGCCGGGTGCAACGCTGAATGCTAAGAAGTCCCGTGACGGCCAAGGAGACGGCTAATGCCGCGCATCGTTGAGACGATTGTTTCCACATCCGATAAAGACGGTAACGTGCACATCGCGCCGTTGGGGCTGATCGCGGAGGGCAAGCATTGGATCATCGCGCCGTTCAAACCGTCGAAGACGCTCGAGAACCTGCGCGCTCATCCGTTTGCGGCCGCCAGCCACACCGACGACGTGCGCGTGTTCGCCGGCTGCGTGACGGGCCGCAAGGATTGGCCGCTGACACCAACGGCTGAGATCAAAGGCGGGCGGCTTGCTGATTGTCTGTCGCATTGGGAGCTAAAGGTCGAAGATATCATCGAAGATGATTTGCGCCCGCGTTTCCGCTGCAAAATCGTGCATCAGGAAGCGCACGGCGCCTGGCAAGGATTCAGCCGCGCGCAGGCCGCCGTGCTGGAACTCGCTGTGTTGACCACGCGCCTCAAAATGCTGCCGCCCGAAAAAGTCGAAAGCGAACTCAAGTATCTCGAAATCGCGATTCTGAAAACCGCGTCGCTTCAGGAGGAAGAAGCCTGGGGCTGGTTGATGGAAAAAATCACCGCATGGCGCGGCACGCTGATCAAACCGGTGGATCTAAAGGGATGACCAGCGGTGGCGACAAGGATACATTTCTCGCAGGCTTCGAAGCAAGCATTTCAGCGGGCACGTTCGTGCGCTTGACACTCGGCAAATATCGCGGAGCGGGTGACGCGGAAAAAATTGTGCTGACGCCGGTTGCGATCAAGGGCGCGGCGATGCTGAAAGCCGTCACCAGCCACGCCCGCAAGGATGTGACGCAGAATTACGCGGTCGAAGATGCAGTCACGTTCGTTGAGAAGGTGCTCGGCGCGGACTACCTGAGCGCGACGCTGTTCACGACGGCGGAAGATGTGACGCTCGGTTACACCAAAAAGAAGACGACCACCCTGACGCGCGGCAAGCCGACGTTTTCGAGCGTACCGGTGGCTGAGCACAATCGCGCCAAGCAGTACATCGTGGACGCGAGCCGCCCTTATCTCGCGGGGCTCGGCGTGTCAGACGGCAAGGGCGCCATCAAGCCGTCGATGTACGCCAAGTTCAAGCAGATCTGCCACTTCGTCGAAATCGTCGAGTCCCTGATTTCAGAGTCCGACGTGCGCGATGCAAGCGCATTGCGCGTCACCGATATCGGTTCGGGCAAAGGCTATCTGACGTTTGCGCTTTACGATCACTTGGCGGCGAAGCCCGGCCGGCAAGCCTCCGTCACCGGCATCGAAATCCGGCCCGAGTTGGTCGCGCTGTGCAATGATCTTGCGGTTAAGTCGGGCTTCAGCGGCCTCACATTCGAAGCTGTGGCCGCCGCGCAATCAGCACCGCGCGCGAACGATATTATGATTGCGCTGCACGCCTGCGATACCGCGACGGACGACGCAATCTATCAAGGCATCAAAGGCAACGCCGCATTGATCGTGACTGCGCCGTGCTGCCAGCATGAACTCGCGCCGCAATTGACGCGCGCAGTTAAGCCGCTTGATGGTTTGCTGAAGTTCGGTCTGTTTAAACAGCGCCAAGCTGATCTCGTAACGGACGCGGCGCGCTGTTTGTTGCTCGAAGCCCAAGGCTACACAGTCAAAGTCATCGAGTTCGTGTCGACCGAACATACCGCCAAGAATATCTTGATCGCCGCGATCCGGGATGCGCGTGTGGACCGCACGCAAGCGCAAAAACAATACGCTGCGCTGAAAGCCCAGATGGGATTCACGTCGCAGCATTTGGAGACGTTGCTGTCGAAGCAGCCATAATTGTCATGTCGGTCCCGGCTCTCGCATGAGGGCACGCTCCGCTGTGCCCGCACACCCGTCGAGAAACAAAGATGACAATTCAGGCGGCTGGGTTCGGCGGTGCCAGCAACATATCATTGGCGAATTTCGGCGTGTTTCAATACAGTCCGATCTGATATGGTTTGCAAATGATTTGTATGCAGAAATAAGGCTTGCGCCTCAAGGCGTGCGAATTGGGGAAGTGCTCATGTCTGATACAAGCAATTCTATTTCGGACGTACTGCCTGATCCGCTGCCTATGTGGCAAACGGTTAAGCAGGCCTATGCGGCGTTTTTCGCAAACCTGGGGCCGCTGCTCAAGATTGCATTGCCGTGGCTGATTTTGATGGGATGCTTGTCATACGCCTTATCCGAAGTGCTCAAGTCTTGGGTTGCAGGCGCGGGAGAGGCTGGCGGCCCAGACGTATCTGTCATGCCCGTAGTTTGGTCATGGCAGGCGATTCAGATGGCGCTCAATCTCGTTATCGGAATTTCAGGAGCGACGATGGCTGTCGCTTGGCACCGCTTGTTGTTGCTCGGGGAACAACCCAAGTTCGGGGGCAGTGTTTTTAGCTCTGCCGTTTGGCGATATATCGGTGCAGGGATAGCAATGTCGATCGTGTCGATGTTGCCTGCCCTGCCGATGTTGTTTTTCGCATTAACCTTTGCCGGTTCGCCATTGCCCCAGAATGCTGGGCCGTTCTCTTACTTTCTGTTTTTTGTGGCGTATTGCGGCGTTGCGTATCTCATGATGCATCTGATGCTTGTCCTGCCGGCGCGCGCGGTCGGAAATAACGGTTTGAACTTCCGGACAATCTTAAGGCAGGTGCGCGCCAACACATGGCGGATGATTGGAGGAATCTTCCTCTGCTCAGTGCCACTCGCGATCCCGGTACAAATGGCAGCGTTTAGCGTTATAAAATTTCCCGAGAAGGGACAGAAGATCGACCCGGTTGAGATGATGTCAAACTTGACCTGGCTGACGGGTTTAACGACGCCCTATTTCATGCTGATCGCGATGATCTACATCGGCTTCCTCTCCTTTGCCTACCGGCATTTCTTCGATGGAAAGGGCGAGCCGCAAAGCGCTCCGCAAATTTAGTTCGCCTCGCTCAGAGCTCAAATTCGATTCACGTCGCAGCATTTGGAGACGTTGCTGTCGAAACAGCCATAATTGTCATGTCGGTCCCGGCTCTCGCATGAGGGTTCGTCCGGGATGGCAATCTCGAAATGACTACGCCAGCATCGCCACGGCCACTGCTGGCGCGTAGCGCGTGGCGTTGAGGCGGCGGGGTTCGTTTGCGCCAATCAATTCGCCAAAGGTGATGCATTCGAGCCCGAGGCGGTGGGCGATCCCGGACGCGACGCTTGCGCCAATACCGGCTGCGGCGACGCTGGTGATTTCCAAACCCGGACGCGACAGCACTTGTATTGCGCCATCATAAATCGAGCGCAGTTGCTCTTCGCGGATATGTGCGGCGGCCACCTGCCACACAGCCAAATGGCGCAATTCCGCGTCGCGGCCAAACCCGCGGGATAAGCGCGCGAGACTTTCCTCAACTGACTTGCCGCGCCCGTCCGCCGTGTCGTGATGGTCAACGTCTTCGGTCAATTCACCAAGCACGCGGCGGACATCTGCCATCGTCGCGAAGGTGTCGCGGGCGAGGCCCTGCCATTGTCCGGCCAGCACGCCGCGCGTGGTGATGCTTGGCACGGGCGTGCGCGTCAAACCGGTGTAGACGAGTTCGCCGGTCTGCAAGCGCTCGGCATCCGACAAGCCCTGCGGGCGGTCGCAGGCGATAATATCGGTTGTGGTCGAACCCATGTCGATCAAAAGCGCTTTGGGGCGCAGCCGCGCAACGGCCTGAGCGGTCGCTAGAAAATTTGCAGATGCGACGCTAAGTGGTTGCGACGCCACTGCGCTGGCGTCGCCAAATCCCTTAAGACCCATGTAGAAGCGGGCGCTGCTTCCAAGATGGCCGGCGAGATGCGAGGACAATGCCACGACACCCTCGTGCCGGGTCGTGAACAGTTCGCACAATTCGCCGGTCATTGTGACGGCATGGTTGTCCGCGCCGCGCGTTATCTGAGACGCGGCAGATAACGCCGCATCCAACTGATCAAGCCCCTTCCACAGTGCGCAAGCAAACTGTTCGGCGGCTGTAACGCGGCCATCTTCAATGCGCGCAACTTTCAAATGCGCGCCGCCCACGTCGTATCCAATAGTAACCGTGGTCATGCGCCGTGCTCCAAATGCTTGATGTCCGTGATACAGGAGTTGGCAGGAGACACAAAGGCATGGACATTATTCCGGTTATCGATGTTGCCCGCGGCGCCGTTGTGCGCGCCAAGCGGGGCGACCGGGCCAACTACAAGCCGATTGAGACGCCATTGTCGGAGACCTGCGATCCGTTCGATGTCGCGGCGGGGCTTCACCGCCTGCATCCGTTTGGCAAAGTCTACCTCGCCGATCTCGACGGCATCGAAGGGCGCGGACGTAACGTGCATCTGGCTGGCATCTTGAGCCGCGCCATGCCGGGCACGGATATTTGGGTGGATGCGGGCACCGGGTCACGTGGCGCCGCGCGCGCGTTGCTGGCGTCCCCCGTGACGACGCTGGTGATCGGTTCGGAGACGCTGGAAAGCGTTGCCGTGCTCAAGGATATCATCGCCGAAGCGCCGGGCCGGACGGTGCTAAGCCTCGATTTTCGCGGTGACGAATTTCTCGGGCCAGAGGCGTTGCTCAATGACGTAGCGCTTTGGCCGCACAACGTGATTGTCATGACGTTGGCGCGGATTGGCAGCGGCGAAGGGCCAGATGTGGCGCGCATTCGCGACATCGCGCGGCGGTCTGAAGGGCGCCGCATCTATGCGGCAGGCGGCATGCGCCACCGGCTTGATCTTGATGCGGTGCGGGCGGCAGGTGCATGCGGCGCGCTGATTGCCTCGGCGCTACATGAGCAAAAAATAACGGCCGGAGATCTCAAGGAGATCACCAGCCGTTAAAGTTCTCAATTGCCAACAGGCTTGACCTTGGAGCGGCGCGAACCGTTTCCGGCGGCGCGACGCGATCAGGCTAACCGTTGTAACGTCCCGAGAGCAGTCTTCCCAATCGCTGCAGCAGACCCACCTTCATAGGTGGGGCAGTGTCTTGCTTCGTGTTTTCCTGCTGTGGACGGTGTCCGCTTCAAGACTTGGCAGCGAACGGATGCGAAGCCGAGTTGCGCTGTGCGGTTGCTTCGGCAGCCGTCGGCTTGCCAGCAACGGCGCGTGCCAGTGCTTCCTTGGTTGCGCGGTAGTTGTAGTCCTGGATCTTGGCATCGTCTGCCGCTTCCCAGTGGATGAAGACGCCGACGAGGATGTAGAGGTCGTCAGCTTCAGCAGCCGGGATCACGCCTTCAGCAACCGAGTCCTGAACGGCCTTAGCAACGCCATACTGAGCCGGTCCGAACATCTGAACGGCCTGACGGGCGTCCTTGATGGTGACCTTGTTGAACAGAATCGTGTTCGGCTTGCAGGCCAGGTTCGGAGCGATAACGGCGAGGAGCGACGTGAAGCCGTCCTTGTTGTTGGTCAGCGAGTTGACGAATGCCGACTCAGCAGCCGAACCGCGCGGTCCGATGATGAGGTCGATGTGTGCGACTTCGTTGCCGTCACCGACGAGCGACTCGCCGATCATGACTTTGTTGATCTTGGCCATTAGGGGGGTTCCTCCCACGAAAAAAACAATACGAGCACCAACGCACCCCCGTCGAAAGCCGGGACTTTGCTGTTCAGCTCCTCTGATGGATACCCGCGCCCCGCAATCCCGGAAAATATCTCCGGCGGCGGAGCGTTGGATACGCCTCGTGTCCGTTGCAGACACGGCGCTTGTCTTAGCCCTACATATGCGGCCTCGACAAGTCCTTTAGTAGGAGACTTTGTGCCGTTTAGCGAAGTTTCCGCCGTGACATAAGGGACGTAAACAGCGTTGCCACCACGAAGTCCGCCGTGGTGCCTGGATTAAGCCCGCGCGATTTCAAGCTTAGATCAAATTCTTTCAATGTATTGAATGACTTCTGGGTGACGGCCGGGCTCCAGGCGGTGGCCAGCTTGCGGGCTGCGTCGCGCACCTCCAGCGCTTTGGCCGGGCCGTACTTGCGGGCGATGTGGCTATCGGGGAATTCGGCCAATAGCGCCATATGCAACGTGGAGACGGCCAGGTCCTCGCGCGCCGCGCTGGTCCGGGCCTGATCCAGCACAGGAAGGGCGAAATCGAAGATGTCCTCGAAGGCCGTCACGTAGGCGTTGGCGATCCGGTCGCGGTCACGCGCAAGCTGCATGGCTTCAATCAATGTCATACGCGGTGCGGCGGATGCGGTCACGTCGCCATTATCAACTTTGCCGAGGCCTGCCGGGTTGGCGATGCGGATGGCGGCGAACGCGTCATCGGCATCGTCTTTTGTAAGGGTGCCAAGAATAACCGCGAGGCGCCGGCGCAGGCCGGTGCTGGCATCGGTTTCGGCGGCGGCCTTGGCGAGGGGCGCGCATAACAAAACGATGCCGAGATTGGTGTTGAGGCCGGTTGCGCCGAAGCTTGCCTCTGTGGCTTGCAAGATGCGTTTGCCAACAGAGAGCGATGGGTCTGCGATGAATGGTGCGGCGGCGGCGGCGGCTTTTTCGAAGTGCGAAATGTCCATGCCGTGGCCGGGCGCATGGATGTGAACATTGCCGGGTTTCAATGCCTGCAGCTCAGCATGACACGCGGCGACGAACGCCTGCGCGATATCTTCGCGCGTGCGCGCCGTCATTGCCCGCGCTCCGCCCGGTGTGCGACAACGGTTTTGAGGAAGTCTTCGGCGATCGCTTCCGCGATGTTGATATCGGCGACGCTTTGCAGCCCGCGCCACGCAGGGTTGGAATTGACTTCAAGCACCTGCAATTCGCCTTTGGCGGTGCGGATCAAATCGATACCCGCATAGTCGGCATCAATCGCCCGCATCGCAGCCATTGATATCTCAGCCATCTCGGCGTCGGGCGTATGGGTGCGGGCTTTCGCGCCCTGGTGGATGTTCGTCACCCAGGTTTTGCCGCGCCGTGTCATCGACGCGATAATGCGGTGCCGCGAGGCCAGCACCCGCCAATCTTCGAATATGTCATCGGCGGGGGCGACGAAATCCTGCATGTAATAGATGTGATCGACGGTCTCGCCCGGCGGCAGCTGCTCTTGGCGCATGATCTGGCCGATGCCTTTGCCTTGGCTGCCAAACAGCGGCTTCATCACCAGCGTGCGATTGAGGCCTTCGGTATATTCGCGCGCATGGATTTCGGTTTCGCACACCCGCGTGCGCGGCGTCGGGATGCCGGCCTTGTGCAGCAGGAACGTGGTTTGCGATTTGTCGACGCACCGTTCGATCACGCGTGCATCGTTCCAAACCCTGACGCCGCTTTCGCGCAGCGCATGCAGCAAGCCCAAGCGAAACGTGATCTGTTCAAGTGTGCCAGCGGAAATCGAACGCACGAACAGTCCGTCCGGCAGTTCGCCCTTGAAGCCCGGAATATCGATGCCGCTCTTAAGTCCCGAATCGAACGCGCAATGCGGCAGCGACGACACCGTCACCCGCGCGCCCATACTCTCAAGCGCCCGGACGATGCGGCGCGCATGCCACTCGCCCCGGCCTTCCTCGATCAGCAACGCGAGATGCAGCCCCGTGCCGTTGGGCTTCTGCCCCCTCTGCCCTTGGGGAGAGGGCTGGGGTGAGGGGAGCGTTGATGTTGCGGAGTTCATTTTTACACCCCCTCACCCGGCGCATTGCGCCGGCCTCTCCCCAAGGGGAGAGGCTTATCAAGCAAAACTCGCGTCCACGATCTCCGGCGCGAGTTTGCCGGCGTGGAATGATTTGCCGGTTTCGACGTTCGAGACGGTCACTTGTGCCGGTGAAAACAGCATCGCGTCGATCTTGTAGAAGTCGCCGTTCACTTCCGAGAAGATGTCCGCGAACGGCTTGCCATAAGCGCTCGACGACGACGACGGCAGACCTTCGGCAAGTTTCTGCGCGTCTGCGTCCGAGCCCTTGACGAACAGGTGGATGCGGCCGCCATAGATGATCGCGTCATTGGTACGGCCCATCGCCTTGACGAAATCCGGGAACGGCGGCGCGATTGGGCAGGTGCCGGTGCCGTCCAGAATGTTCTCCAGCGGGAAGTGCAGCGCGTGCGCCTTGTGGATCGAAACTTCAAGCACGCGGGCGGCGATTTGCACCGTGCCGGCGAGCGACCAGGTCGGTGCGTAGAGAATGGTCAGGCCTGACGGGGTGACGCCGCAGGCTTCGGCGACTTTTGTGATTACGGCGGCGGGCGGGGCCTTGTCGCCTTCGATGACGAGTGATGCCTGCGCGCAATGATCGACGTAGCCGAGTTCTTTGTAGAGGTCTTCAACGCGCGACAGCGCGCGGGCCGGGCCTGAGCCAAGCGCGAAGAAGCCCGACGCGTCATCGGTGATGGTCCACCCGGCGTATTGCGAGCCGAGGCACGCGATCACCGGATTGGTGGACGACACGACCACGCCCAGCGGCCAATTGGAAACACCCGACGATTTGGTGAATTCGACGCGGCCAAGACCGCCCATGCAGACTTCGCCGAGCAGACGTCCGGCTTCCAGGCAGCCGAGCGCGTTGCCACCCATGTCGATCAGGCGTTCGCCCTGGCTGCCGGTGGTGACCGACAAGCGCAACGCGTCGGCGTTGGCGGCAATGGAGTCAACGATTTTTGCGGCGCGCGCTGAAACGCTCGGCTGTGCGTGTCTCTGCATTGTGGGTGTCTCCGTCCACTTTAGGATTTTGTACTTTCGTATATCAGGCTTTCCAGTTCGGCCAAGCGGGCGCGGGCCAGCGCAACTGCGGCATCTGGTGTTTCAGCCTCGCCAAACACGGTTGCGAGCGGCGCGCCAGCTGGAACATGCGTGCCGGGTGCGCCGCGGTCTGCCGTCCATTCCGGCCAGTTGGTCGGGCCAAGCGTTAACGCGCCCCGGCCGGCGTGCAGAATAGCGGCAGCCTTCGCAAGCCCTGTGGATGAGCCACCCCATTGATCGAGTTTACCGTCCCTGCAGGCTGCGACGTGGGCGTGAAAGCGAGAGCCTTCGACCGTGTCGATCACGTCCAGACTGGCCCCGGGCCGCGGGTTGATTTCGAGCAAGTAGGCCGTGCCATTTGCGACAATGAAATCGAACGACACGAGGCCGCGCAACTCCAAGCCGCGCGCGAGTTGATCAACGGCCATCAGCATTTGCAGTTGGTCGGGCGTGTCGCTGTACGGCACGCTGACCGCGCCGCCATACTGGTACGGCTGGCCGGGCGCTGGTGAACACCACTGCCGCGTCATGTCGGTTGCAATGCCGTCTGCAACGATGGCGCTGACCGAAATCCGCGTCCCCTCAATGCGTTTTTGGAAATAGCGGCGCGGTTTTGCGCGTGACGTTGCCGTGCAATCGCGGATGTGACGTCCGCCGCTGCCGCCAATGCGCTTGGTGATCCAGCCTTCGCAATTGTCCGGAGGCGTCATGCGCGTTTCGGGATGCGCGATCCCGAGTTCATCGAGCACCGGAAAAAAGATCTTTGGATCTTTGCAGGCGGTGAGGGCCTCCACGCCGCAGCCAATCACGCCATACCGCTGATCGAGCAAATCGACGAGGCGCGGTTTGTCTTCAAAGCCGGACCCGAGCACGAGGCCGATTGGCTTTGAAGGTGCGGCGGCGATCAATTCATTGAGGGCTGCGAGCAACGGCTTGGCACGAAAGCCCGTCTGCATGGCGCCGTCAAGGCTGCGGAAATCATGGGCCGCCGCACGCGTATCCTGATCGCCGAAAGCATCAGCAACCAGCGGCACATATCCCGCCCGCCGCGCCGACTGCGCCAGCGACCGGCCCGAGAACGCCGCGATGAGGATTGTTGAGGTCATGGAGGTCGAATTCCCTCGCATAATTTCCCTCTCCCCTTGGGGAGAGGGTCAGGGTGAGGGGGCTTAAGGATTGGCAGCAATCATTCAGCCCCCTCATCCGGCCTTCGGCCACCTTCTCCCCAAGGGGAGAAGGAAATCCTGGGCCCGAGGGAAACCAATCGCTTAAGCAATACCCGTCAGCTGCTTGGCCATCGCGTAGGCGTGGCGGAAGTCGAGAGCCAGCGGCTTGTCCGACGATAGCATCTGCTTGAACAGGCCCGATTCCGTCTTGTACTTGATATCGCCGATTGCGAGAGCGCCGACGCCGACAGCGTTGCAGCCCGGCAGCGGCGCGCCATCCATAAACAGATCGAGACCTTCGACGCCAGCAGGCGGCACGGCGTTGACATCTGCAATTGCGATCAGGTTTTTGGCCAGCGCCTTGTGTTCAGCCGAGACGACCTGCACACCGGCGGCGGCGGCAGCAAAGATCACTTCGGCGTTGGCGATGATGTCACGTTTCTGGTCGGCGGTTTCGCCGTTGACCGCTTCAAGATCGACGCCGAAACGTTCTTTCGAGATCGCGGCATTTTTGATCACGCGGTCTACGCCACGGTGGGCGACGAGCTGTACGTTGGCGCCTTCAAGCGCTGCGATGATCGACGAGGCAAAGCCAACAACGCCGGTCGCGCCGAACACGGCAACCTTGACACCCTTCCAGTCGCGATTGAACTTCTGCTTCAACTGGCGCTCAACGCAGGCAACCATCGCGGCAGCGGTGGTGAACGATCCGGCCGGGTCCGCGAACACCGAGCATTCGAACGGCGGCACCATGGCCTTCTTGGCGGCGTCGATCATGTCGAGTGCCATGAGTGCGTCCTTGCCACCCATGAAGAAGCCGGTGCGCACGCCATAGTTCGGCGGACGCGAGAAAATTGCGTCCTGGATCAGCGGGGTCACGTCTGCCACTTCGACGTTGGTGTAGGGCACGATGACCTTGTAGCCAGCGTCGGCGGCCATGTTCACATCGAACGGGCTCACGTGCTTGCGCGGATCGAGCATGTGCAGGATGGGGGTCGCTTCGCTCATAACGTTCTGAATCTCCCAAGATTTTGTGGTGTTATGCGGTCTCTACGCGGGCGCCTGTATTGCGGCCCCGGGCAATGACGATTTCAACGCCGTCGGCTTTAGCGGCTTCGACTAAAGAATGATAGAGGCGAACTGCCGCTTCATCGCCCTCGACAAACGCGAACCCGGTCGGCCCCCAAGAGCTCTGGCCAATGCCGGTCGCGCCGAGGTCTTGCATGCGGCTCGCTATCCGTCCAACCGCCGGGCTGGTCCACGGGCTGCCGCCCTGGCGCGAGGCGAAGTGACCGCCAACGATGGTTTGAATTTCGGTCAGCGCATCGCCAAACGCCTTGATGTCGCGTTCCTTGAGGCCGGGTACCAGTTTCATCAAAACCAAATGGCAGATGTGGGCAGCCGACGGCTCTGGGAATTCGGGCAGCGCCTCGAAGGCTTTCTTTTCAGCCTCCCCCGACACCCCCGCCCGGCTCGGGTCGAGCATCAGCAGCACGCGCCAGTCGTCGGGAAAATCCGAGCGCAGCGTCAACGGCGGCGCGTGATTTTGCGGTCCGCGGCCACCGTCAACGAGAAAGCCACCGCTGGTAAAGGCCGCCAGTCCAATGCCGGAGCGCGCACCGCGTTCGCCAAGCCCTGCCAAATCCTGGATCGCCAGTTCGCGGCCTTCAAGGCGCGCAATCGCCGTGCCAATCGCCAACGCCAGCTGGGTTCCAGAGCCAAGGCCCGCATGCGCTGGGATCGCCTCTTCAATATCAATGGCGAACCCCGTGCGCGAACCCCGGCCGAACATTTTGGCGAGGGTCAAGGCGCGCGCGCTTTCGGCACCCGAGGCCGAATTGGTATCGGCGCGAGCCACGGTGACGCGCGTTGCTGGCCGGTCAACGGCAAGGCCGATTGAGCCAAAGCGGCGGCCAAGAGCACCGTTCATATCAAGGAAGCCGAGATGCAGCCGGGCGGGAGCGCGGACGCGAACGGTGGTCGATGTCGCGATTTTAGGCCTCACGGCTTTTGTCCTCGGGCAATGGTCGGATAGGTTTGCTTGGGCTGGCGTCAAGGGGTAGCCTTAGCGCCGGACATGGCAAAAAACCAGAGAAGAGGCCAACATGACCGCCGAGCGCGAAAAGCCGATGCCGGACGCCGACGTCAAGGCCTGGTTGAATACCCATATTCCGGCGTGGAAGCTGGAAGACGGCTGGGTGCGGCGTACCTACAAGACGGCCAGTTGGAAGGGTACTCTGATGGTCATCAATACCGTCGGGCATTTGGCCGAAGCCGCGTGGCATCACCCGGACATCACCGCATCCTATGCCTGGGTTGAGGTCCGCCTGATGACTCATTCGGCCAAGGGGATCACGTCAAAGGATCTCGAACTTGCCCGTAAGATTGAAGAGGTCGTTTGCTGGCAGCCGGGCAAAGAAGGTAAGGGCCTCGACGGCACTCCCGAAGGCGACCAGCGCTTCGCCTATATTAAATACGATTGAGGCCGACGGGACGCGATGACTCGTGAAGCACATAGAGCGTCTTTTGACGCGGCCATTGGCCTTGGTTCGAACATCGGCGGCAAAGCCGGCAACATTGATCGCGCCATTGCGTTGTTGACGGCGGACGGTGCGATCAGGCTCACCAAAGCATCGCCCAAATACCGATCGGCGCCGTGGGGCGTTCTCGATCAGGATTGGTTTGTGAATGCCTGCATTTCAGTTGCGACCGGCCTCACAGCACACGAGCTCTTGCTGCGCTGCCAGCGTGTTGAAAACGAGATGGGCCGTGTGCGCCAGCAAAAGTGGGGTCCGCGCCTGATCGACGTCGATGTTCTGACGTATGGCGATCAAATCATCCGCTTGCCAGATCTCGTCGTGCCGCATCCGTTGATCGCAGAGCGCGCGTTTGTGCTGCTACCGCTGCGCGATGTGGCGCCTGGCACGCGAATAAACGGCCGGACTCTCGATGATTTGATTGGGGCGCTCGGCGCCGGCGATACGGTGCCTTTCGACGAGGCGCAGCCGACATAAAAAAGCGCCGCGAAAAAGTTCCGCGGCGCTTTCCATTCTCAAAAGACGCTCGCGAACTTACTTCGCGGTCTTCAGATATTCGGTCAGGTTGTCGATGTCGGCCGGGTCCTTGACGCCCATGAACACCATCTTGTTGCCCGGAATAGCGGCCTTCGGATCGGCAATGTATGCCTTGAAGGTTGCTTCGTCCCAGGTCTTGCCCGAGTTCTTCATAGCGTCGGAATAGGTGAAGCCTTCGGTCGTGCCGGCTTTCTTGCCGATGATGCCGGTGAGAGCTCGGGCCGACAGCGTTCTTCGCGCCTTCGCCGATCTGGTGGCAGGCTTTGCACTTACCAAAAACAGCCTTTCCGGCTTCCGCATCAGCAGCATTCGCCGCGACCGGCATTGCGGCAATCATAGAGACTGCCAAAACCAACTTGCGCATCGTGAGTTTCCTTCCCGTTGTGGGCCCGTTTCGCCTACCCGGCGAATTTATAACGCCGAAACCAATAGACTAGCGGCGGGAAAATGACATTTATTTTCTGAACTCAAACTGAACGTAACGCCGCATGTGTGAGGAAAAAGCAGCGCCCGCCGCTTATGTTGCGGCGCACACTTTGCCAAATCTTGATCTATGTTGAGAATGCCCAGCGGGACTATTCGGTTTCCGCGCCGCTTTTGGCGCCGCCAAGCCGCCGGTAGACGAAGGCTGGCGGGTTCGGGTTGGCGCTTTCACGCTCTGCAGCTGCAACAAATTCGGCGTGGTGGGGTGAAAATTTGCAGGCCGGGTCGGTGTTGGTCGCGTCCCCCGTGAAGGCCATGGCCTGGCAGCGGCAGCCGCCGAAGTCGAGTTCCGCCTTCGGGCAGCTCTTGCACGGTTCTTTCATCCATGACGTGCCGCGATATTTGTTGAATGCTTGCCCGTTCAGCCAGATGTCGGCCAAGCGCTTGGATTTGACGTTATCGAATTCGAGGCCTGGGATTTGTTCTGACGCATGGCACGGCAACACCCGGCCCTGCGGCGTGACGTTGATAATGCCTTTGCCCCATCCGCCCATGCACGGCTTTGGTGTCTTGGCGTAGTAGTCTGGCACTACGAAGTCGAACACCAGTACGCCTTTCAAGCGCTCCTTGGCTTCCTCGACGATTTCGGCACTGCGCAGCACCTGGGCGCGCGTCGGCATCAGGCTGGCCCGGTTCTTCAAGGCCCAGGCGTAATATTGAATGTTGGCCACTTCGATGCGGTCAGCACCAAGCTCGACCGCGAAGTTGATGATGTTTGGCAAGTTCTCGATGTTGTGGCGGTGGATTGGCGCGTTGACTGTCAGCGGCATCGAAAACTCGCGCACCCATTTGCCGAGTTCGCGCTTTTTCTCAAGGCCACCTTTATAGGCCGAAATTTTCTCGGCATTGGCGTCGTCCACATCCTGGATCGACAGCTGAACGTGATCAAGACCCAGGTCTTGCAGCGCTTTCAGACGGTCACGCGTCAGCGTTACGCCGGCCGTGATCAGGTTGGTATAGAGACCTGCCTTCGCCGCAACCTCGACGATCTGTTCAAGGTCCTTGCGCACTGTCGGCTCGCCGCCCGACAGATGGATTTGCAGAATGCCAAGGTCGGCCGCTTGCCGCATCACGTCCTGCCACTCGGCGGTGGTCAGTTCCTGATTGACGCGATCAAGCTCGAGCGGATTTGAACAGTATGGGCATTGCAGCGGGCAACGGTGCGTGAGCTCGGCAAGAAGGCCGATGGGTGCCCGCGCGCAGCTGTCCGCTGTGGCTTCTGAAAACTGCTCAAACGGCGCGATCTCGTTCATTTTTTGCGTGTGCTCCGTTCAGGCCTTGACGACACCTTTGTCGGCAAGTTCCTGAAGCATTGATATGGTGTCGGCAAGGATGTCGCTCAATGGCGCGTTGTATTCCTTCGATAGCACGCCGGCGATCGCGCTGACTGGCGTTGCGCCATCACATCGCTTCAAGATTTCGACAGCAATCTCGTCGGGTTCGAACACGCGTTCGGGAGCGAGCACATGCCAGCGGCCGCGGCCCGCGTCGTGGCGCAATTTGATGTGGTTCGGCAAAGCCGGCAGCGACGCTTCAGTGATGATCGTGCGGGTGCGCTGCGCAGTGGTGGTCGTCATGGTTAAACCTCCGGACGGAATGCGCCGGGCGGAATGTTTCCGGCGACATAGGCATGATAGAGCGCGTCAAGCTGCACCCATAGCACATTGCATTTGAAGCGCACGGCATCGACGCAGGCGTCTTGCTCTTCGCGCGTTTTGGCGTGTTTCAGCACATACTGAAGCGCAAATTCGCTGTCGCGCGGGGCTTGCGTCAGGCGGCGCTTGAAATAGGCGAGCACCTTGTCGTCGATAAAGCTGTAGCCTTCAAGCATCCCGGAGATGCGTTCTTTGTGGATTTTGGGCGCAAACAGTTCGGTCAAGGATGAGGCAACCGCAACCGTCAAAGGCTGCTCACGCACGAAGGTGACGTAGGCTTCAACGGCGAACACGGTCGCTGGAAGGGCGCCGCGCCGCGAGATCACATAGTCACGATCAAGGCCGAGGCCATCGGTCAGGATCAACCAGCGTTCGATGCCGCCAACTTCACCGGGGGGCGAACCATCGTGATCGAGCACGCGGTGCAACCACTCACGGCGCAACTCGCGGTCATGAACGCGGCTGATGAAGGCTGCATCCTTGCGTGGCACCGCCGACTGATAGCAATAACGATTGAGCGCCCAGGCCTGTACTTGGCCCTTATCGAGCTTGCCGCCATGAAGCATATGATGGAACGGGTGCAGGTCGTGATAGCGCTCAGGCCCGACCGCGCGGATCGCGGCTTCGAAATCGGCAACGCTCAACGGCGGTCCGGCATCGCGGCGCCCGGTTGATTTCTTTTCCAAGCTGACAGGGTTCATAAGCGGACCTCCATTCCATCAAATCCGACTTCCCAGCCGGCGCTGTCAACGATGCGGCGGGCATCTGAATGCTCGTCCAGCACGGGGTTTGAGTTGTTGATATGAACATAGATACGGCGCTTGATTGCCAGCGGTTTGAGTGCTGCGATCGATCCGTTGTCGCCGGAGATTGAAATGTGGCCCATGCGCTGCGCGGTTTTATGCGACAAGCCTTGGGTTACCATTTCGTCGTCGGTGAACAGCGTGCCGTCGAGGAAGATGAGATCAGCGCCCTTGATGCGATCAGCTAACGGCGGGTCGACCTCGGCGCAGCCCGGAATATAGAAGAACGATGTGCCGGTTGCGTAGTCCGTGACTTTGAGGCCAATCGTGTCGCCGTCGCGACTGCCGTAGTTTTCTTTTTCGCCACCCTTTTCGAGGAAAAGCGCTATTTTTCCGGGCACCGCGAACGCTTCAACGCTCAAGCCTAGATCAATGCCCGCGCCGGTGAGCGGGGTTGGCTGATCAAGCGCGAAGGCGATGCGCGGCACCTTATCGGGCGCGCAGACGTTGAAAATCGAATTGGCGTTGAGCGTTGCGAGCACGCGGTCCGATCCGTAGATCGAAAACGGCTGGCCCTCGCGCAGATTGATAAGCCCAGTGATGTGATCGACGTCGGCGTTGGTCACAACCACGGCTTTGACTGGCGAATTGCGCAAGCCGCCATCTGCAAACGGGTGTAGCTCCGGCGTATCGTTGATCTGCTGGCGCAAATCGGGCGATGCGTTGAGCAGAACCCAATCCTGGCCGTTGGCGGAAACCGCCAGCGACGACTGGGTGCGGGCGCGATAGCCTGATTTTCCGGCGCGAACATTGGCTGAGTGCAGGCCGTTGCAGTTCCATTGCGGAAACCCGCCTCCGGCTGCTGAGCCAAGAATTTTTATGATCATGTGCGGCTTGCTGTGTGACTTACTCTTACGAGGCTACGCCACGCCGATGGCACACGCCCGGTGAATTTGTTTTCGATCAAATTTTCCGATCTAGAAACAGCAACGGCGGCCGATGCATCCATCGACCGCCGCGCCGGGTTCTCACGAAGTCCGTGAGGCCGATGACATCAGTTAGATGACGTCGATTTCGGCTGGCAGGTAGCTCGTCACTTCGAGACCAACTTCCTGCTCGCGGACTGCCGGCTTGGACCAAATCTTCATGCTAGTTTCCTCCAGATGGTAAGCTGCGTTCCCAGTGTCGCAGACCCCGCCGAGGGCCTAGCCAATGGTGCAGACACTTTTTTTGTGCGGCACCAATCTGCGGATCGCTCTGGCATTGTCAAGAGCCACCGCATATTTACTGATAAAACACGTAACAATTGGCGGCGCAAATCACTCCCTGTCACGACTGCGTGTGAAAATTTGTGCAGAAATTTGCAGGTCCAAAGTTAAACCGTCCATACGATCCAGCTTGCTGCAATGCATCATCCAGCGACGGGCGGCTGATCACTCAGTTTCGACGGCCGTTATACTGACCAAAGCCGCGCTGGGCGGCGGAAGTTTAGGAAGAGGATTTCGCCAATTGCACTTGGGTCAGATCTGCTGTCCCAACCGGGAGCCGCGAATGCCGGTCCAGACCTCCCAATATGGCCGCCAGGGGAACCCCGTTCTATTTTGCGAACCTTTCAACCTATAATGTAGAAATCTGTTCCAAAACCAGCTATCCAGACCCGCGATATGTGCCCCGAACGTTTTGTGAGCCATAACCGCGGCGGAACCGTAACCGCTCCGGCATCCCGGAAGGCGCCGAAAGGCCGTCTTTCGCCGGGCGCTTGGGCAGGCTACGGACGGCGACCAGAATTTCTGCAAGCGCGCCGCGCCGGTGCGTGGACTTGAGTTTTTGCCGCTCAGCGGCTCAGGAGACGAGACGTGACCGCAACCCCGCTGCTTCCGAAAAACGCACCGTTCTCGGCTGATGACATCGAATTGTTGAATAAAGTTGTGTCGCGGTCGACGCCGCAGCAGCGGTCTTGGCTGGCTGGATTTTTCGCGGGCTTCGAGGCAGCGCAGGGTGGCGGGGCTGTTCCGCTGGCCGCTGCCAAGCCGCGCGCGCCGCTGACCATTCTTTACGCCAGTGAAAGCGGCAACTGTGAGAGCCTCGCGCTGAAAGCCAAAAAGACCGCGCAAAAGCATGGTCTCGACGCCAAGGTGTTCGATATGGCGGACGCCGATATGGCGCTGCTTGCCAAGGCGAAGAAAATTTTGGTGTTTGCTGCAACCTGGGGCGAAGGCGATCCGCCAGCCCGCGCGGTTGATTTCTATGCTGCCTTGATGGGCGATGCAGCGCCACGTCTCGACGGCGCGCACTTCGCGGTGTGCGCTTTAGGTGACACGGCGTACGTGCACTTTTGCGCTATCGGCAAAGCGATTGATGCGCGCTTGGAAGCGCTGGGCGCCAAGCGCGCTAACGACCGTATCGATCTCGATCTCGATTTCGCCAAGCAGGCGGTTGCCTGGACCGATGGCGCGCTTGCCAAGCTGGCACCAGCCGACACGGGCGCATCGGGCACGGTCGTACACGTCAATTTTGCGGGCGGTTCGCAAGCGGAAGACGATGACGAACCGGCATACACTGCTGAAACGCCGCTCGAAGCCGAGATTTCAGCGCTCGTCAATTTGAACGGCACTGGGTCGTCGCGCGAGACGTGGCATGTCGAATTTGCGTTCGATGATCCGCGCTTTCAATATCAGCCCGGCGACGCAATTGGCGTATTGCCGGAGAACGATCCGGTGCTGGTCGATCAGCTGCTGCAGGCAACCGGGCTAGGCTCCGACGCCGCGCTGCTGTTGAAAATTCAAAAGGGCTTCGACGTCACCACGCTGTCGCGGGCAGCGGTCGACAATTATGCCAAGCTGACCAGCCGCGCCGATGTCAAGGCGCTGCTTGACGGCGATGCGTTTGCCAAGTTCTCCTCCGACCGTCAGCTTGTCGATCTGTTTGAAACCTATTCCGAAAAGCTGACGCCCGAGCAACTGCTCGGCCTTCTGCGCCCGTTGCCGGGCCGGCTCTACTCAGTTGCATCGAGCCCGAAAGCGCATCAAGGCGAGGCGCATTTGCTGGTTGGTACGGTGCGCTGGGAAAGCTACGGCCACAAGCGCAAGGGCGTTGCGTCCACCTATCTCGCAGACCGCCGGAAAGTTGGCTCGACGGCGCGCATCTACGTCAAGCCGAACCGTCACTACCGCCTGCCGGCAGACGGCGCCACGCCGATCATCATGATCGGCTCCGGCACCGGCGTCGCGCCCTATCGCGGCTTCATTGAAGAGCGCGCGGAGACGGGTGCAACCGGCAAGAGCTGGTTGTTCTTTGGTGAACGCAACTACACCAACGACTTCCTCTATCAGCTTGACTGGCAGGATCACAAAGCGGCCGGCGCGCTGACCAACATCGACGTAGCGTTCTCGCGCGATCAGCCGGAAAAGATTTACGTCCAACATCGCTTGTGGGAACGGCGCGCGGCGCTAAATTCCTGGATAGCTGACGGCGCCCACATCTATGTGTGCGGCGACGAAAAGGGTATGGCCAAAGATGTTGACGCGACGCTGGTCAAAATCTTGAGCGAAGCGGCCAAGGGCGACGAAGAGGCCGGTCGCGCAAAACTCAAAGAGCTGTCCAAAGCCGGGCGCTATCAACGCGACGTGTATTGAAAGTGAGGGAGTAGGGATAAGGCTTCCGTCCCTGCTTCCAACTTCCAACGCCCCATTCCCTAATCTCAATTTCCTTCTTCCGGGATCACAATGACCGACAAGCGCGCCAGAAACGAGATCATCAAAGAAAACAGCCACCAGCTGCGCGGCACGCTGGCCGAGGGCCTGGACAACGTGATCACCGGTGACATCGCCGAAGACGATCATCAGCTGATCAAGTTTCACGGCTCCTATATTCAAGACGACCGCGACGTGCGTGGCGAGCGGGCCAAGAAAAAGCTGGAAAAGGCTTTTTCGTTCATGCTGCGGCTGCGCATTCCGGGCGGTCTGGTGACGCCCAAGCAGTGGCTGGCGCTGGATGCGATCGCCTCCAATTATGCCAACGGCACGCTGCGCCTGACGACGCGCGAGACGTTCCAGTATCATGGCGTGATCAAGTCGAACCTGCGCCGGACCATGCAGGCGATCAATGCTGCAGCGCTCGATACGATTGCGGCCTGCGGCGATGTCAACCGCAACGTGATGACGGCGGCCAATCCGTATCTGTCGAAGGCCCACCGCCAGGCCTACGAGCTTGGCAAAGCAATCAGCGAACATTTGCTGCCCAAGACCGGCGCCTATCACGAGATCTGGCTTGATGGCGAAAAGGTCGAAGACAAATCGCGCAAGGCCGGTGCCGCGGAAGAGCCGCTCTATGGCATCCATTATCTGCCGCGCAAATTCAAAACCGTAATCGCGGTGCCGCCCGACAACGACGTCGATATTTTCGCCCACTGCCTCGGCTTCATCGCAATAGTCGAAAAGGGCGAAGTAACCGGGTGGAACGTCACAGTCGGCGGCGGCATGGGCATGACGCACGGCGACACCAACACGTTCCCGCGCACAGCCGACCATCTCGGATACTGCAAGCTGGAACAAGCCGTCGATGTGGCCGAAAAAGTGCTGACGGTGCAGCGCGACTGGGGCAACCGCGAAAGCCGCCCGCGCGCGCGATTAAAGTACACGGTCGAAGATCGCGGCATTGATGCATTCCGCAATGAAGTTGAAAAGCGCCTTGGCTATAAGCTTGGCAAGCCGAAGCCGTACACGTTCACCGGCACCGGCGATCCGCTCGGCTGGCGCCAGAGCCTGGACGCCAAGAAGGGCGAGGACAAAGCCTGGAACCTGACGCTGTTCGTCGAGAACGGCCGCATCAAAGACCGCCCCGGCCATAGCCTGCGCACCGCATTGCGCGAGATCGCCGAAGCGGGTTTGTGCGATTTCGTGTGCACGTCGAACCAGAACGTGATTCTCGCCAACGTCGCGCAGAAGTTCAAAGCCAAGATCGAGGCGGCGCTCAAAGCACATGGCATTCATATTTCGGTGTCGTCGGGTTTGCGCGGCAATTCGATGGCCTGCGTGTCACTGCCAACCTGCGGATTGGCGCTTGCCGAAAGCGAACGCTTCCTGCCGGAGTTGATCACCGCGCTTGAAGACAGCCTCGATAAGGCGGGATTGCGGGACGATGACATCGTGATCCGCATGACCGGCTGCCCGAACGGTTGCGCGCGGCCTTATCTGGCCGAGATTGGTTTGGTCGGCCGCAATCCAGGGCTTTACAACCTGTACCTGGGCGCGGCGTTCGACGGAACGCGGCTGTCGAAGCTCTATGCGCAGGACGTTGGCAAGGAGCGCATCATCGCGCTGCTTGAGCCGATCTTCGTGAAGTATGCGAAGGAACGCAAACCCGGCGAACACTTCGGTGATTTCACGATCCGCGCCGGATACGTGGCTGCCACCAAAGCCGGCAATCAGTTCCACGCTGACGTGAAATTGGCGTAGATCCTACTCTACCCGTCATCCCGGACGCGACGCAGCAATCCTTTATTGGTGCGTCGCGTCCGGGATCTTGAATTTCCAGAGAACGCTTTTGGGCAAGATCCCGTGTCTGCGGTGCACCGCCGATAAAGGCGCTGCACGCGCGCACGGGATGACGAGTATGCACACGGAATGACGGGTAACGCGGGGCGGCTTGCCGAGCGTGGCTCAAATCTTACGGCTGAGCTGCCACGCAGCGAAGCACAGTATGACCGCGAGCGCGATGCGCAGGAAGCGGTCTGGCAACTTTCCGGTCAGCCGCGATCCAAGCGCGATGCCGGGTAGCGATCCGGCCAGTAGAATGGCGAGCAGCGACAGGTTTGTGTTGCCCATCGACAGATGGCCAAGGCCAGAGACCAGTGTCAGCGGTACGGCGTGCACGATATCCGTGCCGATCAGGCGGCGGGTCATCAGTGTCGGATAGAGCAGCGTCAGCACCACGACGCCGATAGCGCCCGCGCCAACTGACGTCAGCGTGACGATTGAGCCGAGGACGATCCCGAGAATAAGTGTCGGCAGTTTGCGAACCGGCACGCTGTCTGGGTCTGGCGTCACTGAAGGCCGCGCCGCTGTGACGTAAGGGTAGACGATAATCGCCACGGAGCTGAGCACAAGCGCTGCCACGAGTGCCATCTTGATCAGGCGGGCCATCGACGCGGTATCGGGATCGAAATAGTGCAGCAGCCCGAGCATGGCGATGGAGCCGGGTACGCTGCCCGCAGCCAGCCAGCCAACCATGCGCCAGTTCACGTTGCCGAAGTTGTGGTGTGGCAGAGCTGCCGAAGCTTTGGTGAGGGAGGCAAACAGCAGGTCCGTGCCGACTGCCAGCGTCGGCGCAATGCCGACCTGTGTAATCAAGAATGGCGTCATCAGCGACCCCGCGCCGACGCCGGTCATGCCAACGAGAAATCCAACAACGAATCCGCCCGATACGATCAACGGCCATACGTCTATGAGCGATGTGTCGAACATGATGGTCTTCAACAATTCCAACTTAACAGAGGGCAGAGACGCGCCGGTGCTGCTGCACGGTTAGGAGCAGCTTTAGTGGAGTGAGATCAGGATGGTGCGAAGGCTGAGTAACACAATCACCGAACCGACGATGATCATCAAGACTTTGTCGGGCAGGTGCTTTGTGGCGTAGGCGGCAAAAGGGGCCGCAATGACGCCGCCGACCAAAAGCCCGGCAATGATCGGAAACAGTTCAAGGCCGATTGTAAAGAGGAACGTCGCGGAGATGGTCAGCGTGACAAAGAATTCCGTCAGGTTGACGGAGCCGATGGCATAGCGCGGCGTGGTGCCGGAGCCGATCAAAGTCGTCGTCACGATGGGCCCCCAGCCGCCGCCGCCGATGCTGTCAACGAGGCCGCCGAAGAAACCGAGCGGGCCAACGTGCTTTGGCGGTTCGCTGTTTTCTTTCGGCTCGTGGCTGATCGCTTTCCACAAAATGAACAGGCCCATCAGCACCAGATATCCGGCGATGTACGGCTTGATCACGTTGCCATCGACGTTGGCGAGAACGTAGGCACCGATGCCGCCGCCAATGGCGCCGGGAAGCGCGAGGCGGCGCACCAATCTCCAATCGATGTTACCGAATTTCCAATGCGATATACCGGAGACGGCGGTGGTGAAGGTCTCAGCCGCATGAACGCATGCGCTGGCCGTGGCCGGCGCAATGCCAAGGCTGAGCAGGACCGTCGATGAGGTGATGCCATAGGCCATGCCAATCGCGCCATCGACCATCTGGGCGGCGAAGCCTACGGCAACATAGAGCAGAATATCTTCCCACATAAACGCAATCTTCCGGCCGTTGGTATCGCTTGTTTCTAAGGGATAAGTCGCTTCGCGTTAAAGGCGGGGTTAGAGGCCCGGATCAAGTCCATCATCAATCGGTGGCGGCGGTTCAATCGCCACAGAGACGCCAGCCGAGCGCAAGAGAATTGCGGCTTCATTGGCGCGGCGCGTGAACTCTTCGCGATCCGAAGAACTCAGCGACAGATCGCGGCACAGCCCATTGGCCAGCATTTCGCGGGTCAGATTAAAGTGTCCGTCGCCGAGGATTTCGCCCTTGGCGTTGACCGCAGTGACAACGCCACCAGCAATCGATGCGCCGGTGACGGCATCGACGATCATCACCGTGCCGGTTTCGGAAATATCTGAAAACACGTCGATAGCTGCTGGCCGTCCAAGCGTGATCTTGGTGACGGCAATGTCGTTGACGCCGCATGACGCCGATGGATGCGATGACATCGTTTCCAGATCAAGCAGCGCTTTAATCTCAAGCGTTGAAATCGGGATGAGGTCGGTGACGGTGCGCAGCAAATATCCGGTGCGCGGATTGAAAGCATTCTCCGACAGCCAGACAAGCCGCGCTTCAACAGTTTGCGCCGCTATCGGGCGCATTTCGGATGAAGAAAGCACCGCGCCGCGCGACACATCGATGTCGACATCGAGTTGCAAGGCAATCGCCTGGCCCGACGTTGCCGATTTCAAATCACCATCCATTGTGGCGATGCGAATGACCTTGGCGCTGCGGCCGCTCAAGGCGTCGGTAACACTGTCGCCGACGTTGACCGAGCCCGATGAGACGGTGCCGGCAAGCCCGCGGAAATCCTGGCCATCGCGCAGCACGGTCTGTACCGGAAAACGGAACGTACCGCTCGACGCGGTGCCGCGGCTCGGCGCCTTTTCCAAATGTTCAAGCAGATGCGGGCCGGTGTACCACGCCATCGCGTCCGACTTGGTCGAGACGTTGTCGCCATAGACGGCAGACAATGGAATGGCGGTCGCGTCCCAGAAGCCAAACTTCCAGCACAGCGTGCGGAAGTCGGCTTCGATTTTGCGGAACACATCTTCCGAGTAGCCGACGAGGTCCATTTTGTTGACGGCCAGCACGACGCGCTTGACGCCGACGAGATCGAGAATCGCAGCGTGGCGCTTGGTCTGCTTCTTGACGCCCGAACGCGCATCCACCAGCAGAATCGCCACGTCGGCGAAAGATGCGCCTGACGCCATGTTGCGGGTGTATTGCTCGTGGCCGGGTGAATCGATAATCACAAAACGGCGGGTCTCGGTATCGAAATACTTCCACGCAATGTCTATCGTGATGCCTTGCTCGCGTTCAGCGACGAGGCCGTCAAGCAGCATGGAAAAATCCGGCAGATCGGAATCTGCGGCTTTACGACCGGATTTGCGGACGTTTTCGCGCTGATCCTCGTAGAGGTCGGATGCGTCCCACAACAAGCGGCCGATCAAGGTCGACTTGCCGTCGTCCACCGATCCGCAGGTGAGGAGATGCACAATGCCGTTCAGATCGCGCAAGGGGCTCGCGGCTTTCACGCCGGCTGCCGCGGTAGATGCTTTCAGGGAAGCCTGGATCGTCATTAGAAGTAGCCTTCCTGCTTTTTCTTTTCCATAGCGCCCGATTGATCGTGGTCGATCAGGCGGCCGACGCGCTCTGAGGTTTGCGCGTTGATGGTTTCAGCGACGATGCTTTCCATGTCGGAGGCGTCCGATTCAACGGCGGCCGTCAGCGGATAGCAACCAAGTGTGCGGAAGCGGATTTTACGCATCACAACTTTTTCGCCAGGTTTTGGCTGCAGGCGTTCGTCATCCTGCATCAACAGCTGGCCGTTGCGCTCAATGGTCGGGCGTTCTTTGGCCAGATACAGCGGCACCACGTCGAGCTTTTCGCGAAGGATGTAACGCCAGACGTCTTTTTCGGTCCAGTTCGACATCGGGAACACGCGAACGCTTTCGCCGGTGCCAAGCCGGCCGTTGAGCAAACGCCACATCTCCGGGCGCTGCTTACGCGGGTCCCAGCGATGGCCGGCGGCGCGGAATGAGAACACGCGCTCCTTGGCGCGGCTTGCCTCTTCGTCTCGGCGCGCGCCGCCGAAAGCCGCATCAAACCCATATTTGTCGAGCGCTTGCTTCAAGCCTTGGGTCTTGAGAACGTCGGTATAGATCGACGGCGAAAAATCGATTGGGTTGATGCCCTGCTTTAAGCCGTCTTCGTTTTTGTGAACGATCAGATCGAGGCCGAAGTCTTTGGCGGTCTTGTCGCGGAACGCGATCATGTCGCGGAATTTCCACGTCGTGTCGATGTGCAACAACGGGAACGGCAGCTTCTGCGGAAAGAACGCCTTGCGCGCCAAATGCAGCAGCACCGTTGAGTCCTTGCCGATCGAATACATCAGCACGGGTTTGCGGAATTGGGCCGCGGCCTCGCGGAAAATGTGGATGCTCTCGGCTTCAAGAAGATCGAGATGCGATGGGGAAGCGGTCATGCCGCGCGTGTCCTTTATCGTCTGTCGCGTAGATGTTGATGTTACTTGGATTGCGTGTCTGTGGCGGCGGTGTGCAAGCCGCATTCCTTGCCGCTTTCGTTTTCCCACCACCAGCGCCCGGCCCGGATGTCTTCGCCGGGTTTAATGGCGCGGGTGCATGGCTGGCAGCCGATTGATGGGAAGCCTTGCGCGTGCAGGGCATTGACCGGAATTTTGTTGGCACTGATGTAGCCATCCAGCTGCGCCAGCGGCCAATCGGCGATTGGGTTGAGCTTGATCAGGTTCTGTGCGGCGTCGAAACTCGCGAACGGAACATGGGCGCGTCCCTGGCTCTGATCGCGGCGCAGGCCCGTGATCCAGCCGCCCGCACCTGCAAGCGCCCGGTTCAACGGGCGGACCTTGCGGATGTCGCAACAGGCCTTGCGGGCATCTATTGAGTAGCGAAAGCCGTAGATGCCGTCCTCTTGAACCAAGGCCTCGGTTTCGGCGGCGTCGGGATACATGACCCGGATTTTCAGGCCATAGCGGCCTTCGGTCTCAAACAACGTGTCATAGGTCTCGGCGAAGTGGCGGCCGGTATCTAATGTAAAGACATCGACCTTTGCACCGGAGGTTGCGATGGCGTGCGTGACGGCCTGGTCTTCAATGCCAAGACTGGTCGAGAAGGCGACGCGGCCCGGGATGGCGGCGGCAATTGCGCGGATGCGGTCTTCTAAGGTGCCGAGCGCTGCTAATTGGCTGTCCAGCGCGGCAGCCAGCTGCTCAAGCGGCACGGCGTGCGACGCGCTCTGCGGCGCCTGGTGTGCCACCGGCGCGGATCGATCGATCAATATCATGGAAGACCTCCAGTGGCCGGATACATAGGGGTAAATCATTCCCCATGGAAGCAACTTTGACAAATAAGCATGGCATCCCATGCTCACCAACCGCTTGTGGTGAAATTTTTTATCAAAACCAATGCTGTTAGGATGGTTATCGTCTATTCCAGCTGTTCGCCAGATAGGGATTGGCGATGAAGCCAGTCTAGCACGCCCTTTGCGGCGGCGTGGCCAGTGGCGAACGAGGCTTGCAACAGGTATCCGCCGGTTGGAGCTTCCCAGTCGAGCATCTCACCCGCCACGAATACGCCAGGGCGCGGTTTAAGCATGAAATTCTCCGTTAAATCAGTCAGTTGCACCCCGCCTGCCGTCGAAATTGCCCGGTCCAGCCCTGCGACCCCGATGATGGTTAACGGCAACGCCTTGATCCGCCCGGCCAAAGCGGCCGGTTGACTTGGCAGCGGGCCCGGCTCGCGCAGCAAACTGATGGCAGCAGCCTCAAGCGATGCGGCCTTGCGCAGGAAATTTGTCAGTGGCTGGGCGCCGCGCGGGCGCGACAGACGTCCGGTCAAATCCTCAAGGCTCATGCCGGGTTTGAGATCGATGGTCAGCGACGTACAGCCGGTATCGCCGAGCGCTGAGCGGATATCCCGGCTCAGCGCGTAAATCACGCCGCCTTCGAGACCCGTTCGGGTGATCATGGCTTCGCCCCGCCGGGTCACGCCGCCAGCGGTCACGGCGATGCGCTTCAACGGTTGGCCGGCAAAGCGCCCTGCCAGAATGTTTGACCATTCGATCAGCACGCCGCTATTGGCTGGCGAGAGCGGTGTTATGCCAGCGCCTGCTGTCTTGAGGATTGACACCCAGCCGCCGTCCGAGCCAAGCCTTGGCCAGCTTGCGCCGCCAAGCGCCAGCACCACAGCGTCGTGTGCCACGTGCAGGCTTACGGCGCCGGGCGTCGCAAATACAACGTCATGGTTGGCTGCAAAGCCCGTCCAGGTGTGCCGCGTTTTCAGAAGGACACCGAGGTTCTCGAGCCTTTTCAACCAAGCGCGCAGCAGTGGCGACGACTTCATCGCGCGCGGAAAAATACGCCCGCTCGAACCGGTAAAGGTCTCTTGGCCGAGGCCGTGGGCCCACGCGACCAGCCGTTCGGGCGGAAAATCTTCAACAGCCTTGCGAATGGCGGCCGAGTTGCCGCCGTAGCGGCTGAGGAAGAGATCAAGCGGTTCGCTGTGTGTCAGGTTCAGCCCGCCGCGCCCGGCGATCAGAAATTTGCGGGCAGGCGAGGGCATGCGCTCGTAGACAGTGACCGCGTGCCCGGCCTCAGCCAACACTTCGGCTGCCATCAGGCCCGCGGGGCCTGCGCCAATGACCGCAATATGCCGCCGTGCGTTTGTCAGAGCACTCACCATGAGCCGGTATTGGGCATGCTGACCCAAGGCTCGGCCGGCGCCAAGGCCGCGCCCTTCTGGAGCAACTCGACCGAAACCAGATCGGGAGAACGCACGAACGCCATGTGCCCGTCGCGCGGCGGCCGGTTGATGGTCACGCCTAGGGCCGCAAGCCGCGCGCAGGTGGCATAGATATCATCGACGAGAAAAGCGAGGTGGCCGAAGTTGCGCGCCGACCCGTAGTCTTCGACGTCCCAATTGTAGGTCAGTTCCAGCATCGGCGCTTTCTCAACCTTAGCGCGATCTTCGTCATCGGCGGCGGCGAGAAAAATCAGAGTGAAGCGCGCTTGAGGATTCTCCATGCGCCGGATCTCGCGCATCTGAAGTCCGCCGCAATAGAACGCCAAGCTCTCGTCAATATTCCGGATGCGAACCATTGTGTGCAGGTAGCGCATGAACATAGTCCTTTGCGATTCTTGCCATCATCAGTGGCGGTTGCGCGGTTGTGCTCACTGTTAGACTGCTTGATGAGCGATGCTCATGCGACAACCTGACTAAATGAGCCACATGCTGCCTGTGCATGACCTCTTGATAAGTCGAAATGTGCCGCCAGTGGCACAAGCGATTTGCGCAGCAAACATTTGCGAAAAACGAATCACTTTGCGCGTGTTCGCAGCTGTTCTTTTGATGCGCTCAACTGTTGAATATGTGTTTGCATAACGGTGTTTCTTCGTAAAACTGGGGATGAAATTTGAATGCGAATTCTTAGTTGTGTTTCATGCGCTTATCGCCATCGATGAAGGCGAATCAATCTACTTGTTCGCGGCGTCAAGATGGTTGCAGAGAAAAACGGACTGGCATCGACGCGAAGCAATGTTATGTTCCGGCCGCATCGTACGGCTGTGCCAGATTGGTGCAAATCTGAAGAGGGCTCTTCCAGATTTGCCGCAGTCTCCTCAGCTGTAGGGTGCAGTTGGTAACGTAAGACGCAGTAGCGGGGTGTACTATATGACGGGGGATACTAAGCGTCCGGGCTTTCCGGACTTCGAACAGCCATTTGAAGGCCGTCCAGATCTGTTGGGCGAGGCTGGTGTCGAAGTTTTTGAAATCGCCGGGACCATCAAGTGGTTCGACGCATCCAAGGGGTATGGCTTTATCGTTCCCGATAATGGCCTGCCGGATATTCTTCTTCACGTCACGTGTCTCCGCGCTGGCGGCTTTCAAACCGCTTATGAAGGCGCGCGCCTTCAGTGCGAAGTCCTGAAGCGTCCGAAGGGCATGCAGGCTTTCCGCATTCTCAGCATGGACGAAAGCACGGCCATCCACCCATCGCAGTTGCCGCAGCGCACGCACGTCATCGTGACCGCGGAAAGCGATTGGGAGCGTGCCTACGTCAAGTGGTTCAACCGCGTTCGCGGTTTTGGCTTCTTGACACGCGGTGAAGGTTCGCCCGATATTTTCTGCCACATGGAAACACTGCGCCGGTTCGGCTTCACGGAGCTGCGGCCGGGTCAGATCGTTCAGGTCCGCTGGGGCTTCGGCTCCAAGGGCTGCATGGCGGCAGAGCTTCGCCCGGATGGTGTTCCAACGGGGCTCCCGTCGAAAAACTGACAACCAGTTGGGATGGGTCGCGTGCGACATACGAATTTCAAAAGGGCCGCCACGCGCGCGGCCCTTTTTGTTTTTGCAGGCCTCGGGATTGTGGTCTTTTGGCCGGTATTGCCCGCGCACGTTGAAATCATCCGGCCCGCCAAGGCGCGGATGCGGCTCGACACGTTGATGATCGAGCCCGCCGGTGGCGGTCCAGCGCGCACCTTCGAAATTGAGGTCGCCACGACCGACCAGGAAAAAGCCCTCGGTTTGATGTATCGGACCAAACTCGCCGATAGTGAAGGTATGCTGTTTGCCTACGGCGGCGCACAAGACATAACGATGTGGATGCGCAACACCTATATTCCGCTCGATATGGTCTTTATCCGCGCCGAAGGCGTTATCCATCGCATCGAGGCGCGCACACAACCACTGTCTGAAAGGGTAATTGCGGCTGGCGCCCCGGTCTCAGCGGTATTGGAATTGGCCGGTGGGGCTGCCGAGCGGCTCGGCATCAAGGCGGGCGATAAAGTCCGCCACGCCTTTTTCGACGCCGTTAAGCCGCCGAAGTAGCGGCAGATTAGGCCGCGGTGGCGGTGGCCCTTGACCTTCGCCGCTGAAACCGGCAAACGAACGCTTCACTTGTGTCGGGGTGTAGCTCAGCCTGGTAGAGCATCTGGTTTGGGACCAGAGGGTCGCGTGTTCGAATCATGTCGCCCCGACCATTACTTTCTTGAGCCGCAGCGGCTGTCCCTTTAGTTGCGTGCGGCAGCCGCCCTTGATCCGGGATCGCCCCTATGGCCGTGCGCATTTACCGACCCGCCAAAACCGCGATGCAGTCGGGTGAAGCCCGCACCAAGGATTGGCTGCTGGAGCACGAACCAGCCAGCGCCGCCGAACGCGACGCGCTGATGGGCTGGACCAGCTCCCGCGATGTGCGCGCGCAAGTCCGCCTCGAATTTGCAAGCAAAGAAGACGCCATAGCTTATGCCGTGCGCAACGGACTGGCCTACACGGTGGTTGAGCCCAAGCCGCGCTCACCAATCCAAAAATCTTACGCCGAGAATTTCAAATTCGGCCGCATCGGCACCTGGACGCACTGAGGAATGGGCGCTTCGGGCGCCTTTTCGGGGAGCTGGCCGGGAGCGGCCGCGCGGTGCTTCTTTCAATAGTTGTTTCATTCCTTCGCTGAATGGACCCGCGCGATGCCGTCACGCACACTCAATCGCATCTTGTGGGCTATTGCCCTGCTGCTGATCGTGGTGTTTGGCTTTCAAGCCCGGGACCAGTTCGACGCGATGTTTATCGGCGTCGGCAGGCTTGACGTCCGCGCCGCCGCTGACGACGACACCGTGTATCTGCAGTGGCGCGGTAAAATCGAAGCACCCATGCTGAGCGAAATCGACCACGCTTTCGCGATGCATCAATCGCGTGCCCGCAGAATTGTGCTTTCGCTGTCGTCGCCCGGCGGGTCACTTGATCATGGCGCCAAGGTTGTGCGGCTGTTGCGCCGGATCGGTGAGACGCACAAACTCGAAACGGTTGTCGCCGCGGGCAGCCGGTGCGCGTCGATGTGTGTGCCAGTCTATCTGCAAGGGCAACGCCGCTCAGCTGCGCCGTCTGCCAAGTTCATGTTCCATGAAGTAAGTTTCCGCGATGTCTTGGCCGAGGAAGACGCAAGTGTGCCCGAGCGCGCCATCGGGTCGGCAACCGACCGATTGTTTTCCATCTATTTTGCGCCGGCTGGCGTGCCGGAAGACTGGATCCGCGGCGTGCGCGCCGCAATGGCCGGTGGCAACGATATTTGGAAAACCGGCCAGGAATTGATCGACGAGAATGCAGGCATCGTGCAGCTGAGCCAATGATGCCGGCTGCCCGATTGTCCGCCGCCCAAAAAGCGTGTAGCAAACCCCATCAATCAGCGCCCGTAGCTCAGCTGGATAGAGCGCGAACCTTCTAAGTTCGATGTCGCAGGTTCGACTCCTGCCGGGCGCGCCATTCTCAATACTTTGTCTAAGTTATTGAAAACGCACACTATTTCTCATAATTTAAAACTCTTGGTGTGTAATCTTGTTTTCAAGTGATTGTTATTGCTTAGGTTTTTAGTTCGAAATCTTGTCGGGATTATTTGGTGGGTGGTTTTTGCGGGATGGCGTCATGGAGAGGCCCAGGTTCCCAAGCGTGGTCTGCGAATATCTGTAAAGTTGACCACAGGTCTCGCAGGATCTGCATCTTCAT
>JABFRT010000008.1 GCA_013141015.1 Hyphomicrobium sp. | reverse complement strand
GCCCAGATCCTCAGCGTGCCGATGAGAGGTTTCGGGAGTGAAAAAAGCCAATGCGCCTTAGCCACACGATCGCGCGAGAAAACTTCTGGATGGCGGTCAACGAGCTTCTGGAGGAGGCGCGGACGATTGCGAACGACCGAAGGCCAAAGGAAAAACATTTTCGTACCGTGCGAAGCTATGTGGAGAGCTTCGGCAAGACAACTGTCGGCTATTACGACACGATCAAACGTGGAATTGAGGACAACGAAGACCCAGGTTTGAAGGAGGGAGCGTGGAAGGCATTTCGCGGTTCCGTGCTTGAAACAGAGAAAGTAAACCGTACTAAGTTGGTGCAGTTAGATGCTCAATATCTTGTAAGTTACAAGGCCGCGAACGATTGGGCCACGAAAGTTAGGTTGAGCAGGAAACGTATATCTTTTGATATGCTTAGAAACGGAGTGCCGCTTACGCAATTGCGAGACCCTTACGCACTCGGTGAATGGATACAGAGCCTTCGTGGCACCCATTTTATTATTCGCGGTTCTGCGCTTATTGAGGGATTGACCCGACATCAGCAGGATTTGCACTTAACTCACGACGAGTGGGTGTGGTGGAGCGCCAGCATTTGCTTCCTAACCGGAATGACTGCGCTCGAACAATTCAATATGGCGGCCCTAGATGACAGTCTTGCGAGGCTAAAATATCTATGTGGAGAAGTGCCGGATGAGTATCGATCCCTTGGCTCCAATGAAGTTTCTTACTTTTACTCGACGCTGCGCACGGCGAAAGAGCGCTTAACTGAACAATTGGAGGAGATTAACTCAGTTAAACTCCTAATAAGAACAGCAGTATGTAGACATGCACACGGCGAGGACTATATCGGATACTATGGTCTTAATACTCGAACCGATCCAATGACGGTTGACATCGTAAAAGGACTGAATGATGAACACGTTCGCACTTGGCAATGGACATTTAAATGGCGCAAGCATTTAATTGGAATAGAAATGCAGGCGAAGGGCACTAATCTTCGTCCAGGGTTTGTTGAAAATCATTTTGAACGAGACAGCGCATGGATCAAAAGTCATATAAATAAAATAAAAGAAGATAACAAGTTAAGTCGTCCTGAGTTGGCAGTGGCTCTCGCTAGTCTTGACCCTCGAATGAAGGATGTTGCCTTCTCGAAGGACTGCCTAAGCAAATCATTAAAATTGTTGCAAGAGGACTATGGTGGGCTGAACGTTCCGAACGTTGTAGAGTTCTATGAATGCTGCTCAAAACTGTTCGAAGCCACTGGATACACTGCAGCGGCGTTGCGGTCGCAAGATCGTATCGAAAAGATCTATCGGATGGCAAAGGACGAGCGGAATCTGGCGCTGATGCAGCGCAAGGAGGATGAACGGATCGGTACAGTCACGGGCGCAGCAATAGGAACAATAGCGCCAGAAGATATAAAGGACTTATTAGATGAGGTTAAGCAGCCGACCCTCATCGTTGCACTAATGCCGTGATTGGTTCGCGGGAGTGTCGCTGGAAAGTGGTTGGCGGGGCTTAAGACTAGGCCTAGTCTCAGCCTCTACTCCGGCAACAATGCGCCGCATCATTTCTGGAGTGATCCTTCCGAGGTCGCCACGTGTCTCGGCATGCACAGCCCTGAGAAGCAAGCACCACATGTCCCCCAAAGTGTCACGATCATATTTTACGGTGCGCACCCAAAAATCAAAAATCTGACCATAACCCATACGACGAAGTTCTGGTTCAATAGCCATTTCATCCACGGAAAGATCAATCGACAATGCACACATAAAGATAATATAGGTCGTATAGTGACGAAGTGCAAATTTGGGTTATTTGTGGTTGTATTTAACATAAGATTCATTATGCGAACCGTGAAACAGTGGAACATCGGTTAGGCTGGAATTATTTCCGCAGGCGTGGCTGGGATGAATAAAAGCGTGCTTCTAGCTTCCTGATTCTGGTTTGTAGGTCTGCAAGTTCACTACGATATTTTTCAAAGAGCTCCCACGCCTGTTCAGCGACATGATGTTGACCAGAAAGACCCTCTTGTCGGCATCGTATGCGCAGTACTTGTAATGCATTTTCGAGTTGGACTTCCTGGTCACCTAAAGCCCTCAGTTCCTGCTCAGATATTGTTAGGTTGTCTGAATTCATCGGGCCGGGTGTTTATCGAGAAAATCAAGCACACCGGAAAGCATTTCGTCGAGTCGTTCGCGAATACATTTGATCTCCTCAGAAATCGAACTCGCTTCCGTGTTGGCACTCGGAATAGCTTGAGCCGCAAACGCCTCAGAGCTTGTTGAATATGGCATTGGCGTTGTCAGTTTTGGGTTCATTCCAACATAGTGCCCAGAACCATCAGCATACGTCAATATGCATGTGAGTAAATCGCGATCAGGATGTCGCTCTGTCTATTTGGCCAACTGAACAAATGTCCAAATGTGCAAATGGACATCTAACGGTTTCGTCGGCCATCTTCCGGCATATCTTCATCTGCGATATGCACTCCATAAGCGCGTAGCGCTCGCATGATGATGTGGCGGGCTGAGCAGTTACCATCGAGGGCCCGGCGCTTCACGTCTTCAACAACATAGTCAGGTAGCTCGACGGGTATGCGCTTGATCGAGCGGCGGGTCTGTAGGACCGGAAGAGTTGTGACTTCTGTGGCTTTGGGTGTTTCGACGGTGGGCCCCTCCCCTTCCCCAGGGTAGGTCATAGATGGAATGTGCCGGTCTTTGCTGAAACGTTCGACCGCACGAGTTGCCGCGTCAAAATCAATCGGTTGGATGTTGATGGAGGACTTCGACATTTACGCAGCCTCCTTGTGTTGAGCGGGGAAAAGAAGATCGCAAACCTCACGGGCCAACATATCCAGTTCAACAACAGCCTTTCGAACAGGATCGCGAGATTGGTCCGCGTAGTGAGGCGGATTCCCTGACATAAAGATTTCGGCATATGCCGCTCGTTCTGTCAGCATTGTGTCGAAGCGCTGCATTCCAGACCTGGCGATATCTGCAATCGCGGCACGCTGGTAAGTTGGGAACAGCGGCGACACTTCGTTGATTAAAAGCCGGTGAGGTATTGGTTTGCCAATAGCGTTCGATAGGTCAGCTAGTTCCCTGCTGAGCTTGACGGCCTCAACAATATCCGGTTCTGAGAGCTTCGCAGGGCTAATGGTCAAATGTGCAATTGTGCTTGCTTGATCATTGCCTTTGCAAATGAACCAGCGACGTCGACCAAGATGAAGCCCTTGTGCGTTTGATAAATGTTGCGGATATGGCCCATGAAATTGGCCTCTTCGACTGCTTCTACATGGAAATTCGGCATGTTGGGATGAAATCGGCTGTACCAACGATGAAGTGTCCGCGTCTGGTCTAAATCTATGATGTGCACGGGTGCACCGCGACGGCACAAGGCGCCGGCGAGCGCTGCGCAACTGGTCGACTTACCCACACCGCCTTTGCTTGACGCAAATGCGACGATGATCGCGCTGGATTGGGAGATGGGAGTGTATGTGTCCATGCCTCACTTTGAGAGGCCCCCTCGTCCTGGTCAACGAAAGCGCATCATCAAGAGGCACCCATCGTGTCCAAATGGACACGTGGACACTTGGCCAAATGTGCAAATGGTCATGAATCGACATATCGCTGTGAGGCATTTGAATCTTGACCAAATGTTCAAGTGTCCAAATGTGCCAATCTTGGTTTTCTCGTATGTTTTTTGATGGACAAGTGTGCAAGTGCACAAATGTGCAGGGCAGCTATTTCAACCGTGGATGCGGTGGACAAATGGACACTTGCATAATTGCCCAAGTAGTCACTTGGCCAAATGCACAGAACGAACCAATCAAATTGCGTGCGATGAAATGTTGGAAATTATTGTAAGCGCTGGTATGGAAAAGTTGGAACAGCCGCCACAGTTTTCCCGATAATTCGGTAGGTTGCAGAACCTCGGACAACGAGAAAAACGGGTTTCCCCTTTTCATATAAAAAAACTGGCCGTAGGCCTCTTGATGGGTGATGCTTAAGCTATATCAGGAGCGACTTGATGGTTACCTGTCCGAGATTCTTATTCGGAAATTCGAACTCCCCTGACCATTCTCCAGCATTCTTTCTTGCGGTCTTGGTTATGAGAAGAACTTATCCACAGAGGCAACGGTCTCTAAGTGGTCTCTTAAAGTCTCTTAAGTCTCTAGCGTACTGGAAAGCATTGAAAGAAAAAATCTATTTGCCTGTGTGTGTGACGTGGCTTCCCAATTCGGTGACGTCATTTCCTGTTTATGTGGTCTCGCTTCCAGAAAGTGTGACGGCCTTTCCATGAAACTCGACCGAGGTTTGGAAATATCCCCAGGGCTTGTCCCGTTGAGGGTTAAGTTTGGGAAGCGATGTCACAACATGTTGGTGACATTCCAAATCTATCAATGACATACGCAAATGTGTGGTCTCGCTTCCGTTTGAAGAGTGAGATTCGTTCGTTAGTCGGTGATCGAGGCCCGGAGATAGGGAAGGGCCGCCACAGATTGCAAACGCAATGTGAAATAAAACAATGAACTAGAAGAACGTGTGCTTTCGATTGCGTCGATGAATGCTGCAGCGGGATGTTTGGGGGAGGGTGATCAGCATTCGCGTGCGGGACGAAATTACAATGAGTTAGACAATGTGCACCGCGTGTTCTGTGTCGTCTGTTCCCGAATTCGTGGCGGCTGTTCCTAATTTTGTGGCGGTTGTTCCCTGTGACGTGGAGTGCACAGAGGGATGCTTAAAATTGTGGCGACTGTTCCCAAAAGTGTTGCCGCTGTTCCCGTTTTGAGTGAAAGTATGTGTACGGAAGAAAGAGACGCTTTTGGTACGCGAGTTATCGGATGCTGAGAAAAAGCGCCTTGAGCGGGTTGGCGGACGCCGTGGCCGCAATCGACCTTCGAAGGTTCCGGCTCGGTTGGTGCGAACGAGCGCCTTTGCTCCCAAACGGCGCGGCCTCATTACAGATTCAGCGTTTGAGCGGCTTTACGTCGTAAGGGGACATTCGGTCGTCCGTGTAGCGGGAAGGGAACTGGGATCTCAGCACCGTGATGCACTCTATGCGGTGTTTCGGTTGGGTCACGAAAGTGAAACGCGGAAAGACGATGAAAGCCCCGTTGGGTACACCCGACACCTGAAAGTCGATACCACGTGGCGGGAGCTTCTGAAGGTGATGGGGCTTACCCAGCACGTGAATAACATCGCCGCTCTTCACTTCACGTTTGAAGATATCAAGAAAGTCGTGGTCACGGTTTACGAGGGCGACGAGACGCGCCTACTCGAACAGTATCGGCAGGGGAAGCTGCCCAAAACTAAGGGCAAAATGGGTAACCTACTTAACGATGTCGAGTGGGACGGGCTTGGTTTGGATGACTGCGTGCGGGTGTACTATGGCGATTGGACGGCCACGATGGTGATGTCAGCCAAACTGGTCAGTTTGAATGCCGATGTGCAGTTTGCGTTGTCGTCGGATTACGCCAAATCGTTCTGGCCATATATCGATAGCCTCCATCGTCATAACTGGGTCGATGAAGACCGGCTTGCAGAGTTGGTGGGGCGGGACCTCTGGAACGAAACAGAAAATGCCAACACCAGGCGTGATTTTCGCAGCAAATGCCGCAAAGCCTTTGAAGACATGGTGAGGGCAGGGGGCTTGCGTTCGTGGAAGGTGGATGTGCGCGGCGATGGGCGGAAGAAAACCCATCGCTACAGCTACGATCACGCCCTCAATGAACAACCCGAACTGCCACTCCTCGATCAGAAGAGTGCGTGAGCCTAGGCAACACGGGGGACAACCACTCGGCCGGCACGGCTGGCAATGAAGCTTGGTCGCAGATGCGTGTAGCGTTGAAGCATCTTCCAGTCCTTATGCCCCGACACGGCCGCAACCTGGGGAATATCCCAGTCGGCCTCGAACAGGCGCGAAATGCCTTCATGTCTAAGATCGTGGAAGTGGAGGTCATCGATCTGCAATTCAATGCAGGCTCTCCGGAAAGCGGTTCCGATCGAACGCGGGTTATAGGGGAAGATGGTCCCCTTCTTTGAAACGATGCCCAACTGCTCTTTGATGAGGGCAACCGCGTTGAAACCCGTATCTGCAACCAAAGGGATGATTTGGTTGTTCGTTTTTTTCTCACGCGGATGCTTGCGTTGCCGAATGAGCACCGAAGGGCCTTGGAGATCGAAATCATCACATAAGATCCGGGTAATTTCGTCCTGGCGCATCGCTGTCGCAACGGCAAATTTGATCACCCGTTCCATGGGAATGAGCACGGCCCGGTTGGTGCGGAAGAAGGCCAGGATGCGTGAAAGTTCCTTTTCGGTTGGTCGGCGGTCACGTTCCGTGGATTTTCCTACGAGCCCGAGGATGACAAGGGCGTTACGGCCAAGCCGAACTTGCTCTGTAGGAACCGAATATCCGTAAATGGCAGAAGCATGCTTCAAAACCGTGTTGATGAAGCTCAGGTCAATGGCAAGGGTCGCTGGACCTGCACCCTCTTTGGCGCGATCCCGTCCAAATTCAATAATCCGCTCGCGGGTGAGGTTGGGGAGGCGGATGGTGCCGATCGTGTCTTTGAGCCTGAGAAGGGTCGCTTCTTTGCTGCGGCGGGCTTCTTTTCCCACCTCGGCCATGTCGGTCAGATGGAGGTCGATCATGTCGCCAAGGGTTCCGACGCTGTCGGGCAGGCGCTTGTTGATGCCTTCCCCACGGCTCAGGCGGTCTTGCTGTTCCGTGGCCCAGCGTTCTGCGTCGGCTCTTAAGCGGAAC
Source organism: Hyphomicrobium sp. (assembly GCA_013141015.1). Lineage (GTDB taxonomy): Bacteria > Pseudomonadota > Alphaproteobacteria > Rhizobiales > Hyphomicrobiaceae > Hyphomicrobium_B. The sequence continues at coordinate 67,353 of JABFRT010000008.1, read as the reverse complement.
GTCTTTGATACGCTTTTTTGTCTCCGGCGGAGCTGGGCACGCCAGCGACCAGATGGAAGCTTGGTGATTGACGCCATACCCAGGTATCCTCTGGTTTGCTCACGCCGTGCTCACGTGAGCAATTCGTGAGTAATGAACCTGCAAACGTGTGCAAAAACGTGAGAACAGCTGCGAACAAAATTACTCACGTTCACGTTCTAGTCCGCTGATAATACTGGAAAATACGTGCAAATCCAAGCACATAGATTTTGCGTGGCGCCTATGATGGATTGGAGTGACCGGCACTGCCGGTACTTCCACCGTCAGCTGACGCGCCATGCGCTGTTGTACACCGAGATGGTAACTGCGGATGCGGTGCTGCGGGGAAACCGCGACAGACTACTTGGCTATAGCGGGGAAGAACATCCAATAGCCTTACAACTCGGCGGTTCAGATCCTTCGAAACTGGCCGCTGCCGCAGAGGCCGGCGCTGAGTTTGGCTATGATGAGATCAATCTCAATGCCGGTTGCCCGTCGGACCGCGTGCAGGAGGGACGCTTTGGTGCGTGCCTGATGGCAGAGCCGCAGCTTGTAGCAGACTGCGTCGCGGCGATGCAAAAGCGCGTGGCACTTCCCGTCACCGTCAAATGCCGCATCGGCATTGATGAGCAAGACGACGATGTTGATTTGCAGCGCTTTGTTGAGCACGTCTCTGATGCCGGGTGCGTGACGTTTATCGTGCATGCGCGCAAGGCATGGCTCAAGGGGCTGTCACCAAAAGAGAACCGCGAGGTGCCGCCGCTGAACTATGCGCGCGTCTACCGTTTGAAGCAGGCGCGGCCGGATTTGAGACTCGTGATCAACGGTGGAATCGAAACGCTGGATGCTTGCGCGGAGCACTTGGCCCATGTCGATGGTGTGATGCTGGGGCGCGCCGCCTATCATGATCCGGCACTTCTTGGCGATGTTGACCGCCGGTTTTTTGATTGTGCCGCGCCGCTCCGTTCGCGCCGGGAAGCGCTGCTCGCACTGATCCCTTACGCGCAACAGCACATTGCGGGCGGTGGACGCCTATCCAACATCACGCGACATGTTTTGGGTCTCTATCATGGCCAGCCGCGCGGCCGCATGTTCCGCCGCTATTTGAGTGAGCATGCAACAGGTCGCGATGCGAATGCTGGCGTCATTGCAGAGGCCATGCGTTTGGTTGAGACCGTGCTTGACGCGGACACCCACGGCAGCGCGGCATAGGCAACATGATGCATCTGGCGATGACCGGCGAGGGGCTTGGATTTCTGGTTGCCATGCTTGTGGTGGCAGGACTGGTTGCCGGCTTCTTATCAGGCCTGCTTGGCATCGGTGGCGGTGGCGTGCTCGTGCCGGTGCTCTATGAGGCGTTTGGGGTGGCGGGCGTAGCTGAAGACATTCGCATGCATTTAACGCTCGGCACCACGCTCGCGGTGATTGCGCCGACCGTGCTCAGATCGCTGGCGGCGCACAAAGCACGCGGCGCGGTTGATATGACGGTTGTCAAACGCATGGGGCCGTGGATTTTTGTTGGCGTTGCGCTGGGGATCGTTATTGCCAAGGGCGCCAGCAGCGAAGCGCTGCGGTGGGTGTGGGTGATCTTCGGCACGCTGCTCGCGCTGAAAATGGCGATAGGCCGCGATGATTGGCGGATTGCCGATACGCTGCCCAAGCCGCCGCGACTCGAGATCGCCGCGTTTGGCATCGGTGTAATTTCGACGCTAATGGGTATCGGCGGCGCGACGTTCACGGTGCCGTTGCTGACGCTGCATGGCAAACCGCTGCTGCAGTCGGTTGCGACCGCGACGGGCATCGGTCCGATCATCGCGATTCCAGGTATTCTCGGCTATGTGCTGACCGGGTGGGGTGCACCGGGGCTGCCTGCATATTCGCTTGGCTATGTGAGTTGCGGCGCGCTTTTGATAATGCCGCTCAGCATTTTTGCGGCACCATTTGGTGTTCGCGTGGCACACGGCATATCGAAGCGCAAACTTGAAATTGCGTTTGCGATTTTCATTGCGACAGTTGTGGCGCGGTTCTTGTGGACTCTGCTCTAGCAGCCAAGTGCCTGATGTTAACGCTGATTGTTATCGCGCACTGTGCGATTGGCCTGGAGCGTGACGCTGCAACGTGGTATTTTTATAAAATGGTCCCCAGTGTCTGAGACGCCGGTTCGTGATAAGCGAACCGGCGTTTGTGTTTCCAGGGCTCAACGCCGGGTGCAGGTTACACCGCGATCTTCTGATTGTATTCGCCGACTTCAGGAAAGCGCGACAGCGTCTGATCGAGATCCTTGAAAATCGCCTTCATGTTGGCTTCGGCCGTCGGGCTTTCGACGACGACCACGAGTTCCGGCTTGTTCGATGAGGCGCGGATCAAGCCCCAAGTGCCGTCTTCCAGCACGACGCGCACACCGTTAACGGTGATCAATTCACGTATCCGTTGTCCGGCGACACGTGCGCCAAGCTCGTGTTGGCGCTTGTAGTGCTCGATGACTTTATCGACGATGCCGTACTTCTTTTCGTCATCGCAGTGCGGCGACATGGTTGGCGAGCCCCAGGTCTTGGGCAATGCATCGCGAAGATCGACCATCGTCTTGCCGGGCGCACGGTCCAGCATGTCGCAAACGGCAAGCGCCGCGACGAGGCCGTCGTCGTAGCCGCGCCCAAGGGGTGCATTGAAGAAGAAGTGGCCGGACTTTTCGAAGCCAACCAGCGTCTTGTTCTCGAAGTTGAAGCGCTTGATGTAGCTGTGGCCGGTCTTCCAGTATGTGGTTTTGGCGCCGTTGGCGTTGAGCACCGGGTCGGTCGTGAACAGGCCGGTCGATTTGACATCAACAACGAAGGTCGCGTTTTTATGGATCGCCGAAATGTCCCGCGCCAGCATCACGCCAACCTTGTCGGCGAAAATCTCATGGCCATCGTTGGCCACGACACCGCAACGGTCGCCGTCGCCGTCGAACGCCAGGCCGACGTCGGCGCGGGTTTCGAGAACCTTGGCGGAGACGGCGCGCAACATCGCCATGTCTTCGGGGTTGGGGTTATGATGCGGGAAATTATAATCGAGGTCGGTGTGCAGCGGCACGACTTCGCAGCCGGCAGCTTCCAATACTTGGGTTGCGAACGCGCCAGCTGTGCCGTTGCCGCAGGCGGCGACGACTTTCAATTTGCGCTTCAGCTTCGGGCGGTCGGTCAGCGACTTGATATAGCGCTCGGCCATGTCCGCAACGAAGATGTAGCGTCCGCCAGCCTTGGTTTCGAAATCGCCATTGAGAACGATCTCTTTGAGCTGCAACATATCGTCAGGGCCAAACGTCAACGGGCGCGACAGGCCCATTTTGATGCCGGTCCAGCCGTTGTCGTTGTGGCTGGCCGTCACCATCGCCACGCCTTCGACGTCGAGTGCGAACTGGGCGTAGTAGGCCATCGGCGACAGCGCGAGACCAATGTCGTGGACCTCTGCGCCACCAGCCAGAAGGCCAGTGATCAGCGCCTGTTTCACTTGCCCCGAATACGAGCGGTAGTCGTGGCCAACGACGATGCGCTTGGGCACGCCACGGCGCTGGAACAGCGTCGCCAGGCCCATGCCGACGGCGTTGAGCCCCATCAGGTTGATTTCTTCCGGGAACAGCCAGCGGGCGTCGTATTCGCGGAAGCCGGTTGGCTTGACGAGCGGGAAGCGCTCAAAATCAGCGGTGTTCGGTTTCAAATCGGCGCGTGGCTTCGGCAACATGGGGCCCCCTCGGGTCAAGTCGAAACGCTGATCCACAGACGGGACAGCGCCGTGATCTGGTGATGACGGTTTGGGTTGTCTGTCAACAGGAGAATAATGGCAAGGCGGTGATGCCTACTCGTGAAGCACCAGGGCATTCTTGCGCATTTCGACGCGGGACAACCGGCCGAGGAAAGTCATGCCGAGCAGGGTGCGATGCAGTTTGCCGCGTTCAGCCACCGCGCCGCGGACGTTGCGCACGGTGATATCGCCGATGCTGATTGATTCGATCTGGATGGGGGCCACTTTGGCCGTGCCATTGGCGGTGGATACGGTGTTGGTGAATTCGGCGGGCTTGAGATAGATGCCGGCCCGCTCGGCGTCTTCGTAGGTCATCGCCACCAGGGTCGCTCCGGTATCGACCATCACATCGACGTCGCGGCCGTTGATCTCGGCGGAGGTTTCAAAGTGGCCGCCAAGTGTTGCCCGCAGCGTAACGTCACCTGGTGCCTCGCTTGCGTCAGTGCTTTCGGCTTCGGCGCTTTCCGCTGACGCCGGCGGTGATTTAGAGAACGTTTTGCCTGTCAGTTCAGTGATCGTGCGCTTGACCTCGTCCTTGTGCTTGATGCCGTAGGCGGCTCCGGCAGCAGCGGCAATGAAGAAGGCGGCAGATGCGAAAAGACTAACTGTTCCGGACGAAATCGACATCAACATAGCCTCGGCAAGGTCATCGCAAGCGGCCGCATCTCGGGGCCGGCTTACTGGCGCAGGGTTAGAAATTCCCCATTCAGATCATATGAAGCCAAACGTCTTAAAAAACTGATACCAAGCAAGTTTTCGTTAAGACTTCCGGGGCGGGCGATGAGGGCTTCGATATCGTCGAATCTTAACAGGCCAATGGCAATCGACCGGACCCGCACGGGCGCGGCGTAGACCGTGCCATTTGCAGTCTGCACCGGAGTTGTGAACGCCAAAGAGGCCGTATCAATTCCGGCTTTTTCTGCATCGCTGTGTTTCAGCATGACAGCCGTTGCGCCGGTATCGACCATCAGTTGGCTTGAAACGCCGTTGATTTGCCCTTGCGCTACAAACTGCCCCTGGCTATTGCGCCGGATCAGAACGGAAACCGCGCCGCGCGCTCCGCTTGCCAACCGGTCAGGGGCTGTTGCATCAGATTTTGTGAATGTGGTCCCCAGTAAGTGACCGGTGGCCAATGACCAGACACCTAAGGCAACGGCTGCTGCTGCAAACAGCAGGGCCGCTAACGCCTTGGGTGAGCGGCTATCGCTCGAATGTCCGCCCCAGCGGCCTTTGTGGGTGGTGGCGTAAAGGACGATCAAGAATACCACCACGCCAATGCCGGTCAGGCCAGCGGACATAGCCGAATGTTCAGCGCCTGAATTCTGCACCAGCACAAACAACCCGCTCAGTGCCGCTACGATCAACGCCAGCCAGACGAGCATGCCGCCCTCAAACCCTGGGCTTTGGGCGCAGCGGAAGCTCGGACATAATCCGGCGGCGCTCAGCGCTGGTGATCGACGACCAGACGGCAATTTCTCCGCGGGTGCGCAGGCACCCGGTGCACAATCCGGTTGCGTCGTCGATGACGCAGATTTTAACGCAAGGGCTTTCCATTGCAGGCTCAGAGGTCAAACGGGAGTTGGCTGTCGGCATGGCTTCGTCCTAGCCCGGCGTGCCGCGATATACAACGCGATAGATTATCTCGCCGAGCCACCGGTGCGATAGGGCACGTTCGATCCATAGGGGGATGCCGCCTTCAGCCGCGGCTGGCGTGGTGCGCGGGGTTGAGGTGCGGGATCGCGATGGCGCTCATAGCCGAGTGGCTGCAGCGGTGCGACAGCATGCAGAACGCGCTGGCGCGGCAGGGTGACCGTGACTTCGGTGCCTTTTCTTAGCTCCGATTGCAGATCGAATGTGCCGCCATGCAGCTGAATGAGGTTTTGCACAATCGGCAAGCCGAGGCCTGTGCCACCTTCAGCCGATTCATGGGCCAGCGAGCCTTGACCGAAGGCCTGCAGCACGCGCGGGATCTCATCCTTTGGAATACCAGGGCCCGTGTCACGCACGGACAAGATCTGTCCGCCATCGTGCGCATGCGTGACCGTCAGCGTGATGCGGCCGCCTTTGGGCGTGAATTTCAAGGCATTCGACAGCAGGTTTAAGCAGATCTGGCGCAATGCGCGCGGATCGGCCCAGACTTGCGGCAAGTCAGGTGCGAAGTCTTCTATGATGTGCAGGCCCTTGGCGTCAGCGCGGATCTTGATCAGGCGCTCGCAGTCTTCGGCAATGTCCGTCAGCCGGATCGTCTCTTCGTGCAGGTCGTAACGGCCAGCCTCGATGCGGGAGAGGTCGAGAATTTCGTTGATCAGCTGCAGCAGGTGGTTGCCGCTCGTGTAAACGTTGCCCGCATATTCGCGGTAGGTCTCGTTGCCGATTGGACCGAGCAATTCCTTTTCCATGACTTCGGAGAAGCCCATGATCGCGTTGAGCGGTGTTCTCAACTCGTGGCTCATGGTCGCGAGGAAGCGCGATTTGGCTTTGTTGGCCGCTTCGGCCCGCAAACGCGCCTCGTCGGAAATAGCCGATGCCTCTTCAAGTTCGGCAATCAGGCTGTCTTTCTCAGCACGGTATTCGACCATCGCAAGCGCCGTCGAATGCAGCCCTTGGGTCAGATAGAGGAAGAATACGTGAATGCCGACAGCCATCGAACCGAGTGCGATGTAGAATGGATCCGCCAGCAGAAATAGCCGGCCCGCAACCGCAACGGTCATCGGTACGGTTCCAGCGAGGAACACGCGGGTCAGCGTTGACGCGAACGTCATGCGTAGCGCCAAGACCACCATCAGCGTTGCGAAAATGAAAACGTGGGACGAAAAGTTCTCCGCCGAGGTGAATGACGAGCCTTTGGAAATTCCGATCAGCGCAAAGCCCGCGAGCGCAATGCCATTGACCAATTCAATGCGGACGAAATAGCGCCGCCATTCACCAACGTTGACATCGGCGCGCGGCATTGCCAGCAACCGCCGGCACTGGTCGAGCATGAACACTTTGGCGATGATGACGAATGCGATCCAGATCGTCGCTTCAAGCACCGACGCCCAGAACTTGGAGGAGGCGAGGAAAAATATGAAGCACAGCGCCGGCATGGCGTAGGGCGCGCTGATCTCGTTGCGCGCGAACATTGTCAGAAGCTCGTACTCGAACTCCGGCTTGCTGTCCGTGCCGTGGGTCAAGCGGTCGCGATACGCCTTCAGATCGTCTTCCGGCTTTTTGGCGCGGGAACGCCGGGCGGCCAGCCGCTCCTGTCTCTCGACGATGTCGCCGTTGTCGTGCATCGCGTGAGCCGTTATCCCAATCGACGTCCGTCACGCCCCGCGGGCATGACACTCGCTACTAAAATGGCTAGAAATCAATAAATTAACCTTTAACGCGCCGTTTCCAAAATGAGGCTTAGGCATGCAAGGCATCAGCCGCGACGCAAAAAAACAGCTGACGAAGTGGATTGCGGCATTGATTGTAGCTGCACTGGGGGCGTTGTTCGGTCAGGGCCACTTTCCGGGGGGTGGGCAGCGGACCTCCAATCCAGGTTCAGGGCCGGCGTCTGGCCAGATCTCCGGGGCAGCGCGAGCGATCGATGGCGACAGCCTTTTCGTCGGCCGGGATGAAGTGCGCATGAAGGGCATCGATGCGCCGGAAGGCAAGCAGACCTGCACCCGCAATGGTCAATCATGGGATTGCGGTAACGCGGCTCGCGATGAACTTCGCCGGTTGATCGGCAAAGACGTGGTCGTGTGCAAGGTACTGGAGCGCGACAAGCACGGCCGGTCCTTATCGACGTGTTCGGCGGGCGGCCGCGATCTCAACGCCGGAATGGTCGCGTCCGGCATGGCGGTTGCGTATGGCGGATATCTGCGCGAGCAGGGCGACGCCAAGGCCAAGCGGCGTGGCCTGTGGGGTTCGGAATTCCAGCAGCCGCGCGAGTGGCGCCACGAACGCGGCATTGGCATGTAGGGGGAGGGGCTCGCGATGCGCATCATTGAAACTCCGAGAGCGCCAAATCCGCGCCGCGTCCGCGTGTTCCTGGCAGAAAAAGGGATTACCGTTCCCTACGAACAACGCGACATGATGGTGGGTGACCTGAAGTCGGCCGAATTCACCCGGCTTAATCCTTGGCAGAGGGTGCCGGTTCTGGTGCTCGACGATGGCCGCGTGATCTCAGAAACCGTTGCGATCTGCCGCTATTTCGAAGAGTTACAGCCGGCGCCGCCGCTGTTTGGCACGGATGCGTTCGATCGCGCGACCGTGGAGATGTGGCAGCGCCGTGTTGAACTCGGCCTATTTAATTTTGTGGCCCAGGCGTTGCGTCATTTGAACCCGAAAATGGCTCATTTGGAAGTGCCGCAGGTGGCCGCCTGGGGCGAGGCCAACAAGCCGAAAGCGGAAGCGGCAATGGTTTCACTGGACGCTCACTTGGCGACCAGCCCGTTCATCGCCGGTGAGCGCTATTCGATCGCTGACATCACCGCACTTGTGGCTATTGATTTTCTCAAACCGGCGAAGATCTCAATGCCAGCCGATGCGTCAAATCTGATGCGCTGGTACGCAGACGTCTCGCAGCGTCCAAGCGCGGCGGCTTAATGTCTCTTGGTTTAGGCGGCGGCGCGCTCAGCAAGCTTTTCATCGCTTGGTTGGCCGTCTGAGGCGGCCGCCCAGCTTGCGCGGTTCGCTTGCGCGTCGAGGTCGTCACGCAGGAAATCGAGTTCAAATCCGGCGATGCGCAGGGTGGCCATGACGTCGTCGACGGGTGTTGTGCGTGCGTTCGCAGCCGCCCACAGAATTGCCGCCCGTTGTCCAGACGCACAATGGGCAAGCACGGGCCGCGGCAGGGTCGCCAGAAGGTGCGCAGTCTCGGCGACATTCTGATCGGCGAACATATCAAACTTGCTGACCGGAAGGTGGACGTACGCCAGACCCGATGAACCGGCAAAACGCTGGCCCTCGCCGGCGCTGAGTTGGCCGGCCACTTCGCGGTCGGGTCTGAAGTTGATGATCGACGCAAAGCCCAATGCTGCGGCCTCCGCGAAATCGTCAAACGCGAGTGCGCCGGCAACGGCGTAGTCGGGCGTGATGGTCTTGAGGTTTTTCATGATGGCAACGCTAGGGTTGGTCGGGGGCGGGGATGAGGCCTTAAAGGTAAGTTTTTGCGCCGCGGGCGGCAAGGGCCAAGCCTGCTTTCGCGCAAAAAAATACCAAAATTCGGCTTGACTTCCGTTTGGGGCAAAATGATTATCCAGAAATGGCTGAAATGTAGAAAAATACATTCCTCCGGAGTGGGCACCCATGCTCGACGATATGGACATTAAGATCTTGCGTATCCTGCAGGAAGATTGCACCCGGCCGGTTGCTGAGATCGGAAAAGAGGTTGGGCTTTCGACGACACCGTGCTGGCGGCGGGTTCAGAAACTCGAAGAGGCGGGTATCATCCGCCGGCGCGTTGCGCTGCTCGACCCCAACCAGGTCAACGCCGGCGTGACCGTGTTCGTCTCCATCAAAACCGATCAGCACTCGCACCAGTGGCTGGAAAAGTTCCACGCGGCCGTCGATGACTTTCCGGAAGTCGTCGAATTTTATCGCATGTCGGGCGATGTCGATTATCTGTTGCGCGTGGCTGTTCCCGATATTGCGGCCTTTGATGCGTTTTACAAAAAACTTATCTCGCGCATTCAGATCGCCAAAGTTTCGTCGGCGTTCGCCATGGAGCAGATGAAATATACAACCGCTTTGCCGCTGCAATTTGCGGCCTCGTCGACGCCAGCCAAAACCGAGCGCGCGGAATAAACCCCTGGCGATCGGCTATGACGGCTTTCGCTTCTGCGCGCCGAGGCGGGTGATCAGGCTGGACGAATCCCAACGGCCGCCGCCCTTGGCTTGGATCTCTGCGTAGTATGTCTCCAGCAGCTGCATCACCGGCAGCCCGGCGCCGTTGTTGCGGGCTTCATCAAGGCAGATGCCGAGATCCTTGCGGATCCAATCAACCGCGAAACCAAAATCGAATTTGCGCTCGTGCATGGTTTTCCAGCGGTTTTCCATTTGCCAGGATTGCGCGGCACCTTTTGAGATTGTTGCCATGACGGCGTCCAGATCGAGCCCTGCCTGTTCGGCGAAGTGAATGGCTTCTGCCAAGCCCTGGATGACGCCTGCAACTGCAATCTGGTTGACCATCTTGGTCAGTTGACCGGCACCAGACGGGCCGATGCGGCGCACGCTGCGGGCAAAGCACGACATGAGCGGCTCTGCTTTGGAGTAGGCCGCCTCATCACCACCGCACATGACGGTCAGCGTGCCACCTTCGGCACCAGCTTGGCCACCGGAAACGGGGCAGTCCAGAAATGTCAGGCCTGCGTTGGCTGCGGCCGCGGCCAGTTCGCGCGCGACTGTTGCAGACGCCGTGGTGTGATCGACGAAAATGCTGCCCGGCTTCATCGCTGCAAACGCGCCATTGGGAGCTGTGGTAACGGATCTCAGATCGTCGTCGTTGCCGACGCAGGCGAATACGAAATCAGCGCCGCGGACGGCGTCCGCGGGCGTCGCGGCTGAGCGGCCGGTCTGATAGTTTTCAATCCAGGCCGCGGCCTTTGCCGGTGTGCGGTTGTAGACGGTGACGTCATGGCCACCGCGTTTGGCAAGGTGGCCGGCCATCGGCATGCCCATCACACCCAGACCGAGCCAAGCAACTTTTGCCATTGACGATATTTCCCTTGCACGTTCCGCTCGTTTGCCGGGCCGTTCTAATGCATCCTGGCCGTGCCGCCAAATGGCCGTTGCGCGCCGCCCGGCGCGTCCTCATCAGGACCGGGCGAAGCGTTGCGTTTGCCCGTATGCTGGGATCAACAGATTCGGCCGGTCCGCTGCGTGCGCGGCAAACCCTAAGGAATGCAGATGAAGTCAGCCAGCCACAAGCCCGGCACACCAGACCTGCCTGTGACATTTGCCGATATAAAGCGGGCGGCGGAAACGCTCAAAGGTGCGGTCATCAACACTGATTTCGATATGAGCCGCACGCTCGGCGAAATGTTCGAAGCCGAGGTCTGGCTGAAATTCGAGAACCTGCAATTCACAGCAGCTTACAAAGAGCGCGGCGCACTGAACAAGCTCGCCTCGTTGACCGGAAAAGAGCGCGCATGTGGTGTGATTGCCATGTCGGCGGGCAATCACGCGCAAGGCGTGGCTTATCATGCGCGCCGGCTTGGCATTCCAGCAACCATCGTGATGCCGTCGGCAACGCCAACCGTGAAAGTGGAAAACACGCGCAAGCTCGGCGCCAAAGTCATACTCGAAGGTGCGTCCTTCGAAGACGCGTCGGCATTTGCGCTCACCTATGGCGCCGGACACCGATTGACGTTTATCCATCCGTTTGATGATGCCGCGGTCATCGCCGGACAAGGAACGGTTGCCCTTGAAATGCTGGCCGCCGTGCCGTCGCTCGACACGCTGGTAGTGCCGATCGGCGGCGGCGGGCTGATTTCGGGCGTGGCTATTGCCGCCAAGGCGATCAATCCCAAAATCCGGATCATTGGCGTTGAAGCGCAACTTTATCCGTCAATGCTGAACGCGATCAAAGGTTCAAAGCTGCCGGTTGGCGGGGATACACTTGCTGAGGGCATCGCGGTGACGACGCCCGGCAAAATCACCCGGCCCATTATCGAAGCGCTGGTCGACGACATTGTGCTTGTCTCGGAAGCTGACCTTGAGCGCGCCGTGACGTTGCTGATTACCATTGAAAAGACGGTGGTCGAGGGCGCGGGCGCTGCCGGGCTTGCGGCGCTGATCATGGACCCGCGCCGCTACCACGGCCACAAGGTCGGGTTGATCCTGTGTGGCGGCAACATCGATACGCGGCTGCTGGCCAGTGTGCTGACCCGCGAACTGGCGCGCGAAGGCCGCCTCTCGCGGCTTGCCATCGATATCCCGGACCGCCCCGGCCAGCTGGCTAAAGTTGCCGGCGTGATTGGCGGCGCGGGCGCCAACGTGGTCGAAGTCTATCATCAACGCGTCTTTACCGATGTGCCGGCCAAAGGCACCGAGTTGCACCTTGTCATCGAAACGCGCGATGCGCTGCATCTCGATGGCGTCGTCGCAGCCTTGAGGGAGGCTGGATACACCGTCGTCCATAAAGGCTCGGGCAACGGCCCGCGCTAACAGACAAGCCGCGTTGCAACGGATAAGGGCCCCACGCTGGGAAAGCGTGAAGCCCTTGGAAGAGTGACGGCGGTGCAGCAGTTGGTCAGTGGGTCGAGGAGGAGGAGAGTGTTACGTGTTGATTGAAAGACAACTCTGTATTCTTGGCCTGTGCCAGCGATGTGATCAGCATCACACTGGCAACGACGAAGCAGGCGATCATGCTGACGCGGGTCCAGCGCCATACCTTTTCATCTGCTAAGTTTGCGGCCTTGAGGTCCATTTGGTCTCTCGGATCTTGTTCGGTTCCAGTAAGGAGTTTGTAACCGATAAGGTCTTGTTAGTCGATGTGAACCGAACTTCATGGCTAATGGCCGAAGTGTGAATTTAATCGATTTTCAATAGGTTTTAACGGCGCGTTATCAAGCGTTCCGTTTTGGTGCAGCCGACCGGATTGAGCTGATCGTCTCGCGCGGCGAAATCGCTTCACTGTCGAGTGCGAGTTCGATCACGGTCAAGCGTTGACTGGCCAGCGCGCGGTCCAGGGCTGGCGCAAATGCAGCAGTCTCGTCGATGCGCACAGCGTCAGCGCCGCAGCTTTTGGCCCACGCTACGAAATCCGGGTTCATCAAACTCGTGGCAACGACGCGGCCTGGATAGCGGCGCTCTTGATGCATGCGGATTGTGCCGAGCGTTCCGTTGTTGGCGACGATGATGATCAACCCCAATCCGAACTGCACGGCGGTCATCACCTCGGTGCTGGTCATTTGCAAGCAGCCGTCGCCCGCCAATGCCACGACTACGCGATCAGGGTTGGCGAGTTTGGCGGCGATCGCGGCGGGCAGGCCATAACCCATTGAGCCGGAGACCGGGGCAAGCTGCGCGGGGTAGGCTTTGTAAGCATAGTAGCGCTGCAGGAAGGCTGCGTAGTTGCCGGCGCCATTGGTCACGATGGCATCCGCCGGCAGCATCTGCGACAGGGTCGCGATGACTTGCTCCAGCTGGACATTGCCGGGTGTCGGCTGCGGCTTGAGCGAGGCTTCATAGGCCGCGCGCAGGTCGCGCCGCCAGATACCCCAGGGTGGGCGTTTGCCGGGCAATGCAAGCCCGGCGAGCGCTTCCGCTGCGGCCGTTGCCGAGGCATGAACGGAATATGACGCTTGTACCGCGCAATCGGGATCGCCCGCGTCTGGCGCAATATGAATGATCTTCTGTTCCGGCATGGCGCCGTTGAGAAGCGTGAAGCCCTGGGTCGTGACATCGCCGAGGCGTGTGCCGAGCGCGATGATCAGATCGCTCGCTTTGATTCCGGCAATCAGCAGCGGTTCCGGCGAAAATCCGGCATGGCCGGCATAGCAGCGGTGCCGGTTGTCGATATGATCCTGACGGCGGAAGGAGGCAATGACTGGCAAATCGAAACGCTCGGCAAAGACGGCGAGGTTTTGCGCGGCCTCTTCAGTCCATTGCGATCCCCCTGTTATGAGCAGGGGGCGTTCTGCAACCGCCAGGGCATTCTTGATGTGTTCGAGCGCCTCACTGGCAGGTGGCAAGGACGCGGCCACGGTTCTCACGTGAGTAACAGCAGGACTGCTTTCGAGCAGCACGTCTTCAGGCAGCCCAATCACAACCGGCCCAGCCCGGCCGCTCATGGCCGTGCGGAATGCGCGTGCGAGTGTGCTCTGAAGGCGCTGGGCGCTGCTGACGGTCGATACCCATTTGGCGATGCCACCGTACAGCGCGGACAGATCGATGGCTTGGAACGCCGGACGGCCTTCCATACTTCGCGGCGGCAAACCCACCAGCAGGATCATGGGTGTCGCGTCTTGGTGTGCGATGTAGACGCCGGCCGCCGCGTTGGCGGACCCAGGCCCGCGCGCCACCAGTGCAACACCAGGACGTCCGGTGAGCTTGCCAGTGGCTTCCGCCATCATCGCCGCGCCGGTCTCGCTGCGGCACGTGACGGGCCGCACGCGCACGTCGCTGTGCATGGCGTCGAGGGCGGCGATAAAGCTCTCGCCGGGCACAGTGAAGACATGCCGGACGCCTTCCGCCGCCAAAATATCAATCAGGACTTCTCCGCCGCTTGGCATGTGGATCGCGTGTCTCAAATGGAGCCGGACGCGGCTCGCGGAACGTACACCTGAGCCAGTCTAAGTGGGGATGGGGCCTGCATAGAAGGACAATCGCTGCAATCGGTTAGTGGCCGGGTCAAGGGAGTTGGGGGCAATCCGCCGAAAGGCGGGGATCAGCGCCCGTCAGGGCTGGCGCCAGAGCCGTAGAGGGCTATTTTTCCAGCAGGATTCGTTTTTGGCAGGAGATGGGCTGGATGGCAGCCGAAGGGCTGACGAGGGGGGCGTGGAGCGTGGTCCGGAAGCGGTTGGCGGCGGCATTGGGCTGTGCGCTCCTGGCGGCCATGCTTGCGTGCGGACCAGCGGCCGCGGGCGCCGCGCCGCAAACGCCAGTGGCCGCTGGCGCAGAGCCGCGCATAGCGCTGATCATCGGTAACGCCAGTTATGCAACAAGCCGCTTGAAGAACCCGCGAAACGATGCCGGCCTGATGGCCCGCACGCTTGCAGCAGCTGGCTTCGATGTCATGACCGTCATGGACGGGACCGCCGAGGACATGCGCCGCGCCGTTGCCGATTTCGGCAGCCGCCTTCAAACCCCAGGCGCAGTCGCGCTATTCTACTATGCCGGCCACGGTGTGCAGGTGGATGGTGACAACTATCTGATCCCTCTCGGCGCGACGATTGCCACTACGGAAGACGTGACCGAATTCGGCGTGCCGCTGCACAGTGTGATGCGGACGATGGCGCGCTCATCAACGCGGTTGAATATCGTTGTGCTGGATGCGTGCCGGGATAATCCGTTTGCGGCGGGTGTGTGGACTGCAACGGTGACGGGGCTTGCCTCGGTGGTCGCGCCGGCTGGCACCATAATCGCCTATGCGACGGGGCCTGGCCAGTTGGCCGACGACGGCATTGGTGCAAATAGCCCCTACACCGCGGCGCTCGCCAGCGAGATGCTGCAACCCGGCAAAACACTCGAAGATGTATTCCGCGCCACCCGCCGCCACGTCATCGAGCGCACTGCCAACCGGCAGACGCCATGGGAGCACTCGTCACTCGTCACGCAGTTTTCGTTTGTGCCGCAGGCATCCAACACTGTTGCACCCGAAACGGCAGCGCAGACCGCGCGTCTTGCAGAGATGACCGCCTGGGAGGCCATTCAATCCAGCCAGGATGTGGTAGTTCTGCACAACCACATCACCCGCTATCCCAACGGACTGTTTGCCGAACTGGCGTCCGTGCGGATTGCAAAAATCGAGGCCTTGCACACACGCACGCCGTGGTCTTGGATGATGACCGGCGGGATTGACGCGACCGAACGTCTGATGGCGGCGCAGGCGACCCACGACAAAGCCTTGATGCTCGATGCGGATGGTGCCCCGGCGGCGGACATCGCGCTGGCCGTGAAGCTTTACACCGAGGCGGCGGCGGAAGGATTGCCAGCCGCGTTATACCGTGTTGGCCGGGCCTATGACAAAGGCCGCGGTGTATCTAAGGATTTACTGGAAGCCGCGCGCTGGTATGAGCGGGCAGCGGACGCCGGATATCCGGCCGCAATGGCAGCCCTTGGCACGATGCACGAGTTCGGCGAGGGGGCAGCACCCAATCTGGTCGAGGCGTTGCGCTTGTACCGCGCTGCAGCCGACGGCGGCGATGTTGCTGGCATAACCAGCCTCGCCTACCTCTATAGTCAAGGCAAAGGCGTTGCCAAGAATAGCGCCGAGGCGCGCCGTCTTTACCGTTTGGCGGCTGAAAACAAGCATCCGCGCGCCATGTACAATTTGGCGCTGATGGACCTTGCCGGGGAAGGCGCTCGGCCCAACACGGCCAGCGCCCTGGGCTTGCTTGAGGCGGCGGCGGGGTATGGCCATGCAGCAGCCTACGTTGAACTGGCGCGTATCTATGATCGAGGCCGCGGTGTGGCCCGAAATCCGGCGCGCGCGGCTGAAACCGCCTTGAAGGCCGTGCAGGCTGGGCGCACCGAGGGGCGGGGAATCGACATTGCTGCCCAAGGATTGTCCTTCGCGACGCGGCGCCAAATCCAAAAGCAGCTGGCGTTGCAGGGCCTCTATCGCGGCACGATCCACGGGTTTTTCAATACCGAGACGCGCCAAGCCCTGCAGATTATGGCTCAGCGCTAGTGCGCCGATACAACCCGCATCAGATGCGTGTGGCTGAAACGGACTAGGCGTGCGGGCGGGTGGTCATTATTGTGCCAACGAAACAGCGGCCTCAAGGGGGCTGCAATCGGGCCGCTGGAGTTTTAAGGAATGCGTGACGCCAGGATGACAAGGCTGCGTGCCAGCCGTGCCATGTGGAAAGTGTGCCCGGCGCGATTGCACGCGCGGATGGCCATGCTGTGCATCGCGATGATGCTGGGGGGCACAGCTGTCACCCGGGCGCAAGCGCCAGCCGCTTCGCCCGCCGGGCCGCAAGTGGCCCCACCTGCTGCGGCACCCGCGATATCTCCCGCGGCCGATCCGCAACAGCCGGCCTCCGCTGTACCGGGCGCGACGGCGCCGCCAACACCTGGCGCTGCCGGCGACCCCGCCATCTCCGGTCCACCCGCGCCACCACCGCCGCCCCCTCCACCGCCGCCGATGTTCCCCGGGTTCACGGTGCCGCCACGGCCGGACGAGGCGCGGGCGGCCAAAGCCTATGCGGTGTTTGATGGCCATTGCGCGCGGTGCCACCAGACCGGCCGGACTGAGCAACCGCTCGCCTCCGGCAGCATCGCCAACATTCTGGCCATCGACGAACTGGCGCGTGATCCGCTGGCCGTCCGCCCAGGCCTGCCGGACGCATCGCCGGTCTACGATATTCTGGTCACGCGCCACGCGCCGCTCGACGTCTATGCCGGCATTACGGACGGCAGCGAACCGCGCCCCGATGACATTGAGGCTGTCCGCGATTGGATTGGCGATTTGCCGCCATCAGTCCAAGCCTGTCCCGATCGCAAGCCAATACGCCCCGAGGACCGCGATGCGTTGATGCGCGAAGCCCAACGCCTTGAGCGTGACAGTTCGAAAGACCTGCGCTTTGTTTCGCTCATCCACCTCTACAATGCGTGTGAGCCGCTCGCCAACATCGACGCGTACCGCCAGGCGCTGACCAAAGTGTTCAACGCACTGTCATGGGCGCCAGAGCCGCAGCGGCTGACGGCTCTTGATCCGGCCGGCACACTGCTTGCCGTCAAGCTCTCGGACTTCGGCTGGGTTTCTGGCCATTGGGATTTGATCCAGCGGGACTATCCGGCATTGCCGGACGTCACGTTTCCGGCCGACATCAAAACGTCAGCGGGGGCAGCGCTGCCTTTGATCAAAGGCGATTGGTTTGCTGCCGCCGCGACCGAGCCGCCGCTCTATTATGCGCTGCTTGGGTTGCCATCGAAGTTGCCGGAACTGGCACGTATGAATGGCGTCGATATCGATCAAGGCATTAAGACGGGTGCTGCCCGGCGCATCGCCGTGCGCAATAGCATGATTACGCGGGGCAACAGGCTTGCGGAACGCCACGCCGGTGGCCGGGGGCCGATGTGGTTGATGTACGATTTCGCGACCAGCACAGGCGATCAGGATCTGTTTGAGCACCCATTGGGCCCCAAATCGACGGCATCCATCAAGGCGCCGTTCAAGCCGGACGAAATCCGCAGCGTGTTTGCCTTGCCGAATGGTTTTTTTGCTTATGCCGTTTTTGACGGCGCCGGAAATCGCGTCGATCGCGTCTTGCCGGGCATTGAAAAGGCCTATGCGGGCACCGAGAGCAATGCACTTGAGCCGGTGACCAAAGCGGGCAGCAACTGTTTTGCCTGCCACGCCAACGGCATCAAAGTCTTCCGCGATGATTTCAGGCCCTATGCCACAAGCGGGGCCTCAACGCTTGCCAAGGACCTCGCCGACAGCGCGCTCGCCATGTACCCGAGCGACAGCGAAATTGGCCTTCTGGTCAGTGGCGACAATGACCGCTACCGCTCGGCTCTCACCGCAGCCAAGATCGATCCGGATCTGACTGTGAAGGGAGAAGAGATCGTCTCGTCACTCGCCCGGCACTATCGTGGCGGGTCCGATGTCAAAGCGGCGGTTGCTGAAGCCGGTCTTGATCGCGACGCATTTATGAAAACGCTGAGCACAACGGAAGGCGCGGCTGCGGCTCTTGCCCGCCGCCTGCAGCAAGGTGTGCTGCCGCGGACCGATCTCGACCGTCTGTTTGCGCTGCTCAAAGGCATCGACAAGCCGCAGTCCGTTCAAGGCTCGGGCGGCTTCTTGCGCGACGTAAAATCCGAAATTGGCCTCAGCGTGTGGATCGACAAGCTTGTGCCAACGGCGGGCGATCTTGTGACCATCAAAGCGCAAGCCGATACCGATTGCTTTCTCACGGTTGTCAGCATCGACGCCGAAGGCAAGGCGACGGTTCTGATGCCCAACGATTTCGAGAAAGACAATCTCATTCAAGCCGGCAAGACGCTGAGTATTCCGGCACCAGACGCGCCGTATCAGTTGCGCTTCAAGGCCGATGGCACGGAGACCTTGATAGCGCGCTGTTCGACATCATCCGCCGCACCAACGGGTATCGAGCACGACTTCGAAAGGCAGCGCTTCACGCTGCTCGGCAACTGGGAGAACTTCATCCAGGATACGCTGGTGACAGAAGCCGAATTGCGCCGGATGCCGGAGAAAGCCGAACGCGCCCGCAATGCCAAGGCGCAGGCCGCACGCCGCAACCAGTCGCGGGCGCCCAATATGGAAGCGCGGCCCAACACGTCGCCCGGCCAATCGCTGAGAGATGGCCGCGCGGTCGTCGTCATCGGCCGCGACTAGAGGCTCTTCTCAAGTCTTTGCAGGCCAATGACGGCGCCAGCGACAATTGCCGCGCAGGCGATCAGCGACTGCACGGACAGCGTTGATAGTCCGCTGACGCCTTGGCCAATGGTGCAACCAAGCGCCATCACGCCGCCAATGCCCATTGCGGCGGCGCCCGCTACGTGGCGGATCGCGTCGCGGCGGTCGGAATATCCGATCAGGCGGAACGATCCCGAGAGCCACGCCGCAAGACTTGCGCCCGCAAGCACGCCCAAAACGGAAGTCACGCCGAAGCCCGGCATGCCAAGCGCGGTGGAGCGCTCAATCCAATCGATGGTATCGGCAACGGGGCGCACAAAGCTGAGCGACACGGGCTGGAGGGGAGATGCAGCGAACTCATCGCTGGCGAGACCCGTTAGCGCCCAACCGGCAATGGCCAGTCCGCCAACCGCCAGCCCACCTGCTATGTTGATGCCACGCGAGAACACGCGCGCTGGGCCGGCGGCAAAAGCAAGGAGCGGAATGAGTACCGCTAAGAGCGCAATCAAAGATGCCGGTGACGCCGTCACATGCGCTCGATAGAGCAATTCACCGAGATGCTGCGTGGGTGCGCCAAACGCCTTCACGTCAATGGCCGTTGCGTTTTCAAGTGCCACGCGCGCTCCCGCCAGCACGCCGCTGATTGTGGCGTATGCGGCAATAGCCATGACGACGAGAGAGACGAGACCGCGGACATCGCCGCCGCCGGCGCGGATCAGAGTGCGGCTTGGGCACCCGCCCGCGTAGACCATGCCATAGCCAAACAGCAGTCCGCCGCCGAGCGCGCCAGCCCAATTGATGCGCGGCGCGAGATACATCGATTTTGACAGTTCGACGACACCATATGCGTCGAGACATTGAGCGCCGGTCATCGCCGTCGCAGCAGCCAGCGCCACCGCGCCCAGCCGGCCTTTGTCGCCGGTTAGCCGCCAGTCGGTGATGGCGCCCATCGTGCAGTAATTCGTCCGGCTGACGATTGCGCCAAATAGCAACCCGATGATCGCTCCCCCC
The DNA here is from genome assembly GCA_013141015.1 of Hyphomicrobium sp. Classification (GTDB taxonomy): domain Bacteria; phylum Pseudomonadota; class Alphaproteobacteria; order Rhizobiales; family Hyphomicrobiaceae; genus Hyphomicrobium_B. The sequence goes on along the minus strand of JABFRT010000008.1, from coordinate 47,519 downwards.
ACAGCCAACGCCGTTGCGGGTGACACGGCGATAAGCGCTTTGAGCGCCTGCATGGGCAACCTTTCTTCGTGTTGTGGCCGGTCTTGGGGCCAATAAGCATTCTCTGCTCCGGCCTCACCCGTCAATCGCCGATTTGCGCGGAACGCTCAGCAAGGCCGGCCGCCGCCGCAGGGACTTGGCAACCGCGTTTGAGATTGCATGCAAATGCCACTTTACAGGGGGGGTGGTGGCCCCTAAATGCAGCGAGTTTCTGCGTGCGCAGCGTTCGCGCCCGCGCCGGCCGTTACTTTGAGGTGGAGGCCTCCCGTCGAAATGGAAAAATTCAGCACAGCATTGGAGATGGTGACCGCGCTGAAGCCGGACATCCCGGTGTTTGCCGCCCGCCCTCACGCGGCAGGGCGTGCCGCGCGTTGGTTCACGCAGAATTTTCCCGGCGAAGTCGCCTACGCCTACAAGGCCAACAGCTCGGTGTTTTTGCTCGGCGCGCTCTATGGCGCGGGCATCACCCAGTTTGACGTTGCCTCCGTGGTGGAACTCGAAGATGCCGCCACCATTCCCGGCGTGCGCCTGCACTTTATGCACCCCGTCAAATCACGCCATGCCATCCGTAAGGCGTACTTCGACTACGACATCAAATGTTTCGCGCTCGATAGCGAAGACGAATTGCAAAAGATCGTTGAGGAAACGGGCGGCGCCAAGGATCTCGAATTGTTCGTGCGCATTGCGGTTCCCTCGAAGAACAGCCGTATTCCGCTGGAGCGTAAATTTGGCGTGGTCGGGCAGCGCGCGCAGCGCTTGCTTGTTAAAACACGCCAAGTTGCCGACGAACTCGGCATCACCTTTCACGTCGGCTCGCAGACGACGACCCCGGACGCCTATGGCATGGCGTTTGATGAGGTCAAGAAGCTGATCGTGAAGGCAGGTGTCGTGGTCGATGCAATTGACGTCGGCGGCGGTTTTCCGTCGCGCTACACCGACAGCGTTCCGGCGCGGCTTGAGGACTTCATCGAGGTGATAAAAGCCTCGATGGCCAAAATGCCTGTGACCGAGCATTGCCGGTTGATTTGCGAACCTGGCCGCGCGCTAGTCGCAGAAGCCGAAAGCCTGATCGTCAAAGTCGATCTGCGCAAGGGTGATGAACTCTACATCAATGATGGCGGCTATGGCGCATTGTACGACAGCGCCCAGCTGGGCTTTGTATTTCCGGTACGCTTGATCCGCGATGGGCTGGATACCAACGAGCCGTTGTTGCCGTTTGAGTTCTGGGGACCGACCTGCGACTCAATCGATCACATGAAAGGCCCGTTCCTGCTGCCAGCCTCGGTGCGCGAAGGGGACTATATTGAAATCGGCAACATCGGTGCATACGGCCGTGCGCTATCGACGCGCTTCAACGGCTATGGCCACTACAAGGAAGTCATCCTTCAGGATGAGCCGATGTACTCAATCTACACAGAAGATGATTTGCCGATCGCCAACGAGGCATAGAACCCCGGCCGCGATTTGCGGTTTGTAACGGTGGCACGGAAGGAACAATTGAATGGTCAAGTCGGATCGCGCAGGCGCAGTCCGCGTGCCCGCTGAGTGGGCACCGCAGAAGGCAATCTGGACCGCGTGGCCTTATAGCCAGAGCGAATGGGGCGGCGATCTTCAGAGCCCGCGCCAGGATATCGTCAATCTGATCGCAGTGCTCGCGCCGTCGAACCGGGTCTGCGTGCTCGTTCATGATGCTGACGCGCGCGCTTCGGCGGCGGCCGCTCTTGGGAAAACCGCGACACTGGTTGATGCCAAGTACGGCGACATCTGGCTGCGCGACACTGGTCCGATTTTTGCCGCCGGTCCCAACGGGCCAGTTGCACTGCGCTTTGCAACAAATAGCTGGGGTGGCAAATACGATTTGCCCGATGACGCCACCGTTGGCGACGATGTCGCGCACGCGTCCGGCACAACCGTCCGGCGTTTTCCGTTCGTGCTTGAAGGCGGCGCGATTGATCAGGATGGCGAAGGCACAATCCTGACGACGCGGCAGACGCTGCTCAATCCGAACCGCAACGGCTGGACCAAGGATCAAGCGGAAGCGGCGCTGGTTGACGCATTCAACGCCCGCAAAATCATCTGGATTGATGAGGGCTTGAAGAACGATCATACCGACGGCCACATCGACAACATCGCCCGCTTCGTCGCGCCGGGCTGCGTTGTCTGTCAGGCCCCCGCTGGGCCCGATGATCCAAACGCTGAGACGTTGAATGCCATTGCAGCAACGCTTGCGCAATCAACCGATGCGGCAGGCCGCACGCTCGACGTTGTGCGTATTCCAGGCGTTGGTTTGTATCGCAACAAGCTTGGTGAAATTTCGCCGGCGTCGCACATGAATTTCATCATCGCCAATGGCGTGGTGGTGGTGCCGGTCTACGGCACTCCAACGCAAGAGGCCGCCTTGAACGCCCTGCAGGCCGTGTTCCCTGATCGCAAAGTCATCGGCGTGTCATCGCGCGGACTTCTCGGCGCTGGCGAAGCGGGTGGCGGATCATTTCATTGCATTACGCAGCAGGAGCCGCGCACATGAGCCGCCGGACCATCAGCGTCGCTGCCCTTCAAACCTCGTATGGGGCCGACATCAAGGCGAACATCGCCAAAACCGAAAAGCTCGTCCGCGAAGCCGCCAAAAAGGGCGCGCAGGTGATCCTGCCGTCTGAGCTATTCCAAGGCTTATACTTCTGCACCGAGCAAAACCCGGACTGGTTTGCAACCGCGTTTCCGGCGGCTTCGCATCCGTGCGTCACGGCTATGCAGAAACTGGCCAAGGCTTTGAAGGTCGTTATCCCGGTTTCGATTTTCGAGAAGGACGGCCCGCGCTATTACAACAGCGTGGTGATCGTGGACGCAGACGGCGAAAGTCTCGGCGTCTACCGCAAGAGCCACATCCCAGACGGGCCCGGCTATCAAGAGAAGTATTACTTCCGCCCCGGCGACACAGGTTTCAAAGCTTGGCAGACCCGCTTTGGCTCCATCGGCGTCGGTATCTGCTGGGATCAGTGGTATCCGGAATGCGCGCGGGCAATGATGCTTCAGGGGGCTGAAATACTGCTCTATCCTACGGCTATAGGCTCAGAGCCCTATGATGGCGCGCTTGATACCCACAAGCGCTGGCAACGGGCGATGCAGGGTCACGCCGTGTCGAATGCGGTGCCGGTCATTGCCGCCAATCGCATTGGCCTGGAGGACGTCGGCGGTAAGCAGCGGTTCTATGGTCATTCGTTCATCACAGATCACACCGGCGAGTTGGTCGAAAGCCTCGGCGCCAAGGACGAAGGTGTGATCTTGCACACCTTTGACTTGGGCGAAATTGAGAGTTACCGCGCCGATTGGGGCTTTTTCCGCGACCGGCGGACGGATCTCTACGCCAAGTCGATCATCTGAGGCACCGCGATCCGGCCGGCCCCTAAAAACAGCGGCGGATAAGAGGCGGGCGGGCGAATCATCCACAGCGAATCAGGTTAGCGATTCGGGCTTCTGCATGCGGAGGCCGGGATGGGCATATTCAAATCGTTTCGAACATGGCGCGTGGGCCGCGACGTGGCATTTATAGAAGATCCAGCTTCGGTCTCGATTGAGGCCCGGCTGGGGGCGGCAGAATATGAATTCCGCTCGATTGCCCGCGACGTGGCAGCCGTCATGCTCGACGGACCGCCCCGCGTCATGACACGCCCGGCCACGCGTTAAGCGCGCCAGACTTCTAGTCGAGATCGTAAACCGCGGCGACGCGGAACGTGCGCATCACGCCGTCGTGCTCTTTGAACGACACGTACTCGCCGGGCACAAACTTGTGGCTGCTGAGCTTAAAACCGGTTTCGTCGTCGGCGTCGCTATTGGGGTCGTAGTCGACCGCCCAGGCACCGCCGCGCTTATGCACGAGGTGGCAAATTTCGGTTGCTTCGCCCGGCCAGAACCGGCGCACGCGGCAGCGCTCACGAACCTTCTTCCACGCCGCTGCATCGAGATGTCCTGTGTCATCGAGGGGAGCTGCGAATTCATATCCGCGCTCGCGGCTCCCTTCAGGAAAGTCGTGGTCGCGGGCAAGTTCAAGGCGGATGCGCTGCAGGTTTGGTGGTGGTGTCATGGGATGGTTTCTCACCAGCTTAGTGGGACATCAAAACGGGCACGGTCATGGCTTTCAGAATATCGCGCGTTGCTCCACCCAGGATGAACTCCCGCATGCGTGAGTGGCCATAAGCGCCCATCACCAGCAAATCAGAGCCATCAGAAACGGCGCGTGCGAGAAGTGCGGGCCCGGCGCTGCGTGCGGTATCGGCGATATTGGCGACCTCGATGCTCAATCCGTGACGCGCCAGCGTCGCGGCCACATCGGCGCCAAGCAACGCGGTTGCGCCATCGGCATCCTTTTCGTCGCCCGCCGAAATCAGCCGGACGGTTTTGGCCAGCCGCAAGAATGGCAGCGCGTCAAACGTAGCGCGGGCCGCCTCGCGGCTGTCGTTCCAGGCAACCGCAATGTTCGCGCCGAATGCGCCCGGCTGCCACGAAACAGGTATGACCAGCACGGGCCGTCCGCTCTCGATTGCAACGCGTTCAGGAATATCTGTCAGCATCGGTGGCGCGATACCGTCGCTGGCCTGGCTGACGATGACGAGTTCTGCGGCGCGCGACTGGGCGACAACACCGTCCGCAATGGATTGATAGGCGCTGCGGGCTTCGCCATAGACGCGCCATTCGGCAACAAATGGCTCTCCGCGTGTCAGGCGGTCAAACACGGACTTAATCCGCTCTGCCTGGGCGCGGTGCTCGCTGATCTGCTGTTCGTAGAACTCAGACCCCATCGGCAAAATGACGTCGCTTGGCATGAATAGCGGCGGCATCACGTAGAGGCCGATCAGATGAGCTTCGTTGTTTCGAGCAACCGTTGCCGCAGCCGCGATCAGCTCTGCGGCGCGAGCTTCGTGGTTGAGGTTGACGAGAATTGTTTTGAAGGTCATCAAAAAATACTCCATTCGGCACATCGAAATGCACGCGGCAGGCAATTGGGCCCGAAGGCCAGCTGTTTTAGCAAACAGTCGGATCGCAAGACTTGATGTCGAATTTCATATGCGGCTTGCTTTGTGAAAAATCGAAATCGCGGCCATCAAAACATTTGGCGCGGCCCGAATAGGTGATGCCTTCGCCAGACGGCATCTCGCGCACAAACACCGTTCCCGACAATATGCACTTGTGGGTTTCTTCCAACTGAATGCGGAGCAGCTTTTCCCAAGCTTCGTCTGCCCGCAATGGCGCGCTGACCGCGATGCCAAGCGTTGCGCAGACGGCCACGCCAGCCAACCGTGACTTTGTTTGTGATGTGAACATAGGCCTGCTCCTTTGAAATCATTTAGTGATTGTCTAAGAAATTCAGCAGTGCCGCTTTGACCGCCGTCAAGATTTGCGCGTCCGATGATCGGTCAAGTATCAAGGCTTAGCTGGCGGCTTGAGGCTATTGAGATAGTTGATGATCGCATCGATTTCACCGGTCTTAAACACAAACTCCGGCATATCCGGGTGGCCCGACACGATGCCCTCTGCCAAGGCCTCGGCAAGGTTCTCCGCGGGGTAACGCTCCATGACCGTCCGGAATGGCGGAGCCTTTTCGTGCGAACTGGCGCCATCTTTGCCGATGGCGTGGCAACGGCTGCAGTGCGTTTGCAGCAGAGCTTCACCTGTATTCAAGGTTGAGGAATCGATAGTGGCCGCCGCTGAGGGCAATGTTGAAGCAAGCACGGCAAAGTAAAAACCAATTGCGAGATTCAAATTCACCCTCCTCGGCGGCCGCAAAATTATCGATCACCTAGACCTGCGGCCGCATAGCGTCGGCGGCCTTGAAGTACTCGCGGGCGTGCGCCACGATTTGCTTGTCCGTTGGATGATCCGAGGTTTCGACACCAACGATATGATCACTCAACGATTTGTCGTGATGATGCACGTGCTTGACTAGCTCAAGCTTGGCCGATCCTGGTCCCATGATCAGCCACTCTTTGGCGGGCTTCATACTATCGACAATCTCATGGTAGAAATGCTGATCCTCGGGCTGCTTCTTGCCGGCAGCGCTGCCCTTCTTGTGATGCAGGTGATGGTTCGGCTTACGCGTCGCGATATCGACTTCATCGACGGAATGGCGGTCAAAAAAGAAGACGCGAGCCTCGCGATGATCGAGCCAAACGACGGCGTGATAGTGTTGCATTGATGGGCCTTTCCACAATTCAAGACGCTTGCCGGGTAGGCTGCAGGCCGGCGGTTTTATCCGCCTCGCGCCACCCGCTACCGGCGCGCCAACATGATCGCCGGGCTGGCCGGTTCAGCGGTCTATCGATACCGCCCATCCGGCCTTAGCTAGGCCCTATATTTGTAGCGGCCTGATAGATGTGCAACTTGCGTTGGATCAAATTCCGGCCGCTTGTGCTGAGATCACGAATTAGTGCTCGGCTGGAGCCACTGCGCTGTCCGGCCAAGACCGGCCATCGTCGCGCATGACCACGTAAATCGCCGGAATGACGAGCACGGTCAGCAGTGTCGATGACGCTAACCCAAACAGCAAAGAAATCGCCAGGCCTTGAAAAATCGGATCCGTTAATATCACGGCTGCGCCGATCATCGCGGCCAGCGCCGTCAACAGGATTGGCTTAAAGCGGATGGCGCCGGCCTCGAGCAGCACCTGACGCAACGGCGCGCCGCCGCTTTTGCGTTCGGCAATGAAATCGACAAGCAGGATCGAGTTGCGCACGATTATGCCGGCAAGCGCAATAAAGCCGATCATCGACGTTGCCGTGAACGGTGCGCCAAAAAGCCAATGGCCGATCATAATGCCAATCAGCGTCAGCGGCACAGGCGTCAAGATCACCAGCGGCAATTTGAAGGAACCGAATTGCGCGACGACGAGCACGTAAATCGCCAGCAGGGCGACAGCAAACGCCGCGCCCATGTCGCGGAAGGTGATGTAGGTGACTTCCCACTCGCCATCCCACAGCAGCACGGGCTTTGCCTCGTCATCAGGCTGGCCGTGGAACGAGATCGTTGGCTTTGGAAGAGTACCCCAGTCGTGCTTTTCGACAAGGTCGGCAACCGCAAGCATGCCGTAGATGGGCGCCTCATAGGCGCCGGCCAACTCGGCCATGACCATCTCTGCGGCGCGCCCATTGTGGCGGAAGACCGGGAACGAGGCGCGCTCGCGGGTCTCCGTTACAACGTCGCCAAGTTCGACAATGGCCCGGCCGCCTGGGAGGGCGTTTGCGGGCACTGGCGTCGATAAAGTTTTCTGCGTGATCGCCAGATCCGATTTCGGCAATTGCACCGCGATCTCGACCGGATGGCGTCCGCCTCCCTTGTGCGAGTAGCCGACAGGCAATCCAGTCAGGTAGGCGCGAATGGTATCGTAGACGTCGCGTTCCTCGACTTTGTGGAACTCGAGATTGTCTTGATTGATAGTCAGGCGCACACGCGGTGCACGTTCGCGATAGCTGACATCATCATCGACAATGAATGGCACTTTGCGGAAGATCTGGCGCAATTGATCTGCGACCGCGCGGCGTTCCTCGCCATCCTTGGCGTAGACTTCGGCGAGGAGCGTTGCCATGACGGGCGGGCCGGGCGGAACTTCGACAACTTTGACGGTTGTGCCGCCGGGCGCAGGCAGGTCCTTCAAGCGTTCACGCACGTCCAGCGCAATGGTGTGGCTGGTGCGTTTGCGCTTGCCCTTCGGCGCGAGGTTGATTTGCAGGTCGCCTTGCTGCGGTTCGCTGCGCAGATAGGCGTGGCGGACGAGGCCATTGAAGTTGAACGGCGAGGCCGTGCCAGCATATGCCTGGATCGATGAGAGTTCTTTTAAACTGGCCAAGCGGTCTGCGGCCGCCGAGAGCACGCGCCCGGTTTCCTCAAGCGACGACCCGGCCGGCAGATCAACGACAACTTGCAGTTCGGATTTATCGTCGAAAGGTAGCAGTTTGACGGTGACGGCTTTGGTTGCAAATAGCATGACGGATGCGAGGGTTGCGAGGCCGACAAGACCGAGAAACATCCACGCCCGCGCTTTTGAGGCGATGATCGGACGCGCTGCCGAGAGATACGCCCGCGACAGCCAGCTGTCTTGTTGGCTGCCATGTGCGTGCGCGGCGTCTGGTTTGCCGATCTTCATCATCAGCCACGGCGTGATGATCATCGCGACAAAGAACGACAAGACCATCGCCGCCGACGCGTTGGCGGGAATCGGGCTCATATATGGCCCCATTAGGCCGGAGACGAACAGCATCGGCAGCAAGGCCGCGACCACGGTGAGCGTTGCGACAATGGTTGGATTGCCGACTTCCGCGACGGCGTCAACCGCTGCATCAGCGCGGCTGCGGCCATCATTGAGGCCCCAGTGTCTGGCGATGTTTTCGATCACCACAATCGCGTCATCGACCAGAATGCCGATAGAGAAGATCAGCGCGAACAGGCTGACACGATTGATGGTGTAGCCCATCAGCCAGGATGCAAACAGCGTCAGCAGGATTGTCGCCGGAATGACGATCAGCACCACAGCGCCCTCACGCCAGCCGATTGCAACAGCGACGAGTATGACAATCGACAAGGTCGCAAGGCCAAGGTGGAACAGCAACTCGTTGGCCTTGTCGTTCGCCGTCTCTCCGTAGTTGCGCGTAATCGCAACATCGATGTCGCCGGGCAGCAGATTGCCTTTCAAGGCGGTGAGGCGGTGCACGATGCTTTCGCCGATAACGACGGCATTGGCGCCGGCACGCTTGGCTATGGCCAGCGTAACCGCGGGTTGGCGCGTCAGAGAGCCATCTTTGGCGGGCGTCAAATGCCACGCCTGTTGCTCAAGCGGCTTGGCGCCGACGATGACGTTCGCCACATCACGCACATAGACTGGCCGGCCATCGCGCGACGACATCATCAAAAGTCCGATGTCGGGAATGCCGTGCAGGGTTTGCCCGGCAGCGACAGCCAAACTCTCATTCTTGTCGCGGACGCGGCCGGCTAGAAACGATCGATTGGCGGCTTGCACCTTCGCGGCCAGCTGCGCCAGCGTAATGCCATACAGCGCTAGTTTTTCCGGATCGGGCTCGACCCGGATTTGGTCAGGGCGCCCGCCAGCAATATAGGACAAACCGACATTCTCAAGCTTGGCGAGTTCGACCTGCAGGTCTTCGGCCATGTGATAGAGCGCGTTGTCTTCGTAACGCGTGCTCCCGGGCTTCGGCGCCAGCGTCAGCGTGACAATGGCTACGTCGTCAATGCCGCGTCCGACGATCAACGGCTCGGGGATTCCGGTTGGAATGCGATTGTAATTGGCGCGGATTTTTTCATGCACGCGCAGGATTGCGTCATCCGACGACGTGCCGACGAAAAAGCGGGCGGTGACAACGGTGCGATCATCGCTGGTGTTGGAATAGACGTGCTCTACGCCGTTGATGGCTTTGACGATGGTCTCCAGAGGTTCGGTGACCAGCTTCACCGCGTCTTCGGCCTTCAACCCGTCGGCAGTGACGAATATATCGACCATCGGCACGGAGATCTGCGGTTCTTCTTCCCGCGGCAGTGCGAACAACGCGATCAATCCGAGTGCGAGGCCAGCCAACAGAAACAGTGGCGTCAAGGGCGAGCCGATGAAGGCGCGTGTCAGATGGCCAGAGAGGCCAAGGCGTGAACCGTGGCTCATGGCTGCACCAGAACGTCACCGGCTTTGACGCCAGCCAGGATTTCGATCTTTTCGGCGTCGGCCGAGACCGCTCGGCCAAGTTGCACGACAGCGTCGGAAGCCGGGGCCTCACCACGTCCGGCAAGGCGCACGTAGTCCAAGCCGAAGCGTTTGAACACATAGCTGCGGGGAACGATGTAGGTGTCGCGTTTGCCAGCTGAAATCCAGACCAGCACGCGCTCGCCGACGAAATAGCTGCCAAGCCCCGGAACCTCGGCATCGGCGATTACCCGGCCATTCTGCAATTCGGGGTAGACCTGAACGATGCGTCCGGTGTTGAGCGGTTTGGCGCCAGCGCTCATGCCGCGTTCCCCGAGCCGCACGGTATCGCCGGATTTCATGAATTGCGCCAAGCGTTCAGGAAGCTCAAGCCGCAATAGATAAACGTTGGCTGCAATGGTTGCGATGCTTTCGCCGGGCAAGACAACGCTGCCTTCGGTGACAGGCACTTTCAAAACCCGGCCGGCCGCCGGTGCGAGCACTTGGCCCTCTTCGATTTGCGTCATCACAACCGAGCGTTCCGCTTGCGTGGCCTTCAGATCATTTGTTGCCACATCGAACGCGGTTTGGGCCTGATCAACGCGCGCTTGAGGCGACACGCCTTTCGATTTCAAAGTCTCTGAGCGTTCCAGTTCTGTTTTCGCAGTTTCCAGCCGCGATTTGATGGCCAGAATTTGCGCATCGATAGATTTGATTTTGAGAGCGATCTTGGGATCGGCGACCAGGGCCAGGACTTGACCTGGTTCAACGGGCGTCCCTTCATCGACGTTCAATTTGGCGACCGTGCCCGGCGTGCGCACGCGGGCTTCGATCAAATCCTTGCTGCGCACCATCGCGTAGACAGACTTCAAATCGTCGATTTGTTCGACGGCGACCGAAAACACCGGCGTTGCGGGGGGGCTACCGGCGCGGGCTGGCTCAACGCCGGCAAGCCCGAGAACCGCCTGTAAAACAACTGCAAGGCCGAAGCGCATGACCCGATCTCCAACGATAATTTCAGCCCACTTGCCACGTGTGGCACGCCGTGAGGCTTGACATGAATATAAGCAACATCTAATTTAGTTGGCATGAATATACAAGAACTGACGAGCCGGAGTGAAGAAGTCGCAGACCTGTTGAAGGTTCTGGCGAACAGCCACCGGCTGCTCATTCTGTGCGAATTGAACGGCGGCGAGCGCTCAGTGTCGGAATTGGAAGCCGTTGTGCCGCTCAGCCAATCGGCGTTGTCGCAACATCTCGCCAAGCTGCGCGAGCACGAAGTGGTGACCACGCGCCGTGAGGCGCAAACGATCTATTATGCGTTGTCCGATAAGCGCGTCAGGCGCCTGATGGCCACGCTGCACAGCCAGTTCTGTGCGCCCGAAAAATAAATATCGAAGAATTTGGAGCCGGAACAATGACCATTGATCGCGCCGTGTTTGCATTTGCCGGGGTTATGATTCTCATAAGCTTGGCGCTCGCCCACTTCGTCCACCCCTATTGGCTGGGGCTGACCGCGTTTGTCGGGCTCAATCTTTTACAGTCGGCGTTTACTGGGTTCTGCCCGCTGGCGGTCATCCTGAAGAAGCTTGGGGTTCCGTCCGGCTGCGCGTTCTAAGCCGCGCCGGCGCGCGCAAAATATCATTGCTTCACTTGTCAGAGTGATCGGAGCCAGAGCTGGGCTTGTCTGAACCGGTTCCGGGTGTCTTTGACTTGTGCATGGTCATTACACCCACACCCATCGCCACACTGGCGAAGGTCAGCGCAAACATAAAGTGCAACACAAACATCGCAAGATACGGGTGGCCGTCGCCCGCGATCAGGTCTTTAAGCCCGCCAGCATTGGTCATGACCAGTGCGGACGCAAACGCCGTCCCAACCGCGAGGCCGAAGGCCATGTGCCCTGCGAGAAAGCGCACAATCCGCGGCAGCTTTTGATACGTTGCTTTGGCAGATATGCCGCGTTTGATGACCATTCCTCCAATCGCTGCACGTCTTGAGAATTCTTACACGAGCAAAGTGGTACATTCACGTCTTTTCGCCGGACGAATGACCGGCGCACTTTGGCGCCATGCCACCAGCACCCGACGGGCATTTACGCTCATATGCAGCAAGACCCTGCCTGCAGCGCCACCGATCGCGTCGTCGCGCCGATGGCAACGGTGCTCAGGGAGCAGAACCCTGCTAGGGAGGCCGGCTTTTTTCAAGTACGAAGAGGGCTCCGTGTTATGAGGAAGAGGCACGAACGGATAGTGGCGGATGTGACGTTGTCGGCGCTTGCCATGCTATTTCAGCGTCGGTCTCTCAGTGACGCGCTATGGTGCGGTCGCTCGGCTGGAAAATTTTAATCAAAGCCGTTGCAAGCCGGTAGCGAGAATATTTGCGGTTTTGGTGCTTCCCAGCGAGACTTGCGAAGGTCGCCTGCGAATCCCGCACCTTCGTACCGCATTGTTTTTTGTTGCTGAAATGGTGGGCGGTATAGGGATTGAACCTATGACCCCACGCGTGTGAAGCGTGTGCTCTACCGCTGAGCTAACCGCCCGATTTGGGAAGCGACCTTATGGGTGGCGAGGGATGTATCTGTCAAGCGGGCCACTTGCGGCTTCCTGACGGGGGCGGTGCCGCCCAAGTCCGGAAGCGGCCGCCGCTTGCCCGCATTGCCTATGATTTAGCCCCATTATTTAGCCCCATTATTTAGATGGAGCGGCCTTCATGCTGGCGGCCATCTTGCGGAATTCAGCGACGAGCGCCCGGCCTTCACCAGTGTCCGCAGTGCCGATCATGCGCACATAGCCACCGCCCGCCGTCTTCAGAATGATCTGATAGGCCGAGGCGGGTGGGCCTGACGGCTTGCGGGGCGCTTCAATTTCGATTTCATAGCCCTGGAGACCATCGACCGTAATCGTGCCTTGGTGCGAGATCTTACCCGCATCAACATCGAACATGGACGCGAGCGCGGCCTTGCTGGTCAGCCCCACGTCCTTGATTTCGGTTTTATCGATTGACGGCGCAAGCGCGAACACCGCGCGGCCCGGGTCCGGTTTATCTGGGGCCATTTTCCCGTCGAGTGTATAGAGAACCGCATTGCCCATCACGCCGGCGGCCTTGAAGGGCCCGAGATAGCCAAGTGTGAACGGTTGAGGCAGTGCGGCTGACGGCGCTGCGGCCAACCGTGCGGTTGCAAGCATTGCTTCGATCGTGGCGGTCTTGGTTTTGCCCGATGCGACGTCTGATTTGGGAACATTGACGGTCAACATCGCGGTCGTCTTTTCGTCGGCAAAGATCAACAGAAACTTGGAGAAGGCGCCGGCCGCCGTCGCCTGTTCGGCGGTGGCATAAATATGCTCGACTGCCAATTGCAGTTGGCCGGGCTTGACGTTGGCAAAACCGTTGGAGGCAAGTTTGCTCGCAAAATCGGCCTTCTTGAAATCGGCGAATGCTGCGGCCGGCATTTCGACGGTGACGATCGAGGCTCCCGTGTTCTCGTTTATGAAGCCCGGAAATTGCTTGGAGGGGGCGAAGCCATCGGGGACATCGAGTGTGATGCGGGTGGAAGGAACCTGCAACGTCTTGGCGAGTGCCGCCGTTGCTCCGAGCTCCATGACAGCAATCCCAGTGAGGCTTTGCACAAACAGTGCCGCCACTGCTGCCACGGCTTTATAGCTGAGCGTCATCGCATTCCCCTCAAAGTGTTGTCGCTGACCGCCAGCGATAGTTGAACATCGGGGCGAGAGTCGGGCGTCAATTCCGGCAAAGTATCAGCCCGTGCGCTGGATGAGGAACACGAATGTATCGCCACGCGTAACGCTCTCGATCAGCACATTGCCGGTCGCTTTGCAGAACGCCACGAAGTCTTTGGGCGCGGCCGGATCGGTGGCAACAACCTGCAGTGTTGCGCCAGGCGCCATCGCAGATAGCGCCTTCTTGGCTTTGAGGATCGGGATTGGGCAGGACAGCCCCGAGGTGTCGAGCGTCATGTCGGGCTTCGGCAAACTCATGGGTCCTCAAGGAGCAAAGGTATCAGCAACCCTCTAGGGCAAGTCCGGCCGCCGCTCAACCCTTACGTCTGAGGCTCAGGCCGGCTGGACCGGACCACTTGCGCGGTCCGGCCTAGAATGCGACGGTCGCGCGCTTTATGACGACGATTCCGGGGTGCGAATGCGCGAACCGGAACATTTCGGGGATGCCGGGGAGGCAAATTTTCGTGGCCGGGGAGCAGTCAGGCTCGCATCCATTTTCGTTCGGCGTCGACCGGCTCGGGCTGGCAGCGCTCAAGGCGCCGGTCCTGTCGGCGATTGCGGTCGCGCTGATCACGGCGCTGGCGGTGGCGGGCCTGCTGCGTCTCAAGGTTGACGATAGTCTCGCTGAACTGTTTCGCACCAACACGCCTGAGTTTCGCACCTACGAGGAAATCGACAGGCGGTTTCCGTCGAGCGAATATGATGTGCTGGTCGTGGTCGAAGGCAAGAAACTTCTGACGCGCGAAGGGCTGACCGCATTTGCCGGGGCGACAAGCGAATTGCAGCTGGCCGACGGCGTCAATGGGCTGGTCTCCATGTTGTCGGCGCGCAACAAGCCGGACGACAAGGGATACGCCTCACCCGTTGTGCCGGAGGAATTGCCCGATGGCGCGGGCTTCGCGAGCCTGATTGCGGCGATCAAATCCAACGACATCGTCAAGGGCAAGTTTTTGTCGGATGACGGCGAACTGGCGCTGATCGTGCTGTCGCTTGACCGCAATGCTGTCGCGGAACAGTCGGCGAAGACCGTGATCAGCGGCATCAAGGAAGCGGCGGAAAAGGAACTCTCTGCCGCTGGCCTCAGTGTCAAACTGGCAGGCGCGCCGGTGATGCAACTTGAAATCCGCAACGCCGTTGAGCGCGATCAGCTGCTCTACAATGGCTTGGGCCTGCTGTTTGGCGCAATCATAGCGGCGATTTTTTTCCGCCGCGTCTCGCTGATGCTGGTTGCGGCCTTGCCGCCGGTGATTGCGGTTGCGTGGTCGCTCGGCCTGCTGGGCTGGATGGATTTCAAGCTAAATTTGTTCCTCAATGTGATGACGCCGCTGATCATGGTGATGGGCTTTGCCGACAGCATGCAAATGGTGTCCGCTATCCGCATCCGCCTGCGCGAAGGCGACACGAAGTTCGACGCGGTGAAATTCGCGGTGCAAATCGTCGGACCGGCCTGCGTGCTGGCCCACGGGGCGGCGTTGCTTTCGTTCCTCGCCTTGCTGTTCTCTGAATCGGGCCTGATCCGCACCTTCGGCCAGGCCGGCGCTATGGCAACCTGTATTTCGTTCGTGGCCGTTATTGTAGTGCTGCCGCTGCTCGCCATTCTGTTCATTCGCAACGAAGGCAAGCTTGCCCGGGATCGCACGCCGGCCGACGGCATGATGGACAAACTCGGCACGTTTGTCGGTTCAATTGTTGATCGTGTGGTTCGCCATCCGGTGGCCTATACGGTGCTCGGGCTTTCGTTGTTCGCGCTGTTCTCTTTTCTGCATCTGCAACTGGAGCCGCGCTACCGGCTCGCCGATCAGGTGCCGGACCGTGAGCAGGCGCTGGATGCGTCAGGGCGCATCGATCAGAAGCTGACGGGTGCCAATCCATTCCACGTTATGATCCGCTGGAAAGACGGCACCAAGCTCTACGACCCGGCACCTCTGGCGGTGATAGAGGCCACGCATCTGGCTCTTGAAAAGGCCGCAGGTCTTGGCAATGTCTGGTCGCTGGAAAGTCTGCGCCGCTGGCTTCGCGAAAATGGCGATGACAGCATCGACACGGTCAAGAAGTACGTGGCGCTGCTGCCGCAGCATCTGGTCCGCCGTTTTATTGCCGCTGAAGAAGATGCAGTGCTCGTTACTGGACGCCTGCCAGATATCGATGCCAGTCAGATTTTGCCGTTGGTCGAAAAGGTCGATCACGCGCTTGATCCAGTGCGGGCCATTCATCCGGAATACGAAATCTCGGTGACGGGTCTTCCGGCGCTGGCGGCGCGCAACAGCCACCGCATGATCAGCCAGTTGAATGAAAGCCTGCCGCTATGCGTGCTGGTTGCCGCGATTTTGCTGGCGATTGCGTTCCGGTCGGTGTTCGTCGGTATCATCAGCCTGCTACCGGGCCTGTTTCCGGTGGTTACGTCGGGGGCGATGCTGTGGTTCAAGGATGGCGGGCTTGAGTTCTCATCCGTTGTCGCTTTGCTCGTCGTGTTTGGTCTTGGCGTCGATGCGCTGATTCATTTTTTGAATCGCTTGCGGCTGGAAGAGCAAGCGGGAGGGTCGCCGGAAGCCGCGATTCGCCGCGCACGCGTGCTGGTTGGCCCGGCAATCATTCTAACGACCATCGTGCTGGCGTTCGGGCTCGGCGTAACTGTGTTCTCCGATCTTCCGTCATTGCGGACGTTCGGCTTGGTTTGCGGCGTGACGCTGCTTGCGTCGCTGATTGCCGATCTGGTGTTCCTGCCGGCGACTATCCTCGTCTATCGCCGCTATATTTCGCGCCAGCACTGATCAGGAACATTGCGGCAGGACCTGCTTGCGCGGTAACTTGGCGTTCAAGCTATGCGGAGAATTGCCCTTGTCTAAGAAACTGATCATCATCATGGCCAACACCGATCCGCGCAACGGCGAGGAACTCGGCGCGCCGATTTTCCAAGCCTCCGTTGCAGCGGCGATGGGCTACGAGGTTGAAGTCATTTGCACATCAACGGCAGCCAAGCTTTTAAAAAAAGGCGTTGCCGAAACCTTGAAGGTCAAATCGATCGATACCCGCACCGTCTATGACTTCATCAAGGAAGCTCATGGAGCAGGCGTCAAATTCTTCTGCTGTTCTCCGGGCCTCGATCTGTTCGGCATGCACAAGGAAGACCTCATCCCGGAATGCGCGGGTGTGGTGGGTGCTGCGCACTTTATCGAAGAGATTATGACAGGTGAAAGCAAGGTGCTGACGTATTGACGGACCAAAGCGTTCACGCGCACTGTGACATCAGGCGCGCGGCTGCGCGTTCAAAGTCACGATAGTGGCTGATGACTGCGTCGGGGTTAAAGCTTGCGACCGGCTCGACGCTGTAGCCGAAATCAACCGCAACAACGGCGATGTTGGCGGCCTTGGCGGTGCGGATATCGGTTTCGCTATCGCCGACCATAAGCGCGCGGCGGCGGTCTCCACCAGCCAAGGTGATCGTGCCCGTCAGGTGGCCGGGATCGGGTTTGAAAATGCCAAGAGTGTCGCGCCCTATGATGGCCGCAAAATACTTTGTCATGTCGAGTGCCTCCAACAGTGCGCGGGCATGGGCCTCGATCTTGTTGGTGCACACAGCCAACCGCGCGCCCCGATCTTGGTAACGCTTCAAGACGCTTATGACATCGGCATAGGGTTTACTGTGCGCCGATATGTTGGCGGTGTAGTGGGTGATGAAAACGTCAAACAGGTCATAAAGCTCTTGTTGCGCAAGAGCGCGGCCTTGAGCAGCGGCGGCGCGCTCCACCATCACCAGCGCGCCATGTCCGACAAACGGGCGGATATCACCTTCGGCTACGGAGGAGAGGCCCAATCTGCGTAACACGTGATTGGTCGATGCCGCCAAGTCGGGTGCGGTATCGACCAGCGTGCCGTCGAGGTCAAAAACCAGGGTCCAGGTGTTCATAAGCCCTCTGATGACCGGAATTTGAGCAAGCCGCCACGCGCCCGACTGTCACGGAGGCGCCATGTTAAGCGCCAGGCGCCGTGTTGGGTTGAACCGCGGCGGGCACCGGCGTAGACCTTGCGCACGCTACGAACGGCGGACTAAGCGTATTGTGGTGCGCTGAATGATATTACGCTGAAACATGAAGCGAGGGGGCCCATATTATGAGCGCGGACGATTGGAAGCGGCAGGCGGCGGAAGCGGCTATGCAACACGTTGAGCCCGGCATGAAGCTTGGCCTTGGCACAGGTTCGACGGCGGCGAAGTTCGTCGAAATGCTGGGCACCAAGGTCAAAGAGGGGTTGGACGTCGTGTGCGTGCCGACATCGGAAGCGACGCGCGCGCAAGCGGCAGCGCTTGGCATTCCGCTCTCGACGCTCGATGAAACGCCGTTTCTTGATCTGACGGTTGATGGCGCCGACGAAATCGATGCTGAGCTGCGGCTGATCAAGGGTGGCGGTGGCGCGCTGCTGCGCGAAAAGATCGTGGCGGTCGCCTCGCAGCGCGTGATTATCATTGCCGATCATACCAAGCGTGTCGAAACGCTCGGCAAATTCCCGCTGCCCGTTGAAGTCGTGCCGTTTGGCCTCAATGCGACCAAAGACATGATCGAAAGCCTGTCGGCCGATTGCGGCAGCGAGGGGCCAATCACGCTTCGTCAAGGCGCGGGTGGCAAACCGTTTGTCACTGATAACGGCAACTACATCGTCGATTGCGCATTCGAATCGATCGAAGACGCAGACGCACTTGAAGATGCGTTGCGGTTGATCCCCGGCGTTGTCGAAAATGGCTTGTTCATCGGCATTGCCGACCTCGCCATTATTGCTGGCCCGATGGGGATTGAAGTTCTGTCCAACGAAGACCCCGATTTCAACGTGGAGACGCTTGTATGAAACTGATGATCCGCAACGTTCTACTGGCCGCAGCACTTGCGTTGGCGATGCCGGCTTTTGCTGAAGACGCCAAACCGGCAGGCGACCCGGCGCGCCTTGCCGCCGCCCGCGATTTGATGGACGTGACCGGCGTCACCAAGCAGCTCGACGGCATGATGGAGGTGATGAAAAAGGGCTTCGCTTCGGGCGCGAATGCCGACACGACCGAAACCGGCAAGAAGCTCAGTGCTGAATTTGACGGCGCGATGGCAAAATTCATGGGCTACAAAGAAGACATGCTCAAGGATTTCGCAGCCCTTTATGCCGAGACGTTCACGGCTGAAGAAATGAAGACCGTGGCCGACTTTTACCGCTCCGGAACCGGCGCAAAGTTTATCACCATGACGCCCGCCTTGATGCAGAAGGGGTCGGTGATCGGCATGAAATACAGCCAGAAGGTAATCGAAGATATGAAGTCCGCCAAACCGGCGCCGAAGCCATAAACGGTGGCGAGCATCCGGTAATCAGATGTCTCAATTCGACTTTGACCTGTTTGTCATTGGCGCGGGCTCGGGCGGCGTGCGTGCAGCGCGCATTGCTGCCGCCCACGGTGCGCGCGTGGCGATTGCCGAAGAATTCCGCTTTGGCGGCACGTGCGTGATCCGCGGGTGCGTGCCGAAAAAACTGCTGGTCTATGCCAGCCGCTTTGCCGACGATTTCAACGATGCGCGCGGCTTCGGCTGGTCGTTCGACGACCCCGATTTCGATTGGCCATCGTTGGTAGCGGCGAAGGACAAAGAAATTGCCAGGCTGGAGGGGCTCTATCGCGGAACGCTTGCGCGGGCTGGTGTTGAGATTTTCCGAGAGCGTGCAATCCTGACCGGCCCGAACGCAGTGCGGCTTTCCGCGTCCGGCAAAAGCGTCACCGCCGCAAAAATCCTGGTTGCGACGGGTGCGAGGCCAAATCTCGACGCTCATCTTCCCGGCATCGAGCACGTCATAACCTCTAACGAGGCGTTCGATCTCAAGGAACTGCCGGCACGGATCGTGATTGCCGGCGGCGGTTATATCGCGGTCGAGTTTGCGTCCATCTTCAACGGGCTCGGTTCCGAGGTCACGCTGCTCTATCGGGGTGAAAAAATCCTGCGCGGCTTTGATGAAGACCTGCGGGACGGGCTGACGGCTGCCATGACGGCGCGCGGCATACACATCATAACAAACGATGTGTTCGCGAGCATCGACAAAGAAAGCGGCGTCCTGCGCGGTTCCCTGAAAAGCGGCGAGGTGTTAGAGGCCGATCAGATCATGTTCGCGATCGGCCGCTCCCCCAACACCAGCGGGCTCGGGTTGGCTGATGCCGGTGTCGCCGCAGGCATGGCCGGTGAGATCATCGTTGACGCCGCAAGCCGAACGAATGTTGCCAGTATCTATGCGGTCGGCGATGTCACCAACCGCGTGAACCTGACCCCGGTTGCGATCCGCGAGGGCCACGCCTTTGCTGATAGCGTGTTTGGCAACACGCCGTGGTCGACCGGATACGAGACCATTCCAACCGCCGTGTTCTCAACGCCGGAAATCGGCACGGTGGGATTGAGCGAAACGCAAGCCCGCGCGCAGGGTCACACCCTCGACGTCTACAAAACCGCGTTCCGCCCGATGCGTGTTATCCTGGCCGGTCGCGACGAACGCACCCATATGAAGCTGGTTGTCGATGCCAAGAGCGGCGTGGTGCTCGGCGTTCACATTCTGGGACCCGATGCCGGGGAAATCGTGCAGATGGCGGCAATTGCCCTGCGCTTGAAGGCGACCAAGGCAGACTTCGACCAGACCATGGCGCTGCACCCGAGCGCGGCGGAAGAACTGGTTACGCTCCGCGACAAATGGGTGCCGCCCGTGGTGTGATGACGTGAGGGTGTCGCGTTGATCGAGTTACCGGCAGCGGCTATGTCTGGCGGCTCAAATCTCACGAGGGCCCACATGCCACGTCTCAGCGGAAAAATCGCGATTGTCACGGGCGCCGGCATCGGCATTGGCCAGGCCATCGCCAAGCGCTTCGCCAAGGAAGGCGCCCACGTCTGGGTCACCGACATCAACAACGAGACGGCGGAAGAAACAGTTGCTGCAATCAAAGCCAGCGGCGGGCAGGCAACCGCTATGCGCGTGGACGTGTCGAAGGGCCAGGATCTGACGGCGCTGGTCCGCAACGTCACAAGTGCGCATAGCTACGCCGATATTCTTGTCAACAACGCTGGCATTTTGATCCGCGGTGAAGTCCGCTCGCTGTCGGACGAGGATTGGACCAAGCTGCGCGAAGTCAACATCGATGGCGTGTTGCGCCTGTCGCGCGATTGCTTGCCGCTGCTGCGTAAATCGAAGAGCGCGTCGATCATCAATATTTCCTCGATTATGGCCAACCGCGGCTTGCGCCCGCTGGCTGCCTACACGGCGACCAAGGGGGCGGTAACGGCGTTAACCAAGGGCCTCGCCGTCGAGTACGCCCCGTTCAACATCCGCGTCAACGCCATCGCGCCCGGCTACGTCGAGACCGCGATCACCGACCGGCTTTTGAAACTGCCGCCGGTCCGCAAGGCACTCATCGACAAGACACCGATGGGGCGCCTCGGCACGCCCGAGGAAATGACCGGTGCGGCGGTGTTTTTCGCGTCCGACGACAGCCTGTACTGCACGGGCTCCGAACTCGCCGTCGATGGCGGCATGTCGGCTGGGCTTTAGGCCGCAGCTTGGCAGCAAGGGATTGGCCGAAACGCTGGCGTCTGCCCGTCATTTCCCCTATAAGCCCCGGCCATAAATAGGATAAACTAACGGGACGGGCGTTGCGCCTTTGGGCCACCGCCGCGTCCTTTGCGTTTCTTGATGGAGTTGTTGAAATGGCCGCCCCGCAGACTTCAGGCAAATCATCCGCTGCCACTTGGGCGCCCGACAGCTGGCGGCAAATGCCGATTCTACAGGTGCCGGACTACCCTGATCAGGCGGCGCTGAAAGACGTTGAGACCAAACTCGCAACCTTCCCGCCGCTGGTGTTTGCTGGTGAAGCGCGCGATTTGAAGAAATCGCTGGCTGGCATTGCAGCTGGCAACGGCTTCCTGCTGCAGGGCGGCGACTGTGCCGAAAGTTTCCTTGAGCACCGCGCCGACAACATCCGCGACTTCTTCCGCGTCTTCCTGCAAATGGCCGTCGTGCTGACCTATGCCGGTGGCCAACCCGTCACCAAGGTCGGCCGCATCGCCGGCCAGTTCGCCAAGCCGCGCTCGTCGCCGACCGAGAAAAAGGACGGTGTCGAACTGCCGAGCTATCGCGGCGACATCATCAACGGGCCGGAGTTCACCAGCGAAGCGCGCATCCCTGATCCGCACCGCCAGCTTGAAGCCTATCGTCAGTCGGCGGCAACGCTCAACCTGATCCGCGCCTTCGCGACCGGCGGATACGCTGATCTTGAACGCGTGCATCAGTGGACGCTCGGCTTCGTCGCCGATTCACCGCAGGGCCACCGCTACCAGGAACTGGCAACCCGCATTGAAGAGACAATGGGTTTCATGCGCGCCTGCGGAATTACCTCCGACAACACCCCGCAGCTGCGCACGACCAGCTTCTACACCAGCCACGAAGCGCTGCTGCTTGGCTATGAGCAGGCGTTGACGCGGCGCGATTCCACCAGCGGCGAATACTACGCCACCAGCGGCCACATGATCTGGATCGGCGACCGGACCCGCCAGCCCGATCACGCCCACGTCGAGTTCTGCCGGGGTATTAGAAATCCAATCGGCATGAAGTGCGGCCCGTCGATGGACGCCGACGGCCTGCTGCGTTTGCTCGATATCCTGAACCCGAAGGACGAAGGCGGCCGCATGACGTTGATCTGCCGCTTTGGCTACGACAAGGTTGAGCAGCATCTGCCGAAGCTGATCCGCGCCGTGAAGAAAGCCGGGCGCAACGTGTTGTGGTCATGCGATCCGATGCACGGCAATACGATCTCGGCTGTGACCGGATACAAGACGCGGCCCTTTGACCGGATCTTGAAAGAATCGCTGTCGTTCTTCGAAATTCACCGGGCGGAAGGCACGCACGCGGGCGGCATCCACATCGAAATGACCGGCCAGAACGTGACCGAATGCACGGGCGGCGCCACCGCGATCTCGGATCAGGATTTGTCCGACCGCTATCACACGCACTGCGATCCGCGCCTCAATGCAGACCAAGCCTTGGAACTCGCGTTCCTGGTGGCCGAGCAGCTGAAGAAAGAGCGGCTCGCGGACGGCAAGGCCGAACCGAAGACGCTGATTGCGTAACCGCCGGACAGAAGGCGGACCCGCATGGGCAACGCGATCCACGATCCGCTGGTGCTGAGGTATGCGCGCGGTAAACTCGTCGGCTATGCACTCGGCGGGTTTGCGTTTGCAGCGGTTTCAGCTTGGCTGATAGCCTCGGGTGAGGTGGCCCACGGCAGCTTCACGCAAGCTGTTGTGGCCTTCGGCGTCGTGTTCTTTGGCGGGATAGCCTTTACGCCGTCCGGCAGATGTTCAACCGCCAACCGGTTGTCGCGATTTCGGCCGAGGGCATCACAGATAGCCGGCTGTCAGAGAAGGTTATTCCGTGGCCAGCGATCCTCGACATTGAGATCCGGGAAATGCATCGCCAGAAGTTTCTGATGCTGCAACTCGATCCCGCATTCGAAAAGACCATGAAGACGACCCGCGCGGCCTCGTTTTTCAAGCCGCTGAATTCAGCGATTGGCTTTCAGGGCCATCCACTGAACGTGGCAGGGCTTGATGCATCCTTCGACGACGTGATCGACGCCCTCAAGTCTTTCGGCACGGCGTCAGGCAAACAGTTGGATTGAGAGCGCAATGACTAAAGCGGCAAAGCCGGCAGCGCTATTTCGCATCGCGCTTGCGCAATTGAACCCGGTCGTCGGCGATCTCGCGGGCAATGCGAAGAAGGCGCGCGCGGCCCACGCTGAAGCGAAGGCCAAGGGCGCCGATCTGATCGTCTATCCGGAGCTGTTCCTCAATGGCTATCCGCCGGAAGATTTGGTGTTGAAGCCAGCGTTCCAGGACGCAACCCGTCGGCACCTGGAAGCGCTTGCCGCTGATTGCAAGGACGGCCCGGCCATCCTGATCGGCACGATCTGGCGTGAGGATGGGTTGCTCTACAACGCGGTCGCGCTGTTGGACGGCGGTGAAATCGCTGGCGTGCGCCTCAAGGTCGATCTGCCGAACTACGGCGTGTTCGACGAAAAGCGGGTGTTCGCGGCGGGACCTATGCCGGGGCCAATGAATATTCGCGGCGTGCGCGTCGGCGTGCCGGTTTGCGAAGACATCTGGGGTGAAGAGGTTGTCGAAACGCTGGCCGAGACGGGCGCTGAAATATTGATCTCGCCCAACGGTTCGCCGTTCGATTGGCCAAAGCCTGATTTGCGTATGAACGTCGCGGTTGCGCGCGTCACCGAAAGCCGCTTGCCGCTTATTTACGTCAATCAAGTTGGTGGCCAGGATGAATTGGTATTCGACGGCGCGTCATTTGTTTTGAATGCGGACTGCAGTTTGGCCGCGCAACTCCCCGCCTGGCGCGAAGCACTCGTCATCACTGAATGGTCGAAGGGCGACGGGGGATGGCGCTGCGCCAAGACGAGCGCCGCACCAATCGAAGACGGCAGTGCCGCCGCCTATGCCGCATGCGTGCTCGGTCTCAAGGACTATGTGACGAAGAACGGATTTCCTGGCGTTGTGCTCGGACTGTCGGGTGGTATCGATTCAGCTCTGGTTGCCGCCATGGCGGTCGATGCGCTGGGTGCTGCAAAAGTTCACGCCGTTATGCTGCCGTCGAAATTCACGTCGGACGAAAGCCTGATCGACGCGCAGGCTTGCGCCAAGGCTCTCGGCATCCGCTACGACAAAGTTTCGATTGAACCCGCTGTCGCCGGCATTACATGGGGCCTCAAGGATATGTTTGCGGGCACTGAACCCGGCATCACCGAAGAAAATCTTCAAAGCCGGGTGCGCGGTACGATCCTGATGGCGATCTCCAACAAATTCGGATCGATGGTTTTAACGACCGGCAACAAGAGCGAAATGTCGGTCGGATACGCGACGCTGTATGGCGATATGAATGGCGGCTTTAATCCGATCAAGGATCTCTACAAGATGGAGGTCTATGCGCTTTCCGATTGGCGCAATGGCAACGTCCCCGCGGATGGACTAGGCCCCAAGGGCGAAGTAATCCCGAAGCGGATTTTGACCAAAGCGCCGACAGCAGAACTGAAAGCCAATCAGACCGACCAGGATAGCTTGCCGCCCTATGAGGCGCTCGACGATATTCTGCGCTGCATTGTCGAAAAGGAAATGCCGCTCGTCGATATCATCGCGCGCGGGCACGCAGGCGAGACGGTCAAGAAGATCGAACGGCTGCTGTATCTCGCTGAGTACAAGCGGCGGCAAGCGGCACCCGGCGTCAAGATTTCCGCCAAAAACTTCGGCCGCGACCGCCGTTACCCGATTACGAATAAATTCCGTGAGGATATCGCGGCGGTGCCTGAGGCGGCTCCTGGGAACAAGAAAAAGCACGTCCGCGCGCCCGTTTCCGACGGTGGCGACGGCGCCATTTAATGCAGCGTTAGGGGATTGCAAACCGGTTTGTGCCACAACTCGTGACGAAGACCCACGGGAGCGGACATGGCCAACGCAATGATTGATGGCGATCTGCCGCCGCGCTGGGGCCTGAAGCAGGTTGCGCCGGATCAGCGAATTTTGTGGATCGGGTCTAAGCGCATTGCACTTGACGACATTCAAACCATCACAGCCGAAGAAGTGCGCGAGCGCCCGGTGCAGGGGTTACTGGCCGGAGCTGCGATATTTCTGATTGTGGCGATGTTCTTGGCCTTCATTGTGTTTGAGAACGGCTGGCGCGACCGTTTTCTGCTCGGCACCGTGTTCCTGTCGGGGCTCGGGCTGGCAGGACTGTTTGAGACCACCAAAATCCGCACGCAGCGCTTTTTTGAAGTCAAAATCGCCACTGGGTCGCAAGGGCTTGTGACATTCGCCAGTGCCAATATCCGTGAAGTTGAAGCTCTGCTGGCGGCGCTTGCCGGCGCGGGCGTGAAGGCGTGACTGCAGGCTGCCCTTGCCTTGGCCGGTGAGCAGGTTAGGGTGCCGCCAGATTCCGGTGACTACCATCCTGCGGCGTCCGTGCCGCGCCTTGCCCATGAGCCCTCAATGACCCCGCGCGTCCGTTTCGCACCTAGCCCGACAGGGCGTATCCACATCGGCAATATCCGTACGGCGACGCTGAATTGGCTGTATGCCCGCAAACACGGTGGCTCGTTTCTGCTACGCATGGACGATACCGACCGCGAGCGTTCGACCGAAGAATTCGCCCAATCGATCCGCGATGACCTGACTTGGCTCGGACTCACGTGGGACAGTGAGGCGCGCCAGTCGGACCGGACCGCACGTTATGATGAAGCAGCCAGCCAGCTGAAAGCGACGGGCGCGCTTTATCCGTGCTTTGAGACGCAAGACGAACTCGACCGCCGCCGCAAGCGCCAGCTCTCCATGCACCGCCCGCCGATTTATGACCGCGCCGCCTTGAAGCTCGGCCCGGATGAGATCGCGCGCCTTATCGCTGAGGGCCGCAAGCCGCACTGGCGTTTCCGTTTGCCCAATACCGATGGGACGCATGGATCTGCGCCGCAACCGACAATCGTCTCCTGGAACGATTTGATCCGCGGCGATCAGACGGTTGATCTGGGCTCGCTGTCCGACCCCGTGCTCATTCGCGGAGACGGGACGTATCTTTACACGTTCACCAGCGTTGTCGATGATATCGACTTCCGGATAACCCATATTGTGCGCGGCGAAGATCACGTCACCAACACCGGCGTGCAGCTGGCGATCTTTGAAGCTATGGGCGCGGACGCCCCAGCGTTCGGCCATCACAGCTTGCTGATTGGCGCCGACGGCCACGCGCTGTCGAAGCGGCTGGGCGCGCTGTCGGTGCAAAGCTTCCGCGATGATGGCCTGGAGCCGATGGCGGTGCTAAGCCACGCGGCCCTCGTTGGCACATCGGACGCTATTGAACCGCACGCACACATTGCAGAGCTGGCGGCGCTGCTCGATCTTAGCAAGATATCAACTGCGCCCGGCCGCTTCGACGTTGAAGACTTGAAGGGCTTGAACGCCAAGCTGCTGCATAATCTGGACTACGCCGGCGTTGCTGATCGTTTGACCGCACGCGGTATTTCAGGTGGCGCTGAATTCTGGAATGCGGTGCGCGGCAACCTCGTGGTGTTCAACGATGCGGATTTGTGGTGGCGCGTGGTCAACGATACGATTGCGCCGGTGATTGAGGATCGCGGATTCACGGATCAAGCGCTGGCACTATTGCCGGCCGAGCCGTGGACGGTGGAGACCTGGGGGCAGTGGACGGGCGCTGTCAAAGCCGCCACGGGTGCCAAGGGCAAGAGCTTATTCCATCCGTTGCGCTTGGCGCTGACGGGGCAGGAATCCGGTCCGGAATTGAAACTGCTGCTGCCATTAATCGGCCGGGCACGCGCATCGGCCCGTTTAAGCGGCGCGGCAGGATAGAAAGCCGGTCAGCTTATTGCTGTTCGGTTTTTGCTTCCCAGCCTGAGCCCGGCGCGGCAGGCGCTGCTGGAACACTGGTCGAGCCCGTGGTCAGCGGCACGCCGGCCCCGCCCGCGTCGGCGCGGCGTGGCGGGAACGCGGAGGTCTTCGGTGTTGCTGGCGCCGCGCCGCCCTCAGCTTTCTTGTCCGGCACGACGCCGTTGGCTGGCACGTATTCGGCTTCCTTGCACGAACAGCCGTTGACGTATTCCTTGCGGTATCGGAACGCCACCTTGAGCTTGGTGTAGTTTTCCTGGCTTTTCAGCGCGACCGATTGATCGACCGAACCACCAGGGTTTGGATAGTAATACAACTCGGTCGGGGCGGCGCACTTTGATGAGCACACTTCGGCGTCTTGCGGGAAGTGGCTCGGCAGCGTCGAGAAGCTGACCGGGAAATAATAGCCGTCGCACAGGCGCACGCACAGTGTGCGGTAGGTTGCGACGCCGGACGTGCCTTGCGGTGTCCAAGTGGAGTTGCCGACGGTCTCTTCGTCTTGCCAAACACCACCATCGCGGCGGCGCGCCTGATCAGCATAGTTCGCGCCGCAATTGTTGCGCGCCAGCTCGCGGATGATGTCGTCTTTATAGGAGCGTCCGGCAGAGCCCATCGCTTCCTGGCGCTGGGCCTCCAGCTCGCTCAGCCGCCTCTTGGCGACGTCAACCTGCTTGGCCAGTTCCTTACACTGCGGCGTGTTGCGGAACGATTTGGTGAAAAGAAAATACTCGTAGCACGTCTTGTCGAGTTGCGACGCACCGACGTTGAAGTTGCGGTCAACGGTGCGGATTTCAGTTTCGATCTGCGGCAGGCGGGCTTGCGATTGATTGCCCTTCTGGCCTTCCTGCACGAGCCGCTGTTCAAGCTGCAAACAGATCGGGTTCTTGGTCGCCCAATTGGTGGCGCCCGGCGCCCCAGGGGATACTCCCGGTTGAGGTGCTGCCTGAGGCGCCATTTGCGGCGGTTGGCCGGGAATGGGCGCTGGAATTTGTTGCGGCTGTGGCCGGTTCATCGGTTCGCGCGGCACGGGGCGGCGCTCCTCCTCGCCGCCAAACGGCCACCAGCTTTGGGCCGAGGCCGGGCTGACGGTTGCCAGCGCGGCGGTGCACGCGACCACGCCGAGCACTGCCGCCAAGCGCGCCAGCCTGAATGTCTCGAACGATACGCGGAGCAGCTTCAAACCTTTATTCCCGAATCCTTGAGCGCACGCACGGCACCTTAACTCTGGCATAACCGGCGCGTGCCGCTGATTTGCCATTCACCCTAGCAACTCACGTAACCCTAGCCGCTCACCGATTAGGCGGTCAATGCGGAGCAATTGCGACGAAACGGGTTTTTCAAGCTTATTCAGACCTTTGCTGCGATAGATTGGCCTGATGCGCAGATTTTCGGGCTAAGTTATCCCCGCCTATCGGGGCTATGGCATACTGGCGACTCATGGCGCCGGAGGCTGGCGGCAACAACGAATGAACGAGGATCGCAGTGACGTTAACGCTCTACAACACGCTGACCCGCAAAAAAGAGCCGTTCAGCCCGATCGATGCCAACAACGTGCGGATGTACGTGTGCGGGCCGACGGTCTACGACTTTGCGCATATCGGCAATGCCCGGCCGGTGATCGTGTTCGACGTGCTGTTCCGCCTACTGCGCCATGTCTATGGGGCGGACCACGTCACGTATGCGCGCAACATCACCGACGTTGACGACAAGATCAACGCGCGTGCCCTGCGCGACTATCCGGGTCTGCCGTTGAACGACGCGATTGCGCGGGTGACGGAAAAGACCGCCGATCAGTTCCATGCCGACGTCAAGGCGCTCGGCTGCCTGGAGCCGACGGTTGAGCCGCGCGCCACAGATAACATCGCGCAGATGATCGGGATCATCCAGTCGTTGCTTGCGCGCGGGCACGCGTATGTGGCGTCGGGCGAAGTGCTGTTCGATACGGCGTCCATGCCGGACTACGGCGAACTCTCAAAGCGCAATCTCGATGAGCAGCAGGCGGGCGCGCGCATCGAGGTCGACGCGCACAAGAAAAATCCCGGCGACTTTGTGCTGTGGAAATTGTCGAGCGCGGAGGAACCCGGCTGGGACAGCCCCTGGGGCCGTGGCCGTCCGGGCTGGCATATCGAATGCTCGGCAATGAGCGCGCGTTATCTGGGGCAGGTGTTCGACATCCACGGCGGCGGCTTGGATTTGATCTTCCCGCATCACGAAAACGAAATCGCGCAATCGCGCTGCGCGCACGGCACGCCCGTCATGGCCAAGACCTGGATGCACAACGGCTTCCTGCAGGTCGAAGGCGAGAAGATGAGCAAGAGTCTCGGTAATTTTATAACGATCAATGAGCTGTTGGCGGATTGGCCCGGCGAGGTCTTGCGCTTCAATATGCTGCGCACGCATTATCGACAGCCGATCGATTGGACTAAAAAGAGCGTCGATGAAAGCGCGCGGATTTTGGACGGGTGGGCCAGTGCGATAGCAACAGGCGGTGCAGCAACCCCTCACGCATCTGTAGTTGAGGCTTTGAGCGACGACCTCAATACGCCTCTGGCGATTGCCGAACTGCATAAACTAGGCAATGCAGGAGACCATGCGGCGCTTGGCGCAAGCTTGCGGTTTATCGGCTTCACGGGCGCGACGCTGCGCGCCCGTGCCGAAAAGCAGGCGGCGGCAGCGGGTGAAGTGGCATCTCACGTCGAGCCGTTGATCGCCGCCCGCCTCGCGGCGCGCAAAGCCAAGGACTTCAAGGAAAGCGACCGCATCCGCGACGAACTGGCTGGCATGGGCATCACCTTGAAGGACACGAAAAACAAGGAGACTGGTGAAATAGAGACCACCTGGGAGGTCGCGCGATGAGCACGATGCGCGCAACCCCACTGCTGTCATCCTGGGCCTCGTGCCCAGGATCCATTGTGCTCCTTGCATCCGGCGCCAGAATTTGTTGCGCAATGGATCCCAGGGAATTTTCTGCAATTCGAAGCTGCGCTTCGGGCCCCTGGGATGACAGCGTTGCCTGGGAGGTCGCGCGATGAGCACGATGCGCGCAACCCCACCGCTGTCATCCTGGGCCTTGTGCCCAGGATCCATTGTGCTCCTTGCATCCGGCGCCAGAATTTGTTGCGCAATGGATCCCAGGGAATTTTCTGCATTTCGAAGCTGCGCTTCGGGCCCATGGGATGACAGTGCTGAACTGGCGCGCTTTAGGCCGACGACACGCGCGATATTCTTTGCGCGTGGCACTTTGATGAGGGCACAGCCGTGGCGATAAACGCAGGACTTTGGACCGTCACCGACATGGTGCCGAAGATCGTCGAAACCAACGGCGATCTCGATGTGCATGGAATGGCCCAATATTTCGAGGAAGTGCATCGCGCGGAATCGGTCGAAGTTGTGCGCTTTCTGCGCAAATTCGTCGCCGGAACGCGGGTGCGCGATCTGCAGAATCTCGCCGACCGGTGGAACGAATTGTCGGCGCTCGACAGCGAACGCGCCAGCGCGCGGGCCCGCAAGGACCAAAAGGACTTTGATCGCACGACCGCCGAATTCTTGCGTGTGGGCGTTGCGGTCAAGGATTTCAAAAACGCCAAGACCGGGGAAATGACGACGACCTGGGAAGTGCGCACGGCGACGCCATCCAAGGGGGATCAATGACATCTGCCGATGATTTTCCGCTGCGTCCGTTTTTGGCCAGCGACACGATGGCATTGCGCGAGCTGTTCGCCCAATCGATTGAGGAATTGACGCAAGATGATTATGACGAGGATCAGCGGGCGGCATGGGCAGCGGCGGCGGAAGATGCCCCGGAGTTCGGCACCTACCTCGGGCAAATGTTAACACTTGTGGTGCAGATCGACGGCGAATATTTGGGCTTTGCGTCGCTCAAGGACAATAAGGTCATCGACATGCTGTTCGTCCACCCCTATTACGCTGGCGAAGGGGTTGGCACCGCGCTTGCCACCGCGTTGGAGAAGATTGCAAGCGCCCGTGGCGCGGAACAGATCAGCGCCGACGCGAGTGACACGGCGCAGGCCTTTTTCGAGAAGCTCGGCTATGCGGCGTTCAAACGCAATACCGTGCCGCGTGATGATTTGTGGCTCTCGAACACGACGATGATCAAACGCCTGAAACCGGCAGCCAGCAGCAGCGCGGCGCCAGAGACAATGCAGTGATCCGGGTATGACCAAAGAACGTCTCTATCTTTATGATACCACCTTGCGCGATGGGGCGCAGACGACGGGCGTTGATTTTTCGCTGTCCGACAAACGCCGCATCATGCGCGTGCTCGATGACATGGGGCTCGATTACATCGAGGGTGGATACCCAGGTGCCAACAGCACTGACTCGGAATTGTTTTCAACCAAGCCGGAGTTGAAGTCGGCGCGCTTTACAGCCTTCGGCATGACCAAGCGGGCCGGGCGTTCGGTGTCCAATGATCCGGGTCTGCAGGCTTTGCTGCAATCGCAGGCCGACAGCATCTGCCTGGTCGCCAAGTCGTGGGACTATCATGTGCGCGTGGCGCTTGGCATTACGAACGAAGAAAACCTTGAATCCGTTGGCCAGTCGGTGCGCGCCATTCTTGAGACGCAGCGCGAAGCCTTGGTCGATTGTGAACATTTCTTCGACGGCTATAAGGGCAATCGCGACTACGCGCTGAGCGTGGCGAAGACCGCCTATGATGCCGGTGCGCGCTGGGTAGTGCTGTGCGACACCAACGGCGGAACACTGCCCCATGAAGTGGCCGACATCGTTGCCGATGTGGCGCGTCACGTGCCGGGCGCCAATCTCGGCATCCATACGCACAACGATACGGAAAATGCCGTCGCCAACACGCTGATGGCTGTGCGCGCCGGATGCCGCCAGATCCAGGGCACGCTCAACGGGCTTGGCGAGCGCTGCGGCAACGCCAACATGACATCGATCATTCCGACGCTGCTGCTGAAAAGCGAGTTCGCCAATCATTTCTCAACCAGCGTGACGCCGGAGCGCCTGCAGAAGCTGACGCACGCAAGCCGTGTGCTGGACGAAATCTTGAACGAGGCGCCCGACCGGCACGCGCCTTATGTCGGCGAAAGCGCGTTCGCGACGAAGGCTGGCATTCACGCCTCTGCCTTGTTGAAGGAGCCCGAAACCTACGAGCACGTGCGGCCCGAGAGCGTCGGCAACGAGCGGCGTATTCTAGTCTCGAAGCAGGGTGGACGCTCGTCTATGATGGCGGCGCTCGACAGGCTTCAACTGGGTGCCGGCAAGGATGCGGCCAAGGTGCAGGCTTTGCTGGATGAAGTGAAGCTGCGCGAAGACGGCGGTTACGCTTATGAAGCGGCTGAAGCGTCATTTGAATTGCTGGCCCGCCGCATGCTTGATGACGTGCCGCGCTATTTCGCCGTCGATAGTTTCCGGGTCATCGTCGAACGTCCGGCAGACGGGCAGGGGCGCGGCGCCACGCAATCGCAAGCCGTTGTCTCAGTGTCGATTGCGGGCGAAGAACCACTTGTTTCGGTTGGCGAAGGCAACGGCCCGGTCAACGCACTGGATACCGCCCTGCGCCGCGATCTTGGCCGCTATCAAAAGCACATCGAGAACGTGGAGCTGGTGGACTACAAGGTTCGCATTCTGACGCAAACGGGGACGAGTGGCACCGAAGCCGTGACGCGCGTGCTTGTTGAAAGCCACGACACGGAGACAGGCGCCCGCTGGACGACGGTCGGCGTTTCGCCCAACATCATTGATGCGAGTTTTGAAGCGCTGCTCGACAGCATCAACTACAAGCTGTTGAAGGACGGCGCGCAAGTGTGATGCGGACTGGCCTCCGGCGGCTGTGCGTCAATTCTGCTTCTGGTAGACACCGAGGAGTGGTCCAAGTGGCGGGCCAAACAGGTCGCGCTTTTCGCCCGTCACACGCAGTCGCGACACGCTGCCATCGAAATACAGGGCGTTCGGGCTTTTGAGGTGATCGCGGAATAGCCGCGCGAACACGCCGAATGACACCGGCTCATCTGAAATCGCTACCGCAATCTCGCCGGCCGCCGTGACGCCGATACCGTTGCGGATGTTGCGCGAGGGTCCGTTGCCGTCGAATTTGCCGTTGATCCGGCCATTGACGACCAGCATTGGACCGGATTGTGTGGCGATCTCTGCGGAGGGCTTGAGCGCCGCATAGTCGGCCGTCGTCGAGATGGCCGCCTTGCCGTCCTGAACCCAAAACACGCCGTTGGGCTGAATGTGGAAATTGCCATAGCCGCTGGCACGCGTATTCAGGCTTTTGCGTTCAATTGCATTCTCGATATAGAGCCCGGCAGGGGTGTATTCGGGGGTGAACATACCGGCGTTGGTGGCAAACAACAGCCCGTCAGCTGGCAGCGCTTCAAGCTGGCTGAAATTGGTGCCGTCGGGCCGCTTGAGAAACAGGCGGATGTCATGGATCGCCGGGTCGGCGTGGCAGACCGTGAAAGCTTGCTCTTCGAAGGTCTCTGGCGTGCACGGGGCAGCGGTGGCGCCTGACGCTGCACATAGCAGTAGCGCCGCCCGCAGCCAAGATCGCAATAGCCTGCGGTCACACCACATTGAGCGCCGCCGTCTCGACTGTGGTGACGCCGTGGTCGTCAGTCCACGAAAACTCGAAAGTGCCGGGGCCTGGAACCCGCATCTGGAACGAGATGTAAGGGTTGGCGGAAATACCAGGACCGAGTTCGGCGCGGAACACTTCGTCTTGGCCGTATTTGGCAACGAACGTGTTGAGGATGTCGCGCGGGACCGGTTTGCCGGCGCTGTCCTTGCGGTTGCCGGTTTCCATGACGTGCGTGATCAGTGTCTTGACCTCGATCACGTCGCCGGTTTTGACCGTGTCGGGTAGCTTGATGCGCGGTTTTGTTGCCATATCGATGCCCTTCAGCCTGAACAACCGCCGATGGTCACCTTGACCAGCGTGGTGGCTATGGCGAGTGTGCCGTCCGACATTTGCGCAAGCGCGATGACGTCCTGTGTTTTTGAAAGGCGCATCCGGCTTTGCACACGCGCCACGGCGTTAAATGGCGACAAGTGGAACGTCGCGACCTTGGCCACGGGGTTGCTGGTGGACAGCAGGTGGATGGCTTTGACGTGGTTCTCCGCCGTCATCGGGCTATCAACTGTGATCGTGACCGGCACGAAGTTGCCGTTCTCGGCGATCTCTGGAAGTTCCAGCACGATTTTGCCTTCAACCGGGGCCGCGCCAGCGGTCAGTGCTCTGAAATCTTCATTAAAGAGCGTGCTGCGTTCCAGCGTGCCCGATGAGGGCGTTTCGGCGTGGGCGAGGCGCGACGATAGGCACAGACCAGCTGCGGCCGACACAACGAACGACCGGCGAGTCAGGATTTGGATGTGCGGCAGCTCTGTCATAACGGAGGACGTGTTCCAATTTTGTCCCTAAGCTTAGCCTCTAAAGTTTGTTCTGGGCTAGTTACAAGGCATTCATTTCCTGACAAAATCAGCTGAGTGATGGCGCGATGTCACGGCGCAGACCGATATGCGTAGCGCGGCTCGATAAACGAAGTTCTCAGGGAAGGCATCAGGTCCGGGCATGGTTCAGTTTACGCGCCGTCAATTTGCACGCAGTGCGGCGGGCGCCGGGTTGCTCGTTGCGGCACCGCAGCTCGCCCGCGTATCGCTGGCCGAGGGGCCGGCAAAAATCGTGATCATCGGTGGCGGCCCGGGCGGGACGACGGTTGCCAACCGCTTGAAGGCCGCCAATCCAGCATTGGACGTCACGCTGGTTGAGCCGAAACAAAAGTACACAACCTGCTTCTATTCAAATTTGTATCTCGGCGGGTTCCGCTCGTTCCAGTCAATCACTCATGATTATGAGGGTGTGAAAAAGCGCGGCATCACGATCATCAATGATGTGGCAACGGGCGTCGATACGACCGCGAAAACGGTGACACTTGCCAAGGGGGGCACGCCGCTCAGTTATGACCGCCTCGTGGTCGCGCCCGGTATCGACATCAAGTTCGACAGCATCGAAGGGTACTCGGCGGACGCCGCGGAAATCATGCCGCACGCTTGGCAGGGCGGCGCGCAGACGTGGCTATTGAAGCAAAAGCTGCTGTCATTGGGCGCTGGCGGGCTGGTGGTGATGACAGTGCCGCCGAACCCCTACCGCTGCCCGCCTGGGCCCTACGAACGCGCCTGCATGATCGCGCATTTTCTCAAGACGAGAAAGCCAAGGTCGAAATTGATTATTCTGGACGCCAAGAAGACGATCTCGAAACAGCCGGTGTTCGAGGAGGCGTTCATGGAGTTTTACAAAGACATCATAGAACTCAATTTAACCAATGAAATCGATGATTTTGCAGTCCAGCGCGTCGATGCCAA
Source organism: Hyphomicrobium sp. (assembly GCA_013141015.1). Classification (GTDB taxonomy): domain Bacteria; phylum Pseudomonadota; class Alphaproteobacteria; order Rhizobiales; family Hyphomicrobiaceae; genus Hyphomicrobium_B. The sequence continues at coordinate 12,264 of JABFRT010000008.1, read as the reverse complement.
GACCGGCGAGATCGTGACCAAAGCTGGCCGCAAGGAAACGGCAGAGCTTGCGAATATCATCGCTCCCCAGAAGGCCGGCGCTATCGCCTTTGCAGCGGGCCTCACAGACGGTGACTGGTGCCCGGTCAACCCGGAGAACTTCACGTCCACTAAAACCAAAGATGTCTACGTGCTGGGCGATGCGGCGATTGCGGCGGACATGCCGAAGTCGGCATTCACGGCGGTTAGCCAGGCGGGCGTGGTCGCGGCCGATATTCTCGCCGATCTCTCCGGTAATGAGCGCACCCCCGGAAAATTCCGCAACACCTGCTGGTCGATGGTGGCACCCGACAACAGCGCCAAGATCGGCGGCGACTATCTGCCAGCCAAGAAGGACGGCAAGGCCTTTCTGGAGGTCAAGGAACCGTTTGTCTCAAAAGCGGGCGAGACGCCGGACGTTCGCCGCGAAACCTTCAATGAGAGCGCCGGCTGGTACACCGGGCTCATCACCGACATGTTTGGCAAGGCACCCCTGGCGGCTGACACGCCGGACACCTCCGCGCCAGCTGGCGCCGCCAAGCCCTGAGCCGCCAAGCCCTGACCGGCCATCTGCCGGCTTGGGGCGTGGCCTGCATTTCAAGGGTTACGGCGGGGCCGGAAACCGTGGTTAAGTAGCCTTGGCCTCCCCCGGGGCCAAGGCTGCTGCGCGCTCTACTTCGCGCAGCGCTCACGTCTCTTGCTTGACCTATACGTCAACCTGAGGTATCCGGGGTGCCAACTGGCGCCGTGGCACTGGTCCGCGCCGCCGCAAGAGGAGTGACGGCCCGATGGCGACCTTTGTTCTCTTACTGCTCTGCGCTGCAGCTTTTTTGACGCTCGGCATGCGAAGAGCGCCGATGTGGGCTTGGGCGCTGGCGTCGGCTGCGTTGCTTTACCTTTGGCAATCGGGACTGTTGCACGGTGATGCGCCGTCGTCTGGTTTGCTGTCTTGGGTCGCTTGGCTGCCCGTCGCCGCGCTTGCCGCGTTGGCGGTTCCATCTTTGCGCCGTCAGTTCGTAGTCGCGCCCGCCTTCGCCATGGTGCAGAAAATTCTACCGAAAGTCTCCGACACCGAAGCGCAGGCGCTGGACGCCGGCACGGTCGGCTTCGATGCGGAACTCTTTTCTGGCACGCCGGATTGGGCCAAGCTGCAAGCCATCCCACCTATTCAGTTGACCGCCGAAGAACGGGCCTTCCTTGATGGCCCGACGGAAGAGCTGTGTAAGCTTATCAATGATTGGCAGATCCGTCATACAAACCGCGAGATTCCTGAAGCGGTTTGGGACTTCGCCAAGACGCATGGCTTCCTTGGCATGTTGATTTCCAAAGACCATGGCGGACTTGGTTTCTCGGCACAGGCACAGTCGCTCATTCTCGGAAAAGTTGCCTCGCGCTCGCCGGATGTGGTGACCATTGTGATGGTGCCGAATTCGCTTGGGCCGGGGGAATTGATCGAGAAATACGGCACGGACGAGCAGAAGCACCACTATCTGCCGCGTCTCGCCAAGGGCCTTGAAGTTCCGTGCTTCTCGCTGACGGGTCCGACGTCGGGCTCTGATGCCGCCACGATGCGCGACATCGGCTACGTTGAAAAAGGTATGCACGAAGGCCGCGAGACGCTCGGCATCCGCTTGTCGTGGGACAAGCGCTACATCACGCTTGGACCGAACGCGACGCTGGTTGGACTGGCCTTCCAGTTGTTCGACAAAGACAACATTCTTGGAAAAGGCGAAGAAGTTGGCATCACGCTGGCGCTGATCCCGGCGGCGCATCCCGGCGTCAACATCGGGCGGCGGCACTTGCCGTCGGGTGCCGCGTTCCCGAACGGTCCGAATTGGGGCAATGACGTTTTCATCCCGATGGATTGGGTGATCGGTGGCGAGAAGATGGCCGGTGCCGGTTGGCGGATGCTGATGGAATGCTTATCGGCAGGGCGCGCGATTTCGCTCCCCTCATCTGCGACGGCTGGCGCCAAGACCATGCTGCGCGTGACCAGCGCCTACGCCCGCATACGAAAGCAGTTCGGGCTTCCCGTGTCGCGTATGGAAGGCATCGAAGAGCCGCTGGTTCGCATCATCGAGACGGCCTATGTCAATGAAGCAGCGCGCGGCATGACTGCGTCGATGGTATCACGCGGCGAAAAGCCGTCGGTCATCTCTGCGTTGATGAAATACCAGACCACCGAAAAGATGCGCCGCGCCGTCAACGATGCGATGGACATTCACGGCGGAAGGGCAATTTGCGATGGTCCGTCGAACTACCTGCAATCGGCCTATCAGATGGTCCCGGTCGGCATCACGGTCGAAGGCGCCAATATTCTGACGCGCACGCTGATCACGTTCGCGCAAGGGGCGCTGCGCTCGCACCCTTATCTTTACGCCGAAGTGCAATCGGCACAGAACCCGGACAAGACGCGTGGCCTCGCCGATTTTGAGAAGGCGTTCGGTGGTCACATTGCGTTTTCGCTGTCGAATGCCACCGGCGCATTCTTCCACAATGTCACCGGCGGCGCGCTTGCGTCGTCACCCGACAACGTGCAGCGCATGTCGGTCTGGTATCGCCAGCTGGCGCGAGCCAGCCGGTCATTCGCGTTCGTGGCTGACCTGACGGTCGCGCTGCTCGGCGGAGGGTTAAAGACCAAACAGAAAATCACCGGGCGCATGGCAGACGCGCTGTCGGAACTCTACATGCTGTCGGCAGTACTGAAGCGCTATGAGGACGACGGCCGCCCACAAGGCGATCACAACATCGTCGAGTTGGCTGCGCAGAATGCGCTTTATCGGTTCCAGGAAGCGATGTCGGGGACAATCGACAACTTCCCGGCAGTTTGGGCGCGGCCATTGATGCGCGCGGTTGTTTTCCCGCTGGGGCGCCGCTTCAAGCCTGCATCCGATGCGCTCGGCAAAACGGTTGCCCGCCACGTGTTGGAGCCGGGCGCCGTTCGCGACCGCCTGACGCGCGATATCTTCATCTCGAAAGACGTCAACGATCCGACAGGATTGCTTGAAGTGACACTCGACAAAGTGATTGCCGCCGAGCCAGTTGAGAAAAAACTAGAGAAGGCGATCCGCGATGGTATCGTGCGCCGCTATCACGGTATCGATTGGTTTGCCGATGCGGTCGCCCGTAACGTGCTGACGAGCGCTGAAGCCGACCAGCTGCGCGAAGTCGAACGCCTCGTTGCCAAGGTCATCGCCGTTGATCACTTTGACCCGGCAGAATTGAAACCGAACTACGCCGCGCTTGGCCACAACGCGCGCGGCAATGAAACATTGGCTGCTGAGTAACATCAGCCGTCTCCGCTTGAGACCGATACCGAGGTTCAGATGACGCAAGACTCCATGCAACTTAAAGACTGGCGCTTCTCTGTCGATGGCGAGGGCATCGCCTGGGCGATTTTCGACCGGGAGGGCGAGAGCGCCAACGCACTTGGCAAACGCCCGATTGAAGAGCTGATGGCGATTGTCGAGAAGGTTGAGGCCGAGGCGCGCGCCAAGACGGTGCGTGGCTTGGTCATCATGTCGGGTAAGGAACGGACGTTCATCGTCGGCGCTGATATCCGCGAGTTTGAAAACTTCACCACCGAACAGCAAGTCATAGAGATGCTGAAACCCGTCAATGGGATGCTCGACCGGATCGAGCGCTTGCCGGTGCCGGTTGTCGCGGCGATCCATGGCGTGTGCGTTGGCGGTGGTCTCGAATTGATCCTCGCTTGCCACTACCGCATCGCAACCCGCGACGACGGCACTCGCGTCGGCTTCCCGGAAGTGAAGCTTGGCATATTCCCAGGTTTCAACGGCACCGCCCGCTCGATCAAGCAGGTCGGGCCGATGGCGGCGATGCAAAATATGTTGACCGGCGGTATGATCCGGGCAGGAGCTGCCAAAGCCTTAGGCTTCCTCGATCAGCTGGTCGGATCTCCGGGTGAATTGCGCTGGGCTGCGCGAAAAGCCGTGCTGCAAAACCGCAAGTCAACGCCTGCGGGTGCTGCCAAGATGTTTCTCACCAAATGGCCGGCGCGCGGCCTTCTGGCAAAAAAAATGCGCGAAGAAACTGCCAAAAAGGCGCGCCGCGATCACTATCCGGCCCCTTTCGCGCTGATTGATCTGTTTGAAAAGGAAGGCGGCAATCTCGACGCGATGAAGGCCGCCGAGACCAAGGCGTTCGCGCCGCTGATGGTGTCGGATACGTCGCGCAACTTGCGCCGCGTATTCCGCTTGACCGAACTCTTGAAAGGACAGGCGCCTAAGGGTTTGAAGTGGAAGCCGAGCCGCGTCCACGTGATTGGCGCTGGCACGATGGGTGCCGACATTGCCGGCGTGTGCGTGGCGGCCGGCATGGAAGTGACGTTGCAGGATATCAATGCCGATCAGCTGGCTAAGGGCATCGCGTCTCAAGGCAAACTTTTTGGCCGCAAATTCAAAACGCGCGCTTTGAAGGCTGCTGCCAAGACGCGTTTGATCGCTGATCCGGAAGGCCGCGGCATTGCCCAGGCCGACGTGATCATTGAAGCGATCGTCGAGCGTCTCGATATCAAGCAGAAGCTGTTTGCGGATCTCGAAACCAAAATCAAGCCGGGCGCGGTGCTGGCAACCAACACCTCTTCCCTTAAGCTCGCCGACATTTCAGCGCCGATGAAGGATCCGAGCCGCCTGATCGGCCTGCACTTCTTCTCGCCCGTGCCGCAGATGCCGCTGGTGGAAGTGGTGCGCGGCGCCGCGACCAGCGAGGATGAAGTCAAGAAGGGCGCGGCGTTTGTCACGGCCATCGACAAGTTTCCGCTGATCACCAAGGACGTGCCGGGGTTCCTGGTCAACAAAGTGTTGACCCCCTACATGTTCGCGGCCATGGAGCGGCTGGAGAAAGGCGATGACAAAGACAAGATCGATGAAGCCGCGCGCGCCTTTGGCATGCCGATGGGGCCGATTGAGTTGGCCGATAGCGTCGGTCTTGATGTCTGCGCGCACGTCGCCAAAATTCTCGGCCAATCGAGCGAAGGCTCACGGCTCGAACGCCTCGTTGCCTCGGGCCGTCTCGGCAAGAAGACGGGCGAAGGATTCTATGTCTGGAAGGAGGGCAAGCCGGTCAAATCGGGCGCCCAATATTCGAAGGCAGAACTCGAAAAGCTCGGCCGCGAACTGGTTGCGCCAATGGTTGCTGAATCGCAGAAGTCGTTGGACGAGGGCGTGGTTGAAAACGCCGATCTGGTCGATGCCGGTATGATCTTCGGCACCGGTTTCGCGCCGTTCCGCGGCGGGCCGTTGCATTACCAGAAGAGCCAATTGCCGCCTGACACGTCAACACGCGCCGCAGCAGAATAACTCGTATTTTGATCCTCATCGCCCCCCCCAGCGGGGAGGGCAGGGGTGGGGAGAAGAGCCAAGCGTGATGCTCGGGAACCCAAGAGATCGCGCCTAGACATTCACCCCACCCCCCACCCCTCCCTGAGGGGGGGGGGAATAGTTCAGCGGCAAAAACTGCCGGGTTGTGAGGATACATGACAAGAACACTGCGCCGCGTTGCGATCCTCGGTGGATCGCGGATTCCATTTTGCCGCTCAAACTCACTCTACGCCGATTTATCGAACCTTGAGATGATGGCGGCGGCCCTCAATGGCCTTGTCGATAAATACAAACTCAAAGGCCAGCAAATCGACGAAGTGGTCGGCGGCGCCGTCGTCTCGCATACCAAGGATTTCAACATCACGCGCGAAGCCGTGTTGTCGACCAAGCTCGCGACCTCGACGCCGGGCGTCACGCTGATCCAGGCGTGCGGCACGAGTTTGCAAGCGGCGATGATGTCAGGCGCGAAAATCGCGTGCGGTGAAATCGACAGCGCCATTGCAGTTGGGTCCGATACAACTTCGGACGCACCGGTTGTGTTCTCGAAAAAGTTTTCCAAGCGCCTGGTGGATGTGGGCCTTGCCAAGACACCGCTCGACAAGTTGAAAGTTTTCAAAGGACTGTCACCCGGCGAATTGGCGCCGCAACCGCCGACAGTTGCCGAGCCGCGCACCGGGCTGTCGATGGGCCAGCACTGCGAGTTGATGGCGCAAGAGTGGAAGATCAGCCGCGCCGACCAGGATCAGCTGGCGTTCGAAAGCCACAAAAAGGCGGCCGCCGCCTATGCATCCGGGTGGATGGACGATCTGATTGTGCCGTGCGCCGGGGTCTATCGCGACAACAACCTGCGCGAAGACATCTCGATTGAAAAACTGGCGACGCTGAAGAACGCGTTTGAGAAATCCGAGCGCGGGACTATGACGGCAGCCAACTCGACACCGCTGACGGACGGTGCGTCGAGTGTATTGCTGGCGTCTGAAGAGTGGGCCGCCAAGCACGGCATTCCGGTGCTTGCGTATCTGACCTTTGGTCAGCATGCCTCAAACAACTTCGTGGCCGGCGAAGGCCTGCTGATGGCACCGACCATTGCGGTATCGAAAATGCTCGACCGTGCCGGACTGAAGCTGCAGGATTTTGACTACTACGAAATCCATGAGGCATTTGCAGCGCAGGTGCTTGCAACGTTGAAGGCCTGGGAAGACCCGGTCTATTGCAAAAACGTGCTCGGCAAGGATGCAGCCCTTGGCTCGATTGACCGCGCCAAGTTGAACGTCAAAGGCTCAAGCCTCGCGTTCGGCCACCCGTTTGCAGCAACCGGCGCGCGCATTGTCGCCAATCTCGCCAAGCTGCTCGCCGTAGAGCCCGGCAAGCGCGGCTTGATTTCGGTGTGCACAGCAGGCGGCATGGGCGTCGCAGCGATCATGGAGAGTGCGAAGCGCTAAAGCGGCGGTTTGTCTGCCCGGAATGCCAGTGTGATGTGCAGACGGCACACAAAAAATCGGCTATGGCCTCCCTCGACATCCGGGGGAGGCTTGAACAAGCATGACGGCATCTGACGCGAAACAAGTCGAAGCGGTGCGTGCGCTGGTGCGCGATTTGGCCGCCAAGCTTGATCTTAACGCCTGGGTGCGGCTGTGGGACGGCACGCGGCTGCCGCTCGGCAAGGCTCCGACGAGTAATCTCGAAATCAAAATTGCGTCTCCCGGCGTGATCGGCGCGATTTTGCGTAAGCCAACGCTTGATACCATCATCCGCCAGTACGTCGAAAAGGGCATCGACTATTCGGGCGGCACGCTGATCGATTTGGGCCGCGAAATTAATGCGCGCGACCGCGGCGCCAAGATCAAGCCGCTCGATGCGCTGAAGGCGGCAACCAAGCTGACGCCGTTCCTGTTTGCTAAACCCGAGGCTGCCAAGGACACCCACGGCTACGACGGCGATATCATCGGCCGCAAACAGTCGGCGCGCGACAACACCGGCTACATTTCCTTTCACTACGATCTGTCGAACGAATTCTACGCGCTCTTTCTCGATCCCGAGATGGTCTACACCTGCGCATATTATACCGACTGGTCGAACGGTATCGAGCAGGCGCAACACGACAAGCTCGAAATGATCTGCCGTAAACTGCGCCTGAAGGCGGGTGAGCGGTTTTTGGATATCGGCTGCGGGTGGGGCGCGTTGCTGTGCCATGCCGCGCGTTATCACGGTGTCAAGGCGCATGGCGTGACGCTTTCGAAAGAGCAGCTGGCGTTCGCGCAGGCCAAGGTCAAGCGGCTAGGTCTTGAGAGCCAAGTAACGTTTGAATTCATCGATTATATCAACCTCGAAGGCCAGTTCGACAAGATCGCGTCGATCGGCATGTACGAGGCCATCGGCTTGGAGAACATCGAGCCCTATATGCGCAAGGTCCGTTCGCTGCTGACCGACGACGGGCTATTCCTCAATCACGCGATTTCGCGCAAGGCCAAAAAGGCAAAATTGTTCAAGGAACGCGTGCGGCCCGAGCAGCGCGCGCTGGCCAAGTATATTTTCCCCGGCGGTGCGCTTGATGATATCGGCCACACCGTCGGCGAGATGGAGCGGGCAGGGTTTGAAGTCCATGACGTCGAAGGTTGGCGCATGCACTATGCGCGCACCTGCCGGTTGTGGGCTGAGCGGCTGACGGCGCGTCAGGACGAAGCGATCAAGCTGGTCGGCGAAGAGAAGTACCGGATTTTTATCGCTTACCTGTCGGGCTGCGCGATTTCGTTTGAGCGCGGCACGGCGCGGCTGTTTCAAACCCTCGCCTCTAAAACCGCTAAACGCCCACCAGCTTTGCCGCCGACTCGCGCAGATCTCTATCGCTAGATAGGCACTACTTTCCGGCCTGCTTGGTGAGGTGATCGTCGCAGATGCTGCGGATTTCTCCGAGTTCAGCCAGTGCTCGCTCGATGTCGCGGCGCTTGCCTTCAAGTGTGAGGATTGCGCTCGAGACCTTGTCGAGCAGCAGCCGCGTTTGCGCTTGCTGGCCGGGGTCAGCGTCATAAAGTGCCAGATATTCGCCGACATCTTCGACGGTGAAGCCAAGATTGCGGCCGCGCAGGATCAATATCAATCGGGCCCTGTCGCGACGGCTGTAGCGCCGCGAGGTGCCGATGCGCTCCGGCTGGATAAGGCCGCGGCTTTCATAGAAACGGATCGTGCGCGTGGTAATTCCGAATTCCTTGGAGAGGTCGGAAATCGTGTAGGACACGTCAGGCTCGACGCGCGGGGCAGACTGCCGTCCGATGCTTGGTTTGATGGTGGCCTTGCTGGTCGAGGCTTTCGGGGGCGAATGTTCGTTCATGCCGATTTATGACGCTTTGCTTCTTCTGCCACCAGTTCCTTCTTCGATAATTTGCCGATCATAGTCTTTGGCAGGCTATCGCGGAATTCGATCTGGGCCGGCAATTCAATCTTCGAAATCTTCGCCTCAAGGTGGGCCATGATGTCCTGGGCGGTCGCGCTCATGCCGTCCTTGAGCTTGATGAAGGCTTTAGGCGCTTCTCCGCGATAATTGTCCTTGATGCCAATCACAGTCACTTCCTCGACCGCCGGGTGCTCGTAGATCGCTTCTTCGATGCGGCGCGGATAGACATTATAGCCAGAGCAGATGATCAGGTCTTTGATGCGATCCACAATCTGGAAGAATCCGAATTCATCCATAATGGCGACGTCGCCGGTGCGCAAAAAGTCGCCGATGAACTGGTTGGCCGTCTCATTCGGTTTCTTCCAATAGCCCTTCATGACTTGTGGGCCCTTGGCGCACAGTTCGCCGCGTTCGCCCCAGGCGACTTCCCGGCTCGGGTCGTCGAGGTCACGCAGCGAGACGATGGTTTGCGGGACGGGCGGGCCAATTGACCCGGCGATGACACGCCCTTCGATGGGGTTGCAGGTGACGACGGGGGAGGCTTCAGACAGGCCATAACCTTCGACCACTTTGCAGCCAGACGCCGCTTCAAACTTCTGTTTGATTTCCATTGGCAACGGTGCGCCGCCAGAAATGCAGAATCGCAAAGAGGAGAGGTCGAATTTCTTGATGTTCGGCGCGTTCAGCATGGCCGTGAAAATGGTCGGCACAGCTGGCATCATGGTCGGCTTTTCTTTGTCGATCAGATGCAACGCATCCTGCAACACGAAGCGCGGCATGAGAATAATCTTGGCGCCCTTAGCGATGCCGAGGTTCATGACGCCGGTCATTGCAAAAACATGAAACAGCGGCAGCGCGCCAAGCACGCGCTCCTTGCCGGCGATCAGGTCCGACGCCCAAGCTTCGATTTGCACAGTGTTGGCATACAGATTGGCGTGGGTCAGCATAGCACCCTTCGGCGTGCCCGTGGTGCCGCCGGTGTATTGCAGCACGGCGACGTCTTCGAGCGGGTCGATCGCGACCGGCTTCAAGGTGGCGGAGGTCCGCTCAAGGGCGGCGCCGTCAATCACCCGGTCCTTGACCGTGGATCCTGCAATATTCGCCCGGTCCTTTTTCTTGAACAGTTTGAATAGCTGCTTCTTTGGCGACGGGAGTTCGTCGGCAAACGGCACAACAACAATGCGGCCAAGCACGCCACGGGAGGCCAAGGTTTCGAGTTTCGGGAACAGCGCCTGCAGGTCATGGGTGATCATGATCTCGGTTTCGCTATCGCGCACCTGGAAGGTCAGTTCTTCTAAGGTATAGAGGGGGTTAAAGTTTACCACCGTGCCGCCGGCTTTAAGTATGGCGTAGTAGTAAACGATGAAGGTTGGGGTGTTGGGCAGGAAAAGCCCGACTTTTGTGCCGCGGCTGACCCCGATTTGCTGCAAGCCAGCAGCGACGCGGTCCACTTTTGCGGCAAGTTCAGCATAGGTCGTGGCCTTGCCCATGAAGCCAATAGCGTGATTATTGGCAAAGGCCGCTGCCGCCCGCTCCAACACAACCGGGAGGGGCGAAGGGATGATCGGCATATCCCACGCCACAGCGCTTGGATAATTGGCAATCCAGGGATAGGGGCCAGCTGTCTGAGGCGTGGTCTGAGCTGCGGTCATTAGGGCACCCATCATGTCGCGGGTTGGTCGGTCTTTGGTTTGTCTGACGTCGTCTAGAAACCGGGCGATGCCGCGTCTAGGGTGCGACACAAAGTACGGTCTCGTCCAGCAAGTTGAACACTTTTTTGTTCAAATAGGCTAGACCTCAGTCTGGGACGTTTACCATTGACTGTTAAGGAGAGAAGTCCGGAGCGGGTGGCAATGCAAGGCGGCCATCAAGGCTGCGACCCGGGCGTAACTGGACTTGGGCCCCTTTTAAGGTTATGTGACGGCCATTCTTGCAGGAAATCCGGTCTCGCCGTAGTCAAGAGATCATTCAAAGCTGGCCTCACGCGGAGACCGCGGAGGTAGGAGAGTCATATGGACGAAGTCGCGACAAAGATTATCGAAATCCTCCGCAAACACATGAAGGAGCAGCGCGACGATATTGGTCTCGATACCGCGCTGACGGACCTTAAAATCGAGTCGCTCGACTTGGCGATGATCGTGTTCGACATCGAAGACGGTTTTGGCATCGAGATTCCGTACAACGCCAACGAAGACGTGGAAGACTTCAAGACCGTTGGTTCGGTCGTGGAGCGCGTCAAATCGCTGATGGCTGCCAAGGCCGGCTCTGCCGCCAAGGCTTGAACCCGGAATAGCTCGTCATCCGGCGGGCATCCCACAACTGCGAACCCTTCGTGCTGCCATCCGGCGGCGCGAGGTTTTGCGATATGAGAAAGTAGTGCGTAGATGAGCAAGGCCAAAGCGGGTCGCCGGGTTGTCGTTACCGGCATGGGCGTTGTGACGCCTGTCGGCACAACGGTTGACACGTTCTGGTCCAGCCTGAAGGCTGGGCAGTGTGGCGTCAGTGAACTCGGTGGGTTCCCGCTCGAAGATCTCAAGATCCTCATCGCCGCGCAAATCAAAGACTTCGACCACAAGGCGCGCCTCAAGCATTTCAAGCGCGACCGCATCATCACCATGGCCGACCGCTATTCGTGGTTTGCTGCTGCCGCAGCTGATGAAGCCGTGAAGATGGCTGGCCTCGAAATGCCTATTACTAATCCTTACCGCTCGGCCTGCATCATCGGCTCGGGTGCCGGCGGGTTGACGACCTTCGAAACGGCTTATCGCGATCTGTTCATTCTCAACAAGCGCGCCACCCATCCGTTGACGCTGTTGCGCATCATCGGCTCGTCTGCGGCAGCCCACGTCGGCATCGAATTCGGCGTTAAGGGTCCAACTTTCGCTACCTGCTCGGCTTGTTCAACAGCAACCCATGCGATCGGCCTGGCGCGCGACTATATCCGCGATGGCGTTGTCGATGTGGCGATTGCGGGCGCATCTGAATCGGTCATCACCTACGGGACCATGAAGGCTTGGCAGGCGCTGCACGTGCTGTCGCCACAGGGCTGCTTCCCGTTTGCCAAAAAGCGCAACGGCACCGTGCTTGCTGAAGGCGCCGGCATTCTGGTGCTGGAAAGCTACGAGCACGCCAAGGCGCGCGGCGCAACAATCCTCGCGGAACTTGCAGGATTCGGCATGGCGTCTGACAGCCAGGATATGGTCAAGCCGACCGTTGAAGGCCCGAGCGTTGCTATGCAGGATGCCTTGAACGACGCGGGCATCTCGACCAGCGACATAGATTACCTGAACGCGCATGGCACCGCGACGACCGACAATGACATCAACGAAACCAAGGCGATCCGCAACGTGTTCAAGGAACACGCGGAAAAGCTGGCCATCTCATCAACCAAATCGATGACTGGCCACGCGCTCGGCGCGGGTGGGGGCATTGAAGCCGTAGCCTGTATTAAGGCGATGCAGGACAACTTCGTTCCGGCAACCATCGGTCTCGATGAGGCGGGTGAAGGCTGCG
>JABFRT010000051.1 GCA_013141015.1 Hyphomicrobium sp. | reverse complement strand
CGCGCCGATTTGACGATTGCCGCGCCCATTTTCTGGAACGGTCGCCGAATTGAATAGCGGCGTGCATAGGGCCGTACAATCGGCCGGGCGAATTCGTTGCTCTCATTCGTGGCAGCGAAGACTTGGTTGCGAGGGGCTATATTTCGCAGGACGATATTGCGCGCATTGGACACAATTCTGCAGGCCGCTTCGTCCCTGATTTGCCGGGCTGGCCCAGCATCGGTGTGCATCTGCAAGAGGTCAGCAAAAGCGGCGCTGGCCATATCGAAATGCCGGAACTCGCGTCGCAGCACGGCGGCGCAATCGCCGTCCGCCCGCATATGGGCGATGGCGGCCATCGCAGATTGGTGCCGGTCAAGGCCCACTACCTGGCAACATTAAGCGTCGCCGGCGGCGTGAAGGTGCCGGCTTTTTCGGTTCGCGGCGTGGTCACTTTGACCGGCGAGGCCGAAAGCGCTGCCGGCCGGGCTTGGCGGCAGATAGCAGCTGTGTTGGTCCGCGAGAGCGGCTTTTAATCTCCCGGCGTTCTCCTGAATATTATGTATTTCCTGCCCGTGGCGGATTTGTGCGGAATTGCACATATCCGCACAATAGTACATATGCGGAAATCCATATTTCGCGGGCGTTTTCCTAGAATGCAATTGATGGATTTTAATTAAAATATTCCGCAATAAACTCCTCTATTATATAATGGAAGATTATCTTTTTCCCGAAACAAGCCAATTGCCGGGCTGAAATAAACCAATTCAAAACGATTTTGCTACGGAATGACCCCAGCCCGTATTGCGCCTGATTCGGCGCCGCCAAAATCCATTGGATAGCTGTTATGAACAAGCCCGTTCGCCCTGCTGATATCGCCAATTCAAGCGCCAAGCCGAAGAGTGTGGACGAGTTGCTGCGCGGATTTAAATCCGGCATTTCATACCGGACATTGGAGCCACGGATAGCGTTCGACGGCGCGGCGGCCGCAACGGCGGCAGCGGTTGGCGATGTTCAGGACCAGACGTCCGATGCGACCGCAAAGCCCGCTACCGGCGAGCCGGTTGCGGCGAGCGAAGTTTTATCCAGTGACACGAGCAATTCGCACGTTGCAGCCGATGAAAGCGCAAGCGTGTCGGACGCTTCGAACGATCTGGCGAGCGCCATTAGCGCGCTGGCGGCGCCCGCCGATGCCAGCCAGCCGGTCACGATCGTCTACATCGACAGCGCGGTCGAAAATATCGACCAGCTTATATCGACCTTCGATGTCAACGCAGAGATCGTGATGATCGACGATCAGTCGAGCGGGCTAAGCCAGATCGCGTCCGATCTTGCAGGCCGCAGCAACGTCGGATCGATCCATATCGTTTCGCATGGTGAAACCGGCACGCTTTACCTCGGCGCTGACGCGCTCACGTCTGCCACGCTCGCGGATCACCAAGCCGCGCTCACCGCAATCGGCGGGGCGCTGACGGATTCAGGCGATATCCTGCTTTATGGCTGCGACGTGGCGTCGGGCCCGGGTGGCTTGGCATTTGTGCGGGCATTCGCCGATGCCACGGACGCGGACGTTGCTGCCTCGACCGATGACACCGGTTCAAGCGAACTCGGTGCCAACTGGGTTCTCGAAAGCCACATCGGTGTTGTCGAGACGGACGGCCTTGTTCTCAACGATTGGCAGGGTGTGCTCGCACCGGCGTCGGCCACACTCGATTGGCAGACGGCTGGAAACCACACGTTCGGCGCAGCGGGTACCACCTACACGGTGGGCGGTCGTACCAACGCCATTAAAATTACGACCACCGGAACAGGAATCGTCACAAACGATACGACGTTCGCAACTGGCGGCACGGGCGATCCTGGTCTCGGCTTGTCTGCAAGCACAAGCAGCACGACCTCCGGCCAGACGACGGAAATCCTGTTCAACACCACGCCGCTTCCGCTCGGCGTCAAGACCGTCCAATTCGACATCCGCAACATCGACATGGCTGCCGGAAGTTGGGATGATCGCGTTATCATTCAAGCCTACGACGTCAATGGAACGCTATTGACCGGCGCAAATATCACGGCAACGCCGCGCCAAGTCGCCGGCCAAACGTATTCGATCACCAATCTCGTCAACGGCAAGCAGTTCGATGGCAACATCGACGGTGCCAGCGACAATGCCGCTTATGACAGTGTCGGCTTATCGATAACATCGACGACCGGTGCCGACGTGCGCCGCGTAACAATTCAGTATGTGTCGGGCACGGCGGGTACGATCACCGGGACGATTGTCCTTAGCGACATCACCTTTACCTATAACCTCGCGCCGACGGCGGTGAACGACAGCTTCACGACCGTTCATGATACGGCTACCACCATCAATGTGCGCAGTAACGACACCGATCCCAACAGTGACACGTTGGCGGTGAGCAAGGTCAATGGAACGGCCATCATCGCTGGTGGTCCTGGCGTCAACGTGACTGGAGGCGTCGTAACGCTTGTCAGCGGGAGCCTCGTTTTCACGCCGACGCCCAACTATGCTGGCAACGGCGGCGAAGCAACGGCGACCGTCAATGGCACGGTCAGCAATATTCCTCCATTCGTGGATTTGGACGGGCCAACGACGCCACCGAATTTACTGACCAACGGCGGCTTCGAGTCGGGAACAACGACATCCGCGACGAGCTGGGCTGAATCGCATGGCGCCGGTACGTCCGGACCCGATATACTCGCTACTGGTGCGACGGGGAACTCGCCTCTGACGACCGGACCTGCTCCGGTCAGCGCTACGGGTGGGGTAGAAATCTTCGCAGACACGCTGGGAAACCTGCCGGTAACGGGCGGAAACGTGCTCATCCGCAACACGACCGCCGTCAGCCTCACTCAAGGCCAGCTCTACAGCTTTGCCTTTGATGCTAAACTGTTGGCGAACGGTATGCCTTTTGCAGGTAATTTCTCATGGGTTTTGATTGATTCGACGAACAAGGTCGTCGCCACGCTGCCAACGGGTACCTTTACAACGGGCGGCACCGGCGCTTCGGGGACGACAACACTCATCGATCAGGTGTGGCAAACCTACCAAGCTGATTTCATCAGCACTCTGGCGAGTGGCAATTACACGGTCGGCATGACGTGGGATATGGCGGCCGCAGCCATCGGAAGCGGCAACGTGCGTGACCTCGCGCTCGACCGAATCTATCTCGGAGCGCAGCCCGCCAACTACACGACAACCTATCTGGAAAACGGGCCTGGCGTTTCCATCGCCTCGGCTGGCGATGTGGTGACTGATTTCGACGACGCCAACATAGAGTCGGGCAGCGTCACGCTGGCCAATCCGCAAGCGGGAGACCGTCTGCTGGTCAACGGCTCGTCGGGCACGACCGGTACGATTGGCACGATCACCTGGACGCGCACCGATACGAGCGTCACGCTGACCGGAGTTGCGACCAAGGCGCAGTACGCGGCGGTACTCCAACAGGTTCAGTTTGAGAACACCACCGACACGCCGGCCACTGTTGCGCGCACGATCAACGTGACCGTCAACGACGGCACGGTCAATTCGAACACCGCCGTTTCCACCATCACCATCGACCGCGCGCCGGACCCGGTGAACGATGCATTCTCCGGCAACGAGGATGTTGCGATTTCGGCAAACGTCGCAACCAACGACACCGATCTTGGCGATGGCGGCGGCGCGTTTGCCGTCGTGACCGGTCCGGCCAATGGCACGCTGACCTCGTTCGATACCGCAACCGGCGCATTCGTTTACACGCCGACAGGCAATTTCAACGGCACGGACACATTCACGTACCGCTATACCGACGTTGACGGCGACAGCAAAACCGCGACTGTCACGCTGACCGTTAACCCGGTCAACGACGTGCCAACCCAGGTCGTTCCGGCATCCATCGGACCGGTCGCAGAAGACGCGACACTCGCCATTACCGGCGTGACCGTCGCGGATGTCGATAGCTCCAGCCTGACGGCCACGCTGACCGTTACGAACGGCCGCCTCAATCTGTCGTCTCTTGCAGGCGTCACGGTCACGGGCGACGGCACCGGCACGATGACGATTGCGGGCACCGCAGCGGCAATCAATGCGGCTCTCGCAGGTTTGTCATTCACTCCAACTGCTGATTACAACGGCACGGCCAACTTCACGGTTTCGACTTCGGATGGCGCGCTTGCATCATCCACAGCATCACGCACCATCACGGTCTCACCGGTTGTCGATATCGCGGATGACAGCGCGACGACGACCGAGGATGCGGCTGTCACGTTTGCGCCGTTGACCAATGACAGTTTCGAAAGTGCCGGCCGCACGATTACAGCCATCAACGGCTCGGCGATCACGGCGGGCGGTCCTGGCGTCGTGCTTGCGGGCGTCGGCACCGTCACCCTTGACGGGTCTAGAAATCTCACATTCACGCCGGTCGCCAACTACAATGGCGCGCCGAGCTTTACCTACACCGTGACATCCGGCGGCGTGACGGAAACTGCGACCGTCAATTTAACGGTGACGGCGGTCACTGACGCTCCAACGCAAACTCTTCCGGTCGCTCAGACGACGACGGAAGATGTGACTAAGACTATCTCAGGAACCAGCATTGCAGACGTCGATGGCGGCACACTGACCACGACTCTGACGATTCCGGCCGGTACGGGCGTGCTCTCGGTGTTGACAGGCGGGGGCGCGACCATTTTGGGTAGCGGCACCACGACGGTCACAGTTACCGGAACGGTCACGCAAGTGAACGCGGCCATCGCATCTATCACCTACACGCCGGCTGCCGACTACAATGGCTCAACGTCGCTCGCAATTTCAACCACGGACGGAACAGCGACGGCTTCGGGCACCGTTGCAATCTCGGTCACCCCGGTTGCCGATATCACCAACGATGCGGTCTCGACCAACGAAGATACCGCGCGCACGTTCAACGTATTGACGGGCACGAACGGCGCAACTGCCGACACGTTTGAAGGCACACCCGCAGTCACAGCCGTCACGCAGCCTGCGAACGGCGCGGTCGTGTTCGCTGCCGATGGCACCATCACCTACACCCCCGCTACCAACTTCAACGGCACGGACACCTTCACCTACACCGTCACCTCGGGTGGCGTGACCGAAACCGCGACCGTCACCGTCACGGTTGCCGCCGTCAACGACGCACCGGTCAACACGGTTCCTGGCGCGCAGACGACAACCGAAGACACCAGCGTTGTGTTTAACACGGCCAACGGCAACGCGATCACCGTCGCCGATGCCGACAGCAATGTCACCTCAACGCTCACTGTCGCCAATGGCGCGCTGACGCTCGGTTCGATTGCAGGCGTAACGGTGACCGGCAACGGTTCTGGCACGGTCACTGTTTCCGGTACGCCGGATGCCGTCAACGCAGCGCTCGCCGGTCTCACATTTGCGCCGGCCGCCGACTGGAACGGCACAACTACGCTCAATGTCTCGACGTCGGATGGCGTCGCGCCCGCCGCCGTCAATACGATTGGTATCACCGTCTCGCCGGTGGCTGATATCGCCGCCGACAGCCAGACGACGGCTGAGGATACCGCGGCGACGTTCAACGTCTTGACCAACGACACGTTCGAAAATGCCGGCGCGCTTGTTTCGTCCGTCACGCAGCCGGCCCACGGTAGCGTCACCATCGGCGCCGGTGGCAACGTCACCTACACGCCAACGGGCAATTACAACGGCCCTGACAGCTTTACCTACACCGTCACCTCCGGCGGCGTGACCGAAACGACGACGGTTACCTTGAACGTCACCCCGGTCAACGACGCGTCGGTTGCGGATGACGAAACGGGTTCAACCAACGAGGATACCACTCTGACTGTTCCGGCGGCGTCGGGTCTGCTGGTTGGGGACAGCGATATTGACGGCGGAGCTTTGAGCGTTTCGGAATTCAGCGTCGCGGGCGTCGCCGGCACATTCACCGCCGGTTCGACCGCGACCATCCCGAGCGTCGGCACACTCAAGATCAACGCCGACGGCTCCTACGTCTTCACGCCAGCAGCAAACTACAATGGTGCGGTTCCGGTTGCGACATACACCGTTGTTGATGGCAATGGCGGATCTGATACCGGCACGCTGACGCTCGCGGTGACACCGGTCAACGATGCGCCCGTTGCGCAGGACGACACCGGCTCCACGCCGGAGGATACCGATCTCGACGTTGACGCCGCCAGCGGACTGCTGTCGAATGACACAGATCTGGATGCCGACACGCTGACGGTCACGGATTTCACGGTGCCGGGCCTTGCAACATTTTCTGCAGACACGCCCGTGCCGATTGACGGCGTTGGTGCGCTTCTGATTCGCGCCGACGGCAGTTATGTTTTCATTCCAGACGCAAATTTCACAGGCGCCGTTCCGCCCATCACCTACACGATCAGCGACGGCAACGGCGGCACGGCCACTGCCACGCTGAATATCGCTGTCGCGCCGGCTAACGACGCGCCGGTTGCCGACGATGAAAGCGTCACCGCGACCGAGGACACGACGTTGACGGTGCCGGCCTCGTCCGGCGTGCTGGTCGGCGATACCGACGTTGACGGCGATACGCTCAGCGTCTCCGGGTTCACAGTAGCGGGCGTTGCCGGCACGTTCACCGCTGGCCAGACCGCCACGATTCCGTCGGTCGGAACGCTGCAGATCAACAGTGACGGTTCCTACGAATTCACGCCTGACACCAACTACAACGGACCGGTTCCAGTTGCGACCTATACTGTCGATGACGGTCAAGGCGGCACGGATACAGGCACGCTGACCATCACCATGTCGGCGGTCAACGATCCGCCGGTTGCCAACCCCGACAGCAACACGGCGACGGAAGATTCGCCGCTCGTTGTCAACGCCGCTGCTGGACTGTTGAGCAACGACAACGATCCGGAAGGCGCGACGCCGTCTCTCACAACGTTTACAGTCGCCGGTGACGCGACGGTCTACACGGCCGGTTCGACGGCAACGATTGCCGGTGTCGGCACGCTGAAAATCAACGGCGACGGGTCCTACACCTTCACGCCCGCCACCAATTATACCGGCGCCGTGCCTCTGGTGACGTATGCAATCACCGACGGTAGCGGTGGAACTGCGTCTTCGACGCTGGCGCTGGCCATCAGCCCGGCCAACGACGCGCCTGTCAACACCGTACCTGGCGCACAGACAGCGGCTGAAGACACCGCAACACCGATCAGCGGCGTTTCAGTCGCTGACATCGTTGGCGACACGTTGACGACGACGTTGACCGTGACCAACGGCACGCTTTCGGTCGCAACAGGCGGCGGCGCCACGATCACCGGCGGCGGCACCGGCACGGTTACGCTGAGCGGTACGGCCGCCGAAATCAACGACGCGCTGGCCGGCTTGTCGTTTACCGGCAACGCCGACTACAACGGCCCGGCGACGCTCACCGTTGCAACCACGGACGGCACCGCCACTGATATAGATACGGTTGCGATCACCGTGACGCCGGTCGCCGACATTGAAGCCGATACGATTGCTGCAACGGAAGATGCAAGCATCTCGTTCAATGTTCTGACAGGCACAAACGGTGCAACGGGCGACACCTTCGAAGGCTCGCCCGCCGTCACTGCGTTCACGCAACCGGCGAACGGCAGCGTCACCATCGACGCAGCAGGAAACGTCGTCTACACGCCTAACGCCAATTTCAACGGCACCGATACTTTCACCTACACGGTGACGTCAGGCGGAGTAACCGAAACGACGTCGGTCACCGTCAACGTCGCACCAGCGAATGACGCGCCGACGCAGGTATTGCCGCCGGCTCAGACCGGCACTGAAGATGTTGCGGTTGTGTTTAGCGGCGCTAACGGCAATCAGATCATCGTCGGCGATATCGATGCGGGTTCTACCGTTACGACGACGATATCGGTGCCTGTGGGATCACTGTCGGCAATCGTCACCCCTGGTGTCACGATCACTGGCGATGGCACCGGCACTGTTGTGCTGGAAGGTTCTCCGGCGGCCGTCACGGCCGCTTTGAACGGCCTCAGCTACACGCCTGTGGCGGATGCCAATGGCCCGGTCGTTATGTCGGTTGCGACAACGGATGGCGTAGCCGCGCCCGTTTCGGGCACGGTCGCGATTGCGCTGGCGCCGGTCGTCGATATTGCCAATGACTCGAGTTCAACGAACGAGGATACTGCGGCAATCATCGCAATTCTCGGCAACGATAGCTTCGAAAACCCCGGCGCCGCTGTTACGGCTGTCACCAACGGAGCCAACGGCAGCGTTGCAATCAACGGCGACGGCACCGTCACCTACACGCCTAACGCCAATTACCACGGCACTGACACGTTCACGTACACCGTGACATCCGGCGGCGTCACCGAAACGGCTACCGTCACGGTCGTTGTCAACCCAGTCAACGATCCGGTTACGCAGACCATCCCGGCAGCGCAGACGACCAGCGAAGACAGCGGCCTGACGTTCAGCGGCGCAACGGCAAATGCCATCACAGTCGCAGACCTCGACGGCGACACGTTGACGACGACACTGTCCGTCACCAACGGCGTACTCAGCCTCGGCACCGTAGCTGGCGTGACGGTGACCGGCGATGGCACCGGCACAGTTACGATTTCTGGCAACGCTGCGGCTATCAACGCTGCGTTGGATGGATTGGTCTTCAACCCGACGGCCGACTATAACGGCGCGGCTGTGTTGTCGGTTTCGACGACGGATGGCGCGACCACCGCCAGCGATACGGTCAATATTTCGGTGACAGCGGTCGCGGATATCGTTGCCGATGCTGTGTCAACAAATGAAGACACGGCAATCACCGTCAATGTCTTGACCAACGACACGTTCGAGAACGCCGGCGCCGCACTGACGGCTGTCACACAACCGGCCCACGGAACGGTGACGATCGGCACCGGCGGCGATGTAACATACACGCCCGACGCCAACTATCATGGCCCCGACAGCTTCACCTACACAGTCACTTCGGGCGGCGTGACGGAAACAACGACGGTCAGCGTGACCGTTGATCCGGTCAACGACCCACTTGTCACAACGGTTCCGCCGGCGCAGGCCACAAGTGAAGACACGCCGCGCGTGTTCTCATCGGCAAACGGCAATGCGATCACCATTGCCGACATCGACGGCGATGCGATCTCGATGACCGTGTCAGCGACCAATGGCTTGCTGTCGCTTGGTTCGGTTGCGGGCGTCACTGTGGCCGGCAACGGCACGGGCACTGTGACAATATCGGGTTCAGCTGCGGAGATCACGGCGGCTTTGGATGGTCTGTCGTTCGCGCCTGACGCTGACTACAACGGCGCTGCGGCGATCAGTGTGACCGCAACTGATGGCACCGTCACAACCACCGATACGATTGCTGTTACCGTCAATCCGGTCGCTGATATCGTTGCAAACACCACATCGACGCTTGAGGATACGCCGGTCACGATCAACGTTTTGACCAATGACACCTTTGAGGCCTCTGGCCGCGCCGTCACGAGCGTGACGCAGGGGGCGAGCGGTTCGGTGAGCTTCCTGGCCGATGGAACGGTTGTGTACACGCCAAACACCAACTTCCACGGCGTCGATACATACAGCTATACCGTGACTTCGGGTGGAACCACTGAGACGACAACGGTGACCGTGACCGTTGGCGACGTCAACGACATTCCGACGACGGCTGGCCTCGCGGATCGCAGCAATCTCGATGGCAATACTGTTTCGGTCAACGTTGCAGCAGCGTTCGCCGACACGGATACATCGGACACGCTGACCTATTCCGCAACAGGTCTGCCGCTGGGATTGTCGATCAATCCGGCGACCGGTATCATTTCCGGCACGATTGATAAAGCTGCGTCGCAGACCGGCCCATACACGGTGATCGTCACGGCGGATGACGGACATCCGGGCGGCTCTGTCACGACGTCATTCACATGGACCGTTGCGAACCCTGGGCCCACTGCCAACAACGATTCGGCATCTCTGGCCGAAGACACGTTCGTCAATATCGACGTTCTCGCCAACGATACCGATCCGGATGGCGATACTCTGACGGTGACATCGGCAACAGCCGGCAACGGCACGGTGACGATCAAGCCGGATGGCACGATCGACTACACGCCTGCTGCAAATTTCAATGGCACCGACACCATCGTCTATCAAATCAACGACGGTAACGGCGGCGTCTCCACGGCCACGGTCACGGTCACCGTCACGCCGGTCAACGATGCTCCGGTTGCGACCGGCCTTAGCGATCTGGTTGACGCAGACAGCGCCAACGTCGCTATCGACGTGTCATCGGCGTTCAGCGACCTCGATGGCGACACGTTGACGTACTCCGTCACCGGCCTGCCGCCGGGTCTGTCATTCAACCCGGCAACGGGCGCGATCACCGGCACGATTGACCCGAACGCTTCAGCTCCGTCGGGCGATAACAGCTATCCGATTTCCGTGACGGCCGATGACGGCAATGGCGGCACTGTGACCACGGCCTTCACTTGGCGCGTGCTCAATATCCCGCCGACGTCGCTGGACGATAGCGTCACCACGCCGGAAGATACGCCGGTTGTTGCAACAGTCCTTTCGAACGACAACGATCCAGACAACGATCCGCTGACCATCACGCACATTAACGGCCAGGCTATTACGCTTGGCGGACCGGCAGTGCCGACTGCGAACGGTGAAGTTTCATTGCTGACCGATGCCTTTGGCAATCAGGTTCTGGTGTTTACACCAAACCCCAATTTCAATGGCGTCGAATCGCTGGTCTACACAACCAATGACGGCAACAGCGGCTCGGATATAGCAACGCTGACGATCAACGTCGTGCCGCAGAACGACGCGCCGGTGGTGGATGCACTCGCCGACATGACCAACAACGACAGTGAGCCGGTCTCGCTCGATCTCTCGCCGTTCTTCCACGATATCGATACGCCCGATGGCGATACCATCACGTATTCAGCGATTGGTTTGCCGCCTGGCTTGTCGATCAATACGGCGACCGGCATTGTTTCCGGCACACTCGACCCGAGCGCGTCGCAAGCAGGCCCTTACACGGTCGTGGTGACCGGCACTGATTCCGCAGGCGCAAGCGTCAGCGATACGTTCACGTGGACGGTCAACAATCCGAAGCCAACAGCTGTGGCCGACGCAGAAACGGTTGCCGAAAATACACCATTGAATATCGGCGCCGCAGCCGGCGTCCTCGCCAACGATAGCGATCCGGATCTTGATCCTCTGACGGTTGCTGCCGTCAACGGCGTGCCGGCGTCCGTGGGTTCGCCTGTTTCCGGTTCGGCCGGAGGTCTGTTCACCGTCAACGCCGATGGGTCCTACACGTTCGACGACAACGGTGCGTTTGAAGATTTGCAGGGCGGCGAAACCCGCACGACCAAGATCAGCTACACCGTTTCCGACGGCAACGGCGGCACGTCTGTCGCTGATTTGTTGATCACGGTCACCGGCAACAACGATGCACCGGTTGCAACGCCGCTCACCGGCGTGACCACGGTGGATAACGCTCCGCTCACCGTCGATGCAGCAGCGGCCTTCACCGATATCGATGGCGATACGCTCAGCTATTCGGCAACGGGCCTGCCCGCAGGCCTGTCGATCAACGCCACAACCGGCGAAATTACCGGAACACTTGACAAGTCCGCGTCTCAGGGTGGAACGGGTGGCGTCTACTCGGTTGTCGTCACTGCGAACGACGGCCATGGCGGCCAGACACCGGTCACGCTGCAGATCACGGTCACCAATCCGCTGCCAACGGCTCACGATGACGTCGTGGCTGTCGTCGAAGATACGCCGGTTTCCGGCAATGTGCTGACCAACGACACAGATCCCGATGCAGATGTGTTGACCGTCACGTCATTCGATATCCCAGGTGCCGGCGGCCCGTTTGCGCCGGGCGATACGGCGACCATCCCGGGTGTCGGCACGTTCACGCTCGCCGGCACGGGTGCCTACACATTTACGCCAGACCAGGATTACAACGGTCCTGTTCCGGCCGTCACCTACACAATGTCGGACGCCGATGGCGCGACCGATACCGCAACGCTGACACTCGGACCGGTCTCGCCGGTCAACGACGCACCGGTATCGACGGCAATCACCGGGCCGTCCAACAGCGACAGCTCGGTCATCGCACTCGACGTTTCGTCGCATTTCTCTGATGTTGACGGCGATACGCTGGCATTCTCGGCAACCGGCCTGCCGCCAGGTCTTTCGATCAATCCAGCCACCGGCGTTGTGACCGGCACGATTGATCACCTCGCATCGGCGTCGGGTCCATATTCGGTCACGGTCACGGCTACCGATCCGGATGGTGAGACGACTGAGCAGACCTTCACCTGGACGGTCACAAACCCGGCCCCGGCCGGCGCCGCTATCGGCAACACGACCGGCGTCGATAATACGGCGGTCAACATTGCTGCTGGTGCAGGCTTCGCCGATCCGGATGGCGATACGCTGGCCTTCTCAGCGACGGGCTTGCCAGCGGGCTTGTCTATCAATCCTGCAACAGGCTTGATCACCGGCACCTTGAGCAAGAACGCATCGGTTGGCGGTCCGTCATCTGATGGTGTCTACACGATTGCCGTCACGGCAACCGATAGCCAAGGCGCTCTCGTCACACGGACCTTCACCTACACCGTCAGCAATCCGGTGCCGGTTGCAAACGATGATTCGTTCTCAGTGAACGAGGACGCTTCGATTGCGGCAACCGTCACCGGCAACGATAGCGATGCTGACGGTGATGCGTTGACTTACGCGCTAACCACATCGCCAGCTCATGGAACAATCGTGTTCAACGCTGACGGCACGTTCACCTACACGCCAACTGGCAACTACAATGGACCGGACAGCTTCACCTACACGGTGACCGACGCCAATGGCGCCACCGGCACGGCAACCGTGTCGCTCACCGTGACGCCAGTGAACGACGCGCCGGTGGCCGCAGATGTTGCGACATCAACACCGGAAGATGCCCCACTTTCCGGCACGTTGACCGCCACCGACGTTGACCTCGATACACTGAGCTTCACCAAGGCCACAAACCCGTCTCACGGAACCGTGGTTGTCAATGTCAACGGCAGCTACACCTACACGCCAGCCGCCAACTACAACGGTCCGGATAGCTTCACGTACACTGTGTCCGACGGGCATGGCGGAACGGTCACGAAGACGGTGTCGATCACCGTCACGCCGGTCAACGATACACCAACGATCACCGCCCCAGCCTCCTTTAGCGTGCCGGAAGATACGGAAACTGCGATTACGGGACTGACGCTTTCGGATGTTGACGCCGGCGGCGGTTCGGTTCGCCTGACGATCTCGATCCCGGGCGGGATTGGCGCTCTGAATTGGGCAGCCACACCATTCATCAGTGTCACAGGCGCGGGTACGGATACCGTTGTTCTGCAGGGTCAACGCACCGCAATCAACGCGGCCATCACCGCTGGAAAGCTTTCGCTGGCGCCAGTCACCGACTTCAATGGTACGACGTCGATCACCTTCGTCTTCAACGACCGCGGCAACACCGGTGTGGATCCGGGACTGACGGGCGACGCGACCAGTGAAGAAGTCACTGTCGTGCGCACGTTGACCATTACCCCGGTCAACGATGCGCCGGTTGCCGACAACGAAACCGGCACGACCGATGAAGACACGACGCTGACGGTTCCGGCGGCCTCTGGGCTGCTCGTTGGTGATACGGACATCGATAGCGATCCGCTGACGATTACGCAGTTCGAAGTGGACGGCGTGACCTACGCGGCTGGCAATCAGGCTGACATCACCGGCGTCGGCAAGCTGACCATCAACGCCAACGGCTCATACACGTTCGTTCCCGCCACAGACTTCAACGGCGCAGTTCCGGTCGCGACCTATACGGTCTCCGACAGCAAGGGCGGTCTCGACACCGGCACGCTGACGGTTGCCGTCACCCCGGTCAACGATGCGCCGGTTGCCGACAACGAAACCGGCACGACCAATGAAGATACGACGCTGACGGTTCCAGCAGCGTCTGGCCTGCTCGTTGGCGACACCGATGTTGACGGCGATGCGCTGACGATCACGCAGTTCGAAGTGGACGGCGTGACCTACGCGGCTGGCGATCAGGCTGACATCACCGGCGTCGGCAAGCTGACCATCAACGCCAACGGCTCATACACGTTCGTTCCAGCGACAGACTTCAACGGCGCGGTTCCGGTCGCGACCTATACGGTCTCCGACAGCAAGGGCGGTCTCGACACCGGCACGCTGACGGTTGCGGTGACCCCGGTCAACGATGCGCCGGTTGCGAGCGATGTTTCGCGCACGACCCCAGAAGACACGCCGGTCAGCGGCACATTGACGGCGACAGATGTTGATGGCGATGCGCTGACATTTACGGCTGCAACGCCGCCCGCACACGGCACGCTCGTGATCGGCCCGTCCGGCAGCTATACCTACACGCCGGATGCCAACTACTTCGGCCCGGATAGCTTCACCTACACGGTGTCGGACGGCCACGGCGGCACGGTGACGAAGACCGTGACGATTGACGTGACGTCCGTCAACGACGTTCCGGTCGCGGTCAACGATGCCTTCTCCGGCAACGAAGACACCGTGATCAGCGGCGACGTAACGCCAGGCACGCCTGGCCAGGACAGCGACATCGACGGCGATCCGCTGACGGCCGTTGATGCGGATGGCAACCCGTTGAATGGCATTTCGCCGGTCACCGGCCCGTCGCACGGCACACTTGTGCTCAATGCCAACGGCTTGTTCTCATACACGCCAGACGCCAACTATGCCGGCACGGATAGCTTCACCTATCGCATCAGCGATGGCCAGGGCGGTTTCGCCGAAGCCACCGTCAATCTGACGATCAATCCAGTCAACGATGCACCGGTCGCGGCAAACGACTCGCTGACGACGCCGGAAGATGCGCCATTCAGTGGTACGTTGCCGCCAGCGGCCGATGTCGATGGCAATCCCGTGACGTACAGCAAGGCGTCGGATCCGGCGCACGGCAGCGTGACGGTCAATGCGGACGGCACCTACCTCTACACGCCAGCACCGGACTATAATGGGCCGGATACATTCACCTACTCTGTCTCCGACGGTGCAGGTGGCACGACGACATATACGGTCACCGTGATGGTCACACCGGTGAACGACGCGCCGGTTGCAGCCGATGTCGTCAGGACCACGCCGGAAGATACCCCGGTCACCGGTCAGCTGACGGCGACGGATGTTGATGGCGATCCGTTGACTTTCACGAAAGCCAGCGATCCGTCGCACGGAACGGTCACGATCGATCCGCAGGGCAACTACGTCTACACGCCCGCCAGCGATTACAATGGTCCAGACAGCTTCACGTACACCGTCTCGGACGGCCACGGCGGCACGGTGACAAAGACCGTTCTGATCAATGTGACGCCGGTCAACGACGCGCCTGTTGCGCCAAACGTTGCTGAAACGACGCCGGAAGATGCGCCGCTGAATGGAACGTTGACCGCGACCGATGTTGACGGCGATCCGTTGACGTTCTCGAAGGCGTCTGATCCGGCCCACGGCACGGTGACGGTCCGTCCGGATGGAACCTATACCTACACGCCGGCCGCCAACTACAATGGACCCGACAGCTTCACCTACACCGTCTCCGACGGCCACGGTGGCACGGTCACCAAGACGGTCGCAATCGTCGTGACACCGGTCAACGACGCGCCGGCCGTGTCCACGATCACGCCGCCTGCGTCGAAGGACGGCGACGTTATCCGCTTCGATGTCTCGACGCTGATCACGGATGTGGACGGCGATACGCCAACCTTCACGGCAACCGGCCTTCCGCCTGGTCTGTCGATCGATCCCACAACCGGAGTGATCACAGGTCGCGTGACCAAAGACGCCTCGCAGGGCGGGCCATATACCGTGACGTTGACGGTGGATGACGGTCACGGTGGCGTTGTTACCAAGACGTTTGCTTGGCCGGTGACGAACCCGCCGCCGGTCGCGGCCGACGACAGCGCGTCTGTGCGTGCAGGCGAAGATGTCACCGTCAATGTCTTGACCAACGACAGCGATCCGGACGGTGATCCGCTTGTCGTGACCAAGGCGCAGGCTGGCAACGGCACCGTTGAGATCCGCCCGGACGGCTCGATAAAATACACACCGCGTCCAGGCTTTGCCGGAACGGATCGCATCACCTATGTGATCAGCGACGGTAACGGCGGCTTCGCAATCGCCTCGGTGACCATCACCGTTGCAGACAATGGCTACAGCGAAAAGCCGCCGGTATTTGGATTTAACGGGCCTGAGCAGCCAGACAACAACCCAGCGGATGCGCAAACGCCGCCGCACACAAGCATTACGGCTGATGGCGCGGTTGTTGATGCGGTCTTCGATATCGGCGAACTGCGCAGTATCGCAGGTCAGCTCAGTGCCGATGGCGTGGTGCTTTCAGCCGCCAACGGAGTGCGTTCGCTGCAGGGTATCGGTTCCATCGGTGCCAACGGTGTGATCGTCGAGGCCATGCGTGCCGAACGGGCCCACGAGATCCTGCTCAATGCCGGATTTGACCGTGGCTTCCAGGAATACCGGATCGAAGGCCTGCCGGGCTTCTCATTGCGCAACAACGTGCCGGGCAACCTCGGCGGATTGAGTGCGCGCGAGCAGGTGATCATCGAAAGCCTGGTTCGCGACGATACGCTGATCATCCAGATTTCGAATACACTCGAGTCTGGCAACAAGCGCATTGTCGAATACCGTGTCATCCAGAGCAACGGAGCGCCGTTGCCCGAATGGCTGGACCGTGCCGGCCGCGATCTGTTGATCGGCCGCCGCGATGCCAACACCGAATCGCTGAGCCTCAAAGTTGAGGCCGTCTATTCGGACGGCACTGTGGTTGTCGAGGAAGTGAAGATCGATACGGCAACAGGCGAAATCAGTCCGCTCAAGACGGGCCGTCAGGGATCACTGGCGCCGCGCATGTTTGCCGATCAGTTCCACGCGCCATCGTTGCTGTCGCTGGATCAGATCGAGCACCTCGGACGTGCCATCTCCCGTTAGTTGCGGGTGGTGATATGATACAACTTGCGCCGGGTTCCTTTGGGGGCCCGGCGTCTTTGTGTGAACAGCAAAAATCGCGTACAAAAAGCTGTTTGTGCGAACCTGATTAGGCCCAAAACAAAGCGCCATGCAATTCGATGCCAAAGATCTGCGCGATTTTTACCGCACGCCGCTCGGCCAAGTGGTGCGCCGGCAATTGGCATCGCGGATCCGTGCGCGCTGGCGCAAAGGGAACGGGCTGAGCATTGCCGGCGTTGGCTTTGCAGCCCCCTACCTTGGCTCATTCCGCTCTGAGGCGGCGCGGCTTGGCTGTCTGATGCCGGCGCGGCAAGGGGCCCTTGTCTGGCCGCAAGGGTCACGCTGCCATTCGGTTCTGGTTGAAGAACATCAGTGGCCACTGCCGGACAATTCGATTGATCGGCTGCTCGCCGTGCATTGCCTTGAGCAAGCGGAACGCGTCGGGCCGTTGTTGCGCGAAGCGTGGCGGGTGCTGGCGCCAGACGGCCGGTTGCTGATCATCGTGCCGAACCGGCGCGGAGTCTGGTCGCGGATCGATACCACGCCATTTGGGCAAGGCCTGCCCTTCAGCCGGTCGCAACTAGAGCGCCAGCTGACGGACGGGCTGTTCACGCCAATCGATTGGAGCGAGGCGCTGTACTTCCCGCCGTTCGACAAACGGATGCTGCTGCGCATGGCGCCGGCCTTGGAGCGCTATGGTGGCCGGCTGGCGATCGGCGTGGCGGGCGTGATCATCGTCGAGGCGCGCAAGGAAATCATGGCGCCGGTCGGTGGCGGCCTCAAAGCCGAAACCGCGCGCGTGCTGCGGCCGGCAGAAAATGTCAGGCAATCACGGCGGCAGGAATCGTAGACCGCTACGTCTTCGTGTTTCCGCCCTTGAGCAAAAACACGGCATTTTCGCCAAACATGTTCTGCATCGACAGCGACCATTTGATCGGCAAGCGCCGCCCCGATGGATTAAACGCCACGGCGCGCTCGACTTCGGAATCGACCCGGCCGCACAGATCGGCAAAGTCGCGAATGGTGCACAGATGCGCGTTCGGGCTCTCGTACCAGTTATCCGGCAGATTGTGCGTCACTGGCATTTTTCCGGACCACAGCAGCCCTGTGCGGATTTTCCAATAGCCGAAATTAGGGAATGAAACGATGGCGCGGCGGCCGATGCGCAACAGGTTTTCAAGCACAGGCTTTGGGTTGCGCGTCGCCTGAATGGTCAGCGACAGGACTGCGTAATCGAAGGCTTGATCTGGGTAGTTGGCCAGGTCGCGGTCGGCGTCGCCCTGGATCACCGACAGGCCGCGGGCCACGCACGCATTGACCTTATTGCGGTCCAGTTCAACGCCGCGTCCATCGACGCCGCGCTGTTCCGTTAATAGCTGCAACAGCTCGCCGTCGCCGCAGCCGACGTCGAGCACGCGAGAGCCCGGCTCGACCATTTCCGCAATCAACTCGTGGTCAACGCGCGCCGTTTTGACATTGGGTGTGCTCATGAGGCCGCCTCAAGACCATGTTTGACGGCGGCGGCATTGAGAAAGCCGCGGATAGTTGCGAAGAAGGTCGGTTCTTCAAGCAAAAACGCGTCGTGGCCTTTGTCGCTTTCGATTTCGACAAACGATACGTTGGCTGCAACCGCATTCAGCGCTTGCACGATCTCGCGGCTTTCGCGCGTCGGGTACAGCCAATCGGACGTGAATGACACCACGCAAAAGCGCGATTTGGTTCCACGGAAGGCGTTTGCCAGCACGTCGCCATATTCGGATTTCAGGTCGAAGTAGTCCATAGCGCGCGTAATATACAGATAGCTATTGGCGTCGAACCGGTCGACGAAGGTTGAGCCTTGATGGCGCAGATAGCTCTCAACCTGGAATTCGGCATTGAATGAAAACGCCACTTGCGAGCGGTCCTGCAGACTGCGGCCGAACTTGCGGTGCAGCGCTTCTTCCGAAAGATAGGTGATATGCGCTGCCATGCGCGCCACCGCTAAGCCATTGCGCGGCGTTTTGCCGGCCGCGTAATAGCCGCCGCCCAGCCAATCGGGATCGGCCATCACAGCTTGGCGGCCAACCTCATGGAACGCGATGTTTTGCGACGAGTGCCAGGCCGCGGTGGCGATCGGCACAACCGCGAACACACGGTCCTTATAACGTGCCGCCCAGTTCAGCACCTGCATGCCGCCCATCGACCCGCCGATGACCGCGAACAATTGATCGATGCCGAGGTGATCGATCAAGCGTGCCTGCGCGTCGACCATGTCGGAAATGGTGATCACGGGAAAGTCGAGGCCATAGGGCTTGCCGGTCTTGGCATTGATCGACGCCGGGCCGGTCGAGCCCATGCATCCGCCAAGAATGTTGGAGCAGATCACAAAAAAGCGGTTGGTATCGACCGGTTTGCCAGGGCCAACCAGCGTTTCCCACCAGCCGGGCTTGCCCGTAACGGGATGGACGTTGGCGACGTGCTGGTCGCCCGTCAACGCGTGGCAGATCAGGATCGCGTTAGACTTGGCGGCGTTCAACGTGCCGTAGGTCTGATATGCGATGCTGAACGGGGCCAGAGTTTGCTGGCAGGCGAGGCGCAGCGGCGTGCTCTCGTCAAAGCGCACGATGGCGCTCGAGGGGGTGTGAACCTCATTGAGCTGCTGGGGCAGCGCTGCGCTTCGTTCAGCTTCTGCGGTATTCATACGATTGCCGGGCTTTGGCCAAGCTTCCCCGTTTCTGCAGGTCCAGCGGTGTGCTAGGCCCGCGCCCTAGAAAGTCAACTTTAATCTTTGATTTCAAGAGGGCTAGTGTGGCTCTCGCAATTGCCGACTAATTTGCCGCGTGTACGGTTCGGCCATTGCGAGACACAAGCCACACTAGGAATCATAGGGTTGCAAGTGTCCCTTATGTCCCGCAAATACCGAAAATCCGAGCTGCAAACTGGCCGGTATTTGCGGGACGTTACACTTGCCCCTATCACTACGCCCGAACGTCGCGCCCACAGCTTCAAGCCTAAGAGACCTGCCATGTCGTCATCCGGCCCAGCCCCACGTCCCGGGATTCTTGATATTGAGGCCTATGTGCCGGGCGAAAGCAAGGTGCCGGGCGGCATCAAACCTGCCAAGCTGTCATCCAACGAAACGCCACTGGGGCCCAGTCCCAGTGCCATCGCGGCGTTCACGGCGGCGGCCAGCGGCCTTGAGCGTTATCCGGATGGACAAGCAACGGTTCTTCGCGGCGCCATTGCCCGGCGCTATGGCCTTGACGCCGCGCGCATTGTCTGCGGATCGGGCTCCGACGAATTGCTTGGGCTGCTGGCGCGCGGATACCTTGGGCCGGGCGACGAAGCAATTTACACCGCGCACGGGTTCCTGGTCTACCGCATCGCCATTCTGACCAACGGCGCAACGCCCGTCGTGGCGCCCGAGACCAACCTGCACACCGACGTCGATGCCATCCTCAAATGCGTTACGCCGCGCACGCGCATCGTGTTTGTTGCCAACCCGAACAACCCGACAGGCACCTACATCCCGATCAGCGAAGTGCGCCGTTTACGTGCCGGCTTGCGCCGCGATATCGTCTTGGTTCTCGATGCAGCCTACGCCGAGTACGTCAGCAACAACGACTATGAAGCCGGCATTGAACTCGTCGCGTCGACCTCGAACACGGTGATGACGCGCACGTTCTCCAAAATCTACGGGCTTGCGGCGTTGCGCATCGGCTGGGCCTATTGCCCGCCAGGAATTGCGGACGTGCTCAATCGTATCCGCGGGCCCTTCAACATGTCGTCGCCGGCACTCGCCGCAGGCGCGGTTGCAATGGACGACGTTGCGCACGCCGATGCCGCCAAAGCCCACAACGACGTTTGGCTGCCGCGCGTCACGCGTGAACTGACGGCGCTTGGATTCGACGTCACGCCGAGCGTCGCCAATTTCGTGTTGTTTCACTTCCCCAAAGGTTCAAGCCGGACTGCGGACGGCGCCGACCTCTACTTGAAGTCGCAAGGCGTCATCATCCGCAAAGTCGGCGCCTACGGTTTCCCCGACGCGTTGCGCATGACAATCGGTTCGGAAAGCGACAATCAGCGCGCGCTGGCAGCCCTCAAAGGCTACATGGCGGGAGCGGGCGCATGAGTGGAATCATGTTCAAGCGCATGGCGCTGATCGGCATCGGTTTGATCGGCTCATCGATCAGCCACGCGGCACGGCGCGCCGGCATCGTTGGCGATATTACCGGCTCGTCTTCAACGGCCGCAACGCGCGCCAAAGCTGAAGAATTGGGGCTCGTTTCAAAGGCCTATGAGACAGCCGCTGAAGCCGTCAAAGATGCTGACCTCATCATCCTGTGCACGCCGATTGGCGTCTATGGCAAAATCGCTGAGGACATCCGGCCGTTTTTGAAACCGGGCGCGATTGTCACCGACGTCGGCTCGGTCAAGGCGTCGGTTGTGCGCGACATCGCTCCGCATATTCCAGACGGTGTGCACTTCATCGCCGGTCATCCGATCGCTGGCACCGAGCAGTCAGGGCCGGAATCTGGTTTCGCGGAACTGTTCGATGGCCGCTGGTGCATTCTGACGCCAGAGCCGGACGCCGACCGCATGGCTCTGGCGCGTCTCGAAGACTTCTGGACCAAGCTTGGCTCGCAAGTTGAAATCATGACGCCGGAACATCATGACTTGGTGCTCGGCATCACCAGTCACGTGCCGCACTTGATTGCCTTTAATATCGTCAATACGGCAGCTCACCTTGAGCGCGTAACCGACAAGGAAGTGATCAAGTTTTCAGCCGGCGGTTTCCGCGACTTCACGCGCATCGCCGCGTCCGATCCGGTGATGTGGCGCGACGTATTCTTGAACAACAAGGATGCGGTGCTCGAAATGCTCGGCCGTTTCTCCGAGGATCTGGTGGTGCTGCAACGCGCGATCCGCTTTGGTGACGGCGAAACACTTGAGCGTCTGTTTGGTGAAGCCCGCGCCGTGCGGCGTGGCATCATCCAGGCTGGCCAAGACACCAACGCCCCCGATTTCGGCCGCCGGCCGGCGAGCGATAAACAGAGCTGATGGAGGTGCGCAGTGGATGGTGCGCCTGCGGACTTGTGGGTCTTTGCCTATGGGTCTCTCATGTGGCGTCCGGGGTTTGCGTTCGACGACGTGCAGCCCGCGCGGCTCAACGGCTGGCATCGCCGTTTCTGCATCACTTCGCGCCATCACCGCGGTACGCACGGGCGCCCCGGCCTGGTGCTCGGTCTTGATCGCGGCGGAGTGACGGACGGGCTGGCCTATCGCGTGGCGGCGGGCGAGGCTGTTGGCGTGCGCACCTACCTGCGGGCCCGCGAACAGATCAGCGGCGTCTACCGCGAGGCGCACGTTAAAATATCCCTGCTGGCGCAAGACCGCGCCGAACATCAGGCGCTCGTCTATCTGGCGGAACGCGATCATCCGTCATTTGCGCCGCGCTATTGCGTGCAGCGCCAAGCCCACATTATCGCGGGCGCGCGCGGGCAATCGGGATCAAACGTCGACTATCTGGTCAATACGCTGGCCGAATTGAAACGGCTCGGCATTCGCGAGCGCGAACTGGAACGCGTGCGCGCGTGCCTTGGTGCGATCCGGGGCAGACGCGGCAAGCCGCTCGTGTCTCACACGCATCTGGCGGCCTGGCCTGAAAGCCAGACGCTGAAGTCATACGATGTCAACCGCTATTGCCACCGTACGCGCTGCGGATAAGTGGCGTTCAGTTGGCCCGGGCCGCGAACTGGGCGGTGCGCAAATCAACTTCGACGGCTTGGCATTCGCTGACCGATGACGCCAGCAGATGGACGTGGACTTCGTCGGCGCCGAGCGTTGCCGCGCGCTGGCGGATCTCGGCAAGGTTCAAGGATGCATGCTCATGCGACAAGCGGCCGATCGCCAGAACGGCGCGTTCGGTCTTGTTGGCGCGGCGCACCAGCACGTAGCTGGCGAGCCCAAGCGGCGGGCAATCGAACAGGCTGTAGACGGTGTGGACGTAGCGTTTGCCGGACGCGCCGGTCCAGAAGTGGAACCGCGGCGAGGTGTCGGCGAAAGACATGACGTGATGCGCGTCGCCCGGAACTGCTTGCCCGGCGCGGCGCGCGCGGTATTCCGCCAACCCAATAACTTCGGCACTCATGACGCGACACCCCTGAACCGGCTTGAACAGCCGTACGCTCATTTTTATGCCTCTGTCATATCCTGCTAAGGTGAACGATCTCGATCTTTTGCAGCTGAAATTTGACCCGAATGCAGCTGAGTGACGGCTTGTCGGCGCTATGGTCAAAGAAGTGTTGATGGGCGATTTTTCGCCGGACACTCGGCCTGAGCATTTGGGGCAACGGCCCGCGTGACGTAAACGCCCGTCAACGGTTGCGGATGCGCAAGGGCAGGGCCAAACCAGCGGGCTCCGGTCCGGCGCGGCCAAACCGGGGCGGCCTCTCCGTTTTGGCCCCTCCGGTGTGGGCCGTCCGTTGTGGCCCCTCCGTTGTGGGCAGCACGGTTTCTATCCGCAATGCGAATAGGCGCAGTCTGTGCAACTCCAGCAGCCTTCGATGCGAAACAGGCTGCGGTTGCCACAGTGCGGGCATATGCGCCCCAGGGCGGCCGCGCCTGCGGTGCCGGGGCCGCTGGACGTGGCGCCGGTGCGTGGCAATGCCGGATGTGCAGGCGTGCTCAGAGCCCGAGGGCCAGCCCCCTTCGCCACCGTCACCCGCGGTGTCGCGGCGCCGCCGCTGGCTTGGCGCGGTTGCCGCACCTTGGTCTGGGATCAGGAATCCGGTCCGGATCATGTGGTCTTCGATCACGTCGCCGATGGCGGCCAGCAGGCTTGGCACATAGCGCCCGCCCATCCAGCGGCCGCCTTCCGGATCGAACACGGCTTTGAGTTCTTCTGCGACAAACGTCACATCGCCGCCGCGGCGGAACACGGCGCTGATCATGCGCGTCAGCGCGACGGTCCAGGCGTAATGCTCAAGGTTCTTGGTGTTGATGAAAATCTCGAACGGGCGGCGGCGGCCTTCGCGCTCAATATCGTTGATCGTCACGTACAGCGCGTGCGGGCTGGCTGGCCACTTGATCTTGTAGGTCAGGCCTTCAAGCGCGGCATCGCGCTCTAGCGGCTTGGTCATATAGACGACGTCCGCCGAGTGCGGATGGGCCGTATCGGCGGCGGCAGCCTCGGGCATCGGCGGCTCAGCTCGTGGCGTGGCCGCTGTCTGCGTCAGCACGGCCCCGGTCACCGAATTCGGCCGGTAGGTCGTGCAGCCCTTGAGGCCGAGAGCATAGGCGTTGGAATAGATCTCGCGGAATGCTTCAAACGGCAGAGCTTCCGGGCAATTGATGGTTTTTGAAATTGCGCTGTCGACATAGGGCTGCAAGGCGGACTGCATTTTGAGGTGGCCGGACGGTGGCAGTTGACCGGCCACGACGAAAGACGGCGGCAGCTGTGTTGCAGCGGTTGCCTGAGCGACAAACGTGCGGAACGCGAAATCCTCCACCGTCTCCTCGCGCGCCGTCCCATCCGCTGCCAGCATCCGCCGCTGGTAGGTGAAGCCAAACACCGGCTCAATGCCGCTTGAGACATTGCCCGCCAGAAGCGAGATGGTGCCCGTTGGCGCAATCGACGTCAGGCAACCGTTGCGCAGGCCGTGCTTGCCAATCTTTTCGCGCACATCTGCGTTCAGGCGTTGCACGTTGGGCCGTTCCAAGAAGGCTGCCCGGTCATAGAGCGGGAACACGCCTTTCTCGGCGGCAAGCTGTGCACTTGCTGCGTAGGCCGCATTTTGAATGACCGCCATCCAGTGCGCCGATTGCGCGCGGGCCTCGTCACTATCGTAAGGCAAACCGCAAAAAATCAGTGCATCGGCCAGACCCGTCAGCCCAAGGCCAATGCGCCGCTTGGCTTTGGCTTCTTTGGCCTGCGCGTCGAGCGGATAGCGCGACAGATCGATGACGTTGTCGAGCAGGCGCACGGCAACCGCCACCCTGTCCGCCAGCTTTTGTTCATCAATCGCGGCTTGCGGCGTAAACGGCTGCCCGACAAGGCCTGCGAGATTGATCGAGCCGAGCAGGCACGCGCCATAGGGCGGCAACGGCTGCTCGCCGCAGGGGTTGGTGGCGGAAATGGTTTCGCAATACGCCAGATTGTTTTGCGCGTTGACGCGGTCGATGAAAATGACGCCTGGTTCGGCATAGTCATAGGTGGCGCGCATCAGCTGTTCCCACAGCGCGCGCGCGGCGACCGTCTTGTAGACCTTGCCGCCGAACACCAGGTCCCACGGCGCGTCGCGTTTGACTGCATCCATGAAGGCGTCGGTGACGAGCACCGACAGATTGAAATTGCGCAGGCGCCGGGCATCCGCCTTGGCAGCAATAAACTCTTCGATGTCTGGATGATCGCAGCGCAGCGTTGCCATCATCGCGCCGCGCCGCTGACCGGCCGACATGATCGTGCGGCACATGGCATCCCACACGTCCATGAAGCTGACAGGGCCGGAGGCGTCAGCGCCGATGCTTTTGACCAATGCGCCCTTGGGCCGGAGCGTCGAGAAATCGTGACCGATGCCACCGCCCGCCTGCATGGTGAGGGCTGCATCTTTGACGCCATCGAAAATGGCACTCAAATCATCATCTATTTTGCCGAGCACGAAGCAGTTGAACAGCGTGACCGCGCGGCCCGTGCCAGCGCCCGCCAAAATGCGGCCAGCCGGCAGGAAGCCGAAATCAGCCATCGCGCCGTGAAAGGCGCGGGCCCATTTTTCACGAGCAGCCTTGCCGCCCTTCTCAACCGATGCAGCCGCCCGCGCGACGCGCCAGAAGGTATCGTCCAGCGTCAGGTCGGCGGCGATACCATCGGACCCGCTGAAGCGATATTTACGAGCCCATATCTCCTCGGAAATCGGGGCCAGGAATGACGATGTCGCGGACATGATCGCCTCGCGTCTCCACAGTGAACTCTACAACTCAATGTAAACGATCACAGCCATCCCGTCAACAGATTGTTCGCCATAAGTTCACCTTTTGTATTTTTTGAGTGTGAACTTGGTTTCGTCGCCCGTAACAGGCGGAGGGGCAGGTGCCTGCGCGGCCTCCTCTACGAGCCGCAGAGACGCGGCTTCAAGCGCGTCCTCGAGCTGGCTGCGGAAGGCGGCGCGTGGCAGGCCGGGTGGCAGGGCGGGCAGCAGTTCGACGATAATAGTGCCCGGATAGCGCCACAGGCTGCGCCGCGGCCAATAGAGCCCTGAGTTGAGGGCCAGCGGCACGGCTGGCACGCCAAGCGCCTCATAGAGCGCAATATAGCCCGGCTTGTAGCTGGGGGCCGCCCCCGGCGCGGTGCGTGTGCCCTCTGGGAAGATGAGGATCTGCCGCCCGTCCGCCACGCGCTGCTTTGCGTCGCGGATCAGGGCTTTGAGGGCCACAGACGCCTTCTCGCGCTTGACCAGGATGTGGGCGAACTTGACGCAAAACCAGCCGTAAAACGGGATCCACTTCAACTCGTCCTTGAGAACGATAGCCGGATCGCGAAACAGCGGGATCAGCGCGAACGTATCCCAGGCCGATTGGTGCTTGGCGATCACGAGGCAGGCGCCGCCAGGAATATTTTCGCGCCCGCGCACCTCAAGTTTGGTGCCGCAGATCCACCCCAAAAGTGCAATGCACGTTCGCCCGTGCAGGCGCAGGCCGGCCATCGCCCATCGGCGCGGCGCAAACAGCAGCCACGCGCCAAGCAGCAGAAAGGCGGCGGTCGTCAGGTAGAACGCCAGCGCATAAATGAGCGAGCGGATGATTACAGCCACAGGCGGGCGAGGCGTTGCGGGATCAGCCATCGGAGCGCTTTGGTTCGGCGACAGCAATGGCGTGGTCTTCGTTCCAGCCCATCAGCCGCTGCGCGGTCAACCGTGCAACGGCCGGTAGATATTTCAGGTATTCCGACAACAAAACCCGTGTCGTGCGGATATGCAGCCACCAACCGCTATCGGGAAATCCGCGTGGCGTCACGGCATGCGCAATGAATGTGCGGTCAGGCATGGCGAGAGCCAGCTCAGCCAAGCTGCGCGGCATATGATAGCTCGATGTGACGACGATCAATGACTTGTAGCCGTTGGTGTTGGCCCAAGTGCGCGTTTCGTCGGCGTTGCCGACCGTATCGAGTGCTTCGTAGCCAAGATCGACGCAGCATGTGAAGGCCTTGTGATCGAGCCCGGAGATGCGTTCCACGTCTTCGCGCCGCGTGATGCGGTTAACGCCGGAGATCAATAGCCGCTTGCCGCGGCGTTCGGCGAGCAGGCGCGCGCCTTCGACAATTCTGTTGTCGCCGCCGGTCAAGACGACGATGGCGTCTGCCGATTTGGTGCCGCCCAGGGTGTCGCGCATGACGGACGTTGAGAAAATGACAAAGCCGAACGCCAGCATCGCGGCCAGCAGTGCCGCGAAGAAGACCAGCGCGCGTGCAAACGATTTCATTCCCTAGGGCAGCTCGCTCAAGCGGATAAAAAATAGACTTCGGCCGGCAACTCAGACAACGCACTCGATACGGGCAGAGCGCGCGGAAATCAACACACCCACAATAAGCGCCGGTGGCGTCACCACAATGACTTCAGAGACACAATACGGCCTCAGCCTGCCACATCCGCAGGTTGGGTTAATGCTTGCCGTGCAGGATGCGGTAGACGCCGATGCGGGACGTGACCATGCAGAGTGCGGCGATTATGACGACGACAAGCCCAAGCAAAACGTAGCCCGCAGGGTCCAGCGAACCGGTGCCAATCAAGCGCTGCATTTCGACGGCGCTGACGGCCCCGCCTCCCAAAAGCAGCATGATGGCCGGCATGCCAAGAAAGACGAGCATGGCCAGCACCGCGCCGACAATCCCGGCCTTGATGCCGAGCCGCAGAAAGTGCTTCTCGAATTCCCGGGAAATGAACTTGTCGGTTGCGCCAACGAAATGCAACACCTCGACGATTTCGCGGTTGGACGCCATCGCACTTTTGGTGGCCGAGACGATGATGGCCATCGTGGCCGCGGCGACGAGTGCTAGAATTGCAAGTCCGCCAAGCGCGAACGATCCGGTGACAGCGCGGATTTGCTGTTGCCAGCGGCGGTGATCGTCAAGCGACACGCCCTTGAAATCGCGTGACAGTGCGGTGCCGACGTCGCCAAGGTCCGGCGGCTCGATGCGGTCAATCTCAATGGCGATCAAGCGCGGAACCGGCAAGGATTTCAGCGCGTCCGACGACCCGAGCCAGGGCTCAAGCAATTCCGCCGACGACGACAAGCTGAGCGGCTTGGCGCTGCGGATGCCGGGCTGCTTTTCAAGGAAGGTGACAACCTCGGACACCGACTTCTCGATGTCGGTCTTTTCCTGCGGTGAGACCTGCACGGTCACTTCGCTGGCAATGTCTTTGAGCCACGCGTCAGCCGACTGCTTGATCATCCAAACGGCGCCGGCCGTCAGGCAGGCGAGGAAGCACATGATCGCGACCACCAGCGTCAACGAGCGGCCGGTCACTGAGCCGGGCGGCACAACCGGTGCCGTAGTCTTCATTTTGCGGCCACGGTCGCCGTCGCGCGGGGCGGCATAGATGTCGCGCGTGGCGTCATCAAGCGTTGGCGCAGCGCGCTCGGCCTGCTGCGCCGTCATACCGGCCGGAGCTGCGGGTTGAGTGGTCGTGTATCCAGGGTTTGGCGCGCCCGCATATGGCGCCGCCGGATAGGCACCTGGCCACGTTGGACGTGCCGTCGCGGGACCCGTCACCGGGTCGCCATAGGGGTCATACGCACCAGCCGGGTTTGGCTGCGGCGGGCGCCCGGAAAAGCGGTCATATGATCCGGACATGGCCCTTGTGCACCTCGATGCGCGGCGCTTTGAACTGCCGCATCAGTTGATGATCGTGGGTCGCGATGACGACCGAAGTTCCGAGCCGGTTCAGCTCGACGAAAAGTCTCAAAAGCCGGCGGGCCATCTGCGGGTCGACGTTCCCTGTCGGCTCGTCGGCCAGCAGCACCTCGGGCTTGCCGATCACAGCGCGCGCGATGGCCGCCCGCTGCTTCTCGCCGCCCGAGAGCACCGAAGGATTAGCATACATCCGGTCGCCAAGGCCAACCCACTGCAGCAGATCTGTCACGTCTTCGCGATAGTCGGACGGCTTCTTGCCGATCACCTGCAGCGGAAGGGCCACATTTTCCCAGATAGTCAGATGGTCGAGCAGGCGGAAATCCTGGAACACGATGCCGATGCGGCGGCGCAGCTGGGCCCGCTTCTGCGGGCTGACCCGGCTGATATCCTCGCTGAACATCTGCAATTGGCCGCGCGTCGGGCTGAGCGACATGAACATCAGGCGTAGCAACGAGGTTTTGCCGGCGCCCGACTCCCCGTGCAGGAAGTGGAACGAGCCGGGGCGCAAATGGAAATTGACGTCCGAGAGCACTTCCGGCCCGCGGTCGTATTTCAAGCCTACGTTCGATAAGCGAATCACTGGGGGTTGGCCTCAGCGGCAAAATGGTCGAGACTCGGGAGTAAGTCCGGTGCCTGTATAGACACAGGATTGCGCCTGCGATCAATCGATCACGATTATGGCAGGGTCGTGTACACAGCTTCCTGGCCGGGCCCAATTCGGGGGTGCCCGGCAGGCTCCCGCGAGAAGGACGACTTTTATGGCAGAAACCGAAGCCGGACACCGCATCGAAGCCATCTTCCCGGCCAGCCAAATCCAGGCCCGCCTGACCACGCTGGCAGGTGAAATTGCAGCCAAAAAGCCGGTCAACCTGCTGGTTGTGCCGATCCTCAAGGGCAGTTTTGTTTTTGCCGCCGACCTGCTGCGGGCCATGAACCACGCGGGCCTGGCGC
This sequence comes from Hyphomicrobium sp., assembly GCA_013141015.1. Lineage (GTDB taxonomy): Bacteria > Pseudomonadota > Alphaproteobacteria > Rhizobiales > Hyphomicrobiaceae > Hyphomicrobium_B. The sequence continues at coordinate 46,826 of JABFRT010000051.1, read as the reverse complement.
CCGAAGTCGATTTTCTGACGCTGTCGAGCTACAAAAAGAGCCGCGCCTCGTCGGGCCAAGTGACCATCCTGCGCGACCTCGATCTGGACGTTGAAGGCCGCCATGTCATTCTGATCGACGACGTGCTTGATTCGGGCCGAACGCTGGCCTTCGCCAAGGATCTGATTTCAGCGCGCGGCGCGTCCACCATCGAGACGTGCGTGCTGCTTGAGAAACAAGTGGCGCGCGCCGTCAATATTGAAGCCGACTATCACGCCTTCACCTGCCCGAATGTATTTGTGGTCGGCTACGGCATGGATGTGGCACACCGCTATCGTGAGTTGCCCTATGTTGGCCGTCTGGTTGACTGACAAACGCCTGCAACGCATCTGAAGCCTTTCGAAGGAGACGGCGCATGGCCAACATTCTTCTCGCCGACGACGATGCCGCCGTGCGCGATCTGGTGCGGCGCGCGCTAACCGCCGAAGGCCATAGCGTACTTGTCACCCAAGATGGTGCGGAGGCGCTTGACTATTTGACGACGCACACGGGCACCATCGATCTCATCGTCACCGATGTCGACATGCCGCAACTCGATGGCGTGGCCTTGGCGCGCGAAGCGGTGAAGCTCAAGCCAGACTTGGCCATTGTCTTGATGTCGGGATTTTCCGACCAGCTTGACCGCGCGAGCGGCATAAACGCCAAGCGGTTCGCATCCATTTCCAAGCCGTTCACGCTCGATCAGATCAAGACGGTTGTCCGCTCGATATTGGCGTAGTTTGCTTTAGTTTGACGCGAGGTTAGGCGCGCGGGCTGATCATCCAGGCGATGCCAAGCGTGATCAGCGCGAGCACGGCAAACGGTATCGCGAATAGCGATCCGGCTGCCGCAAAGCCGGTAGCACCAGCCCAGAAGATCGATGAGAACGCCTCGGCGAACGTCGAGGTGCGGGATGCGGTCTGGCGGCGGCGGAACTGGCTGCGCGTTGCAACCACCCGGAACCACATTTGAATGGCAACCGCTGATGCGGCGGCCGCGGCGATGCCGAGTGCGGTAGCGATTGCGCCGCCAATTGAAACGATGGCGAGGCCAGCGGCCAGCGGAGCCGCAACCGCTGCAATCGCCATCAAGACCGATTCAATTTTTGCACGCACCAGCGCGCGGCGCTGCAATGGAGCGGTTGCCACCAGATCGGGCGCGTCTTCGCCGGAAATGGCCAGCCACGCGAGACCGCCGGCCAACTGGCCAAACGCCATGACCAGAACAGGTGCCAGAATAACGTGAACTTGCGTATCGGCGCCCATATCTCTCCATAACAATAAGGCTGGCGGCACCAGATATAGAATCTGCATCAAGGTCTGCGAGGCGAGCCACGGATCGCGGCGCAGAAGCGTCCACTCCTTGGCGCGCAGCGCTTGCTTGGTTGTCAGTTTGCGGAACGGGCGCGCCGCGCCGCCCTTGGCATCTGAATGCTCCGACACGCCAGCTGCGGCAACCGCATGGGTGCCGAACTGGCCGGCATAGTGGGCCACGACGGCCGCTAGAAACGCTGCACCGGCAATGGTCAGAACCAAAACCGCAAGCGCGTCTCCCAGCACGGCGTTAGCCGGTAGCCAGAACATGCTGGAGGCGCTGGGTGCCGCGTTCACAACCGCCGAAGATTTGAGAACCGAAAACCGCGACAAGTTTCCATACAGCATGATCGCCGCGATCTGCAGTCCGATCAGCAAAGACGCGCCGACAACGGCGGCAATGATTTGCGCAATCAGCCGCGTGCGCTTGGGACCGAACGACTTGAACAGCGCGATTGCGCCAATCACCGCAAGTCCGGTCGCCATCATGCTCAGGGCGGCGATCACGCCATAGGACGCAAGCCAGCGCGGACCATCGAGATAGGCGGCCATGTTGATGAATGGTGCCGCCAGCAGCGACGTCATCATAGCGCCAGCCAAGGCAATGGAGCCGATGCGCACCGCGAACACGTGCTGCGAGGACGCCGGCGATGACAAAATGAGATCGAGGTCGGAGCGGGCATAAAAAGCTCGCGTGACTTGCTCGATGGCTTGCGACAGCATCATCGACCACGTCAACAGCAGCGTTGCCGTGACAATCACCAGCGTTTGCTTGCTGGCCAGAACTTCAGGATTCAGGTGCTTCACCAGCATGGCGTAAGCCAGCCAGTGCAAGGCGGCGACAAACATCAGCGCGCCAACGGTCACGGCGCGCTCACGCGTTGTGCGCCCGCCAGACATCATCTGCGCCCAATCGCGCCAGGCGAGGGTCAGTTCGTGACGCGCAAACCACATGAGGGTGGTGGTGCCGGTCATGCCGCAGCGCTTTCAGCAGCCGTCAGGCTTAGGAAGATGTCTTCGAGGTTGCTTTCGCAATGGCCGGCCTGGGCGCTCAGTTCGGCAAGCGTGCCTTCAGCAATCAACCGGCCGTTGGCGATCACGCCGATCCGTTCGGCCATGCGCTCGGCAACTTCCAGAATGTGGGTCGTCATGATGACGGTTGTGCCGTGGGCAACGCGCTGGCGCAGCACTTCTTTGACTTGCCGGGCCGACGCCGCATCAAGCCCGGTCAAAGGTTCGTCAAGAATGATCAGTTCAGGATCATGGATCAGCGCGCCGGCGAGCGCCACTTTCTGGCGCATGCCTTTGGACAATCCCTGGCACCGCTTGTTGGCGTGCGGGGTGAGGCCCAAAATTTCAATCAGCTCGTGCGCCTGCTTTTCGGCGCGGCTCGCGTCCATCGCCCAGAGCCCTGCGACGAACTCCAGGTATTCCATCGGGTCGAGCTTGTCGTAAATCATCGGCTCATCCGGCACCCAGGCCATCACCGATTTGGCGTCCACCGGATCTTTGCGGGCGTCGATGCCGCATATGTTGATCTCGCCGGAGTCTGGCGCAAGCAGGCCAGCGACCATGCGCAGCGTGGTTGTCTTGCCGGCGCCATTGGGTCCAAGCAGCGCATAAAATTCGCCGCGCTTGATGGTCAGCGACAACCCATCGACTGCCGGGCGGGTGTAGGTCTTACGCAGGTTCTTGATTTCGAGGGCCGGCGCCGATGAACGCATAATAAAACGCACCCTTATGATTTACGAAACGTAAAAACTGCGAACCTGAAAGCCCAGGCTATCAAATGGGCATTGAGCAATGGTGAATTGTGCGGCGAATATGCCAGATTGATGAGTGTACGTCGGATATGTTCAGCGCAGCGCGCTGGCCAGCCGCTCGCGGTGGAACGTGTAGAGCCCCGCGGCCGTCAAAACGGCGATGCCGGACACCTGCGTAGGATCGGGCAATTCGTGCCAGATCATCCAGCCGGAAAGGATGGCAAACACGATCACGGCGTAGCGGAACGGCGAGACGGTGGCCACGTCGCCGTTGCGCATGGCAATCACCATCAGCGCATAGGCTATGGTCAGGAAGGCCGCGGCCAGCGCCAGCAAGACGAACTGAGTGGCGGACGGCATAATCCACGTCTCAAACGGCCACAGCACAAGTCCCGACAAAATGCTGACTGACGCTGACATGGCGGTCAGCGTCAGAGTCGGAACGTCAGCTGAGATCGCGCGCGTGGTCAGATCGCGAAGCACGATGAAGGCAACGGCGGCCAGGATCAGCAAGGCGGCTGGAGAAAACGCCGCTGTGCCCGGCTTGATGACCAGAAGCACGCCCATGAGACCGCAGGCTGATGCCAGCCAGCGCCGCCAGCCGATGTGTTCCTTGAGGAAGATTGCCGCCGCCGCTGTGATCGCCAGCGGTGTGAATTGACCAATCGCCGTCGCCTCGGCAATCGGCAAAGCAATCAGCCCTGACAGGAAAAAGATGGTCGAAAAAAACTCAGCGGCCATCCGCCAGCAAAGCAGCCGCGTTTGCGGGCGCACCGGCAGCGTCATGCCGCCGAACAGAGCAGCGAAGCCGAGGATGTAGAGCGTCGCCGCCAGATTGCGCAGCGTAATCAGTTGGCCGAGCGGCAGCGTATCACCGATCAGCTTGACGCAGGTGTCGTTGGCGACGAACGCCGCCATGGCCGCAAGCATAGCGGCAATACCAAGAACGTTGCCGCTCAGCGCAGCCGGCCGGGGCGCAGTCATTTGAGGCTTAACCGCAGGCTCATCCGCCGGTCACGCTCATGTGGCGGGCAACAGCTGGCTGTTGCGATGGGCGGTCGATGACGAAATCGTGGCCCTTTGGTTTGCGCGAAATGGCTTCGCTAATTGCCAAGTCCAGTGCGCCATCGTCAGCTGACGCGCGCAGCGCCTTGCGCAAATCTGCGGCGTCGTCGCGGCCAAGACACATGTAGAGCGTGCCGGTACAGGTCAGGCGCACGCGGTTGCAGCTCTCACAAAAATTATGGGTCATCGGCGTGATGAAGCCCAGGCGCCCGCCGGTTTCTTTGACCGTTACATAGCGCGCGGGCCCGCCAGTGCGATGCGTGCTCTCTTCCAGCGTAAAGCGATCCATCAGCCGCGCGCGCACGACCGACAGCGGCAGATATTGCCCGGTGCGGTCTTCTTCGATTTCACCCAACGGCATGGTTTCGATCAAGGTCAGATCGGCGCCGCGTCCGTGCGCAAATCGCAGCAGATCTTCAATCTCGTGCTCGTTGACATCCTTCAATGCAACCGCATTGATTTTGATTTTCAGGCCGGCATCTTGTGCAGCGTCGAGGCCCCGCAACACCACGTCAAGCTCGCCCCAGCGGGTGATGGTTTTGAATTTTCCGGGATCAAGCGTGTCGATGGAAACGTTGATGCGTTCGACGCCAGCGGCCTTCAGGTCGCGGGCGTATTTGGCGAGCTGGCTGCCGTTGGTGGTCAGCGTCAATTCTTCAAGCGCGCCCGACTGCAGGTGGCGGCCAAGCTGCTCGAACAGCCAGATGATATTTTTGCGGACCAGCGGCTCACCGCCCGTGATGCGCAGCTTGCGCACGCCGCGCCGCACGAACGCCGAGCACATGCGGTCGAGTTCTTCAAGGCTCAGCAGATCCTTTTTCGGCAGAAACGTCATGTGCTCCGACATGCAATAGACGCAGCGGAAATCACAGCGGTCGGTCACTGACACGCGCAAATATTCGATGCCGCGTCCGAACGGGTCGATCAGCGGGGCTGTTGCAGCCGGAATTGTAGCGGCGCCGGTCATAGGGGCGTGTCCTAAAGCATTCGACTACCGCATGATATCGGCCGAACCGGCGCCAAGGGCAAGGCCTGCGATGCGTCATCGCGGCAAAGCTGCCGTTCTGTCAGCGTCTGGCGGCATTACAGCGCCGCGCGCGGGCTTGAATACGGCCCCTCTGGTGCGGTCCAGAGGCTATCGGACGCCTCGTCCGAACGCCGCAGCCAGAAGGATTATAGCACAAAATCCGCGGCGGCGAGTGCGGCCAGAGCCTTGACCTCAATTTGAAAATCCGCCCGGCCGTCGCCGTTGATATCGCCTTCGACAAAAAGCCCGCCCGCGGTTCTGATCGTGTGCAACTCGCCCGCCCGCTGGTGGAACGCGTTTGCGCCGATCCAGGTGAAGGCCTGATTGCCAGCCACGCGCACGTTGGCATCCAGTGTCGAGAGATCGATTTTGTCCTGGCCGCGCGCAAAGTCGGTGATCTGGTCGCGCAGTGCAGTGGTGAGGCCGGAATCGGTGATCCGGTCGAAGTCGAAGCGGTCCGCGCCTGCCCCGCCAATCAACAGGTCGGCGCCATGCCCGCCCAGGATGTAGTCGTTGCCCGCGCCGCCGTCGATCCGGTCTTTGCCGCCAAGGCCACGCAGATAATCGCCGCCGCCAAGGCCGGTCAGCCAATTGTCTTCAAAGCTGCCGGTCAGCTGGTCGCCGAACCGCGAGCCATCGACGGCCTTGATGCCAGAGAGTTTGTCGCCTTGTGCGTCACCGCCGGAATTGACGCCCGACGTCAGATTGACGGCCACACCAGCCTTCGACGACCAATACAAGGCGTGGCCGTGATAGCCGCCCCCGGTGATGACGTCGGCGCCAGCCCCGCCCTCGATCCAGTCGCAATTGTCGCCGCCCGAAATCTGATCGTTGCCGGCGCCGCCAAACAACCAGTTGTCGCCAGCGCTGCCACGAATGACGTCGTTGCCCGCTCCGCCTTCGATGCGGTCATTGCCGCTTTTGCCATCGATTACGTTGGCGCCCGCGTCGCCCTTCAAGGTGTCGGCGAACGCTGAACCCGCAAGGTGCTTGAAGGTCTGCCCGCTGGTCAGGCCCGCCTTGACGTAGAGACCGTTGATATCGGCGAGTGACGCGTCGATGGCCGCCGGCGCCTTCTCGAACGACGCGGTTGCCGTGGCTTTGAGGTCAGTCAGCCCTTTGATGACCGGCGCTGCGGCATTGGCAAGATGTCCGGCGAGAAACGTCTTGAGCGCTTCGCCTGCGGCTTTCAGCGTGCCGTCCGCTGCCCGCATGCCGAATTCTTCGCCTTGGCCATCGAACAGGCGATAGGCGATGGCCGCATCAACGAAATCCCAGCCATCGATGATGTGCAACGCTTCGTCGAGAAAGGCTGCCTGCGCGGCAGCACTTCCGGCACCTCCCCAAGCTTTTGTGCTGGACCAGCCGAATTCGGTGAACCACATGGCTTTTCCTGCGTCGCCATGCGCCACCATCACGTCGCGCATGTGGTTGACGCCGGCTTTGAAGCTCCAGACTTGCGAGAGCGCGTCGCCTGCCGCCGTTTCATCCGGCGCATAGGATTTGCCGCCGTTGAACGGATTGGCTTTCGTGTAGGGGTGCAGCGCGAGGGCGTCGAATTTCGCGCCCGCTGCGTACATGGCGTTGAGATAGCCGGCATCGCACGCGGCCAGCGCCCCGCCCAGAACCACAGCCTTGGCGTCGGTCGCCTTCAACGCGTCATAGGCGGTGTTGAGCAGCGCCACGTAGTCCTTGGCGGCTGCGAGATCGACTTGCACATCGGTGCCTGCGCGCAGGTTGGCCGTTGGCCAGAATGTCGTGGTGTTCGGTTCGTTCCAGATTTCCCAACCCTTCACAGCATCCAGCAATCCGGCGGCTTCGATCTTGTCGTGCAGCAACACGAGCGCGTCTGCATAGGCTTTGGCAGCAGCACCCGTTGGCGGCGCCCAGATTGCCGCCTGGCTATTGGGATCGCCCTTGCCGCTCGTCGCCCAGAATGGTGTCTGCGCAAACGTCATGACAATCGAAATGCCCTGCGCTTTGGCATGAGCAATCGTGGCGAGCACTTCGTCAACGTAGTATTGCGAGAACGATCCGGCTGATTCCGGTTGCAACGCGCGCCAATCGCCGGGAAAGCGGATCATGCCGACGCCGAGTTCAGCAGCCGAATCGATGTGCGCTTTCATGGCCGCGATACGGTTGCCGCCAGCGGCGTCATAAAGCGCTTCGTTCTGGAAAAGAACCTGCACGCCGAAGACTGTCTTCTTGCCCATACCGCTTGCCGCCCGTCCCTGTTCGCTAATGGGCAGACGTTACGGGCGAGACCTTCACGGTGCTTTGAAGAGCGGGCTGCAAATTGCGTAAAATACTTTGTATTCACGGATGGCGGCCAGAAAAGCGCCAGAAACATTGGGCTTCTGCGCGATGGGCACAAGTTTCGTAAATCTTGGCTTAAGGTTTCCCTATGTTTGCAAGGCACCGGTAAGCGGCAGCTACTCAAGCCAGAAATGGCGGCGCGGGTTGGCGATCAGGCGCGGACCGGTTGCAGGAGGGGTTAGTGGCTCGGCAAGGCTCAAAATGCGCAGCTTGGCGGCGTCAGGCGCCAGCTCGGGCTCAACAGCTTGCAGGCGCGCCGCCAGCGCCGCGATGCGTGCGGCGGCCAACGCTGCCGGTGTGCCGGGTGCCGCAACGGTTTGAACTCCCGTTTCGCTCACTGAAGGTGTGACGATATCGGCCTTCGTAACCGGCAGCGCTTTGTCACCCTCGGCTGGTGCGGCTGCGACGACGATCAGGTTGGCCCGCGTCTCGAGCGCGGCGGTGGCATCGCCCGCTGGCACGATGAACAGGTGTTTGCTGAAGTGGCTGGCCGCCGCCGAGATCAGCGCTGATTGCGACGCATCGGCGGGCGGCGTGCTCACAAGTATGATGCGCGCTTGCGTGTCTGTGGCATACTTGATGGCGCGCCCGGCCCGCACGGTGTCGGCAAGGGCCGCACGCAGCACAATCAGCGTCGTGGCCTGGCCTTCGCCAATTACCAATTCGGCAATCGACGTATCGCCTTCGGCCGCGAACGGCCGGCGGTCATCGTCCACAAAATCATAGCCGATGATTTCGCCTTCGCCGTCGCGCGCCAGCATTTGGGCGATGTGGGCGCGCGTGTAGTCGATGCCTGCGCTGATCATCGCAATTGGCCGTCCACCTGGATCGCGGCCCGGCGGCACTGGCGGATCAGCCGGCGCGGCGTTGGCCACGAAACTGGCCAACCCGGCGAAAATTGCCGCAATGATCGTGCGTACCGTTTTCATGTTTCTCATCACGTCGTCATCCTCAGGCAAGCTCGCTGCGGTGCGTCCTCTCCGTCATCCCCGTCTTGGCTGGGATGACGAATCCGGTTGCAGCATTAATCATCGCTCGAAAATAATTGGCAAAAAACTTATCCCCGCCCCCCTTAGTGTGCCGCATGATCGGCTCAGCGCGTCCCGCACGCAAAGAGCACAGGCTCGAGCTGGGATCTTGTGAGGGGTGCGCGTGTGCCGGACTGCCGGGGCCCATCAGCTGGACCCGGGGGATTTCTGCGGGCAGCGATGGACTGTTGTGTACAGCGTCGCCGTTCAACTCGCGAAACAGATGCGCGCGAGGATCGTGGAGCCGACGGTTCGAAAAGGGGGCCCACCCCCGTTGCATACGCGGGGCGGAGGGGTTGCATCCTTCGCTTTCTTTAAATTCGAGCGTGGCCCCTCCGCCCCGTCTCTTTGCACTTTTCTTGGCGCAACCGACTCTCCTTCGGAGAGCCGGCCGGTTGCGCTGGAGCAGGGAGCAAGGGGAGCCGGCCGCCTTTCGCGCGCGCCTTTCGGCCGGTTGCGCTGGAAGAATCCCCCTCCCCAGCGGGGAGGGGTTAGGGGTGGGGAGAAGCAAAAATTCAGGTGGTCGCGTGAGGCCGCGAACCAGCAGCAAGCGAAGACACTTTCGCAAAACCGCCGAGCATTTATGGCGCAATGAAACTTTCCATCGATTTCAAAATTGAAACACCAGCCTCTCATCCTCACCCCACCCCTAACACCTCCCCAGCGTGGAGGGCCTCCTTCAGTGCCAGCAGCCTCATTCCCCGCGCTTCCGGCAGGCTCCCCGGAGGGGAGCCGGAAGCGCCAAGACAAGAGCGAGTGGCCAAGCGCCAACGAAAGAGTTAGTCACCTCCCATGACCTCTGCCCTGACCCGCAATATCATCCCGCTCATCGTCGCGACCGCGCTGTTCATGGAAAACCTGGACGCGACGGTGCTGGCGACCTCGCTACCGGCAATTGCCAAGGACCTCGGCGCCAACCCGATCCATCTGAAGCTTGCGCTGACCACATATTTGCTGGCGATGGCGGTGTTCATTCCGGCGTCCGGGTGGATGGCCGACCGCTTCGGCGCCAAGAATGTGTTCCGCGCGGCCATGGTTGTGTTCGCGGCGGGATCGATTGCGTGTGCGCTGTCGACGGGACTGTGGTCGCTCGTTGCCGCGCGCATCCTGCAAGGCATCGGCGGAGCCATGATGGCACCTGTCGGCCGCTTGATTGTGTGGCGCGCTGTACCAAAATCCGAAGTGATCGGCGCAGTCGCCTGGCTGACCATCCCGGCGCTGGTCGGTCCGGTGCTTGGGCCGCCGCTCGGCGGGTTCATCACCACCTATTTCGACTGGCGCTGGATCTTCTGGATCAATATCCCCGTGGCGGTGGCGGGCGTCGCGCTGATCACCCGCTTCATTCCCGATATCCGCCAGGATGAAACGCGATTTCGATTTGAAGGGCTTCCTGTTGATCGGGCCCGGGGCTATCGCTGTTTCTGACCGGCGTGACGCTGATGGGGCTCGACCTCGTCAGCCAGGAAGCAGTGACCGGTATCACAGTATCAGGCGCCGCCATGCTCGCTGGCTACATCTGGTACGCGCTTGTGACACCAGCGCCGTTGATCGACCTGCGCCTGCTGTCGTTGCCGACGTTTCGCGCCGGCGTGATCGGCGGCTTCTTGTTTCGCCTCGGGCTCGGCGCTGGGCCATTCCTGCTGCCGCTGCTGTTCCAGTACGGCTTCGGCATGACGCCGTTCCAGTCGGGCATGATGACATTCGCGACCGGCGTCGGCGCGATGTTCATGAAGACGCAAGCGGCGACGATTCTCAGGCGCTGGGGCTATCGCCGCGTGCTGGTCGTGAATGCGCTGATATCGTCTCTCTTCACAGCCATTCCAGCGCTGTACACGTCAGCCACGCCGACGCTGCTGATCACTGGGCTGTTCCTGATCGGCGGCCTGTCGCGCTCGCTGCAGTTCACGTCCATCAATACGCTTGCTTACGCCGACGTGCCGCCCGAAAAACTCAGCCGCGCGACGAGCTTTGCGGCGGTCGGCCAGGAGTTGTCAGGCTCGGTTGGCGTGACGGTCGCGGCGCTGGGCTTGGAATTCATGCAGCGGCTCAACGGCGGCGATCAGATCGACCCGGCGCATTTCCCGCCGGTGTTCCTGTTGATCGCGGCAATCGCGGCTTGCTCGGCCATTCTGTTCTGGCATCTGCCGAAGGATGCGGGGAGGGCACTGCTCGGCACACCGCGCGACACTGTCACCAAGGCTGCCGAGCCAGATCTCGCTGAGCCGATGTAGCGCCGCCCATTAAAAAGCAAATCGCCCGGAAGCTGACTGCCTCCGGGCGATTTGGTTAGGCTGATCTCAGCAAACGGCTTACGCGGCCTTGACCTTGCGGCCACCCTTGACGGCTGACAAGCGGCTGACAGCCGGCTTGACCGTTGCGGTCACGGGAGCCTTGGCTGCCGGCTCAGCGCCGCGCTGCAGGATCTTGACCGAAACGTCGCGGGCCGAAAAGGCTTCGCGAAGCACTTCAACGCAGCGCTGCGGCTTGGCCACGCCACCCATGAACACGTCGAAGGCGGCAAAGCCGGTCTCCGAACGCGCCTGGACGGAGATGTGACCATCGTCGAGCACGGCTGCACCCGAGACGTCGCCGTCAGCGGCTGCGCGCAGCAAGTGGACGTGAGCCAAGCGGATGCCGGACACGTCGGCGCAGCGCTTGAGCGTGCGTTCGATGTGCTTGACGTCATCCAGGCGCTTGGCGCCGTAGAGATCGATAATAACGTGGTAACCTGCATGCAGGATTGCAGTTCCGGCGCTTTCCCGATGAGTGTTCGTCGAACCAGAAACGGAACGCTCAGCGACGGAAACGGCGTGCGAAGATTCTTCCTTTTGGGCGGTGCTTGAACGAGTCAAGTCCATCCCCAATTGGAAGAGGGTGTCATTAAAGGCCATTTGACCCTCCCCAACCAGTAGACAGCTGTTGACTCGCCCGCTCCTTGCCTCTTCGGTTCTGGAAAACCTCGACCAGTTGGCAGGTGGACAGACGAGAGAGCGTGCATATGAGGCCAATGCCCCCCCTACGCAAGATTTTTTTGACCCCCAGCCCAAATTTATTTTGTCGCGGCTTTACCGCGCCTTAACAGCTGCATCGCCGGCTTTAAATATGACACCGCAGCGTGCGCGCTTCCGCTCAAAAAAGCAGCGGCTGCGTGACGCTTGTCACACAGCCGCGACAACATCTGCAGAGCCCGGAAATGGCCGGTTATTGCGGCTTCAGGAACTTGTTGAGCAGGTCCTTGGCACCTGATGTCGAGCCTGTCGCACCGCCGCCGCTCTTCTTGCCAAGCAATCCATCGACAATCTCGTTGGCGCTCTTGCCCTTGAATTGCTTGCCGATCTCCTTGACCGTCTCCAGCGCCTTGTTGGGGTCAGACAGCACGCCTTTGAAGTCTGGATCAAAGCCCGGCTTGTCCCAACTGCCGCTGATTCGTACCGGGATCTCCAAACCGTTGAGCGCTTGAGTGCCGCCCTGCTGGCCTTCAAGCGAGGCGACGATCTTCGGCTTCACCGTGTAGTCGACAGTGCGGCCCGGCAGCTGAACGGCGCCGGCGCCCGTCACGCGCAGCAAGGGCGACACCATCGACAGGTCCTGGTTCTGGGCAACACCATTCACAATATTGAACGTTGCCGAGAGTTCGCTGAAATCGGTCTTCTCGGCGGGCGTCTTCTTGAGGCCGGAGAACTTGCCTTGCGAGATGCCGCGGATCGCGCCCGGCACGTTGAAGCCGACAATCGCGCCGTCGTTGAAGGTGACGTCGGCCTTGCCGTTCAGCGTTTCAACAAGCTGCAGCTGGCTGGCACCGTTGGCTGCCAGCTGGAAGCCGACCTTGGCTTTGCCCGACAACCATTCAAGGTTCGCTGCATCCTTCAGGAATGGCAAAGCGGATAAGCCGTCGAGCGCGAAGTTGGCGCCGATGTTGGCGGCCTTGCCGGTCGCGTCAATATTGAGGAAGCCCTTGCCGTGGCCCTCATAGAGCTGCACTTCGTCGAACGACGTCTTGAGCACGCGATTCTTCAGCGCCACCGTCAGCGCCGATTGGCCGACCTTGATGTCGTTGAAAATCAGGCGGCCAACCTGCAACTTGGCATCGGTATCGGCGACGCCGAGCAGCGCCATGTTGAACGGCTCGCTCGACCACCCGGCGCGCTGCTCATATCCGTAGACCTTGGTCTTCTGATCCTTGAGCAGATCTTCGATCTGATCCGCGCCCGGCTGAGCGCCAGCGGCAGGCTTGGCTGGCTTCTGGGCAGGCACCGGTGTTGGTGCCGGTGCTGCGGGCTTGGCAGCGCCACCGGCAGCACTTGTCATGTACTTGTTGAGATCAAGTTCTGAAATCTTCAAGTTCGCTTGCACGTAAGGGCGCACGCCGCCCGTTGTGACCGCGACGTTGCCGGTCGCGGTTGCGCCGTCGAGGCCGACGTTGGCATTGGACAGGCTGGTGGTGTTGCCGTTGGTCTTCAGCGTGCCAGTGAGCGACATCGGGCCAAACCCTGTGACGGGCGGCAAGTCCGTGCCGAGCCACTTGGCGAGCGCGCGGACGGAAACCGATTTCGATGTGATCTGGCCTTCAAGATCGGCGCCGTCTTTCACCAAAACGTTGCCATCAAAGCTAGAATTGACGTGCTTGTTATTGGCCGCAAACACCAGCCGGGCCGGCTTCTCTTCGAGGATGGCCTTGGCGCTGGTCAGCTTGGCATTGAAGTCGATTTTCTCGCCCTGCCAGCCAAGATCGCCGTTGACGGTTAGCGGCGCTTGCAGCGACGGCAGCGCCAGGTTGACATTGACGGCTTTGACTTCCTGCGTCTTGCCGGTGCGCTCATCCGTGAACCGCACCGTGCCATCTTCAATGCGCACATCATCAAGCTGCAGGTGCTCGATGTTCGATAAGCGCTTGGGTAATGCAACTTCGGGCGCTGCTGCGTCAGTCGCGGTGGCGGCAGGTTGGGCGGCCTGCGCATAGCGGCGCGGCTCGACCAGTTCTGCGAAGTTCCAATTCTTCTTGCCGGCGTTGTCGACACGCAAATCGAACACCGGCTTGCGCACGATCAGGCGGCGCACTTCGACGTTGCGATTGATCAACGGCATCGTCTTGATGTTGACGTCGAGCTCGGCCATCGTCACGAGCTTGCCGGGTGAACCCGGAGGGCCCGAGAGTGAAACGTCTTTCAGAGTTACGCCCATACCGGGATAGAACGAAAATGCAGCTGGCCCGGCGACGATCAGGTCGCGGCCGGTCTTGGCCTTCACCTGTTCGGCGATCGTCTTGCGAATGAGATCGCTCGGCGGATTGAAGATCAAATAGCCAACGCCCGCGCCCGCCACGATCAGTAGCAGCAGAAACACATACATCAGGCCGCGCAGGAACCCGCCGCCGCTGCTCGGAGGCTGGGGCGCGCGCGGACGTCCACCGCCAGGCGGCGGCGGTCCACGCCGCGGCTGCATCTGAGGTGGCGCGCCACGTTCGTTGCTGGGGCGGTAGGTCGCGAGCGGTGGCGGGGGGGCAGGGCGTTGCGGTGACATATCTAGCCTCGAAAAGGGCGGTGGAGCTGAGCCGGCGGCGATGACGCGCCCCATGCTCCCAGCCAAACACTATTGCTACGGATTATGTCACTCTAACGCCTCTTAAAGCCAGAGCCGAAGTCCGGCTTTTCCACGTTCGAGGTGGATCAGAGTTTCTCCGGCGCTGATGGCAATAGGCGCGCACAACATTGCACCTGTTCAGGTGTCTGGCGCCCCATTTTTCAGCAATTCCTTCATGCGTACAATGCGCACCCAGCGGTAGAATGCTGTGATTGTCGCAAATTGCAGCCCAGTCAGCCCGCCCGTAAAGTGGGTGCGCACAAGGTAGTACTTGAGGAAATTCCAAGGCAAATCGGTCACCAGACGCGCGTTCAATTCGAGCGCTGATTTAGGCTTCGCATGGGTGGCATTGTAAGTCGCGCGCTCATCGCACTTGCGGATCAGGTCATCGAGCGAGCGGATGGAATAGTGATCGAGGCCACCTGGCAGATCGCCGGTGCGCTCGCCTGCTGCATCGACGGAGTCATGCAGCGTTGAATCTTTGAAGCGCGCCCGGCGGCGATCATAAAGCCGCAAGCAATAGTGATCGCGTGGCCAAAGCCGTGGTCGGCGCCAGCCCGGATACACAATGTTGACCGGCGTGCCGTAGACGGCCAGCGGTGGTGTTCCGTCCTGGAACAGATTGCTGATCGCGATCCGCAGCAGTTGCGTGACGACTTCGTCGGCATCTAGGTTCAACAGCCAATCGTTGCGGCATTGCTCTTCGCCAAAACGCTTCTGTTGACCAAAACCCGGCCAGGCATTGAAAACGACCCGCGCACCTGCGGCTTCGGCCACGGCGACTGTTGCGTCCTGGCTGCCGGAATCGATAACGATGACTTCATCGACCCAATCGCGAACTGAGGCGATGGTGCGGCCAATGCGATCCGCCTCATCACGGGCAATGATGAAGCAAGAGACCGGCAGCCGATTTGGCACAGCGGCTTCGCTCATCGCTGCCTCCGCCGCGCCAGCACAGTGTCATATACGGCCAGTGTCTTGCGGGTCAGGTTCTCAAGTGTAAAGCGCGACCGTACATGAGCCGCGCCCCGTGCCCCGCAGGCTTTGCGCTCAGCCGGTGACCACGCCAACATCGTTTGAAGTGCCTCCGCCGTGGCCATAGGGTCCGCATAAGGAACGCGCAGCCCAGACGCGTCTCCCAAAGGTACATCGGGCATGGTCAGCGCCACTTCGCGCCCCGGACCGGTGTCGGATACAATCATCGGCACGCCCATCGCCTGCGCTTCGATGGCGACGCGCGGCAGGCCTTCCTGTTCGGAAATGTTGAGCGAAATATCGGTGATCGAATAGGCAGCCGCCATATCCTTGACGTGGCCCGGAAAGCGCAAGGTATCGGCCACCCCCAGCTTGAGCGCTTGCGCTTCAAGAGCCGCCTTGAATTCCGGCTTCTCAATTTCACCAGCCAGCACGCAGACTACATCGCTGAGGCCGCGCTGGCGCAAAATGCCGAGCGCATCGACCAGAAAGTGCTGGGCTTTGCGCGGCGTGATGCGACCGGCCAGTAACAAAACAGGCTTTGTACCGCCGGCGTTGAGTTCGCGGCGCACGGCAGCAATCCGCTCCGGCGTTACGCTTGCGGGATCGAACTTCGCCGGGTCGAACGCCCGGTGGATAATGGCGATGCGCTCTTCAGGCGTGTGATAGCGGGTGCGGATCAGGTGGGCCATGTAGTCGGACACGGCAATCACCGTGTCGCTGCGGGCCATCACGCTGTTGTAAAGATTCTTGAGTTTGCCGCGCTCGGAGTATTCCGAGTGATAGGTCGTGACAAACGCAATACCGGCCTTGCGTGCGGCTGCAAGCGCGCTCCAGGCTGGAGCACGGCTGCGGGCATGAATGATTGCCACGTTCTCCCGGCGGATCAGGCCGGCCATCCGGCGGGCGTTCAGGGCCAGCGTCAGCGGGTTCTTGGTTGCGACCGGCATTTCGATATGCTCGGCGCCAACGGCGCGCAAGCCTTCGACCAGTTGTCCGCCCTCTGACACCACAAGCGCCCGGTTGCCGGCCTTCACCAGCGCCTCGGCAATCTGCAGGCAGCCAAGCTCGGCGCCCCCCGCCCGCATGCGTGGAATGACTTGCAGGACGGTCAAACCCTCGGGCACTGTAACTCCTGGTGTGAGACCCGGCGGCGGATCAGCGGCCTGGGATAGGGCAAGCATTGAGATGAGGGTTCTATACGGTGCAGACAAGCGAACCGCAAACGAAGACCCAGGTTCTAACGGTGGGCGAAGGGGTGTCAGCCCGGCAGATTGCGTATCGCCAGATCCCGCCCGCAACTCCCGGGGCTGCAAGCCTGTTCTGGCTGGCCGGTTTCATGTCCGACATGGCCTCGACGAAAGCCACTGCCATCACCGCTTGGGCCGTTGAGAATGGCCGCGGCGCAACCTTGTTCGACTATTCGGGGCACGGGGCGTCCGGCGGCCCTTTCACAGACGGTACAATCGGGCGCTGGCTCGAGGAGGCGGCGGACGTCTTCACCACCGTGACAACCGGCCCCCAAGTCATCATCGGCTCAAGCATGGGCGGTCATATTGCCCTCGTCTTGGCGCGCAAGCTTATCCGGGAAGCGCCAGAGCATGCCAAGCGGCTCAAAGGCATGGTGCTCATCGCGCCCGCCTGGGACATGACCGAAGAGCTGATGTGGAAGGCGTTTCCCGAGGCGGCGCGCCGCGCGCTGATTGAAGATGGCGCGTATCTGGAGCCCTCGGATTATGGTCAGCCCTACACCATCACGCGGGCGCTGATTGAGGACGGGCGCAAGCATCTGCTCGCCCGCCAGCCGTTCAATCCCGGCTGCCCCGTAACCATTCTGCAAGGTCTTCTCGACCCCGATGTGCCGGCAGCCCACACCCGTGAGCTGCTGACCTTCCTCAACGGCGGCAACGTCCGCCTTGTCGAAATTCCAGACGGCGAACACCGGCTGTCGCGGCCGCAAGACCTCGAAAAACTCTATGCGGCGATTGCCGCGTTGGCATGACGCTCACTTGTCGGTGGAGCGGGCCACATCGACGTGGGGCAACCCGTCGGCCACAACGTCTTCAATGGCTTGAACGCCAGCGGACCGGGCGGTCTCCTCAGGCACGACCCAGATGCGGAAATCCGCTGTGGCGATCGGGTTGTCGCACATCAGAGAGCTGTCCGAGACCTTGCACGTCGTATCGGGCGCAGCGTCCGACGTGCGCGATGGATCGTGCGACGCCGATCCCAATTCGATGACGTTCAGCTGCGCGCCGGCTGGAATGGCAACGTTGCGGAACACGCAGGCAACCTTGTCCTTGCAGGCATCCGGGCTCGCCTCTGTCGTGGTCTTCAGTTTCAACGCGTCGCCCTTGCTCAGTTTGACAGCGTCTGCATTGAGCCCTGCCGATACGAAACACACCTCGCCCATGCAAACGATTGGATCGAAGCTCGGCGATGTGCCGCTCTTGCTCGATGCACCGCTGGTCTCAAGCGCCAGCAAAATGGATGCTCGGCTTGCCGGTCCCGACGCGGCAATCGCAGGAGCGGCAGCCGGTGTGGGCCCGGCTGGTTTTGCTGCAGCTGGCGCCGCGCCGGGCGCGACGTCGGCGGCCTTGACGGCGGGCGGTGGCACGACAGGCGCTGGAACGACAGGTGCCTGGGCGACGGGGGCTGGCGGCGCATTGGATGGCGCCGTTACGGCTGAGGCGGCAGGCGCAACCGCTGGCGCCGTTAGGGCCGGGGTGGCCGGTACTGCAATTTGCACGGCGATGGTGGCTGCCGGTTGCGGTGCTGGTGTGGAAACTGCCGGTGCAACGGGCGTTGGCACATTTGCTGGCGGCGCAACCGGCGATGTGACGGCGACAGCAGCGGGCGCTGGCACAGGCGTGGCCGGTTTGGTGGCTAATGGCGCAGGTGATGCAGCGGGTGGCGTGACCGCAGCCGGCTTCGGACTGGAAAGCGCTTCACGCTCGGCCCGGGCACGGCGCAGCATTTCCATTTCATAATCAAGCGGCGGACGCTCAGCTGGCGCGGCAACAGTCTTTGCGGCACTTGGCTTTGAAGCCTCCGGCTTGGCCACTTTGGGCTTGGCGGTTTCAGCAGGCGCAGTGCTTGGCAGAACCGTCTCGGTTGGCGCCGCAAATTTCTGAGCCAATTTATGCGCGGCGCTGGGTGCGCCGGTGGCCGATGCGGGCGAAGAGACCGCCAGCGCGGACATTACAACCAAGCCTCGAAATGTCATGCCCATTGAGCCCCAAAAGCGTGTCGTCCCGCGCGAAAATACGTGCAGGCTGGCGCAACGATGCCCCTGCATTCGGGCAGAAAGGCGGACACGGTGTGACAGTCCCAAGAAATGCTCAACCGCTCAGCCCCGCAATCTGACGCAAGCCGTCACGATAGGTCGGATAGGCGAGTGTGACCGCCAGTTCGCGCTTCATTCGGGCGTTGGAAACGCGCTTGCTTTCGGAATAAAAGCTGCGCGCCATCGGCGATAACGGCGTTGTTGCAAAATCGAGGTCCGGTGGGACGGGCAGACCGAGCAATCCGGCAGCAAAGGCCACCACGTCCTGCGGCGGGCCGGGCTCGTCGTCGGTGATATTGTAGACCCGGCCGCGGTGGGCTTAAAGATACCGGCTTCGACAGCGGTTGCGATGTCATCGACGTGGATGCGGTTGAACACCTGCCCCGGTTTGATGATCCGCCGCGCCGTGCCGTCCTTCATGTCGTCAATAGCGCTGCGGCCGGGTCCATAGATACCTGGCAAACGAAAGACCATAACGGACTTGCCCGCCTGCTGGCCGAGCGCACGCCAAGCATTCTCGGCATCCAGGCGGCGCTTGCCGCGTTCGGATGCGGGTTGGGCGGCTGTGTCCTCGTCAACCCAACCGCCATCAGCATCGCCGTAGACGCCGACGGTTGAAAAGTAACCGATCCACGATAGGGATCGGCTCTCCGCGATATCTGCGGCGAAGCTTACCAACGCCGGATCACCACCCGGGCCGGGCGGGATCGACAGCAGGATATGGGTCGCTTGCGTGAGTGCGGCGCGAACCTCGCCGGAGGCCGCCTGTCCGTCGAAAACAACTCCGCCGAAACCTTGCGCGCGCAGCCGTGCGGCACCCGCGTGCGTCGTTGACGTTCCGGTGATTGTCCAGCCCTGCCGGGCGAGCCGGTGCGCCAGCACGCTGGCGCTATAGCCAAGCCCGAAGCAAAGAAGGTGTGTCATGCGCTGTTACTTTTCATTCGGCGATGCCATTCGCTTATCACAGCCGCATCCCGTTCGCGCGGCTCATGCGCCGCTTGCAGACTTTGATACCCGCCGTCACCGGCCAGCCGCCACGTTGCCCAGACGGCCATCGCTCTGACAAGGGGCGACGCATCACTCAACAGCGCGCCGGTCACCGGCAGATGGGCCTTGTCGTCAGAGTTTCCCGCCGCAATCAGCGCATTGCGGACGACCCGGTCGCGGCCCGTGCGCTTGATCGGCGTTCCGGCAAAGCGCTTGCGGAATGCGGCGTCGTCCAGCGCCAAGATCTCAGCCAGCGGCGGGTTCGCTGTGTTGATTGTCGCCGCATACTTGGCCTCGCGGGAGGCGTCCGCAAACTTGTTCCAAGGGCAAACCGCCAAGCAATCGTCACAGCCGAATATGCGGTTGCCCATAGCCTCGCGGAACTCCTCAGCGATGTGCCCGCGATGTTCGATTGACAGATAAGCGAGGCAGCGGCGCGCATCGAGTTGATAGGGCGCTGGGAAGGCATTGGTCGGGCAGACGTCGAGACACCGGGTGCACGATCCGCAGTGGTCAACTTCAGCGGCATCGTCCGGTAATTCGGCGGTCGTCAGAATGGCGCCGAGAAACAGCCAAGAGCCGTGGGCGCGTGACACAAGATTGGTGTGCTTGCCCTGCCAGCCAAGCCCGGCTTGAGCCGCCAGCGGCTTTTCCATTAGCGGCGCGGTATCAACAAACACTTTGACGTCTGCGCCTGAAGCGTTGGCAAATGCTGACGCCAATTGCTTGATCTTGCCCTTCAGGACATCGTGATAATCACGCCCTTGGGCATAGACGGAGATGGTGCCGCGCGTTGGATCTTTGAGGGATGCTAACGGGTCTGTTGCGGGTGCGTATGAGTGGCCGATCAGAATTGCTGAGCGCGCTGCGGGCCACAATACGCGCGGGTCGGCGCGGCGGTCGGCGGTTGTTTGCATCCAATCCATATCGCCGTGCCGGCCAGCAGCAAGATAAGCATGCAGACGTTGGGCTGCCGGTGCGCTGTCGAGACGCGCAATACCAATTGCATCAAGGCCGAGCACTGCGGCCTGAGACGCAATCATAGATTTGAGTTGGGCGGGCGACTGTTCAATCACGGTTGGGCTACGCAAAACAAAACGAATTCAGAAATCCAGATCGGCATAAGCTGCGGGTGGCGGCGTTCCCGGTACGCGGTCTGCCAGCAGTGACCGGAACGACGGCCGCGACTTGATCCTCTGATACCACGCTTTGGCCGCCGGATAGTCGGCCCATGGCATTTCGCCAAGGTAATCGACGGTTGATATGTGTGCGGCGGCCGTCAGATCTGCAAAGCTCATTTCGTCACCCGCCAGCCAGCGGCGGGCATCGGCCAGATACGAAATGTACGACAGGTGATATTTGAGGTTGGCGCGGACGGCGCGCAACACTTCAAGATCTGGCGCGGCGTTGCCTGCTGGCCGCATGCGCTGATAGACCTTCTCAAACAGCAGGTCGCGCGAGACTTCCCGATCAAACTTGCCGTGAAACCAATCGACCAAGCGGCGGACTTCGGCGCGTTCTTCGCGGGTGCCGGGGAACAATTCCGGCAAGCGGGTAGCGCCCGGCGGCGGCACAGCCGTGATCTCTTCAGCGACGAATTCGGATATCGAATAGGCGCCACACAGCGTCAAGCCATTTTCCATTTCGAGGACCGGCAATTCTCCTGCCGGGTTCTTGGCTAGAAATCCGTGCCGCCATTCCCATGGGTTCTCGTCGCTCGGCACCACCTCAAGGCCAAACTCGCCGAGCGCCAACCGGATGGAGCGCGAGCGTGGGCAGAGCCTGTAGTGGGTCAGTTTACCGATCATCGTCCCAATCTTGAAAGTGGTGCGGTGCAGACTATACGGGATCTGTGTGATTCGCTGAAAATGAGGCGCGGCGCTGCGCCTTGAGGCGGCATTGGGCAACCGGCCTGAATCCTGCTAGGTCACCGCAACCTGGGAAGGGACGGCGCGGTATCGATTGCGCGTCCAACGGGGATACTGCGCCAGAAGCGGCACGAGAGGGGCGAATTTTACATGCAGACTTGGCACGCAATCCTGCTCGGGCTTATCGAAGGCTTGACCGAATATCTGCCCGTGTCATCGACGGCCCATCTACTGCTGACTGAAAAAGTTCTCGGCGTCTCATCGACAGGGCGTACTTTCGAGGTGTTGATCCAACTCGGCGCGATCTTGGCGCTTCTGACCGTGTACTCGGCAAATTTGTGGAAGATCGCCTGCGACCTGCCGCGCGACCCGCGCACGCAGAGGTTCGTCTTCGCCGTGCTGCTGGCGTTTCTGCCGGCGGCGATTATCGGAGCAGGCCTGCACAAAATCATCAAAGAGGTGTTGTTTGAATCGCCGCTGCTGATCTGCACGTCTTTGGTCGTTGGCGGTATCGTGCTGCTGATCGTCGACCGGATGAAATTTACGCCACGCTACAACGACGTGATGGACATCACGCCGCTGACAGCGCTGAAAATAGGGCTTTGCCAATGCTTAGCCTTGATCCCGGGCGTCTCGCGTTCGGGTTCGACGATTGTCGGCGCTATGTTCCTTGGCACCGACAAGCGCACGGCGGCCGAGTTCTCATTCTTCTTGGCCATGCCGACGATGGCCGGCGCATTCGCCTACGATCTCTATAAAAATTGGTCGCAGCTGACCGCCGATGATCTGACGCTCATCGGCTTCGGCTTCGTATCGGCGTTCATCGCCGGCGTGATCGTCGTGCGCTTCGTACTCGACTTCATTTCCGCGCGCGGCTTGTCGTTCTTTGGCTGGTGGCGGGTGATCGTCGGCGGCATCGGGCTCGGCGCCATCGCCGTGCTCGGCACTTGATGCGCGGCGGCCGGATTAGGCCGCGTGTGACGTCAACGGCGCGGTGAGGACTTGGCGCAGACTGGCAGCATCCTTGGCGGCGCGCAGATGTTCGAGCGTTGCGGGATCGCGCACCAGCCTAGAAATCCGGGCGAGCGCCTTGAGGTGATCGCCGCCGGCATGTTCCGGCGCGAGAAGAAAGAACAGCAAGTCAACGCTCTCGCCGTCATGACTGTCGAAACTCACAGGCTTTTCGAGTCGCGCAAACAGACACGTGATTTTTTTCAATCCCGCGATCTTGATATGTGGGATGGCAATGCCGCGGCCAAGGCTGGTGGAACTCAGCCGCTCGCGCTGCAGGAGGGCGGTGAAAATATCGTGGACGTCGAGACCGGTGATTGCGCCCGCCCGTTCCGATAGGGCTTGCAAAGCCTGCTTCTTGTCGTGAGCCTGCAAAGCCGGGATTATTCCGTCTTTGTCGATCATATCCCCGAGATTCATGGCCGTTTGATCCGATTGTTTGCATTCACAAGGCAGCTGCCCGGATTACACCGGACGGGCGGCGCAAAACGCGCCGCCGCAAACTGCCATTGCAAATCGCCCTCTGCCAATTCAGGCTAGTTTTGGCTGGTCCGCTCCATTAGCGCGCGACTGTGACGATGGTTCGGCGTCGATCCAGCCGATATTACCATCTTTGCGCCGGTACACGACATTCAATCCTCCGTGCGCAGCATTGCGGAAGATCAGGAACGGCGCTTCGGTAATGTCAAAGTTCATAACCGCTTCGCCGACGGTAAGTTCCCCGATGCTGTGCGGCGCTTCGGCAATGATCAGCGGACCGGCCGCCGGTTCTTCGTGATGGGCATCTTCCGCAACGCCAACGACGTAGTCGCGCGCGTCGATATCGCCCTTGCGGCGGCCCGAGGCGGCGGCGGCGGCGGAATGCGATTTCAGGCGGCCCTTGTAGCGGCGCACGCGCGTCTCAAGGCGCTCAACGGCGCTATCGGCACTGGAATAGGCGTCGCCGCCTTCGCCGTGAGCTTCGAGCAGCAAACCGCTGGCGAGGCGTACCGAGCAATTGGTTTTAAAAAGTCCGCGCTCTTTTTCGAGCCGGATATGGCCATCAAGATCGCGGCCCAAATACTTCTTCAGCACGGAACGAATTTTGTCAGAGACGTAGGTCTGATAGGCATCGCCTGCGTCGACATTCTTACCGGTAATCTGCAGTGTCATGTGCTTGCCTTGTGTGCTGACCTCGCGCCACCGCTGATATCAGACCCCGGCGGCGAAAGACTTCTAGTCTAACCGTTAGGCATTCAGTCCAACTGTGTCAAATCACGGTTGGCTACCCGATGTAAGCAGAATAAGCACTTATTTACAACGCGTTAGGTGGCCTCCTGATCAAATTGTTGCACCAAGTCTTTCACCGAGCCGCTTATCGCGGCGGCGTTGGACTGACGACGGAATCCGCAATGCTTCCCGGTATTTGGCAACTGTGCGCCGGGCAATATCGACGCCTTCGGTCTTCAGTCTATCAACAAGCTGGTCGTCAGACAGCACGTCATCGGCGCGTTCGGCGTCGATCAACTGCTTGATGCGGAATCGCACGGACTCAGACGAGTGGGCTTCACCATCGGACGACGAGGCGATCGAAGACGTGAAGAAATATTTGAGTTCGAAGATGCCGCGGGGCGTCGCAACATATTTATTCGAGGTAACGCGCGACACGGTCGATTCATGCATCGAGATTGCATCTGCGATGGTCTTCAAGTTGAGTGGCCGCAAGTGCTGCACGCCGTGCATGAAGAACGCGTCTTGCTGGCGCACGATCTGTTCGGCAACCCGCAAAATGGTGCGCGCGCGTTGGTCAAGGCTCTTGACCAGCCAATTGGCGGTTTGCAGGCATTCGAGCAGATAGTCTTTGTCTTTGTCGTTCGCGGCCGTCTTTGAAATGCGCGTGTAATAGCTGCGATTAACAAGCACGCGGGGCAGCGTGTCACTGTTCAATTCGACATGCCATCCCCCATCGGCGGCGGCGCGCACCAGCACGTCCGGCACGACCGGCTGCATCTGTACCGAGCCGAATTTCAAGCCCGGCTTGGGGTTGAGCCGCTTGATTTCCTGGATCATATCGATCAGGTCGTCCATGTCGGCACCGACGGCCTTCTTGAGTGCCGCCAGATTGCGGGCGGCGAGCAGATCAAGGTTGTCCAGCAACCGCGCCATCAGCGGGTCGTAGCGGTTCTGATCTTTGAGCTGCAATGCCAAGCATTCCGCCAGCGTGCGTGCGCAGATGCCCGGCGGATCAAGCGTCTGCAATTTCGCCAGCACGCCTTCAACCATTTCAAGCGGCGCACCGAGGCGCTCAGCCAGGTTGCTCATGGAGGCGGAAATATAGCCTGCCTCATCGACCATATCGATCAGGTATTGGCCGATCAATCGTTCGGCGGGTTCCTGCAGGATCAGCGGCACCTGATCGCTGAGATAGGCGCGCAAGGAAACTTCGGCCGCCGCGAGCGATTCAAAATCGCCTTCGTCGTCGCTGTGATTGTGCATCCTCTGGGTGACGCTGGCCCAGCTCATGCCGCTCATCGCGCCGTTGGTGTCGGGTTCGCCTGTGCCGGGCGACTGGAAAACGTTGCCGAAATCGGCGTCGAGCGAGCCTGCATGATCTTCAACCGGGCGGCGCAGATCGAGCCAGGATTCATCCGAGCGTTCACCGCCGCCATCGCCGTTGGCTTCAGGCGCGTCTTCTGCGGCCTTGGCCGGCGCGCTTGTTTCTTCGCGCTCAAGCAGCGGATTGCGCTCAAGCTCTGCATCGACGAATTCGCCGAGTTCCATATTGGAGAGTTGCAACAGCTTAATGGCTTGCTGCAGCTGTGGTGTCATCACCAGCTGCTGGCCTTGCCGCATCTCTAATCGTGTCGAAAGCGCCATGCGCTAACCTGCTGCTCCGCGAGTTATAATCTGCGGCCAGCTATACTCAACGCGCGTTAACGAACATATCGCCGAGATAGACCCGCCGCACATCTTCATTGGCTATGATTTCTGAAGGCTTACCTTGTGTCAGAACTTGACCATCATAGATGATATACGCCCGGTCGATAAGGCTTAAAGTCTCGCGAACATTGTGATCGGTGATCAAAACGCCGATGCCGCGTTCGGTTAAATGCCGCACCAGTTGTTGGATATCGCCAACCGCGATCGGGTCGATGCCGGCAAACGGTTCGTCCAGCAACATGAAAGACGGACGCGATGCCAGGGCGCGGGCAATTTCGCAGCGCCGCCGCTCACCGCCAGAGAGTGCCATCGATGGTGATTTTCTGAGCCGCGTGATTGAAAATTCCTCAAGCAGGCTATCGAGCTGTTCCTTGCGCTTCTTCTTATCCTTTTCAACCAGCTCAAGCACGGCCATGATATTCTGTTCGACCGTCAAGCCGCGAAAGATTGAAGCTTCCTGTGGAAGGTAGCCGATGCCGAGGCGGGCGCGCTGATACATCGGCAGAGGGGTGACGTTCTCGCCGTCGATGGTGATGCGGCCATCATCCGCCGGAACGAGGCCGGTGATCATATAGAACACGGTCGTTTTGCCGGCGCCATTCGGTCCGAGCAGTCCAACCGATTCACCGCGTCCGACGGCAAGGCTGACGCCTTTGACGACCATACGCTTGCGGTACGATTTTTTGATATCGTAGGCGGTCAGCCAGCCTTCCGCGCCAATGGCGTGCGGATCATCTGGCGCATCCGCCGCACGCGAGGTGCCATTGGACTTCGCCGCCGCTTTTCCAGCAGTCGCGCCCTTGGACTTAAAGCCGAATGGAAGTGCCTTGAACACCCGATACCTCGTGTCTCGTCTCAATTCTACTTTGCCGTATCCGCACCAACCCCGCCAGCACTGATGCCGCCCTTCTCCCCATCCAAGAACGCATTACGGGCGCCGCGCTGGTGCCGTCTCGGCTTTCCACGCAGATCCTGCCGCGCCGGTTGCGGCCTTGGGAGCTTTGGCCTTCAATTCTCCTGGATAGAAGACGGCGCTTGGCCGTCCATTGCTTCCACTGCTCGACGTCCCGGCGGTCGCGGTGCCGTCGGGCAAAACGGCCGCTGGCGCACTGTCTGAGGTTGCTTCATTCTTGATGACGGTTTCACCGGTCGTCATATCGATCACCAGTTTGGTGCCACGTACGACATTCTTGCCCTGCGTAAGCGTGACGTTGCCGGTGAGCGTCGCCATGTTGGCCTTGGGATCGAAATCCGCAGAATCGCCTTCGGCCTTCTGACCATCTTTGGATGTGATCTGGACTTTGGTGCGGGCGCGGATGCGGGTCAGCTGGGCCGCGCCTTGCTTGGCCGGATTGGCGCCAGTCGCTTGACCGTTAAGTCCAGCGGAGCCCGAATATGCGGCGGCAATTTCAGCCGCACGGATTGTGAACTCGCCTTGAACGGCTTGGACTTCGCCTGTGAACACGGCGAGATGCGCGCCGTCATCAACGTCGAGCCGGTTGGCGTCGATCAGCACGGGCGCGCCGGGATCTGTTTTGAATGACGCGCCAAATGCAATCCCCTGCGGAGATTCGGTCTCGGATTTCGGTGCTTGCTGTGTTGTGCCTTGCGCCTGCTGGAAACGCGCACTCACGCGTCCGCCTTTTCCCGACGCAGCCTGCGATGTCAGTTGCATGGTACTGGTTGCGCGGTTGAATGTGAGGCGGCGGCCCTTGAGCACGTTTTGACCTTGGGTTACGACAACGTCGCCGGTCAACAGCACCGTATTGGCGGCCTGATCGATTTCGGCCTTGTCCGCGGTCGCCCGCTTATCGGGCAGTTGGACCATAACGACTTCGCCGTCGAGCACGGCGCGCTGGGTGACAGCGTCAAAATCAGCGCCCCGGCTTGTGACGGTATCGCCGTTCGCCTGTTTCAAAGTTACGGCCGTCTTGGCAACCATGCGTTTCAGTTTGCCGCCGCTCTGCTCAGCGTTAGCGGGCGCGCCCGGTTGCGGCGTCGCATTGCCCTCATACGTTATCTCAAGTTCCGGCGTCGTCATGGAAGCGCCGTCCTGCACGGCAGTGACGGTGCCCGAGAACACGGCGGTCTTGGTGTTGTCGTTGACGTCGAGCCTGTTTGACGAGATATCGACCGGACTATTCGAATTGCCGATCATCGCGTTCTGATTTGTGTCCGGTTTGGCCGGTGCCGCGCCATCGTCTTTGGGCGGGCGCGCATTTAAGTGGGTGCGAACATCATCGGTAAACGTGTATTCCTTGGCTTTCTGCCGGGCGGTCATCTGGTTGGCGGTGATCGAGCCGGTTGCCATAGTCACTTGGACCGGCTCTTTCGACGTGATGATATTTTCCTTGGTGTCGATCGTGGCCCGTGTCAGGTGCGCCTTCATGCCGGCGTCGCCATCCACGTCGATCGAATCATAAAGCTCCAAAACGTTGGTCTTGCTGTCGAACGTGCCGCGCTTCGCGGTCAGCGTGGTCTTCAGTTTCTTGGCATCGATTAATTCGCCGGTGATGCCGTTGAGCTTGATCAGAGTCAGCGCTTTGACCTTCAAGTCCTGTTGCGCACTGTCGGCCTTGACCCAATAGCGGCCGCCATCCTTGTTGAAGCCCTCGTAGTGAGGGTTCTGCATGGCCAAATTTTCAGGCAGGATCTGCGGAATTTCGAGCGCCGTGATCGCGGTGCCCCAGCCCATGGTCCTTAGCACAGACAAGCCGAATAAGCCGGCGAACGCCAAGCCCGAAAGCGGCAGGCTGGCCTTGAGAATGCGGACCAACAGCGAATGGCGCCGTGCGGATATCCGGTTTAGCGTCCGGTCACCAGCCAGCACGATCTCGCGCGTCGCCGCACGCGCGGACGCTGGAGTGACGGTGCTGTCACGTGTCATGGCCATACCAGCCCATTAAGTCGTCGGTGCCCCCATAGGCGCCGCCAATCTCACCACCAATTGGGGAGAGAATGGGACTGTGCGTCCGCCAATTTGGTCGATTTTCAGCTATTTTTGCCACGCTGCAACCTTTGATGCCCGGTTGCCGAACCATTGTGTCCGTGTGTCAGTGCGCGAAAAGGTCGATTTCAGAGAATCCGTCGAGGTCGAGTTTGGCGCGCGTTTCGAGGAATGCGAACGCTGCGTCAGCGTAGGCGGTCCGGCCCTCGCGCGCCAGCATTGCGTCAAGCCGGTCTTTGAGCTTGTGGAGATGGAACACGTCGGATGCCGCGTAAGCCAGCTGGTTCTGAGACAGTTCGGCAGCGCCCCAATCTGAACTCTGCTGCTGCTTGGAAAGCTCCACACCAAGGAGTTCGCCGCACAAGTCCTTCAAACCGTGCCTGTCGGTGTAGGTGCGGACCAGCTTCGACGCGATTTTCGTGCAGTAAACCGGCGTTGTTTTGACGCCGAGATATTTTTCAAGAACAGCCACGTCGAAGCGCGCGAAGTGGAAGATCTTCACGGTTTTCGGGTCTGCCAGAAGCGCCTTGAGGCGCGGAGCTGAATAATCGTGACCATCGAATTGCACAAGATGGGCGACGCCGTCGCCGCTGGACAGTTGCGCTAGGCACAACCGGTCGCGATGCGGATTGAGCCCGAGCGTCTCAGTGTCGATGGCGACACCGCGAGGGAACTTCAATCCGGCGGGCAGGTCGCCCTTGTGCAGCTTGATTTTGGTGTCGGCCATGGGCGGCCTCCTGTCGTCCGGAGAGAAGAGGCGGCTGGCGGAGCGCTAGGTGTTGAAAGCGCGCAGTATAAAAAGTGGTGCCCAGAAGAGGACTCGAACCTCCACGCCTTGTGAGCGCTGCTACCTGAAAGCAGTGCGTCTACCAATTCCGCCATCTGGGCATTTCAGGAAGGTGTCAGGTAAAGCCCGCCCGCCCGGATGTCAATTGCGCAGTCGGGCTTGTGTTCTGCTTCTTGCTCATGTCCTTTGCCAACGGCTTGGGTGGGGCGCCTTTCCGCCACCTTCACAGCGGGCCTTCTGGCGGGTAGAGCTTACGCTGAAATTTACGGATACGAGGCGATGGATATGGCAGGTAGCGGCAAATTGGCGGTCGTGTTTGGCGGTTCGGGCTTTGTTGGCCGCCATACGGTTGCGGCATTGGCAAAACGGGGCTTCCGGGTGCGGGCGGCCGTTCGCCGCCCCGACCTCGCGGGCTATCTGCAACCTATGGGCGCCGTCGGTCAGGTCCATGCGGTCCAGGCGAACCTGCGCTACCCAGAGTCCGTCGCGCGCGCGGTGGCTGGAGCCGACGTGGTCATCAATCTGGTGGCCGTTCTCGCCAATACGGGCGCCCAGACGTTTGACGCGTTGCACGTTGAAGGTGCACGCACCATCGCCAAGGCGGCTGCTGCGGCCGGCGTTTCACGCCTGATCCATATTTCGGCGATCGGCGCCGACACGAAATCCAAATCCCGGTATGCACAAACCAAGGCAGACGGTGAACGCGCGGTGCTGGCCGAGTTTCCGAATGCCATTATTGTCCGCCCATCGCTGGTGTTTGGCACGGAAGATCAGCTGTTCAACCGCTTTGCGGCGATGGCCCGTATCAGCCCGATGCTGCCGCTCGTCGGCGGAGGCCGCACCAAGTTCCAACCGGTCTACGTCGCAGATCTCGCGGCGGCGATTGCCAATGCCGCCGATGGCTTGGGAACTGCAGGCAAGGTTTATGAAATTGGCGGCCCCGAAACGGTGACGTTCCGTCAGATCCTCGACAAGACGCTTGAATATTCAGGCCGCAGCCGCGCCTATATGCCATTGCCGTTCTGGCTGGCCAAGCTGCAGGCGCTGGCCACGTGGCCGTTGCCCAATTCCCTGCGGCCGATCACCGTCGATCAGGTGCGTTCGCTGAAATACGACAATATCGTCTCTGATGCCGCGATCAGCGAAGGCCGCACCTTGAAGGATCTCGGCGTCACCCATCCCTCGGCCATTGCTTCGGTGGTGCCTGGTTATCTCGAACGCTTCAAGGCTCGCGGCCAGTACGCGCACTATCGCAACGCTTGACTGGCTGACGTTTCAACCGCCGTTAAATCAGAAAGCCCCGGCCGGTTGTGCCGGGGCTTTTCGTATCCGAGCGGCTGTCATATGCCGGGTTGTCAGTGCAGAGGCGCGATGGCCAGTTCGCCGTCTTCAGCGTGGCCGATGGCCGCCTGCATCGTGTCGGTCAGCGCGATCGGCGTACCGTCGGCTGCGTGTAGCGAAAACAGATTGATGCCTTTCGGCAGGCCTTCGATCATAGGGAACATCTGGCTGGCCTGTTTGGCAGACAGTGTTTTGATATAGGCCACTTCACCGCCGCCAAGACGGGCGAGTTCAACCTCACTCATCACGGGCGGCATGGCTGCAACGCGCTTACGCGAATTTGTCGATGACTTGCTATTCATGACGCTCTTCCTCCTTCACGGGGTGAGGTCTGGTGGAGAGATTAATCCCTGAGATTGCGGCTCAAACATGAGTAATCCAGGGTGTTTTCTCGACGCCAATCCTCAATCGATTCGTGTGATTTGGCTGTGACTCCGAAAGCTCAGATCAGGAACGGTTTTTAACAGCCCCAATCTCGATGCGGCGCACCAGGCGTTCGGGTTCAAGGCGGTGCAGGTCAATCGACAACAAGCCGTTGTTGAGGTCGGCACATTTGACTTCGATGCCGTCGGCCAAAACAAACGTCCGGCTGAATTGGCGGGCGGCGATTCCGCGATGCAGGTATTCACGCGATTTATCGTCCTGCTGTTTGCCGCGCACGATCAGCTGGTTGTCTTCCAGCGTGATCTCAAGCTGATCGCGGGTGAAGCCTGCGACCGCGAGCGTAATACGCAGCAACTCGGCTGCGGAATCTTGTGCCTGGCCTTCGTTGGAAATACGTTCGATGTTATATGGAGGGTAGCCGTCACTCGAGCCCTTGCCAGCCCGGTCGATCAACCGCTCGATCTCTTCAAAACCCAATAGCAGCGGGTTCGAGAGCATGGTCATTCTGGTCATGCGCGGGCCCTTTTCGTAAAGCGACCTAGTCCAACGTCCAGGAAGCCCAGCATCCAAAAAGCTTCAGGGCCTTCCACTTCAACCCCTCGCCTCCAATGTGAGCGCGCCGGGCCATGCTCGGTCATATGGTTGCGTTGCTTTGCGTTTCAAGGTCATGCGGCGGGGTCGAGGGTGATGTGATGCCGGCTTGCCATAGTCCTGCTCGACTTGGCGCGCATGGCAACGGCGAAATTGGCAATTCTGGAGATCAGATCAATGGCCCCGACTTGGAACATGACGCGTTTGGCAATTCTTATGGCAGCGCCATTGCTGCTTTCGGCGCCTGCCGCCGCCGGAGAGGCCGCCAAGCCGGCCGAGACGCCGGCTGCCTCCCAAAGTGACGTGAAGCCGTCGGATAGCCCGCCGGAAATCGAGTTGACCGCTGAAGAAAAGGCCGAGAAGGAATCGCGTAAGGCCTGCAAGGCCGATATCTGCTCGGCGTTCCGGGCCAAACAGGCGTCCGGATCTGACATCTCCTGCAACGTGGTGAAAAGCTGGCGCAAGGAACAACTCAGCAAACTGGTCGGGAAACTCAAGGTTTCCTGGCCTTACGGTCCTGTGCGTTGCACCTCGGCAGTCAACTTGAAGCGCGCCGACATCGTCAAGGCCATGAGCGAGGACAAGCTTGAGATGCAACTCGATAAGCATTCGGTGACCTGCGTTGTCGAGCGCGAGAAGGACCCGTCTACCGACATCAAGTTCGAGTTCTCACCCAAGGTGACCTTTGAAAAAGGCAAGGCGACGAAGGCCAAGATCAACTGGGGTAAAATCGAAGCGCCGACCCTGATCAAAAGCGCGCTGTGGACCGCGACGGCTGCCGACAACACCGTCAACATGCTGTCGGGAACGCTTGTCGAGGATATCAACGACTTCATCGGCAAGAAGTGCGACGAGGTGAAAGATCAATGGGCCGGGAAGTAAGCATTGGACGGTCGATGATTAATAAGTAAATATGATGGTAACGTTTACAAAATTCGATTTGTTCTTATGATTACGATCGGTTATGTCGTGGTCCGTGGTGAAGTTCCGATGCACTAAATTTTGGAGGAAACGACTATGAAGATCTGGTCAAAGCCAGCCGTTCGCGAACAGGAAGTTGGTCTCGAAGTGACGAGCTACCTGCCAGCTGAAATCGACGTCATCTAACTGGCGTCGAATTTTTGATCACGTGTTTGCGGCGGTCAGGCTCACCTGGCCGCCGATTTGTTTGGCCGATGTCTGAAGCCTCAAGCGCCTTCAATTTCAACGCGGCGCTCTTCCAGTTCAAGCCATTGCAGCTCAGCCGCTTCAACTGCTGCTTGCGCTTTTGCCAGCTCGGCGGTTGTCTTGTCGAACCCTGTGCGATCCTTGGTGAACAGGGCTGGGTCCGCTAAGCGCTTGCTCATTTTGGCAATCTCGCCATCAAGCTTGGCGATGGTTTGCGGCAGCGTTTCCAGGGCATGCTTCTCTTTGAAGGTCAGTTTGCGCTGGGCAGCCCGCTCCGACGGTACGGCGGCGGCCGGTGCTTTTGCGGTTTGGGCGTCGTCGCTGCGGTCGGTGGCGATCTTCTGCAACTCCTCACCCTTGCGCTGCGCCAGCATGTCGGAATAGCCGCCCGCATACTCGGTCCACCGGCCATCGCCTTCGGGTGCCAACACACTCGTCACAACGCGATCCAGGAAGTCGCGGTCATGACTGACGAGCAGAACGGTGCCCGGGTAATCAGCCAGCAATTCCTGCAGCAGATCAAGCGTTTCAAGATCAAGGTCGTTGGTCGGCTCGTCGAGGATCAAAAGATTCGATGGCTTGGCCAGCGCGCGCGCCAGCATCAAGCGGGCCCGTTCGCCGCCTGAAAGCACACGCAACGGTGTGCGCCGCTGTTCGGGCTGGAACAAAAAATCCTTCATATAGCTGGCGACATGGCGCGCCTTGCCGTTGATCACAACCTGGTCGCCACGCCCGCCGGTCAGCGCTTCAGCGACCGTCCAATTGGGATCGAGTTCGTCACGCTTTTGATCGAGTGACACGAGTTCCAGGCTTGAACCAAGCCGGATTGTGCCGCTGTCGGGTTCAAGGTCACCCGTCAGCAATTTGATCAGCGTGGTCTTGCCGGCGCCATTGGGGCCAACCAGGCCAAGGCGGTCACCACGCATGATGCGCAGCGTCAAATCCTTGACGATGGCGCGGTCGCCGAAATGTTTGGACATTTTGACTGTCTCAGCGACGAGCTTGCCAGACGTTGTGCCTTCGGCCGATTCGAGACGGACGTTGCCCTGGACGTGACGCTGTTCGCTAACGTCTTGGCGCATGGTGCGCAGTTCGCGGACCCGGCGCACGTTGCGCTTGCGCCGTCCGGTCACGCCGCCGTGCATCCATTCATTTTCGCGGACAATCTTGCGGTCGAGCTTGTGGCGCTCGATTTCTTCTTCTTCGAGCGTCTTGTCGCGCCAGTCCTCGAACGCGGCAAAGCCTTGTTCAAGCCGGCGCGCCATGCCGCGGTCAATCCATACGGTTTCGCGTGACAGATTTTCGAGAAAGCGCCGGTCATGGCTGATCAGCACAATGGCCGAGCGCATCGATTTTAATTCCGTTTCCAGCCACTCGATGGCCGGGAGATCGAGGTGGTTGGTCGGCTCATCGAGCAATAGCACGTCGGGTTTGGCGACGAGCACGCGGGCGAGTGCAGCGCGGCGCGCTTCGCCGCCCGACAAGCTCTCCGGGTCTTCGTCGCCTGACATGCCAAGCTCATCAAGCAGCGCCTGGGCTTGATAGGGGTCATCCGTCGGGCCCATGCCGGCCTCAACATATGCGCGGGCGGTGGCAAATCCGGCGAAGTCGGCTTCCTGCGGCAGATAGCGGACGGTTGCTCCCGGGTGGGCAAAACGCTCACCCGTGTCGGGTTGGATCATGCCAGCCGCGATTTTCAGCAATGTCGATTTGCCGGATCCGTTGCGGCCGACAAGGCAAATGCGGTCGCCCGGCGCAACAGTCAGTTCCGCGCCCTCAAGCAAGGGCGTGCCGCCGAACGTCAGGTGGATATCTTTGAGCGTCAAAGAGGAGGAGCCATGCGCTGCTCTTAGCCGCCACCGGCGTTTCGTCAATGGCAAAGCCGCCCGCCCCACAGGGGCATGGGCGCGCAGGTGGCCCCGTCGATTGCCAGCATTTCTGGCCGCTGCGTTAACGGAAGGTTGTCAGGTCTCAGGGCATAAGGAAGTCCCTCCATGTCCGGCTACCGGGTAGACCCATGTTCGAACGCAACCGCGTTGATAACCGTGCCGAGACTTTGATTGCCGTCGAGATTGGCCTCTCGGATGGCAGCACCGTTGCGGGCCGTGCGGTCTTGGCGCCGGGCAAAGGCGTCCACAAGCTGCTCGATGGCGACGAAGGCTTTATCTACATCGATAGCTTCCAGGGCGAAGGCCACTTCATTCCGAAGGCCGACATTCGCGGCTTGAAGGTGATCACTTCGATCCGCTCTCAAACGATCGCATTGCCCATCCCGGACGCCAGAACTTTTGAGCCCTATCGTGTGCTTGGCCTTGCTAGAGGCGCGGCATTTGAAGACATCCGCGAGGCCTATCACCGGCTCTCAAAACTTTACCACCCTGACCGCTATGCAAGCGTCGATCTGCCGGGAGAAGTCAAAGCCTACCTCGATGCAATGAGCAAAAACGTCAATGCCGCGTTCGTTGCGTTGAAGCATGTCGGTCAGAAGACCCAGCCGGTTTATACGCGCGGCGGTTAAGCCGCTCACGACCCACAGCCTCATTGCTCTTGACCGCGCAAGCTTGTAGCAGAACCCTTCTATATTCCTTTTCATCTGGGGGCTCCATGCCGCTGTTGCGCTTTGATCTGATCGAAGGCCGTACACCGGCGGAACTACAGACTTTGCTGGATGCCGCCCACCGGGCGATGCTGGCCGCATTCAAGGTGCCGCCGGGCGACCGCTATCAGATCGTGCACGAGCACCCGGCACAACACATGATCATCGAAGACACTGGTCTGGGAATAGCGCGCACCCGCAACGTCGTGTTTCTGCAGGTGACGACGCGCCCGCGCGGCAAGGACGCAAAACAGGCGTTTTACAAGCTGTTGGTCGATGAACTCGATAAGAGTTGCGGCATTGCACCGTCAGACGTCGTTGTGTCGATGGTCTCGAATACGGATGATGATTGGTCGTTCGGCTTCGGGCGCGCACAGTTTCTAACCGGCGAACTCTAATATTTCAGTCGGCTTTTGCAGCAGCGGTGTTGCCGGCCGCGCCGAGAATGCGGGCAATGCGGTCGCGGCTGGTGCGCCGGGCGGCGGTGTCAACGGCCCCGGAGGCGTCGGCTGCCAGCATTGCGCTCATCACGCTGTCGAAGTGCTTTTCTATGTAAGACACAAGCACCAGGTCCGCGCCCGCATCTAGCGATTTGACGGCGGCGCCGCCGATGCCGGATTTGCTGTGTGTAATCGCGCCCATGCTGAAATCATCGGTGATCAACAAGCCGTCATAGCCCCACGTCTCACGGATCAATTTGCGGATTACGGGGATTGAATACGATGCGGGCGTCGCCTTGTCGATCACGCCGACACGGACGTGGCCGAGCATCGTCACCGCGTTCGGCCTATTCATGACGCGGCGGAACGGCACCCAGTCGTTGAGTTCGAGTTGACCTTCGCTGGCGGTTATTTCGCCCATGGCGACGTGCGTGTCACGCGAAACGCGGCCAAGTCCTGGGAAGTGCTTGAGTGTACACATCAAGCCGGCCTTGGCGAAAACATCGCAATACCATCCGGCGGCTTTGGCAACGAGGTAGGGGTCTGAGTCGATGGCTCGCAGCCTAAGCCGCGTTTCGCCGTCATTGCGGTTCGACGGATTGAGTTTCAAATCGACGACCGGCGCGAAGTTCAGCGTAACACCGAGCCGCTTCAATTCAGCGGCTTGGATTTCAGCATAGCTTTCAACAGCCTTTTGCCGCTCGGGATCATGTTCGAGCCCCTTCAAGATAAACCCAAGCGAGCGTTGCCGCTTGAGCGGCGGCGATAGCCGTGAGACCGATCCGCCTTCCTGATCAGCAGCGACAATAAGCGGAGGCAAGCCTTGCGTGGTGCGGATCGCCTGCAATTTTTCGATGTCCGCCTTGATCACTGATGCACCGCGCGAGCGGACGTTGTGATCGGTGATGAAAATACCGGCGATGGCCCGCTTCTCGACCAGCGTCTTGACGTCTAAAAAATTGTGATAGCCAACGACCAAATGACGGCCCGCACGCTCCAGGCGGTCCGCGTCACTTGAGAGAATTTCTTGACGCGAGAGGACGCGCTGCGGCGGGGGCGCCGGCTCGGTGATGGCAGAAGGCGCTTCACTGGCGTTTGATGGTTCGGCCTTTGCCGGCGTCTTTGCGGCAACGCGGACTTTGCGCGCTGCGTGTTTTCCAGGCTGCTTTGATGTCTGCTTCGCCGCATGCTTCGATGATGCGTGTTTGTGCGCCGCTGAATGTTTGTGATGCGGCTTGGCGGATGCGTCAGGCACGGGCAACGTGAAGAGGCTGGCGGCTGCCAACAACAGCGCTGCCCGCGCGGCGCCCAGCCATTGCGGGGTGTTGGAATGGCCCTTGGTTCCGGCCGTCGATGTCGTCACTGCTGGTTGCATGTTGGTCTCTATACAGAACGCCGCCGGTGGTAGCCACCCTGAAAATGGCAGATCAGTAAATCCGGACCGGGAAGTAACGCTGCACCAACTCCTCGAAGCGGCCAGACGCCCGGACGCGCTTCAAGGCGTCATTGAGCATGCCCTTTATCTCCGGGTCCGACTTCGGCACCGCGATCGCGAGGCCATCACCGAAAAACTTGGGCTCTAAGTACGGTCCACCCTTCATGTCGCAGCATTGCCGGGAAAGCGTGCCGTTCAGCCAGAAGGCCAGCGAAATGCCGTCGTCGAACACAATGTCGGCCTTTCCAGCGGCCAGCGCCTCGCGTGCCAGATCTGCATTTTCGAAAAGGGCAAGAGGGCTGTCGCGGAAGAAGGTCTTGAGAAAAGCTTCGTGCGTGGACCCCTTGGCAACGGCGATGCGCTTGCCATCGAGGCCGGCTGGCGAAATTTCAAGGCCGGTCGTTTCCTTGCGGCCGGCAAACCGGCCCGGCGTGTGGAAATAGCGCTCCGTGAAGTCCACGTCCGCGATGGCTTTGGATGTTACCTTATGGGCTGCAATAACGGCATCAGCCTCGCCCGACTTTAGGCCGGTGAACAATTCCTCCCACGGCCGCGCCTTGATATCGCACGATGTCGCCAATTCCGTGCAAATGGCACGTGCCAGATCAATGTTGAAGCCGACCAGAACACCATCTTCATCATAGAAATTGAACGGCGGAAAATCGCTGTCGGTCAGGAACCGGACCACCACGCGCTTGGCTGGCGGGGCTACGTCCTTGGCGGCAGCTGGCGTGTCCGTTTCGCGCGGCGCGCTCACTCCAGGTAGCGCGGCAGCGCACGCAAGGCCGAGAGCCAGTGCTGCAACCTTCAGCCAGCGTTGCGGAATTTGGCGAATGAAGTTGGTGCTCAACACCGTCGGCGTTCCTTTATCGCGTGCGTGTCTTCGGCAGGGCTTGGAGCGTGACGTCGCTCAGTAAACCAATTGCTGGCGCTTCGCTACGTCCGTAGTTACAATCATGAGTGTAAGTCAGCGATGAGACGGCTGCGGGGGCGGCATGAAGCCGGGGGTATTGCGTAGCACTATGCTGAGCGATCGCGGCCAGCCCGCGGCGCGCGAAGCTATCTGGGCTGACGATCAAGTCGCGTTCAAGGCCCGTGCCGAGTTTGCCGCCAACGGGCTGCTTCGCAAGTCTCCCCACCTTTCGGCCGGAGCGCCGCTGCCCGGTTGGCAGAAGTCCACCATTGCGGCAACCGCCGTACTGTTGCCGGTTGCGATGCTGTTCGTATTTATCGGTCACGGCGGACTAATGGCCGTTTGCCTCGCCATCCCATTCGCGCTGATCGTCGCTATTCGCACGGCGGCCTTGTGGCAATTGGTAGTACCGCGTGTAAGCCGCCGATCACAGCTCCCGCACCTCGCGACTCATGATCTGCCACGATACAGTGTGCTCGTGCCGCTATTTCGTGAAGCTGCAATAGCTCCGGCACTCGTCCACGCCTTGAAAGCCCTCGACTACCCGCGCGACCGGCTGGAAATTCTGTTCATTACGGAGGCGTCTGACGCTGCAACGCGTGCTGCGTTGATCGCAGCTCAATTGCCATCGCACATGCGGGTTTTGACCGTGCCCGCCGGCTTGCCGCAAACCAAGCCGCGGGCGCTGAACTATGCCCTAGCGACTGCTATAGGCGATTTTGTCGCCGTGTTTGATGCTGAAGATGTGCCTGAGCCCAGTCAATTGCGCCGTGCGGTGCAAATGTTCGCTCAGTCCGGGCCAGAGCTTGTCTGCGTTCAAGCACGCCTCAAAGCCTGCGAAACTGAGGGCCGCCTTTTGCCTCGGCAGTTCGCCCTTGAGTATGCTGCGTTGTTTGAGGCCATTCTTCCGGCGCTTGAGCGTTTGGGCCTGCCGATCCCGCTCGGTGGAACGTCCAATCATTTCCGCCGGTCAGGCCTGATCGAAGTCGGCGCGTGGGACGCCTACAACGTGACGGAGGATGCGGACCTTGGCGTGCGACTTGTGCGAAGTGGCAAGCACGTCGCAATGCTCGATTCGGAAACTTTGGAGGATGCCCCTGCCTCGGCACACGCGTGGCTCGGGCAACGCACGCGCTGGCTCAAAGGCTGGATGCAGACCTATCTTGTTCACATGCGCGATCCGGGCCAGCTGTTGGCGGATCTGGGGCTGTGGCGGTTTTTCGGCGTGCAAGCCCTGCTCGGCGGTATGATTTTGTCGGCGCTGGTCCATCCCTGGTTCTACGTGGCCGTATTCATCAAGCTCAGTCTCGGCCATCCGGTGCTTCCGGAAGCCGGGGGATTGTGGGCGTTGTGCTGTTTCAATTTGGCGGCAGGTTATGCGGTTGGCATTATGCTGGGCTTGATCGTCGCGCAACGCAGCAACGGGCGGATAGCGCTTGTTTCAGCGCTGTTGGTTCCCGTCTATTGGCTTGCCATTTCGGCCGCCAGCTATCGGGCGTTGATCGACTTGCGCCGCCGCCCGTTCTATTGGGAAAAGACCCCCCATGTGGCGCGAGAGGTAACGGCTGCGCCATCGTCGCCGTAAAGGGGGGATGGTCCTACATCGCACCGCCGCCGGCTGGGTCTCGCCGCCCGCTGAGCGTTCGCGTAGGGTCCGGCCGTTGTTGGCGGTGTGTTTGCACGCACGGGGCTCTATTACCGGATTTGAAGGAAATGCCGCATGTACCACTCGACGACGCACGACGTTTATCGCGAAGCCGCCCTCAACCCCGATAAGGGCCTGTGCTGCACGACGACACCAGTGTGGCAGCTGCCCGATCTCAAAATTCCGCAACTGATGCTGGACATGAATTACGGCTGCGGCTCGACGGTCAACCCGCGCGATTTGACGGGTTCGCCATCAATTCTGTACGTCGGCGTCGGCGGCGGTATGGAAGTGCTGCAATTTGCTTATTTCAGCCGCCGGGCCGGAGCCGTTATCGGGCTTGATGTTGTCGATGAAATGATGAGTGCATGCCGCCGCAATCTCAACGAAGCCGAAGCGCTGAACCCCTGGTTCAAATCGGATTTTGTTGACTTGCGCAAGGGCGACGCGCTCAAGCTGCCAATTGCCAACGAGACCATTGATATTGCCGCGCAGAACTGTCTGTTCAATATTTTTCACGATGACGATTTGCGCACCGCGCTTTCGGAGATGTATCGCGTGCTGAAGCCGCGCGGCCGGTTGATCCTGTCCGACCCGGTGTGCGATCTCAAAATGCCGGAAAACTTGAAAAACGATGAACGTCTGCGCGCCATGTGCCTGACCGGGGCTATCCCGCTTGCTGACTACATCGGCCGTCTGACAAACCTCGGCTTTGGCACGATTGAAGTGCGCGCCAAGCGCCCATACCGGCTGTTATCTCCGCGCCACTTCGCGACCGACTACCTGATCCCGGTCGAGAGCGTTGAGATTTGCGCGATCAAGGATCCGATGCCGCCCGACGGCCCATGCGTGTTCACGGGCCGGACCGCCATCTATTTCGGCGATGAGGCGTTCTTCAACGATGGCAAGGGCCATACCCTTGGTCAAAATCAGCCGTTGGCGGTTTGCGATAAAACGGCGGCGGCGTTGTCGCTGCTGGAGCGCGACGACATTTGGATCTCACCATCAACTTATTTTTACGACGGTGGCGGGTGTTGTTGAAGAGCTGCCGCAGCCAAGCGTGAAATTCGTGCGGCAGCCACTATGGAGCGCACGATAAGTATAGAAACCCGGCGATCTAGTGTGAGACGGGTTTGCGGCGCACGGCCCGGGCTCATCCATAACTGCCGGAAAATCGAGTTCTGGCTGGTTCTAAGCCGGGTAGCGGTTCAGAAGAGGAACTTCGCATTGTGAACGCGTTTGGCATTACTGCTCAACAGATCCCAATCCAATGCTGAGCCTGACGCCTGTGCGCAATTCCCAGCTATCGGTTAGCGCGACCGCAGATGTTGTGGCCGAGGTGAATTGGTTATCCGGCATCGCGCCGCCGGCGGTCTTCGAGAAGTAGTCGGCTTCCGCAAATCCGGTCAGTGTCATACTATCAGCCAGCTTGATTTTGATGCCAACGCCAAGTGTGCCGCGAAACCCGAGGCCGGATGCATTGTCAGAAAGCGCCGCCGCAAACGGATCGGGCGACGGCGCCGACGAGTGTGATTGGAACGACCCTTCGGCGTCAAAATAATACAACCCGCCCCCGGCGCGACCCACCAATGCAACCGACTGCGTGAGCCAGACTTCCGGTTCAACCGCAAGCGTGACGCCGTATTGCCAGGTCTCGACCTCGGCATTGCGCCAGGCCGTATCCACGGTGCCGCTGGCCACGGAATTTGCATGATCGCGCGTATTGCGCACGAACGGCGACACAACAAAGCTGAGCGATGCGCCGTCTCCGGCCGTCTGATCGTAGGCAAAGCGAAGTCCGCCTTCAGACGCGCGGTGGTGCAAGCCCGTCGATGCGGTGTTGCCAACAACGCCGAGCGCGCTGCCATCGACGCTTTTCAGTGTTGTTGCGGCGGGACCGTTGACGGTGTCCGCCCGGCCGTCATCACTTTCGCGATACGAAAAATAGGCTTCGGCGCGATTGAATGGCAAGCCATCCACCAAGCTGCCTGGCGCCGCAATGCCAGCGCTGATGCCGGCAAACCAACCGTCGCGCGCACTGGCCACCGTATCAACCGTCGGCCCCGCGGTCAGCCCGGTTGTTGATATACCGTGACCGGTGATGCTGTTGCTGTCGTTGAAAAGATAGCCGCCTTCGAGCGTGGCGTAGGTGCCGGATTGAACCGGAGCCCGGCCCATCTCAGTGGCATACACAGCACCCGGCAACGCGCATAGCGCGATGCTGCCCGAAAGCACCGAGGACATCAAAAAACGCACGATACGCAACCCGCTACGCAACAAGATACTTCAACAATTCATAACCGGCACTCGCGTCACGTCTAGCAATGACCCGCGTTCACGGATGATCTGGCCCACCGATGTGGCGGTCAAGCCACTGGACAAAGACCGGCAACGGTTTGCGTCAGGTCAGAATATCGTCACCTGACAGCAGCAGCTTATCAAAATTCAACAATCTCAAGGTGTGGCCCGGCCCAAACGTGAACAGGGTGTCAGCGCCGGATTGCGTGGCTGTTGCCAGCGCAGCCGCGTCGTCGGCAAAGCCGAAGGCCGTCATGTTGAGCACGTCGGCTGACGTGAAGTCGGCGACCACGTCCACACCTCCCAGGGGTGCGAATACGAAGGTGTCTATACCGGCGCCGCCCGAGAGCGTGTCGTTGCCGGTTCCGCCCGTTAGCGTGTCGTCGCCGCCATTGCCGTACATGGCGCCGCCGGTGACGAGCGCCGTCAGCGCGTTGGCGGCGTTGTTGCCGTAGGTGCCAGAGTTGTCGCGAACCACTTCGATGGACGCACCATTGAAGATCGCGTCGCGCTGCGCGCCGGACAATGTGAGCCCTGAGGCGATGATCGTGTCAGTGCCCGTGCCGCCTGCGATTTGGAAGGCGGTAGCGGAGTTCGAGACCGTGAACGTTGTGCCTGTGGCGTTGGTGGAGTGGACAGTGAGGCCGCTGATCGACTTGCCCGACAAATTAACGGCGGTGTCTGCTGTTAAAAGTTTGCCACCAGATGATCCGTCGATAGATGCGATGCCCGAAATCGTGTCCGCATCGAAGATTGCGGTGCTGCCACTCACGTAGAGTTGCTCGACGTTGGACAATGTGGCCTGCGTTAGATCTACTGTCGCCGAGTTGAAACCTAGGTATAGACGATCTGCGGTGCCGGTGCCGCCGTCATAGACGAGGTTGGGGTTCCACGCTGCTGGGGACCAAACGTACAGAATGTCGGTTCCGCCGCCGCCCATGAACGATCCGATTGTTCCAGTCGATGAAAGTTGCACTTCATCCTGGCCATCGCTGCCTTGGAAATTGCTGATTGAACCGGTTCCGGCGCTATAAACGATTGCACTGCTGGTCCCACTCGTAAGAATTGCGGAAGAGGTGCCGTCACGCAGGAGTACTCCGGTCGAATAGCCAGATATGGTGGCAAGCGCCAATTGTTCAATGCTGCTGTAGGCCGCAAGTGCTCTCAAATCGAAAGTACCGCCGCCGTAGATGGCAAGCCGGTCAAATCCTGCACCGCCTGCGAGGCTATCGCCCGCCTGCAGTGTCGCGCTCCTTGCATTGATAGTATCGTCGGCGGCCGTACCACTGACGGTATCGGTGCCGGGCGTCAGCTTGAAGACCGTCGCGCTTGGGGGCGGAGCAGCATATGTGCCGGTGGCATCGACGATGGTCTCAATGGACGTTGTGGCAAAGATCGCGTCGCGCTCAGCGGCCGTCAACGTCAGCGCCGCAGCATTAATCGTATCATTGCCCGAGCCACCAAAGAGCTGCCCGGCCGATGCCGCGCTGTTGACCGTAAATGTGGTGCCGGTGATGTTTGACGAATGAACAGTTAGGTTCGCAATCGTCTTGTTGGACAGGTCCACGGCCGCCTCCGCAGTTTCAATCCTGGCGCCGCTCTGCCCATCAAGACGGGTAACACTGGCGATGGTATTGGCATCGAAGA
Organism: Hyphomicrobium sp.; assembly: GCA_013141015.1. Classification (GTDB taxonomy): domain Bacteria; phylum Pseudomonadota; class Alphaproteobacteria; order Rhizobiales; family Hyphomicrobiaceae; genus Hyphomicrobium_B. The sequence goes on along the minus strand of JABFRT010000051.1, from coordinate 3,479 downwards.
TCGCGGTTGCGTTGTTGTGATAGACCCAGATCTGTTCGACGTTGCTCAATGTCGCTTGCGTCAAATCGATGGTCGCGCCGTAGATAGAAATTTGCAACCGGTCACTCGTTCCAAGTCCGCCATCATAGACAACCGTTGGGTTCCAAGCGGTGAGACTGGTGACGTAAAGCTGGTCGTTTCCGTTGCCGCCAGAGAACGATTGGATAGTGCCACTGCCGGACAGAGTCACGCTGTCGATGCCGTCGCTTCCTTGAATGGTGGTGCCTGAGGCTGTTCCGGAGAAACCGATATTAATTCTTCCCGTACCACTCGCAGACACGGCTGTTGTCGTGCCATTACGCAAATGCAGAGACGCACTCTTCTCTGTGGAGTTTGCAATCGCCACCTCTTCAATGCTGCTGTAGCCGGCCAGTGTGTTCAGATCAAATGAGCCACTGCCGTAAAAGGTCAGCCGGTCGATGCCGCCGCCGCCAGCGAGGCTGTCGGCCGCCTGCAAAGTGACCGCGCTGGCATTGATGACCTCGGCGGCGGCTGTGCCGGCGACCGTATCGATGCCAGGAGTTAGCTTGAATACCGCCGGGCCTGGTGCGGGCGCTGTATATGTCCCGGTTGCATCAACGATGGTCTCGATCGATGCCGTGGCGAAAATCGCCTCGCGCTGTTCCACAGTGAACGTAAGCGATGCCGCATTGATCGTATCGTTGCCGGTGCCGCCAAAGATCTGCCCGGCCATCGCCGCGCTGTTGACCGTGAAAGACGTACCTGCGGCGTTGGTCGAGTGTAGGGTGATATTGTTGAAGGACTTACCGGAGAGATTAAGAGCCGCCTCGGCGGTCAAGATTTTGTTTCCGGTCTGGCCGTCGAAATACGTGATGCCGGTAATGGCATCGGCATCGACAATCGCTGTACTGTTGGTTCCGTATAGATAGAAATGCTCAACGCTGGTCAATGCCGCCTGCGTCAGATCAATGGTCGCGGAATTGACACTGAAAGAGAGCCCGTCAGACGACAAGCCGCCATCGAAGACCAGACTCGGGTTCCAGGCAGCGGCCGCGTTAACATAGAGCCAGTCACCGCCCGAGCCGCCTGAAAACGACTGGAGCGAAGCACTTCCCGACAAAGAAACGCTGTCGCTTGCGTCCCCGCCTTGGATGGTGGTGGCCGCCGCGGTTCCGCTTGCTGAAATGTTCGTGCTGCCAGTACCGCTGGTTGAGACCGCCGCCGCCGTGCCGTTGCGGAGCGTTAGCGACGCCGTGCTGCTCGTGTAGTTCACGAGGCTCACTTGCTCGATGCCGGAGAAGCCAGCCAAGTTATTCAAGTTAAAAGTGCCCGAGCCGAATATCGCCAGGCTGTCGGCGCCGGTGCCGCCGTCGAGGTTATCGGTGGCGTTCAGCGTCGACGGGTTGGCGAGGAACTGCGTGTTATCGGCGCTGGCGCCGTAGATATCTGTCGCGGTGGTCAGCGAGACTTCGGTGCGGTCGAGCACGTTGACGACGAAGTTACGTTCGACGAATGCGCCGGAAGCATCGGTCGCGCGCACGGTGACTGTCCGGGTTGGTGACGCCTCGAAATCGAGGCCCGACGTGCCGACGCGCAATTCATTGCCGGAGATGGCGAACAGCGCGCCGTCAAGGCCAGGGCGGATGCTATAGGTGGTCGACTCGCCCAAATCGCGGTCGAGAACGCTCAAGTTGCCGACCAGCGCGCCTGGAATATTCTCGACCACATCACCGGACGACACGTTGAGATTTTCCGGTGTGTCGTTGGCGCCCGTCACGTTGACCGTCAGTGTGCGCGTTGCGCTGTTGCTGCCCAAATCTGTGACCGACAACGTGAATGTTTCCGACGCGTTGGTCTTGCGGCCCTCAATGGCCGCGTCGTTCGGGACATACGTGTAGGCGCCGGTTGATGCATTGACGTGCAGGGTGCCGTAAGTTCCGGCGCGCTGAACATTGTAGCCGGAAAGCCCGCTTGCCGAGCTGCCGCTGACGCCGTAGGTGAAAGAATCGAGCCCAGGGCCGTCGCGATCGGTCACAGTCAGTGTGCCGGACGCCGGCGCGAACGTGTTGTCGGCACTTGTGTCGGTGAACGTGGTGGTAGTCACTGACGCAGACAAGGTTGGAGCGTCAAAGGCGCCATCGACGTTGATCAGCAAAATCATCATTTCGCTGGTCGCGCCTGACGCATCAATGGCGGTCAACCCAAAGGTTTCGCCAGTGTTGAATGTCTGCCCTTCCATCTTGGCGTCGTTTGGCACGTAGCGATACGCGCCCGTCGTGGCGTTGACGTAGAGTGTGCCGTAAGAGCCCACCGTTTCGAGCGTGAAGCCGGGGAGCGTGGTTGCCACACCGAAGTTGAGGCCGTAGGAGAGTGTGTCACCGGCATCGCGGTCACTGCCGCCCACCGTGCCGTTGAGGACAGCAAAGGTGTCGTCGTTTGCCGTATCGGAGTAGGCTTCCGCGACCAGCGTGGATGCCACATCCGGTGTGTCGTTGCCGCCGGTGATGGTGATCGTCAGTGTCTGTGTGCCGGTCGCGCCAGCCAGGTCTGTGCCGGCCAGTGTGAACGTCTCACTGGCGTTGGTCTTGAGCCCCTGAATGGCGGCGGCCAGCGGCTCGTAACTGTAAGCGCCCGAGGCCGAGTTGAGATAGAGCGTGCCGTAGGTGCCGGCAAGCATCTGATCGAAGTCCGGCGCTGCAATGGGGCTGCCACCCTCAATCGAGAATGTGACGCTATCGCCGGCATCTGGATCGGCCGCCGAAAGCATGCCTGTAACGGCCTCGAACGTGTCGTCGGCAGGCGTATCGATGAACGCTGCCGAGGTTACCGTTGCCGAAACGACCGGCGGTTGGTTGTCCGTTTCGCCGTTGATGGTGATGGTGACATTTTGCGCGGCGCTGGCGCCAGAATCGTCGGTGACAGTCACGGTGTAGGTGATCTGCACTGTATCGTCGCCGTCGAGGAATTCGGCGTCGATGGCGGGCAGATTGAACGACCACGTGCCCGTTGCGGCGTTGGTGATCGTGAAAGCGGCTTCAAACGCCGCAATTTGAGATGGCGTCAGAGGGACGTCACTTGCCGTGACAAGGCGAGCAGTCACAGCAGCGTTGGGGGTGCCGGCAAAATCTGCGTCCGTAAAGGTCACTTGTCCAGAAGCGGTGAGTGCCGCATCGGTTTCCTGTAAGGTTTGCGAGTGGGCGCTGGACGTGATCACCGGCGCGTCATTGCCGCCCGTTATGTTGACGGTGATATTGTGGGTTGCCGTGCCGTCGAAGGATGTGACGGTCAGCGCGTCTGCAACGTTTGCGCCCGCGGCCAGTGCGTTAGCGAGCGTTTGATTGAGCGTATAAGTCCAAGCGCCAGTTGCGGCATTGAACGTGAATGTGCCGTACGTTGCAGCGAGCGACGCTGGCGTCTGGAAGTGATCCTGGCCGCTGTCGGCATCGGTGATGGTCAGCTGGCCTTGCGCTGACGGATCG
>JABFRT010000016.1 GCA_013141015.1 Hyphomicrobium sp. | reverse complement strand
AACCCGCCACGGCTGGAATAGACACTTCGAAAGCTAAGCTCGACATTGCAGTTCTTAGAAGAACGGTCAATGCTGGCAGGTGCAGAACGCACTCAATGGCTGGCAACAGCTCGCAGCTCATCTCACAAAGCCGACATCACGCGCGTTGGCATCGAAGCAACAGGCGGATACGAACACGGCGTTGTTGCACATCTCAGGCAACACGGCTTTACCGTGCTCGTGCTCAACCCGTTCAGGTCAAAGCCTATGCCCGCATGCATTTGCGGCGCGCCAAGAACGACAAAATCGACGCTGGAACAATTGCTGCCTGTACAGCAGCGCTGAATCAAGACCAACGCCAAAGCGACGAACGGCTCAATGATCTCGCGCAAAATCTCACTTTCGTCGAGCAGATCGAGGAAGACATTGCCCGCATCAAAGTCCGCCTTGAACATATCGATCAACCGAGATTGAGGCGCGTGGCAGAGGCCGATATAGCCCGCTTGAAAAAACGCCGCGCCGCAGAACTTGAGCGCATCGCAGCTTCCCTGCGCACCCACGACGATTTTGCGCGCCGCCTCAATCTCGTCTTGAGCGTGCCAGGCATCGGCGAGCGAACTGCGATCTCGCTGATCGTTCGCATGCCTGAACTTGGCCGCGTGTCACGGGAAGAAGCGGCGGCACTCGCAGGGCTTGCACCCTTCGATGATGACAGCGGAAAACACAAAGGTCATCGCCACATTGCAGGGGGGCGGGGCCGTGTCAGGAGGTCGTTGTATGCCGCCGCATTGCCCGCAGCATTCCGCTGGAACCCGGCGTTGATCGCTCTCTACAAGCGCCTGACTGCGAAGGGCAAAGCACACAACGCGGCACTCACCGCCTGCGCCAGAAAGTTGCTCATTTACGCCAATGCTGTCCTGGCCAGAAACGCACCCTGGATCAAAAATTCAGCGTCGTATCTTTAATGGTTGCTACATTTCTTCGCTTTGATTGATCCGTGCTACGCGGGCTGATTTGGTGCGTCGCAGCGCATTCTGCCGGGGACTTAGCCGCCTTTAGTTTGCATGCCCATGAATGGAGCTAGACGGCTCATCACGTAATTTCGTTGGAACTTTTCGCGCAATCTCCAAGCATCCGCATCAATTACGAAATGCGCGATGGTGATACCGAAACCTGTCCCAGCGATCCAACCGGCCAAGTTGTTCCACAATTCTGGTTGCCTCGATGCGTAGATGATGGCCCAGATTGCCACGGTTAAAGCTATGAGTGAACCCAAGCTCTTTAAGTAGCTAGATTTTCGCCCAGTGCCTGCGGCGACTAATGAAATCAGAAACCAATACTGGAGGGCATGCGCGACCGCATAGCCCATCACAGCGGCAATGTAATTGTTGGAGAAAAAGGTGGGGGCGAAGAATGCCATCACCGCAATGAGGAAGACGGGAGTAATGTATTGCCCCGGGGTGCTCAAAACCCTTTTCCAGATAGCGTAAGCCATAGTCAATAAACTCGCAGCGTAGATGATAGCGCCTATCATGGTTATGATTTGCTCTTGCTGGTCGCTCAGCGGTCCAGCGGGTCCGAAATGGGCCGCACCAAAAATCGCTCCGATGCTAGAGGCGGTAATGGCGCGCCGTTCTAGGTCTGTAATACGGCTTTCTAAACTGGCCTGCGCAGCAAGAGCTGAGACACCGATATTCTGGCGCATGTAATGCCACAGCAGCCAGGAGTGATAGACTTGCCATGGGTACCAAAAACTCGCGGATTTGTAAGTTAGGCCCCATACCACAATGCAAATGCCAATAACGAGTAATGGCGCATAGATATAGCGAAACGGCCGCGACAAGGCATGAGGAAGAAAATCCCGATCTGCGTAGAAAAAGGCTGTGGTAGCCACATGGGCGGTGCTGAACCAACCGAGAATTAGAAAAATGACGTTTGAGTAGCTGGCACTTACCGACATGTATTCGCCGAATAGCGGATAAGTGATGGTTGTAGCGATAGTGAGGACGAAAAGGGTTACAAGAAAGAATGCACGTCGGCTTTCTGTTTGCGGTACATTTGTCGTAATAACATCGGACATGACCATTGACCCTGTTGAATACCGTCAGCGCAGTACAGCAGTCAGCACTGCCTCAAAGCAAGCCGTTGGCCCAAGTTTGATGTGGCTTTTCCGTCACAATCCAACGCTGGTTCGGTTGTGCCGAAGTTTTATTTGCCGGTTAGATTTGAGTCCTCATCGGTTGGTGCAAGTAATTCTGATCTAGGTCACAAACTCATAAACTGACTTTGCAACGGCTGCGAACAGTGATTCAAACGACCAAACGGGGGAGCTTGAGTTGGCACGCTACGAACTCACCGACGCCGAATGGAGAATCATCGCGCCGCTTTTGCCTAATAAACCGCGTGGCGTGCCGCGTGTTGACGACCGCCGCGTCTTGAACGGCATCTTCTGGCGGTTGCGCAGCGGCGCGCCGTGGGCCGATATTCCAGAACGCTACGGCCCTTACACGACCTGCTACAATCGCTTCGTGCGCTGGCGGGCAGCCGGAGTTTGCGATCAGATTTTGAAGGCCGTTTCGCAAGCCTACAACGGCAAAATCCAAATGATCGACAGTTCTGTCGTGCGCGTGCATCAGCACGCAGCCAACGGCGAAAAAAAAGTGGCCGGAGCCGTTTTATGGGCCGTTCCCGCGGCGGGCTCACGACCAAGATCCACGCGCTCGTCGATGCGCACGGCCTCCCGATCCAGATCAAGCTGACCGAGGGCCAAGCTCATGACGGCGTCAGCGCTACTGATATGCTGGGCTTGCTCGGCGACGGCTGCATGCTTCTGGCTGATCGCGGTTACGATTCAAATGCGCTGCGCGAAAAGATCACCAGCCAGGGCGGCTATGCCAACATCCGGCCGAAATCCAATCGCGTCGAACCGCCGGTGTTCAGTCCGTTCGCATATAAACTGCGAAACCGGGTCGAGCGCTTCTTCAACAGGCTCAAGCATTACCGCGCCATCGCCACCCGCTTCGACCGCCACGACGATAACTTCATGGCCTCAGTGAAACTTGCTGCCATCCGCATCTGGATGCGGTTTAATGAGTCTGTGGCCTAGTCCGCTTCAATTGCCCAGAAAAACTGGCTTTCGTCGTCGTGAACGTCAGACAACCGTTACTTTTTCTTCTTCGCAGCCTTCTTGGCCTTGGTCTTTTGCGTCAGGGCCGACGCTGCGACCGACTTGGCGGCTTTGCTGGCGGTCTTGCTCTTCAGGATCTTGGCGGCGGCGGAAGCGACCTTCTTGCTGGTCGTTTCCTTGGCACTCTTGGTCTGCGTTAAAGCAGACGCCGCAACCGATTTGGCGGCCTTGCTGGCGGTCTTGCTTTTCAGAATCTTGGCGGCGGCGGTCGAAACCTTTTTGCCGGTCTTTTCAGATTTGGCCATGAACGTGCGTCCTTTTTTGAATGTGGCTGGTCCGTGAGGAGAGCCGCCTGGGCGCGGTCCATCAAGCAGGAACGATGGCTGATTCGCTTTACAAACGGAATCACGACGCTTGGCTTATGTTGCCGTTTTTCTTGAAAAATGCTCGACAGCAGAGCGCGCTAACGGCGTTCGCCGCGCATAGCAATTGACACATCCAGGTGCTGAGGCCAAAACGCAGCTCTACAAAAGTTCAAGAGCCATCGATCAAAGAGAGCGCCCCATGCCCCACGCCGCCCTGCAAAAGACCATTGAAGCCGCATGGGACGAACGCGACGCGATTACCTTTTCGACCAAGGGCGAAGTGCGCAACTCGGTTGAATATGCGCTCAACCTGCTCGACACCGGCAAGGCGCGGGTGGCTGAAAAGACGGGCGGCGAATGGGTTGTCAATCAGTGGCTGAAAAAGGCCGTACTGTTAAGCTTCCGCCTGAACGACATGGAACTGATCCCGGGTGGTCCAGCTGGCAGTTTCTTCTGGGACAAGGTGCAACCGAAGTTCAAAGGCTGGCACGAAGCTGAATTCCGCAAGGCCGGCTTCCGCGTGCTGCCGGGCGCGGTCGTACGCCACTCGGCTTACATTGCGCCGGGCGCAGTGCTGCTGCCGTCGTTCGTCAACCTTGGCGCACACATCGACAGCGGCACCATGGTCGATACCTGGGCGACCGTCGGCTCATGCGCACAGATCGGCAAAAACTGCCACATCTCGGGCGGGGCCGGCATCGGCGGCGTGCTGGAGCCGCTGCAAGCGGGACCCGTGATCATCGAAGACAATTGCTTCATCGGCGCGCGCGCTGAAGTCGCCGAAGGCGTGCAGGTCGGCGAAGGCTCCGTGTTGTCGATGGGCGTTTATCTTGGTGCGTCCACCACGATCATCGACCGCGCCACGGGCGAGAAATTCTTCGGTCGTGTGCCGCCCTATTCGGTCGTCGTTTCAGGATCGATGCCGGGCAAGCCATTGCCGGACGGCGAGCCGGGCCCCGGGCTCTATTGCGCCGTGATCGTCAAGCGCGTTGATGAAAAGACCCGCTCCAAGACGAGCATTAATGAATTGTTGAGGGACTGAACAATTGAAATCCCGCTGATATGCGTCATTTCAATCGCAAATTAAGGTCCATGCGGCACAAATGAGGGATTATCCTCAAGGTGCAGCATGAACATCTTTGAACTCTTGCTCGGTTTTCAAGGCCGGATCAACCGCTGGCATTGGTGGCTCGGCCAGTTCGCCCTGGCCGGACTGATCGCAATCTTCATGTATCTACTGAGTGCAGGTGCAGCGCCGCACGCCCCCGCCAAAGCGGTACCGCCCAACGAGGCCTTCAAATTCTTCGGCACGATGCTGATTGCAACCGCGATGCTGTCGAGTGCGCTCGTTTGGGTGGCGTTCTCACTGGCCATCAAGCGCCTGCATGACCGCAGCCAGTCGGGCTGGAAGGCGCTGGTTTTTGGTGTGCCCGTTGTGGCCGCTTTCGTCATGCCGAATGCTGCAACCCAAGTCTGCGCGTTGGCGGCAATTGCTTGGTATGTTTTGGAATTTGGTTGTCTGCGCGGCGATCCGCTGCACAATAAGTATGGCCCAGCCACCACCCCCGATAGCGAAGAGGGGGCAGAGGCTGACGACGACATCGATCCGCTCCAGCTGAGCGTGTCGGAGAACATCGCCCGCTCGGCGCTCAAAGCTGCAGGCAACCGGCGTTCAACGGCCGGCGTGCCAAGCAGCAGCCCGGCGCGCTCGTCCGCCACGGCGATTGCCGGCGGTTCGCCAACGGCTTTTGGCCGGCGCGCCCACTGAACGCGCAGACGCCCGCAAAAAAGGGGGCGGCGTGCCTTGAGCGGCAACGCTCAAAACAGCGTTACTCTTGCATTGACCGCCAGCCCGGCCTGCCGCATGTCTAGGGCATGTACAGGACGCTGCATCCAGACAAAGTCACGGAGACCATCGAAGCGCTGACGCGCCGGATCGGTGACCGCTTTCCGCAATCAGGACTGTTTAACGTTTCGCGCGATCTGGTCGAACTTTCGCGCCAGACAACCAGCCGGATTGCAGATGTGTGCCGGCCCCATTGGGGGCTGCGCACCGGTCTCGCGATCGCCCAACTCCTCACACTTGCCGGACTCTATTGGCTGTTTGAATTTGCGTCATCTCTCAAGGGGTCGGATCAACTCTCCGATTTTCTTCAGGGCTTCGACGCCGCAATCAGCTTGGCGATTTTTACAGCCGGCGCAGGTTTCTTCGTGTGGAGCCTGGAGGGCCGCTGGAAGCGTGGCAAGGCCCTCAAAGCCCTGCATGATCTACGCGCCATTGTGCACGTCATCGACATGCATCAGCTGACCAAAGACCCCAGCATGCTGGGAGCCGCCCGCACGTCGAGTTCGCCCAACCGGCAGATGACACCATTCGAACTGATGCGCTATCTCGACTATTGTTCCGAGATGCTGTCGTTGACGGCCAAAATCGCTGCACTTTATGCAGAAAATATCGCTGATCCCGTCGTCGTCGATACGGTTGGCGATATCGAGCGATTGACCAGTGCGTTGTCCGCCAAAATTTGGCAAAAGATATCCATGGTCCAGCAGCTCGAAGGCCGCGACATGCCGCTGCCGTCCGCGCCGCCAATCTCAATCATGCCGAGCCCCTTATGACATTCAACCCGACCGATCCCGTAAGCTTGACGCAAGCGCTTATCCGTTGCGAAAGCGTAACGCCCGCTGAAGGCGGCGCGCTGACGCTGTTGCAGAACGTGCTGGAACCCGCGGGTTTTGAATGCCACCGTTTGCCGTTTTCCGAGCCAGGAACACCCGACGTCGATAACCTCTATGCGCGGCTTGGAAGGGGCCGCCCGCATCTGTGTTTTGCCGGCCATACCGACGTCGTGCCGGCCGGCAATGAGGCCGCATGGAAATTCCCGCCGTTTGGCGGTGAAGTGCACGGCGGCATCCTTTATGGACGCGGCGCGGTCGACATGAAGGGCTGCGTGGCGGCGTTCGTATCGGCAGCTCTACGCCATCTCAACACACATAAAGGGCTGCAGCGCGGATCGATCTCATTCCTGATCACGGGTGACGAAGAAGGCCCATCGATCAACGGCACCGCCAAAATGCTCGACTGGTTGAAAGCGCGCGACGAAGTGCTGGATGCGTGTCTCGTTGGCGAACCATCGAACCCGAAAGCGCTTGGCGACGAAATCAAAATCGGCCGCCGCGGATCGGTCAACGTCGATCTGGTGGTGCACGGCCGCCAAGGACATTCGGCCTACCCCAACATTGCCGACAATCCGGTGCCGAAGCTGGCGCGTATCATCGACCGGCTGTCGTCTGCCAAGCTGGACGATGGCACCGCCAATTTCCAGCCGTCGAATTTGCAGGTGACGGTGATCTCGGTGCCCAATACCGCGTCGAACGTAATTCCGGGCGTGGCGCGCGCGGTCTGCAATATTCGCTATAACGACGCGTGGACGCGGCCCAAAATTGAAGCTTGGGTGCGCGACACGGCGGGCGCTGCCGCTGCTGAACTCGGCGCCAAATTTGATGTGACGTTCTCAGGAACGGGTGATGTGTTTGTCACGAAGCCCGGCCCGCTCGTCTCGACATTGAAGGACGCGGTCAAATCCGTAACAGGCCGCACGCCAGCCTTGACCACAGGCGGCGGTACGTCAGACGCGCGCTTCATCAAAGACCACTGCCCGGTCGTCGAATTCGGCCTCGTCAACGCCACCATTCATCAGGTCGATGAACACACCAGCGTCGCCGATCTCGAATCGCTGACCGAAATCTATGGCCGCTTTATCACCAACTACTTCGCGCAGGGGTAATGCGCCGGCGGCTCTCCGTAAGAACAGCCGCCAGCGCCAACAAAAGAGCCATAAAAAAAAGCCGCCCCTGGGAGGCGGCTTTTTCGTTTCTTCGAAAGGCGGCCTGTTAGACCGACTCTTTCAGTTCCTTGGCGGCGCGGAAAGCGATCTTCTTCGACGCCTTGATCTTGATAGCTTCGCCCGTTGCCGGGTTGCGGCCCATGCGTGCCGGACGCTTGCGAACCTGCAGAACGCCGAGACCGCCGATGCGGATGCGGGCGCCCTTCTTGAGGTTCTTGGCGATGTTGGCCACGAGGTCTTCGAGAAGCGCAATCGACTGCTTCTTCGGGATTTCGTGGGCTTCTGCCAGCGTGGCAGCAATGTGCTTCAGCGTGACGGTTTCGATCTTTGCGGCTGCCTTAGCAGGAGCTTTTGCAGCAGTTTTTGCGGCGGCTTTTGCCATTTTAGTTTCCCTCTTACGAATCGATTGAGGACTGCAATCTACATCGCGACAGCAAAAAAACACGCATTTTATATGGGGTTTTGATGCCGGCTCACAAAAAACAGCGATTTGTGGCCGAAAAGCACGTGCAGATTCCCGCGAGAGCCTAAAAAAGCCAAGGAAACATGGGGTTTGTGAGCACTCTGCGCATAGCCTTCGAACCAATTTTGACCTCAACGCGTTCATGCGTCAGATTGCCAACGCCAAAAGAGGAGAGAACCAATGAACTACGTTGATGGATTCGTTCTAGCGGTGCCGAAGAAAAAACTCGCTGACTACACCAAACTCGCCAAGAAAGCCGGCAAGATCTGGATGGAATATGGCGCCCTGTCCTACGTCGAATGCGTGGCGGACGATGTGGCTGCCGGCAAGCTGACATCATTTCCGCGCGCCGTGAAACTGGCCCCCGGCGAGATCGTGGTGTTTTCGTACATTACCTACAAATCCCGCAAGCAGCGCGATGAAATTCTTGCGAAAGTCATGGCGGACACGCGGATCAGCAAGGATTTTAAGAGCTTACCGTTCGATGGAAAGCGCATGATTTACGGCGGCTTCAAGGGGCTGGTAGAGATGTAGAGGCGAGCCGGCACGCGCCTACTTGAAGTGCTTGGAGAGCTTCAGGCCCTGGCCCTGATAGTTCGATTTCAGATCGCGGCCATAGATGATGTCCGGCGTTTCGGTCATGCGTTCATAGATCAAACGACCGATGATCTGGCCGTGCTCTAGAATAAACGGCACCTTGTGCGAGCGGACTTCCAAGACCACACGGCTGCCGTGACCGCCAGCGGCCGCATGACCAAAGCCCGGGTCCATGAACCCTGCATAATGCACGCGGAATTCGCCAACCAGAGGATTAAAAGGCACCATTTCCGCTGCGTGCGATGGCGGCACATGCACCGCTTCCTTCGACGCGAGAATATAAAACTGGTCCGGATCAAGGATCAGGCGGTTCTGGCCGCGCGTGTAGATTGGATCCCAATAGTCTTCGACCGGGCAGCTGCCGGGTTTATCGACATCGACAACGCCGGTGTGGCGGCGCGCCCGATATCCAACGAGACCGGTTTTGTCGCCCATGAGATCGACGGACAGTGCAATGCCGGCTGAAATATCTGCGTCAGGATCAGAGACAAGTTGTTCGCGCTTATGCAGCTCTTGCAATTGCGCATCACTGTCGGCCGCAGACCCGATACGGAATCGGATTTGCGACAGGCGCGAGCCCTTGCGCACCACAATCGGGAAGGATTGCGGGCAAATCTCAGCATACAGCGGGCCCTTATAGCCGGCCGGAATTTGATCGAATGCCGCGATACCGTCGGCGATCACACGGGTAAAGACGTCGAGCCGGCCAGTTGAACTTTTCGGGTTGGCGGAGGCCTCAATCGTATCCGGCAGATCGAGGCTTTCAAGCAACGGCACAATATAGACGCAGCCGGTTTCCAGTACGGCGCCCTGGCTGAGGCTGATGGCGTGCATGGCTAGTTCATCAAGCTTGACCTGTACGCGCGATCCCGGCTGCGGCAGAAAGCTCGCCCGCACGCGATAAGCAACCGCACCCAACCGCAGATCAAGGCTGGCGGGCTGGAGCTGCGTTTCGACAATCGGCTCAGACAAAACGATCCCGCCATCAGCCATCAACCGGGTCAAGGCCTGCGAGGGCAAAATGCCGTGTTCGGTGGCCTGTGGCGTTTTGGGCGCGGGCGTCAGGCGCGCAGACGTCTTGGCAGATTTGGGCATACCGGATTCCTTAATTCCGGTTCGGCTTAGAGCAAGCTCGCGTTTGCGCCAAGGGGGCGGAGGCTCTAAAAGCGGCGCTTCGCTGCGGAAATACTGGAAAAAAGCATGGACCCCATCCTGATCGGCTATTGCGCCAAAATCGTCGCGGAGCCCCCGGAATGGCTGGAAACAGAGGCTGTTGAGGAAATCTGCAGCGTCAGCAACTGCGTGTCGCACGAGCCAGACGGCTTTGCAGACGCCAACCCCGCGCGCAACGCGATGTGGCTATTTCCCAGTGAAACGGCGGCCTCAGCCAGCGTCAAGCCGCCGGACGATATCGAAGACTTCGACATTTTTGCATACAAGCTTCTGCCCATCGTTTTTGGCGATGAAGGCGAGCAACTGGAATTGGAAGAGGGGACGGAACAGTCAGCGTACGACAGCGCTTCACGCACGGCTGAACCCTTGCCACCGGACTTCGAGTTGCTCGGCTACGACTGCCCGAACAAAGGATCGGCAGATTGGCCGCAATCCGGCTTTGAATGTTCGCCGCTCAGCTGCAACGGCATGGCAGCTGAAATCCAGGTCAACGCCTATTGCCTGCTCGATACGTTGGCCGAGGCGCTTGTCGTGGCCAGCCGGTTTGGCAAGGAACAGCCCGAACCCGGCGGATATTACGTGGTCGAAGTCTGGCGCAAAAGCCGCGGCTGACCGCGCATCCGTTAACGCTCCGCCACTTGACGCAAACGAATGGCGACGGTATCCCGAACATAGAACTCGTGGTCCTTTGCCGGCCGGCTTGCAGCCACGTTAAATAAATCGCTAAATAGGCCGTGTGCGCCCCCGGTTTCCCGCGCCCGGCTTTTGCAGTCCGGCAGCATGGGAACGCCGGGTTTTTTATTGCCGGAATTTCGGACACAACTGACTGGGGCACTGGTGCGCATGACACAGAATAGCAAAAAAGATCCGTCCAACGGCTGGCGTCCTGAGACGCAATTGGTGCATGGCGGCGTATTGCGCTCGCAGTTCGGCGAGACGTCCGAAGCAGTGTTTCTGACGCAAGGGTTTGTCTACACAAGCGCCGAGCAGGCCGAAGCCCGCTTCAAAAATGAAGATCCGGGATACCAATATTCGCGCTTCGGCAACCCGACCGTTTCGATGTTCGAAGACCGCTTAAAAATGTTCGAAGGCGCTGAGGAGTGCCGCGCCACCGCGACCGGCATGGCCGCCGTCACCGCATCGATCCTTTCTTATGTGAAGACAGGCGATCACGTGGTCGCGGCCCGCGCGCTGTTTGGCTCGTGCCGCTATATCGTCGAGACGCTGTGCCCGCGCTTTGGCGTTGAATGCACGCTGGTCGATGGCCGGGATCTTGATCAGTGGCGCGCCGCCGTCCGCCCCAATACCAAGATGTTCTTCTTCGAGACGCCATCGAACCCGACGCTGGAACTCGTCGATATCAAGAGCGTCTGCAAAATTGCCCGCGACAACGGCATTTTGTCGATTGTCGATAATGTGTTTGCAACCCCGATGTTGCAGCGCCCGTTGGCGCTTGGCGCCGACATCGTCGTCTATTCAACAACCAAACATATCGACGGCCAGGGCCGCTGCCTCGGCGGCGCTGTGCTGTGCTCGACCGATTTTCTGACCAAGCACCTGCAAGACTGGGTGCGCCAGACCGGCCCGTCGATGAGCCCGTTCAACGCCTGGGTAATGCTGAAAGGCCTTGAGACCATGCCGCTACGCATCAAAGCGCAGTGTGATACGGCCCTGCTGGTCGCAAACGCCTTGGCTAAAGAGCAAAACGTCACCCGCGTCATTTATCCAGGTCGCGCCGACCACCCGCAGGCGGCGTTGGCGCAGGCCCAAATGCCGGGCGGCGGACAGATGGTGTCGTTTGAGGTCGCCGGCGGCAAAGCAGGTGCGTTCCGCTGTTTGAACGCTATGCGCCTGGTCAAAATCTCCAACAACCTTGGCGACGCCAAGAGCCTTGTCACCCATCCAGCCACCACAACGCACTTCAAACTGACGCCTGAACAACGCACCGAGCTTGGCATCAGCGACGGCTTGATCCGCCTGTCCGTCGGCCTTGAGGCAGCAAGCGATTTGATCGATGATTTGAGTACGGCGCTCGCCGCCGCCCGCAGTTGAGAACAACATGAAAAAGACCACACCGGCGTCGTCACGCAAGAAGGCCATCAAGGAAGCTGAGCCGCACGCCTATCAGGCTGTAACGCGGGGCATTCGCATTCGCGTGGAACCGAAATATCTCGACGATCAATCCTCACCGGAGGACAGCCATTTCGTCTGGTCCTACGCGGTAGAGATCAACAACGACGGCGTTGAAACGGTTCAACTCAAGACACGCACGTGGCGGATCACGGATGGCCTCGGCCGCACCGAGGAAGTGCGCGGCCCGGGCGTAGTTGGTCAAACGCCGTCGATACCGCCCGGCGGATCGTTCAACTACACGTCGGGCTGCCCATTAAAAACACCGCAAGGCATTATGGTCGGCAGCTATCAGATGGCGGACGAAGCGGGCTTATTGTTTGACGTTGCCATTCCGGCGTTCTCTCTCGACAGCCCCTATACTCAGCGCAGCATGAACTGAGCGGCGCAAGCGCAACGATATATTGATTGACCGGAATGCGATGACAGCGAAACGCGGCCCGATCTACACAGCTGAAGAGTTGCTCGCCCGCCTTGTGGCGTTCGACACGACCAGCCATAAGAGCAATCTGGAACTCGTCGCGTTCGTTGAAGATTACCTGCTGCAGCACGGCGTCACTGCGACGCGCGTGCCGTCTGCCGAGGGCGACAAAGCCTGCCTTTTCGCGACGATTGGACCGGACGGCAAGGGCGGCATTGCGCTCTCCGCTCATACCGATGTTGTTCCGGTCGATGGCCAAGCCTGGGATAGCGATCCGTTCACACTGCGCACCACGGGCGACAAACACTACGGCCGCGGCACCTGCGATATGAAGGGCTTTCTCGCCTGCAGTCTCGCGGCTGTGCCGGACTTTAAACAGCGCAAGTTGAATACACCGATCCATCTGGCGTTATCCTATGACGAAGAAATCGGCTGCCTCGGCGTGCGTCCGATGATCGCCGAATTCGGCAAGACCTTGCCAAAGCCGCGTCTCACGATTGTCGGCGAGCCGACATCCATGCAGGTTGTCGATGCCCATAAGGGACCGGTCCGCTGGCAGGTCGAGGTTACCGGCCGCGCCGTCCACTCCAGCATGGCCCACCTCGGCGTCAACGCTATCTCATATGCCACGCGGCTGATCGCCGAACTTGAACAGATCGAAGCAGGCTTGAAGGTTTCCGCGCGCGACGAGCGCTTCGACCCACCCTACGCAACGCTGCAAGTGACCAAACTCGAAGGTGGCACAGCATCGAACATTATCCCCGTCACCTGCCGCTTTGGCTTTGAGGTACGGTCCATTCCGGGCCTCGATACCGGTGCGATCGAACGGCGCTTGCGCGCATTCGCAGAGACCGCTTGCTTACCGCAAATGCAGGCTATCGCCCCTGAATCAGAGATCACAATCATCCGCGCCAATAGCGTGCCGCCATTCGGCGTTGATGCCGCCTCCGAGATCGTCGCGTTGACTTTGAAACTCGCTGAAGCCAACAAGACCCACGCCGTTTCCTACGCAACCGAAGCCGGGCTGTTCCAAGATGCCGGCTCAGCCTCCATCGTCTGCGGACCGGGCGACATCGCACAGGCACACACGGCGAACGAATGGATTGCGGTAAGCGAGATCGCCAAGTGCATGGCGTTTCTCGGCCGGCTTGGGGATTGGGCCGAAGGCTGAGCCTCAGTCCTGCTTAAAGAGCCAGCCGCCAACGGCGAGGCCGGCGAACGCGTTGCTGTCAGCCCGCGTGACACCGCAACTTCAGGACTTAAATTGCGCGCCTGCCAGCGGCCCGAATATCGTGATCAGCACATTAACTACAGCGCTCGTCGCCGGCGAGTTGGCCGTGCAAAGGATCAGGACATTGGGCACAGGAATTCCCCGCTCAGCTTAACCCTAAATTGGCTCTGACTGAGGTTTTGCCAGAAATACCGAGGGATTCAAGCCCGTTAGCTGTCCGCGGACGTGTGACACCGATGCGACACGGCGGCGCCCGAATAAACTATTCCCACGTGAATTTCTGCCCCCGCCGTGGGCTGGACGCATTTTTGAGCTTACGACATGCGACAGATAACGCCAGAAGAAGCCCAAAAGATTGAGAGCCTGCTCCATGACGCGCACGTTTCCATCCGCCATCGCACTTGCAGCCCTGCTGTCACTCGGCGCATGCTCTTCGTCGCCGATGAGTGCCATCGGGTCGATCACCGGCTCAAAGTCCGTATCCGACACCGACCGCGTATTCTTGATGGCGGCAGGCAGCTGGGACCGCAACCGCGATAACAATGTGACCTGCGACGAGTGGAAAGCCTACGCCACCGAGTTGTTCAACGGCGCAGACGCCAACCGCGACGACGCTGTGGATGACAGCGAGTGGGGCCGCATCGTTTCCGTGGACCGCATGTTCGACACGGCAAACCGCAAATACTTCGACGCCAGCGGCGACGGCAAAGTAACCCGCGCTGAATTCGTCGACCGGCCAAACCCGGCCTTCAAACTCATGGATACCGCCAACACCTGCTCACTCAGTGGCGCTCAAGTCGCGGGTGCGCGTTCGAAAACCCAGTTCGATACAACGGGCAAGGCGCCGGAAAGCGGTGATCCGCGCGAAAAGAAGGGCCACGACAGCATCATGCGGCAGTAAAAGCCGCTAGGCGGCGTCAGCGAACTGCGTCTGGCGATGGTTGGAATTCGGTTAAATCAAAGGCATACGCAGCAGCGCAAAACTCGCACTTGGCTGCGATTTTTCCAGTCTCGTCGCGCATATCTTCAAGATCATCGGCACCGAACGACGCCAGCACAAGCGCCACGCGTTCGCGCGAACATTTGCAATAGGTCGTCAGTGGCACAACCCCGTCGATGACCACGCCCTCTTCGTGGAAGAGGCGCAATAGCAGCCGTTCAGCGGAAAGGGCTGGATCCAGCAACTCATGATCCTCAACTGTTGCCGTTAACATGCGCACCCGGCTCCATGGGTCATCGCCGCCTTCGTCCGCCTCCGGCTGCGGGTTCTGGATCATTATACCGCCGCCGCGCCAAGACATGGCAGCCGGTAGTCCACCCTTAGCGCCCGCATAGTGCTGTGCAACGGCCAACCGGACAAATGTCGGCAACGCCTCGCGGCTTTCGAAATAAGTGGCTGCTGCTTGCGCCAGTGGAACGTGATCTAAGGCGATCACACCCTGATAGCGCTCAGCCATATCGCCTGGATCGATGGTGACGGCCAGATGGCCATCGCCGAGCACCTGCGCGGCACCAGGCGTTTGGCCACTCTGCTTCAAAGCCGCGAGCGTACCGCCATCAAAGCGAGCGTAGGCACGCAACCGTCCAGGTGCTTCGCAATCTGCGTACAAAACTTGCACCAAGCCGTTGGTGCGCGTTTGCACGGCGATGTTGCCCTTGCCCGGCAACGCCGATCCGAGCAGCGCCGCAAGCGCCAGCGCTTCACCCAGCGCTTGCGCGCCCACTTCAGGAAGGCCGTGCGCTTTGAGAATTTTATCGGCCACAGAACCGAGCCGCACTACGCGGCCGAAGACACCCGAACGCACGGTGCGAAAAATGATGACGGCATCATCCGGCGGCAGCGTCAGCACCGGTTCGGGATGTACGGGCGCCGCCATCCCTTATGCTCCGAGACACCACGCCAGAATGGCCTTTTGCGCGTGCAGCCGGTTTTCGGCTTCGTCCCAGATGACAGATTGCGGCCCGTCGATCACTTCGGCTGACACCTCATGACCGCGGTAAGCCGGCAAGCAGTGCATGAAGATCGCGCCCTTGGCGGCCTTGCTCATGAGCTTCGCGTCAACGGCAAACGGCGCCAGCATCTTCTTGCGCTTGGCGGCATCTGACTGGCCCATCGACACCCAAGTGTCGGTGACGACGCAATCAGCGCCGCGCACGGCTTTTTCCGGCTCATCGCCAATTGAGATGGCGGCCTTCTCGGAGCGCGCCCAATCGAGGGCCGCATCTTCCGGATAAAGCGACTTCGGGCACGCCAAGCGCAACGTAAAGCCAAACCGCGCTGCCGCGTGCATCCACGACACGGCGACGTTGTTGCCATCACCAACCCAAGCAACAGTCTTGCCTTTGATCGGGCCAAGATGCTCTTCAAACGTCTGGATATCGGCCATGATCTGGCAGGGATGGCTCTTTTCCGTCAGGCCGTTGATCACTGGGATTGACGCGTGTTCGGCAAGACCAAGCAGCGTATCGTGAGCGTTAGCGCGGATCATGATCGCGTCGGCATAGCGCGACAGCACACGTGCGGTATCGGCAACGGACTCGCCGCGGCCGAGCTGCAAATCGCTATTGTTCAGCGAAATCGCGCCGCCGCCGAGCTGGCGCATGGCAATGTCGAACGACACCCGTGTCCGCGTCGATGGCTTTTCGAAGATCATCACCAGATTGGCGTCTTCGATGCCTTTCGGGCGCAACGCCGCTGGTACGCGCTTGCCGGCCTTTTTCATCGCGTGCGCGGCGTCGATAATCCGGCGCAGCGTCTTGCCATCAAGATCAGAGATATCGAGGAAGTGCCGGGGATTGGTTTTTGGTGCCATGAGGTGCGTGCTTCGCTTGATCTGGAAAATCAGGACAGGGTTTTAGAAACGCGGCTCAACGCCCGAGACAACCGCTCAACGCCTTCCGACAGGTCCGCATCGGTCACGTTTAACGGCGGCAGGATACGCACGGTATTGTCACCCGCGCCGACCAGCAGAAGCTTTTCAGCGTTCGCGGCTTTCACCACATCGGCCGGTTGCACGCGCGCCTTCATCTTCAAGCCACACAGCAAGCCTTCGCCGCGGACTTCTTCGACGATGTCCGGGAATTGATCCTTGAGGCTCGCCAGGCCTTGTTTGAGGCGCAGCGTGCGGGTCCGTACGTCGTCCAGAAAGCCGGACTCTGTCACGACATCCAACACAGCGCCTGCGACCGACATTGCCAGCGGATTGCCGCCAAACGTCGAGCCGTGCGTACCAGCCGTCATGCCTTTGGCCGCTTCCGCAGTCGCCAGTATGGCGCCAACCGGGAAACCGCCTCCCAGACCCTTGGCAACCGCCATCACGTCCGGCGTAATACCGGCCCACTCGTGTGCAAACAGCTTACCCGTGCGGCCAACGCCGGTCTGCACCTCATCGAGCACGAGCAGCAGGCCATGCTTGTCGCACAGTTCCCGTAAGCCCACGAGGCACTGCGGCGGCACCTGCCGCACCCCGCCTTCGCCTTGGATCGGCTCAATCATGATCGCCGCCGTTTCCGGCCCGATGGCTTTCTCCAAAGCCTCATGATCGCCGAACGCGACGTGATCGAAACCATCGGCTTCGGGACCAAACCCTTCCAAGTATTTCTCATTGCCGCCGGCCGCCAGCGTGGTCAGCGTGCGGCCGTGGAATGCGCCGCGGAACGTTATGATGCGCCAGCGCTCCGGATGGCCCGACACATATTGATAGCGCCGCGCAATCTTGATCGCGCCTTCGCAGGCTTCCGCGCCCGAATTGCAGAAGAAAACGCGGTCAGCGAAGGTCAACTCCGTCAGACGCTCAGCAAGGACTTCCTGGCCTTCGACCCGGTAGAGATTAGATGTGTGCCAGAGTTTATTGGCCTGCGCGGTCAAAGCTGCGATCAAGCGCGGATGGGCGTGGCCGAGCGCGTTGACCGCGACGCCCGAACCAAAATCGAGGTATTTATCGCCGGAAGTTGTATAGAGCCACGATCCTTCGCCGCGCGCGAAGACGATGTCCTGACGGGCATAGGTGCCCATCACGGCGTCAAATGGTTTGCCCTTCGAGGGGGCGGCGGGCTGGGCTTTTCCCGGTTTCGCCGCGTGTGACCCGGACATTGGGAACGCGTTTCCTCATGCAGAAGACAAAGTGCGGAAAATCAAAAAAGCCGCCAATTCCTGGCGGCCCGTTACAACTCTTGATACTGTTCAACATTAGTTCTGTCAACGCGAAGACGGGCTACTATGCCCGGAAACGCCTGGAAACAGCGGTATTTTACTCCCTCACGATTGATGGCAGGGTTGAAGAGTGCGGCAAAGTCAAAAAGCTTCCGCGCACTATACCGACATATCCACCGTTACGAATCATTCTGTGGCAAGCCAGCAACGTCTCCCTGTCAATGCCCCCGTTATTATAAAGCTCGCCTTGTAGACGGGATTCAGCCTGTAGTAATTTACCCCTCGACGGTCCACGAGATGTGGCGGTGCCCGGTTCTGATCTGCGCACCCCTCCTCGTCTGTGAGTAGGACCAGTCCGTGCCCTGGGTGCTCCTGTTGTGAGCGGCCCGCGTCATCCGGCACGTCTGTTTGCGTTCTCCAAGTTCATGCGTTTGTACCCGGCTGGGATCGTCCTCCCTTGGCTCGCTGTGCGCACCGTTGTGCGCGCAACTTCCAGGATATCGATCACTGCCGTTCGACTGCGGGCGCCGGGGGGCGCACCGCCGCATTTTCACGCGGCCGGACAGGGAGCGATCTACGGATGTCTTGGAACGATGAACGGGTTGAGCTTTTGAAGAAGCTCTGGTCGGAAGGGCTCAGCGCCTCTCAGATCGCCGGACGATTGGGCAGCGTGACGCGCAATGCCGTGATCGGCAAAGTGCACCGCCTCGGTCTTTCAGGCCGCGCAACGACCTCGCGCATGAAAACACACCGGCCGCGCACCCGCATGGCCAATGCCAAGCGCACAGCCAACAAGCCGCGCTTCGCGGTTGCTGGAAATCCAGCAGTGCGTGGCCTCTTTACGGGCGAAGGCGAAGCCTACGTGCCGCCTGCGGAAGAGATCGTGATCCCGCTCGCCGAGCGCAAAACCATTCAGACGCTGACCGAGTGCAGCTGCCGCTGGCCGATCGGCGACCCGCAGATGGCTGACTTCCACTTCTGCGGCAAGACCAAGGTTCCGCTGCTGCCGTATTGCGAGCATCACGCCCGCCGGGCTTTCCAGCCGGCCGTGCCGCGCCGCCGCGAGCGCACCGAAGTCGAGATGCCGATTGCGATTACACACGCTCCGGTTCCAGAAAAGGAACGCGCCTAACGCGCGCCGGCAGAACGTCATTACGGGGCCGGAACGGGGGAGTTCCGGTTTCAGGGGAAAAAAGACCGGCAGCCGCGGGGGCGCTGCCGGTCTTTTTTTGCAGGCGCTTAAACACGTTGGCCCACCCCCATGACCGCGCCGCCCACTGCGTGCTACCGTTGACGCCACTTCGAACAGGGATGGGCGAGCAATGGCCAAGAGCAGCAAAGACAAGAATGGCGACAAGAACGGCGACAAGGCCGCATCGCAAAACGCCGGTCCGGCCAGCGCGCTCAGCGCCATTGCACCAGCAGCAAAGTCTGCGGGTGAAAAGTCCGCCAGCCTTCCCAAAGGGTTCTCGCTCGACGATCCGAAATTTCCAAAAGACCTCGACGAGGCCGCCATGACATCCGGTGGCTATCCCTACGACAAGCGGATGAAGCGCGAAGATTTCGAAGAACAATTGCAGCTGCTGCAGATCGAACTCGTCAAGCTGCAGACCCACAACATCAAAACGCGCGGCCGCATTCTTATTTTGTATGAGGGCCGCGACGGCGCCGGTAAGGGATCGTGCATCAAGGCGTTTAACGCCCACCTTAATCCGCGCCATACGCGCACCGTCGCGCTGACAAAACCGACGGAGACCGAGCGCGGCCAACTGTATTTCCAGCGCTATGCCGCACACCTTCCAACCGCTGGCGAAATCGTGTTGTTCGACCGCTCGTGGTACAATCGCGCAGGCGTCGAGCGGGTGATGGGCTTCTGCGACGCCAATCAATTGGCGACGTTCTTACGTGAAGCGCCCGAATTCGAAGGACTGCTGGTGCGCGACGGCATCCGCTTTTTCAAATTCTACCTGTCGATGGGCCGCGAAATGCAACTGAAGCGCTTTCACCAGCGCCGCCATAACCCGCTGAAGCAATGGAAGCTGTCCGACGTCGATATAGCAGCGCTCGAAAAATATGACGCGTACTCAGACGCGCAACAAGACATGTTCCGCTTCACCCATACAGCGATTGCCCCGTGGCTCGTGATCCGGTCGAATGATCAGCGCCGCGCCCGGCTGGAAACCATTCGCGCCGTGTTGCTGGCCATAGACTATGAAGGGCGCGATTTGAATGTCATCGGCAAAATAGACCCGCTGATTGCTGGATCTGGGCCCGCATTTTTTGCGTCCTAGCAGGGTCCGTCTATGATTCAGTCAAAGCCCGACAGGCCCTAGCCGAAAAAGTCACCGGACCAGCAGGAACGGACCTGGCGCGAGACCGAGCAGCCGCGACAGTGCGCGCGTATCGCCGAGCAGCGTTCCACCGAAGCGGGCGATGATGAAACCTGGACGAAGGGCAAACAACGTGTCGTCGAGTGCGCCTGGAATGCCGTAGTCAGGTCCGCCCGCATGATGCACGCAATTGTGGGCGCCGGCCGTCACAAGCCGCACTTGCGCTTCAAGTTCGTCGTAGGCGGCTGCCGTTTCCGCGGCAATCATTACGTGAATGCGCCCGCCCGGCATGACCAACCGGTCAGCCGCGCGCAACATCGACGGCATACGCTCAGCGTCCTCCACGACCACAGCAACATCGGGGCGAAGCGCTGCAGACCGCCGCCCCGCAACCACAACGCCCGTTGCGCCGCTGACGTTGGCAAGAATGGAACTGAGTATTGCTGGCAGCTCTTGAGACGGCGGACGCGACACGGCCACGATATTCCAAGGGCCGCGCATCAGGCACATTTCAGCCAACCGGTCGATGGCGTCCCCGCCAGCCGACGCATGACTGACGTTGACCCGCGCGCGCTCCGCCCGTTCGCCCACTTCACGGCGCTGACGTTCGGCCAGCAGGTCGCGCGCCAGTGGCACAGGCGTTAGCCCCAAGCGCTGATCGCGGGGCCTTCCGAGCAACGACACATAGGCTGCCGGCACGTCGCCGATTTCGGAAGCCGACGGGCCGTCAATAACCACGGTTTCCAAATCGGCTGCAAAAGCTGACGCAATACGGACCGATGCATCAAACGTTTGCGGCATCGAAACCGCTCCCGGATCAAGCCACAACAGCACCCGGCCGCTGGCTTCCGACGCTTCAGCGACGTGAGCGATCATGGCTGCATTTCACAGGCTTTGATATCACCGCGCCGCGCAATGGCGCTCTTGATATCGGCGCTTGCAATATGATCGCGGGCAGCCGCGGCAGCGAGCGCATCGGCGGCGCGCAAGGTTTGGACGAGCGTTGCAATATCGAGCGACACGCGTGACAGATCACCTGCGCGTGCGCGCGCGTCATCATACAGTTCGCTGGCCGTCACAGCCGACAACTTACGAAAGCCAGCTGCGTCTGACAGCGCGGCCGCCCAGACAGCAAATGCGTCTTCGCTGATATCGACGGCCGCTGCATCGCTTTCAAAATTGACCACGGCCCCGAAGTACTGGGCAATGCGTGGATCAATGGCTTTGAGTTTGGCGAACGAACTGCTTTCGGCAATCAAGACCAGTTTGAATGCCAGCGGCACAGCCTCCGCCGAAACGGCAATACCAGGCGCTGAGAGGGGTTGCAGCATTTCCGTTTCAAGGGCCGCACTCAAGGCCGCCCAGGCTTGTGGATCGGCTGCCAGACGCCACGCATCGACAATCAAGAAACCGCCGTTGGCGCGCGCCAGATGTCCCGGGCGAACAGCAATCGTTCCCGTGGCGTCGCGGCCGATCTCGCCCAGCAGGTCAGCCGCACCCACAGACCGCGCAACCACGACCGGCGCGCCGTCACCGGAATGGCCGCCAATCGCCTGCAATCCCGGCAGGGTAATCGGTAGTCCTTCACCGTAACCCTCGCCGGCACCGTCGCCCAACCGGCGGACGATGTCGGTTGCACGGCGGGTCCACCCGGCTTCGATTGCGTCGAACGCCTCGGCGACTTTTGTGTCGCCGTTGAACAGTTTGCGGGCGACCGCAAGATTCGGTTTAACCGCCCGTTCCGCAGTCTGATGGCACAGCGCCAAGTGCCGGTCATCGGTGGCAACGTCATTGCCGGGCACGGCGCCAAGCAGCGCCTGTAATTCACTTTCAAGAACCGTCACTTTGCTTTCGACATCGCGCTGCAAAGATTCCGGCAGTGCGCGGAAAACGTCAGCCTTGACCACCCGGCCGTCGTGCATCGGCGCTAAGGCAAAACCCTCGCTGGTTTTCACAAGCGCAATATTCTGCGCTTCAGCGCGGCGCTTCAAATGATCGATGGGCGCGCTGCTGCGCTGGCGGTGCTCTTCTTCCAGGACGGCGACCGACATTTGATGCGTATCGCTGGCAATGAGCCGCGCCAACATGGCCGACGACTTCGAGAGCGCATCTTGCACATCACGAACGAAGCGCTGCGCCGTACCCGCTGGTACACTGTAGGCTTGCAGCTGATCACCCGTGCGCCCGGTCGCGGCATATATCCAATCGCGCGGTGGCGTGTGCAATTTTGCAATTTCGGCAGCAAGGCTGATCGCCGCCGGCCGCCGGCCGGTTCCGGCTGACCCGAGCACCAACACGTGCGACCCGCTGCGGGGATCACTCAGACTGTCACGCAACGCGCTCAGGGCGCGGCTCTGTCCCGGCGCGGCAATCGCATCGCCCGGCGTAATGACCTCATCCACGCCCGGATCGCGCGCAACAGGTGGCGTCATCGCCACCACACGGTCCGCGACCTCTTCCTCCTCCGCGTCACCCGTATCAGCCGTATCAGCGGCACGCCGCTTCACACCGGCTTCAGCCAGCCGTTCCGACAAGCGTGCCGGCGCGAGTGCCACCACATTATCGACGCCGTCACCCGGCTCGGCTTTTTTCGCCGGTGAGATGTCAAACAACTTGGCCATCGGGACCGGTGGCTTATCTTCCCCTTCCGGCTCATCGGCGGGCGTGAACGTGGCGATGGGCTCTTCGCTGGTCGCAGATGTGACATCAGGTGCCACGCCGGCAGTCTGTTTTGCGGATTTCGCGCGCCAAAATAGCATTCTACGGCCGCCCCATAATTGATTGGACCCGAACGATCAGGTCTCTCATGTTTGGTAAATGACGCCCGCTACCCCCGCCGGCAGCTTGAGCATCCTTTTCTCACTGGCATAATGGCGGCACCATGACCGACAACGATTCAACGCCCATGAATATTTCTACCGATGCACAGCAAATTGCAGCCGGAGCAGCAGCGATCCTGCGCGGCGTTCAGCGCTTGCTGCGCGCGCACGCGTTCGCAAGCCTCAGCGAGATGCCGCTGGCCAATAACCGGCGCGCTGATGTGATTGCTATAAATCCGCAGGGCGCGATCTGGATCGTTGAAATCAAGTCGAGCATAGCCGACTTCCGCTGCGATCAAAAATGGCCGGAGTACCGCGATTACTGCGATGCGCTTTTGTTTGCAGTCGCGCCTGATTTTCCGGCGGAAATTCTGCCTGAGGATACCGGACTGATCTTCGCTGATGCGTATGGCGGCGAGATTATGCGGGCCGCCCCACATCACCCACTCTCTGCGGCGCGGCGCAAAGCCGTGATGTTGTCATTCGCACTTATGGCCGCGCGCCGTCTGCACGCGGTTGGCGACCCCGGACTACCGGTTGTCTAATGGGTGGCCGTTGTGGTGCCGCTCAGCGCGGTGAAGATCTACTTCGGCGCGCGCTTGGCAAGAATGCGCTGCAACGTGCGGCGGTGCATATTCAAGCGGCGCGCCGTTTCCGAGACGTTACGGTTGCACAGCTCATAGACGCGCTGAATGTGTTCCCAGCGCACGCGGTCAGCCGACATTGGGTTATCGGGCGGCGGTGCCTTTGAATCGGATGGTGCCAACAGCGCATCGGTCACGTCGTCGGCGTCAGCGGGCTTGGCCAGATAGTCAACCGCGCCGAGCTTCACAGCAGACACCGCGGTTGCGATATTTCCATAGCCGGTCAGCACGATGGCGCGCGAGTCAGGCCGCACCCGCGCCAGCTCAGCGATCACGTCAAGACCTGTTCCATCTTCAAGCCGCATATCAACCACCGCGAATGCCGGCGGTTTAGCGCGGATCAGATCAACGCCTTCGGCCACGGAATGACCAAAGCGAACCTCAAAGCCGCGCAACTCCATTGCGCGCGCCAAGCGCTGCAGGAACGCGCGATCATCATCGACAATCACAAGCGACCGGTCAGCCGGCAATTCATCTTGTTTGAAGGAAAGGTCTTCGGTGGCCAAGGCGTCCTCCGGGGTTCAACGTCCCCATTATTGTGCAGCGTGTTCATATTCCAACGCCGCCTTCGCAGGCGCAACCCCTTGTTGCACGGAAAAACGCCGGGCAGGGTTACTTTCTCGACTATCGGAGCAACAATCGGCGCCAAAAGAGGCCGTTAACCTCTCCAGGCCAGAACCACAGCCGGATTTGCCTCAATTTTGCCCGTCCAGCGCCAACGCGAGGCGGCCCGCATCTCCGACCTTAGTCTGAGCGGTTCAACTCGTGGCGAGCGGCCGCTTGGCGCCGGTGCTGCCCGGCCATTCAAAATCTCCGGGCTTCAACTCGAAAGCCGCCCGCGGCCAAACGATTTGAATGATGGCGCCCGTCAACGGCTCGGCGCGATTTGAAAAGTTGACGCTGGCGCCTGAACGCTCGAGCAGTGTTTTGGCGATAAAGAACCCGAGACCGAGACCCGAGTGACCCTTGTCGCCCCTGTCCTGATAACGACGGCTGGTGACGTAGGGCTCGCCAATCGTATCCATCAATTCAGCTGCAAATCCCGGTCCATCGTCAGAGATGGTAACGCTGACTTCCGTCGCCGACCAGCGCGCATCGATCTGAACTTCAGACGCGGCAAACCCGACAGCGTTCTCGATGATGTTGCCAAGCCCATATATGACGCCTGGCCGCCGATGTCCGAGTGGCTCGCCAATTTCTGTCCCGCCCGCATCATTGCTGGTGGAACCGGCCAGTGGATGCACCGAGATGACCACGCGCTTGCCGGTCAAGCGGTATGCTGACGCGGCTTCGTCGAGCACTTCCTTGATGGAGATGCTGGCGTGCATCGGATCTTGTTCATCAGGACTGCGCGTCAGCTTTTGCAGGATTTCGCGGCAGCGTTTGGCCTGGGCATGTAAAAGCTGCAGATCCTCGCGATAGCGGCTATCGGGCCCCAATTCGTGCTCAAGCTCTTTGGCGACAAGCACGATGGTCGACAACGGCGTGCCCAGCTCATGCGCCGCTGCAGCTGCCAGCCCGTCCAGCGCGTGCAACCGCTGCTCACTGGCAAGCACCATGTCGGTTGCCGCCAGCGCCGCCGACATTTGCCGGGCTTCTTTGTTCAAACGCCACGTGTAAAATGCCAGGAAGCCCATTGACGCGCCAAGCGCCGCAAGTATTGCAAACTTATAATCGCGCGGCAGTTCGATCCTCAGCCCCTGATACCAGGGCAGCGGATAATACTGAAAAATCAAAACTGTTGCGGCGCCCATCACCAGCAGCCCCAGCAGAATGGTGTGGCGCGGAGGCAAGGTCGATGCAGCAACCGTTACCGGGGCCGCCAGCAACACCACAAACGGGTTCTGGATGCCGCCAGTGAAATATAGCAGCGCCGCCAGCTGAATAAGATCATAGATCAGCAGCGCGGTCGCAATTGTGGTGCTGAACCGGTGCCGGGCCGGATAGCGGATGGACAAAAACACGTTGAGCCAAGCCGACATGGCAATCAGCACGAGGCAGCTGCCAACCTCGAGCGGAAAACCGTAGACACCCATCACGACCGCGATTGTGACCAACTGGCCGAGCACGGCGGCCCAACGCAGCCGCACACTGGTGACGAGACGCAATTGGCTCTCGCGATCATTGACAATGCCGCGAATGCCCGGCTTAGGGCGCGTAGCCGTCACCTTACCTTGATTCATCACGCCTGCGTTCCGCTTCTCTTGTCGTCGCGTCTTTCGTCAGAGGTATCTCTGCCGCACCACGGTGACGGCACGCCGCAGCACCCTTGTGCTTGTTTCCGCCGCACCAATCGCCCAAAGTCTGCCCCTTGCATACTCAATTGCGCCTGGAGACTTCAAGCTTATGAACGGCCGGACCATTGGACTTGTGCTTGCGGGCCTGATAGCGGGCGGCGCGATTGCCGCCATCTCCACCACCACGGGCTTTGGCCCGCCACCGGGCGGCTCTAAAGCGGTCGTCACCGGCAAGCCATTGATCGGCGGTCCGTTTACATTGACCGATCACACCGGAAAGCGGGTCACAGAGAAGGATTTTCTCGGCCGCTATGCGCTGGTGTTCTTTGGCTTCACCCATTGTCCGGACATTTGCCCGTCGGGTTTGCAGGTCATGACCGCAGCACTCGATAAAATTGGCGCAAAAGCCTCCGATGTGGTGCCGGTGTTCATCACACTCGACAGTGCAAGAGACACACCCAGCAAACTTGCTGAGTATTTAAAAAGTTTTCACCCGCGCCTCGTCGGATTGTCGGGATCGGCGGAAGAGCTTGCTGCGGCTGCGAAGTCGTATCGCGTCTACTATCAGAAAATTGTCGATGAGAAATCGCCAGACAGCTACTCGTTCGATCACTCTGCAATGTTTTACCTGATGGGCAAGGATGGTGTGTTCATGGCACCAATTCCGCACACCACCAATGTCGATGAACTGGCACGCGCCCTCGACGCTGCATTACCATAAGCGGGCGCAACACGTCTGCGACTGACGCGCCACACTTGATAATGTCGAGATCACATCTACACATTCACGCTGGTTCGCCGTAACGAAGCTTGCTACGGGAACAGTTGTGCTGTGCTCGCACATCGGTCATGGTGTTTAGACACGTGCAGTTCTTCGAAGACGTTTTTCAGTTTTTATTTCGACAGAGGTCATCACGCATGCGGAAGGCCAGAGCGCCAGCGTCTTCCAAATCGCCACCGGTTTCCGCGAAACGGAAAACCGCGGCGTCGAAGAAGATGGTGGGCGGTCTTGAAGATATCAGCGCTCAAGTCCAGGTGCGCCGTCATCCTGGAGCACGCCGCCTCACGCTGCGCATCAGCCGTACAAGCCGCTCGGTCATCGTCACCATTCCCGTGCAATGCGATCTTGATGAAGCAGGTACGTTCCTCAGCCGCCATATCGATTGGGTGCGCGAACGCCTCGATAGCCTGCCCGACCCGGTTCCGTTCCGCGATAGCGCCGCAATGCCGCTACGCGGGGAGCCGCACAAAATCGTATTCACCGGCGCACCCGGCACGCGCATTGTTTCGGTTGTCGCTGTTGCGGGCCATCGCCCGGAAATCCGCGTACCCGGTTCCCTCGACACGGCGCCGCGGCGGCTGCGCGACTGGTTGTTTGAAGAGGCCCGCCGCGATCTTGGCAAACGCGTTGCGCACCACACAACGGCCTTGAACCTCAAAGCCAAACGCATCGCCGTGCGCGATCAAACGAGCCGTTGGGGATCCTGCTCAACCACCAGTATTCTATCGTTCTCCTGGCGTCTGATCCTGGCGCCGCCGCACATTCTCGATTACGTCGCCGCTCACGAAGTTGCACATTTGGCCGAAATGAATCATGGGCCGCGCTTCTGGGCTCTTGTTGCAAAAGCTGATCCGGATTACGCCGCAGCCAAGACCTGGCTGCAAATCTACGGCCACGATCTGCACCGCTATGGCGCATCGATTGACGGCGCCAGCGAAGCCTGAGGCTACCGCCGCCTTACCACCAGCCACCGAGAGACATCATCCCGCGAGGACGCTCGCGCTTGGCCGGTTGATCCTCTGCGACCTGCGTCGCATCAGCGGCTTCACTCTCTGCCAGTGCTTTGGCAATAAAATCTTCACCGATCCGCTCCGCCGGCATCACCGGTTGCGGCGGCAAGACTTTAATCCGTCCATTGGCCGCAATGGTCGCGCCGGGCACAGCAGCCGGCGTTGGTGCCGTCGCGGCATCGCCGGCCACGGCATCTCCTGAGAGCCAGGGCAATGTTTCGATAATGCGGTCAACGCGCGGCGTGCGGGACGCCGGCTGCACGGGCCGGCCGGGCACCGAAGATATTTGCGGTTCCGCAATGCCAAGCCCTTGGCTGGATGCCGGACTTGGCATCTGGCGCATTGTGCCGGGCAATGCGAGCGGTGCCTTTCCGTCGTGCGCAACGTCCATAATCTGCCGCCAGATATCTGCCGGAAGTCCACCGCCCATCGCCCGGTTCATCGCCTTGCCGTTGTCGTTGCCGATCCATACGCCGCCCGTCAGGTGGCTGGTGTAACCGATAAACCAAGCATCGCGGAAATCTTGCGTTGTGCCGGTCTTACCGGCGGCTGGATGATTGGCAATGCCGGCCCGCTTGCCCGTGCCAGATACTAGCGCCGCATTGAGCATGTCGTTCATCGCGCCGACCACCAGCGGGTCAATAATTTGCGCGGTGCGCGGCACATCGCGCGCAAACAGCACGCGGCCCGAACTCATGCGCACGCGGCGGATGGCATGCGGCTCGATTGCCGTGCCGCCGTTGCTGAACACACCGTAGGCGCCGGTCATTTCAAGTAGCGTGACTTCCGACGTGCCAAGCGGCAGCGACGCGTCATCGCGCAATTCGCTTTTCACGCCTAAGCGGTGCGCAGCAGTGACAGTCCGTCCGCGGCCAATCGATTGGTTGAGCCGCACAGCGACCGTATTGACCGATTGCGCCAAAGCCCGGCGCAGCGTGATCTCGCCGACATACTGGCCGTTGTCGTTGCGCGGCGCCCAACCATCAATCGACAGTGGCAAATCGTGCGTAATGCTGTCGGGTGTCAGGCCCGTCTCAAGCGCCGCCAAATAGACGAACGGCTTGAAGGCAGAGCCCGGCTGACGGCGCGCCTTGACCGCGCGGTTGAACTGGCTTTCGGCGTAGTTGCGTCCACCGACCAGCGCGCGAATACCACCGTCGGTATCGAGCACGGCCACGGCGGCTTGAGAAACACCCAGCGCATCGCCCTGTTTGAGCAGCGCTTGGCGCACGATGTCGTTGGCGCGGCGCTGCAAATTAGCGTCCAGCGTCGTCTCAACCACAACTTCGGCATGTCCCCCGCCCAACAATGGCGGCAAGCGTTCCAGCACAAAATCGATGGCGTATTCGATGCCGGTCGTATCCTTTTGTGACTTCGGCTCATGGAAAACGATACGCTCTTCAAGCGCTTTGCGCTCGTCTTCCGGCGTGATCACGCCCGCTTCAAGCATCTTCGCCAGCACAATGCGGCTTCGCGCGCGCGCGGCACCGGGGCTTGCGGCAGGTGAATACTTCGACGGCGCTTTAAGCAGCCCAGCGATGAGAGCCGCTTCGGCAATCGTCATCTCCCGCGCCGACTTATCGAAATAGCGCTGGCTTGCGGCTTCAATGCCATAAGCGCCGCCACCGAAATAGACGCGGTTGAGATACAGCTCGAGAATGTCGGCCTTCGATAGTCTCAGCTCCAGCCACAGCGCCAGGCCGAGTTCCTCAACCTTGCGCGACAACGTCCGGTCAGGCGTCAAAAACAAGTTCTTGGCCAGCTGTTGCGTCAGCGTTGAACCGCCTTGCGCGAAGCGCCCTGCGCGCAGGTTCGTAAAGAACGCCCGCACAAGGCCAATCGGATCGAGACCATAGTGATCATAGAAGCGCCGGTCCTCGGTCGCGACAACAGCACCCTGCACATGCCGCGGAAGCAGATCGAGCGGCATATAGTCAGCTGCGGCACCGCGTTCCGCCAACACAGAACCATCGCGCGCCAGAATACGGATAACCGGCGCACGTTCCTTGCTGCGCATCGACAGTGGATGCGGGAACGTCACCGTGTAGTAGATCATCATCGTGAACAGCGAGACGATCGTGCCCAGCGCACCGACCGCCGGCACCAACACCATGACGCGGTATTTGAACGGCAATCGCGCAAACAGGCGGCGCACAAGGTTGCGCTTCACCGGTACGCTCGACGGTGCGAGGCTTGGACCAGCGGCTGCAAAAGCAGATGCGGGGCGGAATGCAAAATCGGAAAGCGCCTGAAAGGGCTGCGGCAAGGGCGGCGGCGTCAAGCCGGAGCCTGCCTGCTCGCTGGGCGCGCCAGACCTATGGCGTCTGAACCACCCCATCACGCTGATACGCCCCGCACACGCATTGCACACTCAATCCAAACACACCGCCACGCCAGCCACCTCGCCAGCCAGCGCTACAACTACAAACAATTAGAGGACTTGAACTAAAGCCCGGTTAACCATGCCCGCGTCCAAAAGAAATGTTGGATAAGTTGCATCTGCTTATTCGGCAGCGCGCCCGGCGAGGCTCTAACACCCATCGCCGCTGAACGCTGGACCAGCGCCGGAGTCGCGCGGATTAGGGGGTAGTGCGCAGCACCGCGCGCCCTCATACTGCCGCCAAGCAAATCACGAGGAGCGGAATGGCAGCACCGATAGATCTCGAAGTTTATAAGGACGCACTGCTGGTGCTCGGCACCGCCGGCGTGGTGGTGCCCGTCATGCACCGCTTCCGCATCAGTCCGGTGCTCGGCTTCTTGATCGCTGGTGCCGTGCTGAGCCCCAAGGGCCTCGGCGCGCTCTCACCAATCTTTCCGGCTATCGACTACGTAACGATCACAAGTCCTGAGCGCGTCGGCAAACTCGCCGAACTCGGTGTCGTGTTCCTGCTGTTCCTGATCGGCCTTGAACTCTCGTTCGAGCGCATCTTAACCATGCGCCGCCTAGTGTTTGGTCTTGGCGCATTGCAGGTGCTGATCTCGACGGCCTTGATCGGGCTGTTTGCCATGGCCTTTGGTCAGCCGCCCGTCACGGCGCTGGTCATCGGCGCCGCCCTGTCGCTGTCGTCTACAGCCATCGTCATTGAAATGATGGCCCAGCAAAAGCGGCTGTCATCGGCGGCGGGACGCACCAGTTTCGCGATCCTGCTATTCCAGGATCTCGCCGTAGTGCCGATTTTGTTCATGCTCGGCGTGCTCGATCCGTCGGCCGAGGGGTCGATTGCGCACGGCATCGCCATGGCTTTGCTGCAAGCCGCCGCAGCACTTGCGATCATCGTCGGCGTGGGCCGCTTTCTGTTGCGCCCGTTGTTCCACATGGTCGCGCAAACGCACAACCACGACCTGTTCATCGCCGCAACCCTGTTCGTTGCCGTCGGCACCAGCTTCGCCACCGCCGCCGCGGGTCTTTCGATGGCACTCGGCGCGTTCGTTGCAGGCCTGATGCTGGCCGAGACCGAATACCGCCGCGCCGTCGAAGCCGCCATCGAGCCGGTCAAGTCGCTGCTGCTCGGCGTGTTCTTCTTTTCGGTCGGCTTGAGCCTCGATCTTGGTACGCTGATTGCGCACCCCCTTGCGATCATCACCAGCACCGTTGGGCTGTTTGCCTTGCAGGCGCTGGTAATCTTCGGTCTGGCCCGGCTTTACGGAGTCTCGAAAGCCGCAGCCATCGAGACGGCATCGGTCCTGGCGCCGGGTGGCGAGTTCGCGTTCGTCGTGCTGACGCTTGCGCTCTCCTACGGTCTTGTCAGCGCTGGCTTGACCAGCATTCTTTTAACCTCCGTTGCGCTGTCGATGGCGGCGATCCCCGCGGTCTGGAAACTCGGCCGCCAGCTTGCCAGCCGCTACGCACCGGCCACCGCTGCTGATCCGCAGCTATCGGTGCTTCCCAATCTCGACACGCAACCCAAGGCGCTGGTTGTCGGCTATGGCCGGGTCGGCCGGTTGATTGGCGACATGCTGGCCGAACATAAAGTTCCATTTATCGCCGCCGACCGCGAGCCAGGCGTCGTCAGCAATGCGCGGCGCGACGGCAAACCCGTTTACTTCGGCGACGTGCGCCGGCTCGACTTCCTCAAGACCTGCGGCCTCGATACTGCCAAGGCGGCGATCGTTACCATTCACATGCAATCCGAGATCGACCAGATTGTCACGGCAATCCGCGAGGCCTATCCGAAACTCATCATCGTCGCGCGTGCCAAGGATGCCAGCCACGCCCGCCACCTGTATGCACTCGGCGTGACCGACGCGGTGCCGGAGACCATCGAAGCGAGCCTGCAAT
This sequence comes from Hyphomicrobium sp., assembly GCA_013141015.1. GTDB lineage: Bacteria > Pseudomonadota > Alphaproteobacteria > Rhizobiales > Hyphomicrobiaceae > Hyphomicrobium_B. Next base: position 27,966 of record JABFRT010000016.1, on the reverse strand, counting down.
TGTCGGAAGCAGCTCTCGTCGGCCTCGGCGTGCCAACCGGATTGGTGATCGCGTCGGTCCACCAGAAGCGCGATGACTTCCGGGCCGAACTGCAAGGCGCCGCAAAGGCCGCCGGCAAAGACACCCGCGCGTTTCCGAAGCGGAAATAACGCACAAGCGCGGCACAATCTGCCGGGCGGAACCGCTATTTGCGTTGCTCTTCCATGACACTGGCTGCTTGCTCGGCAGAGTGCCAACCGTCGCTGTGGTATTCAGTGATGCGGCCAGAGAACAACGATTTCAGGGCTTCCTGATCGCCGAACTGGTGGGCCAAGTTTGCGTAAACGTTGTAAACCCGCTGCGAGTCGACACGCGCAACCCAGTCTTCGAAGCCGCGCTTCATCAGCGCCCAATCCGCGCCTGTTTCAGGAACGTCCTCGTCATCGCTGATGTTTGCATAGATGCGCGCATAGATAGACATTCCAAGTTCTTGCTTCGTGTCGGCAACCGACTGCAATGCGAACTTTTCGTGTTCCTCATGCGACCCATGCCACCGCGGCAGAAGCTGATACGATCGGGTCCAGTAAATGTCGAGATCTAACGGATCGTAGGCCTGAGCGCGCTGAAACCGCCGCGCCAACTCGTCGGGATCAGCACCGTCGGACAAACCGATCGAGACCAGAACCCGATGCCAGTACGGGCATTGGCTTGCACCGCTAGATGACTCAAGCAAAACATCGTGCGCCTGTTCGCAGTAACTTCCGAACATGCGCCACGCATCCTTCGATACGCTGTTGGCCCAACCCGTGCCGCGGTATGTATAGCCGGTGTTGAATAGGATTTGCGCCAGCATGGCTGATGCGAACGGCCCGCGCCCAGCCTCGCGCCATTGTTCGCGAAAATCCTCAGCCAGCCTTTCGGCCGTAGCTGAGGGCAACTCTGAACTCACGAGATTGCCTGCAACACCTTCCAAAATTGCATATGCGCGCCGGCCCGATATGTGACGGCGCTTCGTAATATATTTCCTCACGTACAGTTCTTCGAGTGCGCGAATGCCGCCGCATTGCAGGCGCGCCATGCCCTCATCGAAGAACGCCTGATCCATTTGCGTAAACGGCGATCCCGGATCGACCCGCAAGCCGAGCATTTCAGCCGCCTCGCGCGCCCGCTGATCAGAACTCTTGAAGACACGGGCGGCTGATTTGAATACGCGACTGAGCATTCGTATCTCCTATTGCGACCCTCCGTTCATAATATAAGCCGATTACGGATTGATTGACCGGACGTGGGCCGCCGCGATGATTTGGTTTCCAGACACTAACGGGCTGCACCATTTCCGGACGGCCCGGACCCAGAGGCCGGACCTAGAGGCGTGCCAAAGGTGCTTTAAGCGCCCGGCAACCGGCATCGGATAAACTCGTCATCAGTGCAAACTTTGCCGGAGCCCGGTCGATCATGTCTGCAATTGCGCGCATCCGCAGAACTGAGAAGAGCGGCGCCACGGCATTGCAACGGCAATATGAGCGTGCGCTCATCGACAATCCGCGAGGCTTTTACCGGCGCCTGGCCATTTTGGCTTTCGCAGGTTGCGCTGTGGCGCCTGTTCTGGCGGTCACATCCGGAGCACTCGGTGTTATATTTTTGACTGTCGCGGTGCGCATCCCAGATTTCAGCACGTCCCTCTTGACCTCACTCTTTGCCGCTACATATTTGTACAGCACTTACAAAACCATTCGCGCTATTGAGCTTTCGGTGCCAAAGCCCGATGGCATGCCGCTCGAGAAAGGCGCTGCCCCAGACCTGTTTGCACTGATCGAAGGTGTCCGCAGTTCGCTCAATGCGCCACGCATCGACGCGGTCATTATCAGCAATATTCTCAACGCCGCCGCCTGTCAGCGGCCGATGTCGCTGATATTCGGGCGCTGGAGAAACGAACTTGTACTCGGCTCGCAATTGCTGGCGGCGCTGCCCGAGGACGAATTGAAAAGCATCATCGCTCACGAACTCGGGCATTTCAGCGGTGATCACGGAAAGGCGATGCTGCGCGCCAGCCGCGCGCGCCTGTCCATGCATCGCCTCGAAGAAGCGTTCTCGTCCATCAGATTTCTGGGCTTCAATCCCATGCCGTTGCTGGAGCCATTTTTGCTGAAGCACCTTTCAATGATGACAGCCATTGCCGGGCGCCAGCAGGAATTTGAGGCAGACAAAGCCGAAGTTCGAATCGCGGGAGCTGCCGTTGCCGGCAATGCGCTCAAACGCATAGCCATAGCGACAGCCTATCGCGATACCATCTGGAACGACTTTTGGAACGCCGGCACTGCATGCCAGTCTCAACCGGCACGCTGGCCATACGACCTTCTGCATGATCGTTTCCACAAAGCTAGTGCTTGGCCAGGCGCGCAATTCTTTCTCGCTGAGCAACTCGCAATAAAGACCGATCCGCGTGACACCCACCCCTGCTTGCGTGACAGGCTTCACGCGATGGGTGCAGACGAGACACCGCCGCCGCCGGTAACGGTTGCGTCTATCGGCCTTCTCGGCACCGCGGCAGACATCGCCGTCTCCGCATTCGATAAAGAGTGGTGGGACGCCAACAAGGCGATCTGGTTTACCGCGAGCCGGCGAGCCAGCTTGCTGGCAGCGATCGCCGCAGTCCCCGGCCCGGCGGCGCGAGCACCGTCTCCAGCTTGAATTTCCGGCACTCCGCACCACATAAGTGGGCGACGGCACCCGTGCACCGTCGCGAATTGCGGAGGTTTTGCAAACTAAATGCGTACAACGTCTGCCAAGTCGCCGTTCAAGCCCGCGATTGATCCGTCGTTGAAGCGTGAGACCACGCGCGTCACCGAGCGCTCTCCGCAAGAGGTTGAGATGTCGCTTGCGCGTCTCGACACGCTCGCGACCGTGATGGACAGCGCGTTCCGTATTCCAGGCACCAACGTGACGATGGGCTTGGACGCGCTACTTGGCCTCGTGCCGGTCGTTGGCGACGCGATTTCAGCGGCCATTTCAAGCTATCTGATCTGGGAAGCCAAGCAGCTCGGCGCGTCGAAATTCGTGCTCGCGCGCATGAGCGGCAACGTCGCGATCGACACGATCATCGGCGCGGTGCCTTTTGTCGGCGACATTTTCGACGTCGCGTACAAGTCCAACACCAAGAACATCGCGCTGCTCAAAAAGCACGTCGATAAACACGGCCTGCGCAATCAAGGCACGATCGAAGTCGCGTATAAGGAGATCTAACGGTAGCGTAGCCCCGCATACGCCACTTTCCTCTCCCTTAGGGAGAGGATGTCACCCCGGCGCGGTAGCGCCAAACCAAAGGGTGACAGGTGAGGGGCTTGCTTCAACCACGGTGCCCGTACAAAGCCCCTCATCCGCCGCCCAAACTTTGGCGCTACCGCGCCATGTGCGGCACCTTCTCCCCAAGGGAGAAGGAATTGCGCTGCTGTCCCATTCCCGTCATCCCGGCGAAGGCCGGGATCCAGACAGGCTTCAAAGAAACGTCACTTCGCAGCGCGCCATAATGGCACCACCAGCTCTGCCCAACTAAAACTGGCTCCCCCGGCCCAAACAAACGCCGCGATGGAAATACCCATTACGACCATTCCAAGCATGTGCCACTGCAAATATTCGAATGATTCAGGCGCAAAATGAAACTTCAACTTGGCCCACCATCCCTTGTGTTTGACTGCTTCCCGGAGCCAAACATCGTTTTTGTGATTTACAAACACTAGCGTTCCAAAGAAGGCCAGCATCGCCACGATGCGAACAGCTATCATCACTGCTTCCATCGGCCCCACACATCCAAGTTCGAAACATTCAACGCGTTGTCCTGGATGAACTCGCGGCGCGGCACGACCACGTGGCCCATCAGCTTAGGCACCCGCTACATTCGCCCGCAACGGATAGTCCTGCGGCTTCTCAATGATTTTTAGCGACAGATCAACATCGAGATCGGGCCAATAATAGTGCCCCGGCGAAGGCTCCTGCACATTCAATATGTGAGCCACCGGAGCGTTGCGGAACCACGGGAAGGCTTCAAACGGCAAGAACCGCTCGCCGGCGCTCGTGAAAAGCCAAAGACCGTGGCGCGAAATATTGGTGACTTCAATCGCCGAAATGACGCTTCCAGGCATCGCAAATATCTCCGTAGTGCTCGCGTACAATCGCTTCTGGCTCCAGCCACCACTTGGCTTCTCCGTCACTCGACGACACATGAACATGCATCCGCAGCTCTTCCCGCGAAAAGAAGAAAAAACGGTAACCATCCTTTCGCAAAACGGTCGGGCTCATACGCCAAGCTCCGCTATGGTATTCGCCCTACCTACACATCCAAGTTCGAGACATTCAACGCGTTGTCCTGGATGAAGATGCGGCGCGGCTCGACCACATCACCCATCAGCTTGGAGAAAATCTCGTCGGCTTCCGCGATGTCGTCGATTTTCACCTGCAACAGCGTGCGGATGGTCGGGTCGAGCGTGGTCTCCCACAGCTGCTCAGGGTTCATTTCGCCCAAGCCTTTGTAGCGCTGCAGATCGAGACCCTTGCGGCCGGTGTCGTAGACAGCTTCAAGCAGCGTGCGCGGCCCGTGGATGATATCGATCTTATCCTTGCGGCGCAGCTTGGCGGTTCGGCCATAGACTTCCTGCAAGTGCCCGAGGCGTTCATGCAGGCGGCGCGCATCCAAAGACCCCAACAAGTTGCGGTCGAGATTGTGGACTTCCAAAACGCCGCGCACTTCGCGCTTGAACACGAAGCCGTCGTTGCCGAAGCGGCCTTCCCATCCGGTTTCCATTTCGTCCGCGATATCGTCGAGACGCTTGGCAATCGCGCTTGCTGCCGCGTTGGCTTTATCGGCCGATTGCAATAACGCCGGATCGAACACACCGCCAATCGCGCCCTGTTCGACCACCGAGCGGTTGTAGCGCGAATGCAGTCCGTTGATGCCGTTGGCGACTTGGCGCGCCTGTTCGACTACATCACGCAGATCGCGGCCCGCGCGTTCCGAGCCATCGCCGGCAATCAACACCGCGTCGTTGAGGCCCTGATCGATCAGGTAATCTTCAAGCGCGCGTTGGTCCTTCAAATACTGGTGCTGCTTGCCACGCTGAACTTTATACAGCGGCGGCTGCGCAATGTAGACGTGGCCCTTGTCAACCAGCTCGTACATTTGCCGGTAGAAGAACGTCAGCAACAGCGTGCGGATATGCGCGCCATCGACGTCGGCGTCGGTCATGATAATGATCTTGTGGTAGCGCAGCTTGTCGAGCTTGAATTCCTCGCGGCCAATGCCGGTGCCGAGTGCCGCAATGATGTTGGTCACCTGCTCGCTCGACAGCATCTTGTCGGTGCGCGCCCGCTCAACGTTCAGGATTTTACCGCGCAACGGCAGCACAGCTTGGAACTCGCGCTTGCGGCCTTGCTTGGCGGACCCGCCAGCCGAGTCGCCTTCGACGATGAACAGTTCGGTCTTCGACGCATCGCGATCCTGACATTCGGCGAGGCCACCTGGCAGACGCAAGCCGTCGAGCGCACCTTTGCGTCGTGTTAGATCGCGCGCCTTTCGTGCTGCCTCACGCGCAATCGCCGCCTCGCAGATTTTGGTGACGATGACTTTGGCTTCTTTCGGATGCTCTTCAAACCACGCGCCGAGCTGATCGCCGACGGTGTTTTCAACGACCGGCTTCACTTCGGACGAGACCAGCTTGTCTTTGGTTTGCGAGGAAAACTTCGGGTCGGGCACCTTGACGGACAGCACGCATGTCAAACCTTCACGCGCGTCATCGCCCGAGATCGCAACTTTCTCCTTCTTGGCGATGCCGGTTTCTTCGGCGTATTTGTTGACGATACGCGTCAGCGCACCGCGGAAGCCGGCCAAGTGCGTGCCGCCATCGCGCTGCGGAATGTTGTTCGTAAACGCCAGCACCGTCTCGTGATAGCTGTCGTTCCACCACAACGCGACCTCAACACCGATACCGTCCTTCTCGCCGCGGATCATAATCGGCTCAGATAGCGCCGAAGTCTTCGAACGGTCGAGATAGCGCACGAATTCAGCGGTGCCGCCTTCGTACATAAACTCTTCGGTTTTGATGTCGGCGTGGCGCGCATCCGTCAGGCGGATTTTTGCGCCTGAGTTCAGGAACGCCAATTCGCGCAAGCGATGTTCAAGCGTGGCGTAGTCGAACTCCATGACGTTGTGGAACGTCTCTGTGCTCGGCAGAAAGGTGACTTCGGTGCCGCGCTCGCCCTTGCCGTCGCCGACAACTTTGAGTGGCGCAACCGTGTTGCCGTGTTTGAATTCGAGGAAGTGTTCTTTGCCGTCGCGCCAGATCCGGCATTTCAACCAAGCCGACAACGCATTGACGACCGACACGCCGACGCCGTGCAAACCGCCCGACACCTTGTACGAGTTCTGGTCGAACTTGCCGCCCGCGTGCAATTCGGTGAACACGATTTCAGCCGCCGAGCGCTTCGGATCGTTGTCGTCGTCCTTCTTGATGCCAACGGGAATGCCGCGGCCATCATCGCGCACGGTGCATGAGCCGTCCGGGTTCAGCGTCACCGAGCAGGCGTTGGCGTGACCGGCCAAAACTTCGTCGATGCCGTTGTCGACGACTTCGTAGATCATGTGGTGCAGGCCCGACCCGTCATCGGTGTCGCCGATGTACATGCCGGGGCGTTTGCGAACCGCGTCCAGACCCTTCAGCATCTTGATGCTGTCTTCGCCATAGTCGTCGGCGGGGGGCAGTTTCTTGGGCGATGCAGCGGTCATTTTCGGCCTTCGGTCAGAGGTGCAAAATCGGTCTGCTTTTATAGCACAAATCGCGCCCTAACGCGCCACAAATCGGCGTTAAATTGGGGGTAAAAACACGCGCGTTTTCAGAGGCTTGCCTGTGACCGTTTGTCCACGGCTGGAAGCCGCTCAAAACGGGGATAACTTGACCGGGTTTTGCGCTGAAATCCGCGCTTCATCGACCGCCCAGAAACGGGCTTTTCCAGTCAGCGCGTCAAACGCCGCGGCGTCCGTTCCGGTCATCCAGGCCTGGGCTTTCAGATGCAGGATTTCATCAAACAGTGCAGCCCGCCTGTGAACATCAAGGTGCGCGGTGATTTCGTCGAGCAGCAGCACGGGGGCTGCACCCTCCTGGCGTTCGGTCAGCAATTCGGCATGTGCCAGCACCAGGCCAAGCAGCAGCGCTTTCTGTTCGCCGGTCGAGCACAGCCTTGCTGCCATCTGCTTCGGCCCATGCCCGACCGCCAGGTCCGAGCGATGCGGACCATCGAGCGTTCGCCCAGCGCCGCGGTCCCGCTCGCGGGTGTCGCGCAGAATCCGCGCGTAGGCGTCCTCGGCTTCGACCGCTGGCATCGCCGCGAGGTTGTCTTCGATTGCGCCTTCCAGTTTAAACTCCGACCAGGGGAACGCCGAATTCGGGTCCCGCGCTTTGCGGCGCGCCACCACCGACGCCATCGCGGAGACGGCTTCGAGACGGGCTGCCGCAACCGCGATGCCGTTTTCAGCCATCACACGCTCGAAGCCCGAGAGCTGGGCATTGTCGCGCACGCCATCCGACAGCAAGCGATTGCGGGCCGTCATCGCGCGCTCGAATCGCCCGGCAATCGTGCGATACGCCGGATCGAAACACAGGATCAGCCGGTCGAGAAATCGGCGGCGCTCAGACGCGGGGCCTGTAAACAATCCATCCATCGCCGGTGTCACCCAGACAATTTCGAGATAGTCCGCCAGCACGCCGGAGCCCGTTTGCGCGACGCCATCAATGCGCACGATGCGGCCGCGCTCGGAATTCCGCTCACCATTGCGATCAGACGTGCGTGCGCCCGCCGCCTCGCCTTCCTCTTCGACCGTCCGGCCTTGGCTAACGGCACCGGCGCGCAGCCCGGTGCCGATATCGGCGATACCATTCAACGTATGCACGCGCGCCGCGACCGCGAACCCGCCATCGCCGCCATTGGCGCGCGGAATCTCGGCGAACGGCACACGCCGCATGCCCTGCCCGGGCGCCAGCAGAGACAACGCTTCCAGCAAATTGGTTTTTCCCGCGCCATTCGCGCCCGCAATCACCTGCGGTTCGGCGGAGGTCTCCAGCGTGACATTTCCATAGCTACGGAAATTCGTCAGCGCGAGACGCTCGACCCAAAGGGAGTGCGGGTTGGGGGAGTGTTCTGATGAAGTCATGCGTCAAGCGCTTAGCATTGCCCGGGAGATTCTCAAACAAGAGGGTGCATTCACTCTCCCCGTCGAGCACTTTAGCGAGAACGGGGAGAGGGCCGGTCGCGCAGGCTGCATAGGATCGTAGGGTGAGGGGCCGCAGAGGAAAGAATGCATCTGGGGCGGCAGCACATTCGAACAAGCGGCCGCCCCTAACCCTAACCCTCTCCCCATTAAGTGCAGAAATGGGGAGAGGGAATCCGATCCGAGCTGCGGTACTGTCGAAGCCCCAATGTCCGTCAGGAGCAAATGGAAATGCGAAAGCTCTTGTATTGCCTCGCCGGCCTGATCGCCGGCTACGTGATCGGCGCAGGCCTCGGCGCCGCAGCGATCCAGCTGTTCTCAGGCAACACACACGACAAGAGCATGGAGCTGGTCATGACGAGCGCATTCGTGACGGGGCCGATTGGGGCGGTGATTGGGCTAGTGGTGGCGTGGATGCGGGGGCGGAAGCGCTAAACGCCCAATCCACAATCAGCCGAGCCATCGCCTCTACACTCCCTCCCCAGCGGGGAGGGGTTAGGGTGGGGAGAGGCCGCATGGTAGCGATGTCCGCAAGTGACCCTGAGCGGAAGCCGGATAGGGTAAGCTATATTATTCTCCCACAAGGGATTTCTTCTCAGCTTCGTAGTCACGTGCTTCTGCAAAGCTGATTTTCACGCGTTCCTGTTCCGCCAAGTCAAATATAACAAAGGTCTCGGCAAGAACGAATATGGCGTACACCGTTGTTTCAGTATGAACTATTAGAAGCCAGCGTCCCTTGGGGTCTTTTTGTGTAGGCACGAGCGCCGTCAATCGTTCTCCCAGGCGCTCACATGCCAATTCGGCGGCGGCAATCACGGGTGATCTGGCAAATTCGGCCACCTCTTCGATCATTTCCTTGGAAAGGCGACAGACCTCTTTCGTTGTCCAATTTGCAAAAGAGAAAATCTGAGAGTTTGGCACTCCCGCTACCGCCAAAGCGGAATAGGTCTCCGCCATAGATTGCCCAACTATCTTTTCCCCGCTCGGGGCAAAGATTTCGCAAAGCAGCGCTTCGTTATCTTCGATGAACACAATGTATCGATCGCTCTGCCCGGATACCAGCCACCCGAACTTTTCCCTACCATCAGGCGTAGCCGCAAAAACGCTTTGATCATAACTCACTAAGACCCCATGGCCAGCAGCATCAAAGCCAAGGATGCATCCAGCCACATAATGTGGGGTCTGAAACAGCCGTGCCAAATATGCACGTTTATACCAAAATCGTTGCGCATCCCGACGCTTTTGTCTGTCCAAATGCACACTGAAAACTTCTTGCATCCGGATATCAAATATATTGTCGTCAACGACTATCAGCTCGGGAAGTGACTTGATCCAACGGCCGATGGCGGGCCTCAGAGTTTGGTAGCAGTCGAGAGCTAAGAACCTCTTGTCCAAAGCAGAAATTTTTGGGTCAAGTTCGCCAAAACCCGATTTTGCCGCCGCCGCCTCGGCTCGCTCGGAGTTCTTCATGAACGCCACGAGATCGCGAAAAATTTCTGCGAATGCTTCCGGGCCAATGGCGCTGAGCCCTTTAGCAACGTCAGAAATTATGCGTGCCGACATCTGGCAATTGTGCAGAAACTGTCCATGACCACCGTTCGCAACTTGGGCGAGGTAATAATCTACGTGGTAGGCGATTATTGCGTTGGAGGGTATTTCGTCCTGAGTGTAGCAGGCACTGTAAATCATGGGGTTCACGTAGTCGTCAATTAACGAGTCCACAATCATCGTGTCTGCGGCGTCGAATACAGTTCGACGAACAAGAATGGGTGGCGAAGCAGATCCAGTCATTTCCGAATACCAATTGCTAACAGTCCCCCACTCTTACTTCACGGAACAAGCGAATACACGTGCGTTTCGCATTGCTTCAGGTTCAAAACGAATGTCTCTTCATGGCCCATACCGGACATCACGCCAGCCCTTCACCCCACCCCATGATTGTTTGCCGCCTGCGCGGCCGGCCCCTCCCCTGAGGAGAGGGTAATCTGAGTGAGCGGCGCAATCACGCGCAACGGCTGCATTCGAAAATATGGCGCAATAGATTCCGGGCACGAGGCCCGGAATGACAATGTTAGAGCCGCCTCGCGCGCATCACACCCGCATCGGCATCAGCACATACAGCGCGCCGTCGTCGCCGCCGTCGCGGACCATTGTCGGCGAGCCGGGATCGGCCAGCAGGAACCGCGCGTCTTCGCTTTCCAGTTGACCGGCGATGTCGAGCAGGTAGCGCGCGTTAAAGCCGATTTCCAACGCGCCGGCGCCATAGCCGACCGGAATTTCTTCCGTCGCGCTGCCGCCTTCCGGGTTGTTGACGGTCAGGATCAGCTTGTCCTTTGACAGATTTAGCTTCACCGCGCGGCCGCGTTCACTGGCAATCGTCGACACGCGATCAACGGCTGAAATGAACGCCGCATTCGGCACCTTCATTTCCTTGTCGTTGTTGTGCGGAATGACGCGGCCATAGTCGGGGAACGTTCCGTCGATCAGCTTCGAGGTCAGCACCACGGGCCCGATTTCAAAGCGCACCTTGGTTGCCGACACGCCCACCTTGACCTTGGCACTTGTGTTCTCAAGCAGGCGGCCAAGCTCGTGCACGGTCTTGCGCGGAATGATCACGCCCGGCATGCCGTCGGCACCTTTCGGACGCGGCAGCTCAACTTGCGCCAAGCGGTGGCCGTCGGTTGCGACAGCGCGCAGGGTGTGCGTTTTGCCGGTCTCGGCAACGTGCAGATAGATGCCGTTCAAATAGTAGCGCGTTTCTTCGGTCGAGATCGCGAACTTGGTTTTGTCGATCAGCCGCTTCAAGTCGGCCGCATCAATCGTGAACTCGTGGCCGATTTCGCCGACCGCGAGATCTGGGAAATCTTCAGCCGACAACGTCTGCAACGAAAAGCGCGAATGGCCCGACGTCAGCGTCAGGCGTTCCTTGTCGCCATCGCGCTTCAATTCGATTTCCGCGCCGTCCGGCAATTTGCGGACGATGTCGTGCAGCATGTGGGCTGGCACCGTCAGTGCGCCGGCGGTTTGCACTTTGCCTTCGACGCTTTCGGAGACTTCGCGCTCAAGGTCGGTCGCCTTGAACATCAGCGTCGAGCCCGACGCCTTCAGCATCACGTTCGACAGAATGGGGATCGTGGTGCGCCGCTCGACGACGCTTGTCACGTGGCTCAGCGCCTTTAGCAGTTCACCACGTTCGATCTCGAGACGCATTGCAGTCCTCTGGCTTTGAAGATTGGCTTTGAAGTTGGCTTAGACGTTTTGATGGGCGCAAATCGCGCCGGGAACATCCCAGCACAGCCTCACGCCGCACGTATGAATGGAACGGCCGCCGCGGCCCCGTGCCCCGGCTTGACGCCGGAATCGCCCGCGGGGCGTGATGAAGCCCTAAGGGCCAGCAATTTTCAAGCGCTGATAGCTGCTTCACGCCGCCAATTTCGGTGTTATTCTGAGCTTGGCCGCAGAAACAGCGGCAGAGACGGCAAGCGCCGGAGCCCAATTCCTGGACCCCGGCGCTGATTTTCATGGGCGACTGCGGCACTCTTTCGTCGCGCCGCCCGCCGGTGCCTGGAAAACTATCAATGGTTGAGCAGCTTTTTCAGCTCTTCCAGCTCATCCTCAAGGCGCGGATTCTTGGTGATTTCGCCTTCGATCTTGCGGATTGCGTGCAAAACCGTGGTGTGATCGCGCCCACCGAAGCGGCGGCCAATCTCGGGCAGTGAACGCGCGGTCAATTGCTTGGCGAGATACATGCCGATCTGGCGCGGCCAGACCACCGAACGATGACGGCGCTGTGACAGCAGATCACCCTTCGACACGCCATAGTGCCGCGAGATAATCCGCAGAATGTCTTCGATTTTGATGCGGCGCGGTTCAAGATTCTGCACCAGATCGCGGATCACCGTTTCGGCGATGTCCATCGAGATCGGCGTGCGCATATATTGCCACGTTGCGTAGAGACGGGTGACGGCACCTTCGAGTTCGCGGCCGTTTTCGGTCAGGCGCGAAGCCAACAGATCTTGCACATCGCGGCCGAGCGTGAACGAGGGATCAAGGGCCCGCTTTTCAGCAACGCGCTTCTCGATGACCTTCTGGCGCAACTCGTGATCGAGCGGCAGAAGCTCAGTGACGAGGCCGCGCTGCAGACGCGAGCGCATCCGCTCATTCAGGCGTTCGATGTGGTTTGGTGCACGGGCAGACGCCACCACCACCTGCTTGCCGCCATCGAGCAGCGCATTGATGATGTGGTCGAACTCTTGTTCGGTGCGCTCACCCTGCAGGAACTCAAGATCGTCGATCAGCAGCAGCGAGATGTTGCGGAAGCGCTCTTTGAAGGCCAGCGGATCAGACGAGCGCAGCGCCTCGACGAACTGATAGCGGAAGCGTTCGGCTGTCAGATACAGCACCTGAGCGTTCGGGTTGCGGCGTTTCACTTCCCAGGCGATAGCCTGCAGAAGATGGCTTTTTCCAAGGCCAACGGATGAGTGGATATAAAGCGGATTATAGCCTGGGCTGTCGGTCAGAACCGTTTCAGCAACCTGGATCGCGCCGGCGTGCGACATGCGGTTTGAGGCGCCGACGACGAAGCTGTCGAAGGTGTAGCGCGGATCAAGCGGCGAACCTTCAAGACCGCCACCGGACGTGCGCGACGCCGACGGCACAACATTGCGCATGGTCACGGAGCGCTGGATCGCCTCAGGTGACGACGCATGCGACGGGGCCGTCATCGGCTCAGCAGACGCATCCGCCGGGCGCTGATCGGGAGCGCGGGCAACGGCGGTGCCAGGCTGGCGCCAAATCACTTCAATGCGTTCGGCGCTGACAAATTCCGTGCGGGCGCACTGCAGCAGGTGGTCGGAATAATGCTCGTGGATCCAGTTGCGCACGAACTTGACCGGCACCGACACGCGCACCAGGCGATTGTCGAAGCTTTCAAACTCCATGCTCTTGAACCAGCTGGAATAGACGTCTTCGCCGAGCCGGGCCTTCAACATGGCGCGCACCTTCTGGCCGCGTCCCTCAACGGCGGCAGCTGCCGCTTCCGGTCCAATAACCGCTTCGCTTCGCGCGCTGGCCGCCGCTGCGGTGTTTGTGATCACATGCATTATTGTAGCTCCCCACTATTTACTGAAAGTCTGATACTTGCCCTCGACGTCTCACGCTTTCGCGCCGCTAACGGTCTCGTGTCTCACCCGAGATCGTCCCTTTTTCATGCCGTCCATTCCGGTTCGCAGGGTTCAGCCCTGCATCCAGGGCAGGCCAGCGGCTTTCCAGCCAGCAGCCTGTCCACGGTGGCGATTGGTATCGAGTGGCCCCTCGAAACCTTCCGCCACGTTTGCGCAGCGCCGGAAACCGGCTTCTGCCATCGCTTCAGCAGCCATCCGGCTGCGGCCGCCTGAGCGGCAGATGAAATAAAGTGCGTCGTCTTTGCCGGCACCGGTCGCTGCGAGCTGTGCCGCCAACCTGTCCGCGAACTGGGCGTCGACCCGGCTATCCGGAAACGACTGCCATTCGATCATTACCGGTTTGCGCCCAAGGGCAGACAAGTCCGGCACTCCAACAAAGGCCCACTCGGCCTTGGTCCGCACGTCGATCAAGACGGCCTTCGGATCCGCTTCGAGCCGCGTCCAGGTCTCTAAGACCGGAACATCGGCAATGTGGATAAACTCTTGCTCAGCCACGCGCGCCCCCAACGCAAACGCCTTGCCTGACAACGAAGCACAACTGCGCCCCACATCAGTCAAACTTAAACAAACAGCGCCGCCGGGGAGTCGTAGGTCCTTTGAAGGACTAGACACCACGCGACGCTTACAAATTTTGACGAACAAACCAGCTCCGCAATACTTGCGTAAGACTTGGCTACTACGCACGCCGACTACACATTCGGACGATTGCTACCCCGCTACCATCCATTCCCCTTAACTAGCTGTTAACCAGTTCGTGGGCAAGACGGGCCAAGGTCGGTCTGAGGCGGAGTATGGGCCAAAAAAGTTATCCACAGCCGCCGTGGATAAGCGCCGCGAATGATCGGAAGCTGTGGACAAAGCCCCTGACTCTCAAGGGCTTTTTAGTGTCTCGCGACGGGCTGAACGAGCCCCAGTATAGCCCTGCGGCTGACCACCCGAAAGTGCATTTTCTTCTTGGCCGGGGACTCGAGCTGCACGCCTACTGAGCAACTGCAATATCATCAGGCAGACCTCAAAACCGTGGATTCCAAGGGCTTAGCCCGAGAACAAAAAAAGACCGGGGCCAAATGGCGCCCGGTCTTGATTGTTGCAAATCTGTGACAGGGAGAAAAACTCACCCCGGCGCCAAAAAACCGTCTTAGGCGGTCATGGCCTTGACGCGCTTTGTCAGGCGCGAAACCTTACGCGCTGCGGTTTTCTTGTGCATCATTCCCTTTTGCGCGGTGCGGACCAAGTTTGGCTGAGCGGCCTTGAGAGCGGCTTCCGCCTTGCCCCGGTCGCCCGAAGCGATGGCTTCTTCAACCGAGCGCACGTCTGTCTTGACGCGCGAGCGCCGGGCTTTATTGACCTGCGTGCGGGTAATCATCTGGCGCGCGGCCTTTTTTGCCGACGACGTATTGGCCATGGGAAGTCCTCTTGGATACCAAGCGCCCGGCTGCAGGTCCGTTAATCCGGACCGTCCTGCGCTGAGATTGCTGAAACGGCTGTACCGCCCGAGGCGGAAACCCCGAGCGGCACTTGGCCGTTCCTATAGACGCCGAAACGCCTGCGGTCAACGCAAAGGCCTCAGCAACACGGCCTTCCGCGACGATTTTTACTAGGTTTTGCCGCTAGGCCGCTGGCCTATAGTTGAGCAAAGCACCTATAACGGGGCGGGAAACACTTTAATCCAGCCGCGAGGCATTTACATTCACTGAACTGGGGGGCCTTTTTGATGTCGTCATTGACCGCGTGGATGATCGCGCTGACGCTGAGTATCTGCGCCATTATTCTGACTGCCGCCATCAACAATCCCGCCATGCACATGCTGGCCTCCGGCGTGGTGAGCGTGGTATTCGCCTTGACCGCCATTCGCGAACACAATGCCCTGCGGGCGTCAGGCGCCTCGAAAAGCGAGATCGGCAGCTCAACAGCCCGCAACACCGGCCTCGTGTGGGCGTGGGGCGGTGTCGGCATCTTCGTCACCTACATGTTCATCTTGCCGCACCGCTGGCCGGAATGGTGGCAATTCTTCCTCGGCTTTTCGCTGGCGGCCGTCGCCAGTATCGTTTTCTCCAACATGCTGCAGCGGGACACAGACGCCGGCCGGGTCGATGAGCCGGTGATGAAAGTCGGACGCATCTTGGTCATGCTGCAGTTGGGCGGGGTGCTTGCCGGATTGGCGAGCATGTTGATCGACGGCAAATTCCCGCGCGCCATCACCTATCCTGACTGGGCTGGGTGCAACATCTTCTTCTTTGGCGCGCTGGCGATCGCCGCGATCAGCCTCAATGCTCTCAGCCAAGCGAAAGATCAGTGACCGGAAACGCAGCAAACAGAAATCGCGCGAGCCCAGCGCTGGCAGGTTTTGACCGGCCGGTCCTGATGATTGCCATCGTCAGCCTGATTGCCATGGCGTTTGCGGCAGGCCGCGGAGACAAGCTGCTCGCCATGACTGCCGCCGCCCTGTTTGCCGGCCGCGTAATTGCAACAGCTATCCGCATGGTTCCAGCAACCGGCCCGCTTGCCGTGGTGCGGTTTTCAACGCAGCTGACTGCCGTGACGATGCTGTGGTCGGCGCTCGCCCTGCTGATCGCCTATCCGATCATCGGCCTCAAATGGCAGCACGGCTGGCAATACGGCCTCGGGTTCGCGCTGCTTGCCGCGATGTTCATCGCTTACGCTGTGCGCTTGAACACAACAAGTGGTCCGGCGGCTCAGCCGGGCGCTATCGAAATTGCGCGGCGCCTCTCGGCGGTGCTCGCGTTGGCGGTGCTCAGTGGTGCGGGCTGGCTGATTACAGCAGGAAAACTCGACACGATCAAAAACGATTGGCTGGCCAACGACGTATTTCTCGCAGCAGCCGCTTGTGTTTTTGTACTGTCCGTCATCCCGGTGCTTCGCGCGCGTCCAGCCTAGCGCTGGCAGACAGTGCAAGCATACGTCGCCCGGCCGCCATGGATCGTGCGGCGGACTTTGCCGCTACATCCAGGCCGCACACATGGCGCGTCCGCGCGATCATAAACCGCGAACGCCTCTTGAAAAGCGCCCTTTTCACCGTCGGCGTGACGATAATCTTTCAGCGTCGATCCACCTGCGGATATGGCCTGCCGCAGAACACTCTGAATGGCCGGCACCAGCGTATGCGCGCGAACCGTCGGCTGGCCGCGCTTGTCGCACAAATAGCGCGCTGCCCGGTCCGGCGACAGCCCTGCGCGATGCAGCGCTTCCGACACATAGATATTGCCAAGGCCCGCGATATTGCGCTGGTCCATCAGAAACGACTTCAAATTGACTTTGCGATTAAAAGCCCGCTTGGCCAGATATTCAGCCGTCAGATCTGCGCTCAAAGGTTCCGCCCCCAGCGCCTTGAACAGCGCGTGCTGCGGCCGGTCCCGGTCCGCCATCAAAATCATAAACCCGAAGCGGCGCGGATCGTTGTAGACCACCCGCTTGCCGCCGCTCACATGCAGCACAACATGATCGTGTTTGGGATCGGCACCGGCCGGATAGATGTATTCGCCGAGCAGCGCCGTGCGGTTGTCAGATTGAATAGTAAACCGCCCGGTCATGCCCAGATGCATCACCAGCGCTTCGCCGCCCGATAGCACCGCCACCAAGTATTTGGCGCGCCGCTCCAGCCGTACAATCGTTTGGCCCTCGACCCGGGCCGCGAACCGCTCTGGCAACGGAAACCGCAGATCCGGCCGGCGTGCCTCAACCCGGCGCACCTTGGCGCCAGCAAGCACCGGCTCTAGCCCGCGCCGCACGGTTTCGACTTCAGGTAATTCTGGCACGCACCCTCTGAGACAAAATTGACCGTTCTGGCGCCCGACCATAGCGCCAAGCTGCGGCCTTCGCTATGATCGGCACATGGAAAATAGCCAAAACAACACTGCCACATCGTTCGGCTTCCGCGACGTGACTGAGGACGAGCGCCAAGGCCTCGTCAATCAGGTTTTCGCGACCGTCGCCGAGCGCTATGACCTGATGAACGATCTGATGTCAGGCGGGCTGCACCGCTTATGGAAGCGCGATTTCGTCACGTGGCTAAATCCGCCGAAAGGCGCGACCGCCTTCCGCCATCTCGACGTTGCCGGCGGCACCGGCGACATCGCACTGCGCGTCGCGGGCGCATCAGGCCCGAACACAACATCAGTCATTTGCGACATCAGCCCGGAAATGCTGGCCGTCGGCCGCCGCCGGGTTCATGACGCTGGCCTTGACGCGCGCATCACCTGCATCGAGGGCAATGCCGAGACGTTGGCGTTCGAGGCGTCATCCTTCGACGCCTACACCATTGCGTTCGGCATCCGCAACGTCACCCACATCGACCGGGCGCTGGCGGAAGCCTATCGCGTGTTGAAACCTGGCGGGCGTTTTCTGTGCCTCGAATTCTCGGAGGTTCAAGTGCCGTTGCTCGACCGGCTGTACGACTTCCATTCGTTTGAAGTCATCCCGCGGCTCGGCAAACTGACCGCCGGCGCGGCCGAGCCCTATCAATATCTGGTCGAAAGCATCCGCAAATTTCCCAAGCAAGAGGCTTTTGCCGGGATGATCCGCGATGCCGGATTTGAGCGCGTCAGCTACCGCAATCTGACGGGTGGCGTCGCCGCCATGCACTCAGGCTGGAAAATCTAGACCGGCACTGCCTGATCTCAGGTTTGGCGGTTGACCAGCACCGGCCCGCCCCATAGCCTTGCATAGTGAATTGCTGATTTGAATCTGCTCGAGGGAGAGAATTCATGAAATCGATTGCACTTGCAGCCGCCGCACTTGCCGCAGCCACAATGGTTTCCGCCACGGCCGCCACGGCCGGTTGCGTGACCAAGGGCGCCGTCGCCACCGCCGGGTCGGCAGACTCCGCCAAGTGGTTTGCGCTTGAGACCATGGTTCAGGCCGTCAGCTGGGGTCTTTGGCCGGGCTTCGTCGCGACCAACAAGGTCGAAGGCTACACCGTCAAAAACGAAAAGTATAAATGCAAGCCGGACGGCGGCCAGGTCACGTGCCACGGTCAAGCAACCTTCTGCACCAACAAGTAAGTTGCACAGACGCGGCATAGAACGTCTTAACGGCGTCCGGCGCAGCAGCCGGGCGCCGTTTTGTTGGGCGGTGGCGCGACCCTAAGTTCAGGCGCTGTTTACCCGCACACGGTGTCACGCTTGACGTTGGCCACTGCCAGCGCAAAGTGCGCTCCAAACAAAGCCAAAGGACGAAATCGCCACCCATGGCCGGAGCGTTGATGCACACTTTGAGACTGGCGCGCGCCGGTCTCGTCCTCGCCCAGCATGGCGTGCGGTTTGTGCCTAAAGGCATGGCCGTGCCGCTGCCGTTGCGTTTGGCGCGCTTGGCAACTGCGCCGCTGCGTTTGATATCCGCGCCATTCCACTGGGGTGAACCCAAAGCCAAGCGCGTTGGCGCGGCCTTGGCGCAACTCGGCCCGAGTTACGTCAAACTCGGCCAGTTTTTAGCGACCCGCGCCGACGTGATCGGCCCTGAACTCTCAGCCGACCTGCGCCACTTGCAAGACAAGGCGGCGCCGTTCTCAATGGCAGAAGCGCGCATCGCTGTAGAGCGCGCACTTGGCGGTAAACTCGAAGATCACTTCATCGGCTTTGGCCCACCCGTTGCCGCCGCCTCGATAGCCCAAGTTCACAAAGCCTACGTTATGCAAGACGGCATCAAAAAAGCCGTCGCCGTCAAAATCTTGCGCCCCGATATCGAAAAGCGCTTCACGCGCGATCTCGACAGCTATTATTTCGCAGCGCGCCTGATTGAAAAATATTACGCGCCCGCGCGCCGCCTGCGGCCTGTGGCGGTTGTCGACAATCTCAAACACACCACCGACCTCGAAATGGATTTGCGGCTTGAGGCCGCCGCAATTTCCGAGATGGCCGACAACATCAAGGCGGGCGAAGGCCTGCGCGTTCCAACGGTCGATTGGCGGCGTACCTCAAAGCGCATTCTGACGCTTGAATGGATTGACGGCACGCCGATTGCTGACCGCGCCACGCTCGTCGCCAAAGGTTTTGATGTCCACGCACTCGGCCTCACCGTGCTGCGCTCGTTCCTGCGCCACGCCATGCGCGACGGCTTTTTCCATGCCGACATGCACCAGGGCAATCTGTTCGTTGACGACAGCGGCACAGTCGTCGCCGTTGACTTTGGCATCATGGGCCGGTTGGGATTACAGGAGCGCCGCTTTCTCGCTGAAATTCTGCACGGCCTGATCACGCGCGACTATTACCGCACCGCCGCCATGCACTTTGAAGCGGGCTACGTGCCGCCGCACCATACGGTCGAAGAGTTCGCCCAAGCCATGCGTGCCATCGGCGAGCCGATCCACGGCCGCACGGCTGAAGAAATCTCGATGGCCGATCTGCTCGGCCAACTGTTCGCCTACACTGAAGTGTTCGACATGGAAACGCGGCCCGAACTGATCCTGCTGCAAAAGAGCATGGTCATCGTCGAGGGCGTGGCGCGCGATCTCAATCCCAATCTCAATATGTGGTCGGCTGCTGAGCCGATTGCGAAAGAATGGATGGAAGCCAATCTCGGCCTGATCGGGCGCATCAAGGAAGCCGGCGCCAGCGCCCAATCGATCGGCGAAGTACTGTTGCGGTCGCCGGGCTTATTGAAGCGCGCCGAAACCGCGCTCTACGGCCTGTCGGACATGGCGAAAGATGGCGTGCGCCTCGACGACGCGACGGTGCAACGCATCGCCAAGGAAAACGCCAAGTCGGACCGGGTGCAGACCGCTGGCATTCTCGCCATCGCCGCCAGCCTCGCGGCCATCGCACTGCGCTACATCGGGCTGATCTAATCGCCGGTCGTATCGCGGCAATCCTTCGCCGCCGTGTTTTTTGGAACTTCTCGCGCCGGCATGCGTCTTGCTCTCTCAACTGAGGCAAATTGGAGTGAGTGTGATGACTGACAACAATAAGCGCAAAACCAACATTGATCCAGAACATCCACAACGCCCGGTGCATGCGCCAGGCCAGCCCGTCGATGACTCGTCCGCTGAAGATCCGGGCCGCGAACCCAACCCAAAATCCGATCCTGATAGCGACGAGCCCGGCGAAGGCGAAGGCACGCCGACGCGAGTCGATATTCCCAACGAAGACCGCTGATCCTTTTTGCAGAATAGAAAAAGGGGCTGGATGTCTCCAGCCCCTTTTTTTGAGTTCCGGCTTGGCGCTTAAAACGCCTTGCTCCAGTTGACGTAGAGTGTGCCATCACGCTCCTGCTGGAAGCCGTTGACGTCGTCGCGGACCGGCTCGGCCCACTCGACGCTCAAGCGGTGGCCCTTGAGCGCACCTTCCGGCACAACCATGTTCAAACCGAAACCGACATCCCAGAAACGGCCGCCGTAGTTCGATGGCAGGTCGGGCGGGCTCATACCGGTGCCTGTGTGATCGAGAGTGCCGGTGATTTCACCCTGCTTCGTGTGCAGAACGCGCAACGACGCAGACAGCCAATCGGTCAAGCGGTAGCTGCCCCAAGCGGTTGCCTGGAACACATTGCCGAGCGCATAGCCCCGGTTGTTCTCGTCTTCCATGCGGATGATGCCAGAGACCTGACCACCCCATGAGAAGCGGTCGGCGCGGCCGGTGTATGTGAGGCTCGGCAGGAAATCCCAGGTGCCAGAGCCAAGCTGCATCATGTAGTGGGTCAGCGCGCCGCTGGAACCCTTTTCGGACGTCGAACCGGTCGGCGCCGAGAACATCAAACCAGTGTGCAAGTGGTATCCCGGACCGTCGGAGAGCTGAATCAGAGCACCGAAGGTGGTGTCACCAAAACCATCTGTGCCATGTGCATGCGACCCCATGTGCATACCATGTTCGCCGCCCTCACCCATGTGCATCGGATCTTCGACCGGAGACATGGTCATGTCCATTGTCATCCATTGCGGCATGACCATGAAAGTCAGCCAGTTGGTCGGCGCGTACATGAGATCAAGCATGTGCATCTGCATGGTCATCTTTGACTGCTTCATCATGCAGTGTTCGTGACCGGCAACCTTCGGATTCTGGCAAGCGTCGTGAAGGATGTCATGTTCCGGGGCGGTATCAGTTCCAGTCAGCGTATCGCCAGCCATACGGCTGTAGCTGTAGCGATAGCCAACCATAAACTCGCCGGCCTTGTGCATATGATCAACCATCACGCCCGCTGGCGCGTGGCCTTCGGGTATCGGCTTGGATCCTGCATCCGCGAGAGCCGGAGACAGCATGGCGCCGGTTGACATCAGCAGTGCCGCTATTGATGAGGCTGTTGCGCGCTGCGCTTTGAAAAGTTGCATAGTCGTTCCTCTGGGGTATCGCCCGTTTGGTCCTGCGCCAACGCAATGCGGGGCGGCAATAGGACAACATGAGAATGAGATGGATGGAGATAGGCGGCGCCAAACGCGACGCTGCCGATGGTGCACAGCTTGAGCCTCTGAACTGACGAGGCATCACATCATGCAGACACACGATCAGATCAGTGCAGGTGGACCACGCGCTTCGAATGACGATCCGGACCGGCGTTGCGCCGGCGGCGTCTCCGAAAGCACAATCGGTTTCGCAACAATGACTGCGGCTGGTGCTGTGACCGGCACGTAATCAACGCTGGCGACAGCCCACATCGACGCCAGACACACTGGACAATTGGAGCCAGGAGAAATTGGTTGAGCGGGCTCTGACGGGCCGCCGTCCGCCAAACTCTGCGCACCGTGGCAGATTGTAGCCCCGGCCTGTACAGCCCAGGAATCCCGGTTGCCGTCAGCTGCGGTCCCAAGAGCGGCTGCTGCGCCGGCTTGCATGATGCCGTGAAACGGTATCGCGGCCGTATGCAGCAATGCGCCAATGAGCGCAAAAACTGCGATGACGGTCCGGATGCTATGTTTGCGCCACACTGACATAAAGCGATTTATCCACACTGAGACCTGCAGTTCCTAGTGCGGCCCTGCAACAGTTTTGGATTTTGTGCGCTGAAGCGCCTCAGCGTTTGGCCGGATCGGCCTTGCGTGGCCCCACCAAGTGCGTGCCGTGAGCGATGGCCGCCGTTGCGCGCATGGCGGCGGCCAGGAATATCACCTCCGCAATTTCCGCCTCGCTTGCGCCGGCATTGATCGCGTTGGTGCGGTGTACCTCCAGGCTGTACGGGCATTGCGTGGTCAACGCCACGCCAAGGGCAATAAGCTCCTTGTATTTGCGCGGAATATTTCCCGCCGCCATCGCCGCCCGGTCAAAGGTCTCAAACGCGTGCATGGCTGTCGGTGACAGCGCCTTGAGATGCGGCAATTGCGCAAGATTGTTGGCTGAGTACATCGGCTGGTCTCCAAGCTTATCGGGCGATGGGCGTGATCAAGACGCTCAAGCGTTTCACTATCCGGGTCAAGAGCGTCGCGGCGGTCGATCAGACGGCGCAACGGGGCATTGATCGCGGATGTGGATCAGGGGTAGCGTCGGCGAACAAATCGCTAGGAAAACCTAAAATGACCACATCCCCGCAGCCGAGTGTTCCACGGCCGCCATTGCCACCGTTCACGCGGGAAACCGCCATTCAAAAAATCCGCCTAGCGGAAGATGCTTGGAATTCGCGCGATCCGGTGCGCGTGTCGCTCGCTTACACGGAAGACAGCCGTTGGCGCAATCGCGCCGAGTTTCCTATAGGGCGCGCCGAAATCGTCGATTTCCTCACGCGCAAATGGGCGCGCGAAAACGACTATCGCTTGATAAAGGAGCTGTGGGCCTTCGCGGACAACCGCATTGCGGTGCGCTTTGCCTACGAGTGGCACGATAGCGCAGGCCAGTGGTTCCGGTCGTACGGCAACGAGAATTGGGAATTTGATGAGCACGGCCTGATGCGGCTGCGGTTCGCGAGCATCAATGATCTCGAAATCGCTGCCGCTGACCGGAAATACCATTGGCCCCGTGAGCCCAACAACGGCCGCCGGCCTGATAATCACCCGGGGTTGAGTGAGCTCGGACTATAAATGGTCCGGCGGCTTGGCGCTGATGGCCTTATCGAACCTCAAGAGTAGAAGAAATGAACGCGCCAAACGGCTAACTCACACAGCACACTGCAACGCGCGGCCGCACCAGCGCTGCGTCTAAAAGGTTTTACCTATTAACGCACCGTCGCACGACATCATCAAACCCTCACGCGCGGAAGCGGAGCGCTTCGCCTCGTTAGTATATTCCTTTAGCCGCCCGGCACCCTCTACCGCTATTTCCGGCGATGCAGCGTAGGCTTTAGCGTCTGCCGATTCTGTCACTAGCGAGTTTATCCAGGCTGCCTCGAACTCAGCGGCCTTATCTGGGTTGGCACTCTTGCAGAATTCTTTGATTGCGAATTTGGAGCCAATCCAATGCTTCATGAACGCAACTTTCTGCGCATCCGTGATCCCCGCCTCATCACTTTCCGGCTCCCCTGCGTTCACCGGAAATATGACTGCCACAGCCGACACGGCCAGCACAAAAAATCTGGCAAACCTCATCACGATCCCTATTCCCCCGCGAAGACTTGCGACGTTGAAGACTAGCGACTTTCAAACGCAAAAACGCGCCGGTGGAAAACCACGCGGCGCATTGATGCAATATGACTTGCAAGAGGGTGCACTGATTGACTTCGTTTTTTGTTTCGCAAAATTCACATAACGTCTCTGCAGATCTGGCAACGACCTACTCTCCCGCGTCTTAAGACGAAGTACCATCGGCGCAGGGGCGTTTCACGGCCGAGTTCGGAATGGGATCGGGTGCAGCCACCCCGCCATAATCACCAGATCAGCGGAGACGTCATGTTAGTTTGCACAATTTGGTCTTTCTAATTCTTACGCTCATCGAGCTCGCGCCATAGCCTTACGGCAGCGCTGAGCACGTTTTCGGGAGCATCGACGCGTTTCGAAACGCGGATCCACATCCCATAACGATTTCGATGAGCATTGCTTAATGAGAGCAATCAAGTCGATCGAGTTATTAGTACCGGTAAGCTACACGCCTTGCAGCGCTTCCACACCCGGCCTATCAACGTGGTGGTCTTCCACGACTCTCGAGGGAGAACTTGTTTCGAGGTGGGTTTCCCGCTTAGATGCCTTCAGCGGTTATCCCGTCCGCACATAGCTACCCTGCTGTGCCGTTGGCACGACAACAGGTCCACCAGAGGTGCGTCCATCCCGGTCCTCTCGTACTAAGGACAGATCCTCTCAATTCTCCTACACCTACGGCAGATAGGGACCGAACTGTCTCGCGACGTTCTGAACCCAGCTCACGTACCACTTTAAATGGCGAACAGCCATACCCTTGGGACCTGCTCCAGCCCCAGGATGTGATGAGCCGACATCGAGGTGCCAAACGACGCCGTCGATATGGACTCTTGGGCGTCATCAGCCTGTTATCCCCGGCGTACCTTTTATCCGTTGAGCGATGGCCCTCTCACAAAGAACCACCGGATCACTATGACCGTCTTTCGACTCTGCTCGACTTGTCAGTCTTGCAGTCAGGCAGGCTTATGCCATTGCACTCGACGGTTGATTTCCGACCAACCTGAGCCTACCTTCGCACGCCTCCGTTACGATTTAGGAGGCGACCGCCCCAGTCAAACTGCCCACCATGCGCTGTCCCGGATCCGGATAACGGATCGCGGTTAGACAACCATAATCACAAGGGTGGTATTTCACATTTCGGCTCCACCCGAGCTAGCGCCCCGGTTTCAAAGCCTACCACCTATCCTACACAAGCAGTCACGATTGCCAGTGCAAAGTTGCAGTAAAGGTGCACGGGGTCTTTCCGTCTAACCGCAGGAACCCCGCATCTTCACGGGGAATTCAATTTCACTGAGTGTGTGCTGGAGACAGTGGGGAAGTCGTTACGCCATTCGTGCAGGTCGGAACTTACCCGACAAGGAATTTCGCTACCTTAGGACCGTTATAGTTACGGCCGCCGTTTACTGGGGCTTCAATTCAAAGCTTGCACTTCTCCTTTTAACCTTCCAGCACCGGGCAGGCGTCAGGCCATATACATCGACGTTGGTCTTAGCATAGCCCTGTGTTTTAGATAAACAGTCGCCACCCCCTATTTTGTGTCCTGCAAATCTAGTTGCCTAGGTCTGCAGCCTGCTTCTCCCGAAGTTACGCAGGTAATTTGCCGAGTTCCTTCAGCACACTTCGCTCAAGCTCCTTGGTATACTCTACCAGTCCACCTGTGTCGGTTTCGGGTACGGTCTATGTGGGGGCTATTTCCTGGGACACATTCGCTGCCTCGGCAATCCAATAAGCCTCAACAACTTGCTGCATCCGTCACACACCCACTGGCCCACGAATATTAACGTGGTTCCCATCGACTACGGCTTTCGCCCTCGCCTTAGGGGCCGGCTAACCCTGCGCAGATTAACTTTACGCAGGAACCCTTGGACTTTCGGCGGGAGTGTTTCTCACACTCCTTTCGTTACTCATGTCTGCATTCGCACTTCCGATACCTCCAGGAGCCCTCACGGGTCTCCCTTCACAGGCTTACGGAACGCTCCGCTACCGCGTGCATTGCTGCACACCCGCGTCTTCGGTACACTGCTTTAGCCCCGATACATTTTCGGCGCAGAAACCCTTGTTTAGACCAGTGAGCTGTTACGCTTTCTTTAAATGATGGCTGCTTCTAAGCCAACATCCTGGTTGTTATGGGATTTCCACATCCTTTCACACTTAGCAGTGATTTAGGGACCTTAGACGGCGATCAGGGTTGTTTCCCTCTTCACGACGGACGTTAGCACCCGCCGTGTGTCTCCCGGATAGTACTTCGAGGTATTCGGAGTTTACTTAGGTTTGGTAATCCTGTGGGGACCCCTAGCCCATGTAGTGCTCTACCCCCTCGAGTATTCATCCGAGGCTCTACCTAAATAGATTTCGCGGAGAACCAGCTATTTCCTGCCTTGATTGGCCTTTCACCCCTATCCACAGTTCATCCGAGGCTTTTTCAACAGACACCGGTTCGGTCCTCCAGTGGGTGTTACCCCACTTTCAACCTGACCATGGATAGATCGACAGGTTTCGGGTCTAATCCGACGAACTGAACGCCCTGTTCAGACTCGCTTTCGCTACGCCTACAGCTATCGCCTTAAGCTTGCTCGTCAGACTAAGTCGCAGACCCATTATACAAAAGGTACGTCGTCACTCTTGCGAGCTCCGACTGTTTGTAGGCATCCGGTTTCAGGAACTATTTCACTCCCCTTGTCGGGGTGCTTTTCACCTTTCCCTCACGGTACTGGTGCACTATCGGTCGGTAAGGAGTACTTAGGCTTGGAGGGTGATCCCCCCATGTTCAAACAGAATTGCACGTGTTCCGTTCTACTCGAGGATTGCGCTCTGCATTACCTGTACGGGGCTGTCACCCGCTGAGGCCCACCTTTCCAGATGGTTCCAGTTGTCATCGCACAATCACTGGCCTAGTCCGCTTTCGCTCGCCACTACTCGCGGAGTCTCGGTTGATGTCCTTTCCTCCAGGTACTGAGATGTTTCAGTTCCCTGGGTTTGCTTTTAACCCCTATGTATTCAGGGCCAAATACCTTCTTGTGACACCCTGAAATCCGCACCTAGAACTTGCGCTCTAGGTGCGAATTACAAGATGTCGAAGGTGGGTTTCCCCATTCGGAAATCTTCGGATCACAGGCTGTTCGCGCCTTCCCGAAGCATATCGCAGCGTACCACGTCCTTCATCGCCTCTTACCGCCAAGGCATCCACCAGATGCCCTTAAGTCACTTGATCGCTCTCATTAGCAATGCTCACCACGCGTTGCGCTTAACTCATACCCCTCGGCAAAGAAGGTGAGCCAGCATTCAGCGCGCTTTATATCCGGCGCGGATGCTTTGTGGGCATCCGAAGCGCCAGACGAATTGTGCGCATTGATTAGAAAGACCAGGTTCGTTTCAAACGGTCATCACAACCGTTCATAACGAACCAAAAAGTCAATCAGACTAAACCCGAACAACGCCTCGCGGCGAAGATCTGTGCAGATAGCGCGGGGTACGCGCCTCAGGCATTAGTCCCTCTTTACAATGTCATAGAGTTCACCATTGGAGCGTTAGCTCTCAATGGAATGGAATATCTCTCTTCAAATCACGGATAATTGGTGGAGCCAGACGGGATCGAACCGACGACATCGTGCTTGCAAAGCACGCGCTCTCCCAGCTGAGCTATGGCCCCTAACCTGGTGTATCGGCGCTCCGGCGTGCGTCAGCACATCCGAACCTCCCTCACCGCACTTCTTTCGTCACCGAAAGAACATGGTGGGCCTGGGAAGATTTGAACTTCCGACCTCACGCTTATCAAGCGCGCGCTCTAACCAACTGAGCTACAGGCCCTGATAGCGTGTATCCGTGATGAAGAAAGAGAAACGAAGACGGCGGAAATCCCGCGTTGTATTGCAAAGAACTAGGTCGACAAAACACTAGTTCCGTTATTCTAATCAGAGGTTTGAAGCACGTCCGGCCGAAACCGGAAGGCTTAGCAAAGCTCATCCTTAGAAAGGAGGTGATCCAGCCGCAGGTTCCCCTACGGCTACCTTGTTACGACTTCACCCCAGTCGCTGACCTTACCGTGG
>JABFRT010000043.1 GCA_013141015.1 Hyphomicrobium sp. | reverse complement strand
CCGCTGTCGTCGCGTTACAGGGCGCGCAAGTGTTGTCGTGGTGCGCCCACGGGGATGCGCAGGACCGGCTCTGGCTGTCGCCGCAGGCGAAACTTGGCACCGGCAAAGCGGTGCGCGGCGGAATACCAGTTTGTTGGCCGTGGTTCGGTCCGCACCCCACAGACACAACAAAGCCCGCACATGGGTTTGTCCGCTCTGCGCCCTGGACGGTGGCGGGATCGGCGGCGTCGCCTGCACGAGCGCGGCTGGTCCTGACGTTCGACACCAAAGATATCGCGCCAGAGCTTTGGGCGCCGCGCGCCCGTGCCGAACTGGAAATTACGGTTGGCGAAACGCTGAGCCTTGCGCTCTCGACCGACAACCTCAGTTCCGCGCCGTTTACTTTGACGCAAGCGCTACACACGTATTTGGCGGTTGGTGATATCGCGGACGTGTCGGTGACGGGACTTGAGGCCGCGCGATACGTCGATCAGTTGGATCACGGCGCGGTCAAACACCAGAGCGGCGCGATCACTATAGATTGCGAAGTGGACCGGATTTATCAGGCCTGCGTAAATGATGTGGTCGTGTCAGACCGTAACTTCGGCCGCGAAATCCGCGTGTCGAAAAGCGGCAGCCAATCGACCGTAATTTGGAATCCGTGGACACTGAAGGCGGCGCGGCTTGGCGATATCGGTGATACCGGCCATACGCGCATGCTGTGCGTCGAGACGGCAAACGCTGGGGAAGATGTGGTGACGCTCGCACCGCGCGCGCGTCACCGGATGGAAACGGAAATTTCCGTGCAATCTATCAAATAAGACGTTGAGCCAAGACCGGCTTGGCCCAAATCTATTTAGCGGAATTTTGCTTAGCCGAGATCTGGCGTGACTTCCGCGACGTCTTTGGCGCGGCGCACGCTACCGTCGAACTGTGCGCCTTCGGCAATGGCCAGCGTCTGCTTGACGATGTCGCCATCAACACGCGACGTGGCGTTGAGAATGACGGCTGAACCTTTAAGCGCGCCCCGCACTTCGCCTTGCACGGTGATGGTGCGCGCGGTGATGGTGCCGGAAACGCTGCCGGTTTCACCGACCGTGACGCTTTCGCCATGAACGTCGCCTTGAATCTGACCGGCGATCAACAACGAGCCCTTGGTCTTGAGCACAAGCTGCTGGCCGGAGATGGTGATGTCCTGACCGAGAACGGATGTCGGCGTATCAATTGCGCGCATCGGCTGCTGTGCCGGTGATTGCGCGAACGGCGGCGGCGAGGGCCTTTGCACTGGCGCTGCGGCTGGCGCGGAAGAACGAATGGGATCAGCGAGACGCTGGTCGGGCGTGGCGACGCGATTGAACATTACTAAACCCCCAAATACGCATTACGATGGTTGCTCTGTCCCCGTTGAGGCCGAGCAGAGCACCACTCTATGGGCACATTATGGCCAATAGCTGAGCATCGCGCCAGCTACAATCTAAAGCCGAGCCCCCTTGCGGACGCAATTATTACGGTTGTGGCGGCAAGATAAATGGTGACAGCGCGTTGCGCCGGTGGTCTCCAGCTTACGATTAACGCGGCAGGTGATATCATTCAGGTTGAGAATCATAATGTCTGGAGGATTGGATGCGGATGGTCGTAAGCGCGGCGTTTTTGGCCGCGGCGGCGCTTTTTGGGGCTATGCCGGCATTTGCCGCCGCGCCGCCCTGCGCGAAGGCCGATGCGCTGGGTGTGGCGCGGACAGTTGAGATTGATACAACCGGCGGCCCGGGCTTTGGCCTCGAACACTACAAGGCTTATGATTTCCTGCAGCCGAAAGAAGTCGTGCTGACGTTTGACGACGGCCCGCAAAAGTTTTCGACCGAGGGCGTGCTTGCGGCACTTGCTGCGCAATGCACGAAAGCCACGTTCTTCACGATTGGCAAGATGGCGCTTGGCTATCCGGAGATCATCCGCGAAGTGGCCCAAGCCGGGCACACCATCGGCACACACACCTGGAGCCACCAGGCGATTTCCAAACTGAAGACCTTTGATGAAGGCCGCGATGAGATCGAGCGTGGCATCAGCGCCGTCAAGCGCGCGGTCGGTGGGCCGGTGTCGCCGTTCTTCCGCTATCCGACACTGAAAGATACGCCGGACTCACTGGCGCATTTGAACAAGCGCAATATTGCGATGTTTTCGACCGATATCGACAGCTTTGACTTCAAGCTGCAGCCGCCCGAAGCGCTCGTCAAAGGCGTGATGGAAAAGCTGGAGAAGAAGGGCAAAGGCATTCTGCTGATGCACGATATCCATAAGAACACCGCCAAGGCCTTGCCGCTGCTGCTGACGCAACTGAAGGAAAAGGGCTACAAGGTCGTCCACCTGACGGCTAAGGGCGAAGTGGCGACGCTGCCTGAGTATGACGCGTTGATTGAGAAGGATGCCAAGGGGCTGCCGCAGATTGGGTCTGAGCGTCCAACGGCAAGTGTTGTGCGCACGATTGGCGGCGATGCGCCGGCATCCGAGACCAACAAGATGGAGAGCGGCAGGCTTGAGCCGGCGGCTGCATTGCCAGTGGCGCTGCCAGCTGCCGCCCCGGTTGGTAAAGCCGCTGAATTGACGCCGCCGCCAGCTGCCGCAGTGCCTGTAGCTGCAGTGCCTGTAGCTGTTGCACCGGCAGCCACCGCGCCCGTAGCACCCGCCGCTTCGCCGGTTGCCGCACAAGCTGCGGCCCCGGTTGCGACGGTTGGCGCACCGGTTACGACGTCGTCGATTTCAACTGAACGTCCGGCTGGAAGCGGCGAACCGCCGAAAGATGAAGCAGTGCCTGCTGCGGCCCAGCCGAAGACGATGACCGAAAAGGTGCAGGCCATTTGGGAAATGTGGTTCGGCAAGTAAGGCCTGAGGGCGGGCGCGATTGAGCCGAGTTGAAGACAAAAAAACGGGTGGTCACACGGACCACCCGTTTCTTTTTGGACGCCCTGAGGCCCCCCCGGGCCCGCCGCAAACCAAATCGTTTATGCCAACGTGCAAGGCGCGTAAGCCAAACGATGGGCGTTTGTACTGACACAGACGCACGGTCTGCTGCTGTACATTTCCGGCACGTTTTGTGGGAAATTCTTACCCCCAACCGATCCCCCGATCAGTTGTCCCACGCTGAGGAGGCTAAAATATCTTCCACAGGTCTTCCACAGGAAACTTTGCGTTTACCTTCGATTCGGCTGCGATGTGACGAATCAGTCACAAGCGCTCTTGCAAAGTCAATAGTGTGTAAGGCCCGATGTGCCGACTGTTCAGTTCAGATGACTGACGATCCGCGATCCATCGTGCAACACGCGCTGGCGCAAGTTGCCGGATGGATCCGCCGCCTTTGCGGGGGCAGGCTCCGCGACGTGGCCTAGGATGACAGCGGTGGGGAGGCGAGTGCAGTGCGCCGCTCTCACCTCCCGCATTCCCGGCCGGAGAAATTGCGCGCGCGCAATTTTGCAGAGCCGGGATCTTTCGCGGTTGCAGGCGTGTTCAATCGCGACGGGTAAAGGTCCCGTGTCTGCGAAGCAGCGTAAGGACGCCGCATCGCGCACGGGAATGCGGGTGGGGGGAAGTGCGCTGTTAATCCAACGGTTCTTCGTTTTGCGCCTGCAGTGTGCTCACTCAAAATTGTCATCCCAGGGCCCCGATGCGCAGCATCGAAGCGCAGGACTATCCCTGGGATCCATCGTGCCGCAAACGCCGGCGCAAGTTGCGGAATGGATCCTAGCCACAAGGGCTAGGATGACAGCGGTGGGGTGGCGCGTGCAGTGCGCCGCTCTCAACATCCGCATTCCCGGCCGGAGAAATTGCGCTTGCGCAATTTTGCAGAGCCGGGATCTTTCGCGGTTGCAGGCGTGTTCAATCGCGACGGGTAAAGGTCCCGTGTCTGCGAAGCAGCGTAAGGACGCCGCATCGCGCACGGGAATGCGGGTGGGGGGAAGTGCGCTGTTAATCCAACGGTTCTTCGCTTGCGCCTGCAGTGTGCTCACTCAAAATTGTCATCCCAGGGCCCCGATGCGCAGCATCGAAGCGCAGGACTATCCCTGGGACCCATCGTTCCGCAAACGCCGGTGCAAGTTGCGGAATGGATCCTAGCCACAAGGGCTAGGATGACAGCGGTGGGGTGGTGAGCGCAGTGCGCCACTCTCAACATCCGCATTCCCGGCCGGAGAAATTGCGCGCGCGCAATTTTGCAGAGCCGGGATCTTTCGCGGTTGCAGGCGTGTTCAATCGCGACGGGTAAAGGTCCCGTGTCTGCGAAGCAGCGTAAGGACGCCGCATCGCGCACGGGAATGCGGGTGGGGGGAAGTGCGCTGTTAATCCAACGGTTCTTCGCTTGCGCCTGCAGTGTGCTCACTCAAAATTGTCATCCCAGGGCCCCGATGCGCAGCATCGAAGCGCAGGACTATCCCTGAGATCCATCGTGAAATAAACGCCGGCGCAAGTTGCGAAATGGATCCTAGCCACAAGGGCTAGGATGACAGAGGTGGGGTGGCGCGTGCGATGCGCCGCTCTCAACATCCGCATTCCCGGCCGGAGAAATTGCGCTTGCGCAATTTTGCAGAGCCGGGATCTTTCGCGGTTGCAGGCGTGTTCAATCGCGACGGGTAAAGGTCCCGTGTCTGCGAAGCAGCGTAAGGACGCCGCATCGCGCACGGGAATGCGGGTGGGGGGAAGTGCGCTGTTAATCCAACGGTTCTTCGCTTGCGCCTGCAGTGTGCTCACTCAAAATTGTCATCCCAGGGCCCCGATGCGCAGCATCGAAGCGCAGGACTATCCCTGAGATCCATCGTGAAATAAACGCCGGCGCAAGTTGCGAAATGGATCCTAGCCACAAGGGCTAGGATGACAGAGGTGGGGTGGTGAGCGAAGTGCGCCGCTCTCACCCGCCGCATTCCCGGCCGGAGAAATTGCGCGCGCGCAATTTTGCAGAGCCGGGATCTTTCGCGGTTGCAGGCGTGTTCAATCGCGACGGGTAAAGGTCCCGTGTCTGCGAAGCAGCGTAAGGACGCCGCATCGCGCACGGGAATGCGGGTGGTGAGGGTAGCATCCTAACTCAGCGGTTCTTTGTTTTTTCTATTACGGACGTCGCGGGCTTGTTAGCGAAGATGTTAGTCAGGTTAACTGAACTCAGTGAGACTCACACGAAAAGCAGCAATTCGTGATCTGCAGTCTATATGCGCTCTGGCGCTCATCAGTTCTAAGCCATTCAAAAGGAGTTCACACGATAAGTACAAGTAGTTTGAAAAAAAATCTTCTGGGACTTCTTTGAATAGGTGCAATTCGTAAGATTCGCCGGACGACTTGAAATTGCGATTGAGTAAGTCACCGAGGCCGCCATGCGATGCAGTTGACGTGAAGCTGTATATAGACTCGAACTCCGATTGCATTTCAGCGCGGCGGAAGCGCTCCTTTTCAGTCAGCTTATTGTGCCCCTTCGCTTCAAGTGCTGCCAAGGAAGCTCGGTGGTCGGCCAATGATTGATCAAAATCTTCACTGCTGGCGATGAGGCTCAGGGCCGGATTACCGTTTCGTGCAGCCTCAAGACGATTTATCCACTCGACGTGATGGCGCGCGTAAAAGTGCTTGTGGTATAGATCATCGGTACATAAGTTTTTCAGGTCCACGTAATGATCCAATAATGTTCGGAAAATCGGCAACGCCGCAGCGTTCTTCTCATTTGCAACCACAAATCTAAAACAATGAGCAAGCTCGACTATGCTGGCAAGCTTGGCCATGGCAAGCCCGTCCGCATGAAGCGCTTTGTCGAATTTAAATTCAGCCATGGTGGCAATGCACCAGCTTTCAATCTCTGCGTTTAGCTCAAAAATTGTGTCCATATCTCAAAACCTAAAAAGCGGCCGGGATTGCCCGACCGCTTCTGTTTCAACCTCAGTAGAATGATGCCGAGAAGGCAGGCATTCTTTACGAACACCCGCTCGTAGATCCACACGTCTCACACTTCAAACACGTGCCGTTGCGGACCATCGTGAAGTTTTGGCATTCGGGGCAGCTGGTGCCTTCGTAGCCGCGGACTTTGGCTTCCGACATGCGCTGTTTGTAGAGTTCCGATTTCGACAAAAGCGGGGTTGTGACCGCGGCGTCGATCTTGGTTGAGCGCATGGTGACAGTCGTTGTCTCGACAGCCAAAGCACTTGTGCCGGCCGTCTGCGGCGCGTTGCCGTAGAGATCGGTGACGCGCTGCTGTTCGGCACGCATCTCTTCAACCGAATGCGAAACCGGTCCGCTCGTCACGTGCTGGCCGCCGCGGCTGGCGATGCGCAACGGCGTGCCGCGCGTGAAGCCCTTCGACACAACCTTGGTGACGCTCTCGGGCAGATCGAGATCGAGTTGCTCGTCGGTCGTCTCGTCGGATGAGCCAAGACCGGTTTCGCCGACGATTTCGCGCGGGTCGACGTGGGCGAGGTCATGGCGCCCGAGGTACGACACGGCGAGTTCGCGGAAGATGTAGTCGAGGATCGACGTGGCGTTCTTGATTGTTTCGTTGCCCTGCACGAGGCCGGCCGGTTCAAAGCGCGTGAAGGTGAAGGCTTCCACGTACTCTTCGAGCGGCACGCCGTATTGCAGACCCAGCGAGATCGCGATCGCGAAATTGTTCATGAGACTGCGGAAGGCGGCGCCCTCTTTGTGCATATCGATGAAGATTTCGCCAAGCGCGCCGTTGTCGTATTCGCCGGTGCGCAGGTACACTTTGTGTCCGCCAACGCTGGCCTTTTGCGTGTAGCCCTTGCGGCGGCCCGGCAGCTTTTCGCGGTCCTGCTGTTTGATGTACTCGACGCGCTCAACGATCCGCTCGACGATTTTTTCGGTGACGGCCGCGGTGCGGGCACTCATGCCGCCCGCCGCCAACAGCGCTTCGGCTGCGGTTTCGCCTGTATCCTCGTCGTCGTCGCCGAGAACCTGGGAGTTCAGCGGCTGCGAAAGTTTCGAGCCGTCGCGGTAGAGCGCGTTGGCTTTGAGGGCCAGCTTCCACGACAGCATGTAAGACTGCTTGCAGTCTTCCACCGTCGCATCGTTCGGCATGTTGATGGTCTTCGAAATCGCGCCCGAGATGAACGGCTGCGATGCCGCCATCATGCGGATGTGACTTTCGACCGACAGATAGCGCTTGCCCTTGCGGCCGCACGGATTGGCGCAATCGAACACGGCGAGGTGTTCGGTTTTCAGGTGCGGCGCACCTTCGAGCGTCATCGCGCCGCAAACATGTTCGTTGGCCGCTTCGACATCTTTTTTCGAGAAGCCCAAGTGGGCAAACAAATCGAACGACGGGTCATTCATCTTGTCGGCTGGGACTTTCAGCGTGTCGGTCAGGAACGCGTCACCCAGGGTCCAGCGGTTGAAAACGAACTTGATGTCGAACGCAGCGCCCAAACCGCTTTCGATCTTGGCCAGGTTTTCGTCAGTGAAGCCTTTGGCTTTCAAGGTTTGGTGGTTGATGGCGGGGGATTGTCGGAGCGAGCCGTGGCCAACAGCGTAGGCTTCAATCTCGGCGACTTGGTGCGGTTTGTAGCCGAGGAAACCGAGCGCTTCCGGCACCGACTGATTGATGATCTTGAAGTAGCCGCCGCCGGCAAGCTTCTTGAACTTGACGAGCGCGAAGTCAGGCTCGATGCCGGTGGTGTCGCAATCCATCACGAGGCCGATGGTGCCGGTCGGCGCCACCACAGTCGCCTGCGCGTTGCGGTAGCCGTGAGCCTGGCCCAGACCAAGAGCGCGGTCCCATGCGCGCTTGGCGGCGTCGACAAGCGCTTGTCATGGCAGTTGAGGCGTGGTCGAGCGGCACCGGTGCAACCGACAGTTTTTCATATCCTGACGGCTGGCCATAAGCGGCGCGGCGATGATTGCGCATGACGCGCAGCATGTCGTTGGCGTTCGGAGCGTAGCCGGGGAACGGCCCGAGTTCCTTGGCCATTTCGGCGCTGGTGGCGTAGGCGACGCCGGTCATGATGGCTGAGATGGCGCCGCAGATCGCGCGGCCTTCATCCGAGTCATACGGAATGCCAGCTGACATCAACAGGCCGCCGATGTTGGCAAAGCCGATGCCCAGCGTGCGGTAACGGTAGCTGAGTTCCGCGATTTCCTTGGACGGGAACTGCGCCATCATCACCGAGATTTCGAGCACGATGGTCCACAGGCGGCAGGCGTGCTCATAGGCTTCGATGTCGAACGATTTGTCGTCGCGGCGGAAGCGCAGCAGGTTGAGCGAGGCGAGGTTGCAGGCCGTGTCGTCGAGGAACATGTATTCCGAGCACGGGTTCGATGCGCGGATCTGGCCGGACTGCGGGCAGGTGTGCCAGTCGTTGATGGTGGTGTGGAACTGGATGCCGGGATCGGCAGACGCCCAGGCGGCGTAACCGATTTGTTCCCATAGATCCTTGGCTTTCAGCGTTTTGGTGACTTTGCCGCCGAGACGCGCGGTCAAATTCCAATCGGCATCCGCATCGACCGAGCGCAGGAAGTCGTCGGTCACGCGCACCGAGTTGTTGGAGTTCTGACCGGCGACCGTCAGATAGGCTTCGCTATCCCAATCGGTATCGTAGGTGTCGAACGCCATGTCGGTGTAGCCCTGCTTCGCGAACTGCACGACGCGCAGGATGTAGTTGGTCGGCACGCCGTCGCGCTTGGCCTCGCGGATGGCGATTTTGAGCTTCGGATTCTTGGCCGCGTCATAGCACGCGTCACCTTCGGCTTCGCAGTTGACGCAGGCTTTCATCACGGCTTTGAGGCGCTTCTGGCAGATCTTCGAGCCGGTCACGAGGGCCGCAACCTTCTGCTCCTCGCGCACCTTCCAGGTGATGTATTCTTCGATATCGGGGTGATCGACATCGACAACGACCATCTTGGCCGCGCGGCGTGTGGTGCCGCCAGACTTGATGGCACCAGCTGCGCGGTCACCGATTTTGAGGAAGCTCATCAGGCCGGACGAGCGGCCGCCGCCCGACAGCTTTTCGTCAGCACCGCGCAGGCTTGAGAAGTTCGAGCCTGTGCCCGAGCCGTATTTAAACAGACGCGCTTCGCGGACCCACAGGTCCATGATGCCGCCGTTGCCGACCAGATCATCAGCGACCGACTGAATGAAGCAGGCGTGCGGCTGGGGATGCTCATAAGCCGACGACGAGGAGGTCAGTTCGCCGGTCTTGTAGTCGACGTACATGTGGCCTTGGCCCGGGCCATCGATGCCGTAAGCCCAGTGCAGGCCGGTGTTGAACCACTGCGGCGAGTTCGGCGCCGCCATCTGCATGGCGAGCATGTAGCGCATTTCGTCGAAGAACGCTTGAGCGTCGTCTTCGCTCGTGAAGTAGCCACCCTTCCAGCCCCAGTAGGTCCAGGTGCCGGCGAGACGATCGAACACCTGGCGGCCGTCGTTCTCGCCGCCGGTGCGCTCTTTGGCGGGCAGCGATGCAAGGGCGGCTTCATCCGGCACGTGGCGCCACAACCAGGACGGCACGGTCGATTCTTCAAACTTCTTAAGGCGCGTGGCGACGCCGGCCTTGCGAAAATACTTTTGCGCCAGAATATCAGCCGCAACCTGAGAGAAGTGCTCAGGCACATCGAAGCCTTCGAGGCGGAACACAACAGACCCGTCTGGATTCTTGATCTCAGACGTCGCGCGCCGGAATGGAATAGTGGCGTAAGGCGATTGTCCGGCCGTCGTGAAGCGCCGCGTGATCTTCATGAGATTCCCCGAAATTTTGCGGGGCGGCCGTAAGCGGTACAAGTCCGGACGCCGAATGGTTGTTATCGTCTCGCAGTATGGTCTGGCCTGTATTCCAGACGTCGCTGCGCCGTGTTTGCGTGGTGGCAGGCGTAAGCAGACATGCCGTGCAGTTGCGCCACCTGCGGCGGCGCGCCCGAGTGTGTTGATGGAGCCGGTGGCGGCTGGCGTGGCGCCCTTAGTCGAGCGCACGCAAGCATTGCCCAGGATCTGACCACCCTCATGGTCTCCCTGTGACACCCACAAACCCTGCTGATTGCTGACGGAACCAAGCCGCGAGACGGCCGGCTGCCACAATCAAGACGCCCGCGAAGCGAAAACTGAACCGGCGCCGATTAAGCGCTTGAACACGCATTCAACTTCGTGAAGTGGGCGCCGACTGGAGCGCGGCCAAACTGCCGCAGAACGCTCGCACCACCATGAGCCAAAGGTAGGCCGATTCGAACCGTTCGTCACGCTGTGGATGGCATATGTTGTGGTCTTAGCTGCAACCAACACAACATCTAGCGGTGTGGATAAGGTGTGGGTTGAACAGCGTGTAAGAGCTGGATTTCCAGGATTTGGCCGGGCGGGTGGCCGCACGTGGGGCTGTGGGAAAGCGTGTATGACGAAAATTCCAAGCCTCGAATGGACCTCAGACTAGTCCGATTCCGTGCCACAGGTGTTGCACCTTGGCATCGCCCATGCGGACGCATGGACAGATAGCCTCCGGTGCAGCTATTCGTGACGCACATTTCCGCGCGGGCGAGGACACGGCATCATGGGTCTATTCACTGAAATCTTCAGCTGGTGGGGCGGCAATACCTGGGGAACGCGGCTGTTCACGTTCCGCAAAGGCCAGAAGGTTGGCGAGGACGACTTCGGCAACACCTATTATGTGCAAAAGCGTGGCGTCGGCCCATTGGGCGTGCCCGCGCGCTGGGTGACCTACCGTAATCTCTCGGAAGCGTCGCAAGTGCCGCCCGAATGGCACGGCTGGCTGCATCACACGGTCGACACGCTCCCGACGGACGAAGCCTATCAGGCCAAGCCCTGGCAGCAGCGCCACCAGATGAACCAAACCGGCACCGCCAATGCGTACCGTCCGGCGGGCTCTATTCTCGGATCACGCGAGCGCGCCAAATCGACAGCCGACTACAAGCCGTGGAAGCCGCAGTGAGCGGCTGATGGCGTAAAAGAACCATTGGCCCGGCGCACAGGATAGTGCTGGACCTTGACAAGGTCTTGGGCCTTGCTTCAGCCACCATTTGCATGGAATTGAAGATGAGCGATCAGCTTAAGAGCATATGGCTCTTACAGCGACGGGGCGTTTAGATTTGCTGACAACACAGTCCACATCCGCCAGCATCGTGCGTGCGATGTCCTTGATCGCAGCTTTGGCTATTGCCGCAGCGGCGCCCGCGCACGCCGACCGCATCGAAAATACGGTCGCGATTTTTTCAGCGCTCGACAAGGTGACGGCGCGGATATCGAAATTCGAAGTGGCGCTTGGCCAGACCGCGAAGTTTGGCGCATTGAAAGTGACGCCGCGCGTGTGCTTTTCGCGCCCGACCACCGAGCAGCCAAAGACGACGACGTTTGTCGAAGTCGATGAGCTGCAGCTGGACGGCAAGGAGAAGCGCATTTTTACAGGCTGGATGTTTGCCGAAAGTCCGGGGCTCTATGGCGTCGAACATCCGACGTTCGATGTCTGGCTGACCGAATGCCAAAAGCCGTTGAAGACAACCGCGCAGAAGGCTCCGGACGCAACGGTTGCCAAGCCGGCAGCCAAAAACGCCGACGGCGCTGCGCCGGGTACGGTTGACGCCGCGCCTGCCGAGCCAGCGGCGGAGATCCCCGCCGAACGCCGGCCGCGCGTCCGCCGGTAAGGCGCGCCCGGCGCATGCTGTAGCTCAAGTGCCGGCGTTCTAAGTCGCGGCTTTGTAGACATAGAGAAAAAGCAGTACAGCCAAGAACAATCCGAGCAACCGGTGGATGAAGCGCCACGCCCTTAAAATCGGGCGGTTTGGCAACTCATCGGCGTGTTCGGGATCGATGCGGTATTGCTTGAGCGGAATAAGATTGTCGAGTGCGTAGACAAGGCCGAGTGTGCGCCGGTCGTAGAGTTCGCCCGCACCCCGGCTGTCGAATTTCAAAGCCAACCAGAACAGCGTGACGATTAAGAAGATCCAGCCTCCAAGCCGCACGGGTTCGTGGCCGTAGGACGCGGCGTTGCGATGCACGAACAGCCAGGCGTTGCAGCCGGCGTCAACACCGATGCTGCGCAATTCACGGGCGACAAAAGCAAATTGGCTGGTGTCTGGCGGACGCTTGTCCATCACCGATGCCCAGGCTTTGGCGAACCCGCCCCACGGCAAATCGCGATAGGCTTTGACAAGCTCCGAACTTGTGCAGGCGCTGGTGTATTTAAGTTCGCTCAGCGCCTTGCGCAAATGTACGGTGTTGACACCGGATGAATTGAGGCTGGCAACAACGGATGCAAACGGTTGCGCGCTCTGCGACTTGTCATTTTTGAAGAAGCGGATCAGCCGGTCTTGCGTGTCGCGGTTGGCGGCATCGTCCTTGGTTTCAATGCCGGGCGTGATATCGCAGGCGAGTTTCACCAGATGTTCGTCGCTTGAGCCGGCCACGGCGGCAGGCGTTGGCTTTTTGTCCTTTTTCAAAAGCGTGATCAGGCGCAGATCAAGATTATCGACATAGTGGTGCTCCGGCTGGCTGTTGAGATTGATCAGCAGGTATTCGGTCTTGTAGTTGACCGCGCGCCACTCGGTCGAGCTTTTGCTGTCCGGCCAGCTGAGCACCGTGGACTTGGCTTCCGTGCCGTCGAGAGAGATGGTTTTCAGCGCTGGGCGGATAATGCCGTTGGCGCCGGGTGCCAGTTTGATCTCGCCGCTGACATCGACCACGCACAGCGTGCCTTTGATTTTCATGTCGCGCAGCAGCAGGTTATCGATTGCCGAATTCTGCGTGATGGGGCCATAGCCGTCGCAGACATTTTTGGCTGGAACGCCGTTGGTCACGTCGCGTTCGGCGGTGACTTCCTTCCAAGCGGCGTCGAACTTGCCGGGATAGCTGTCCGGCGGCAACAGCGTTTTCAGCATGCTCAAGATGTGATCGGACTGGATGTCGGGATCCCAATCGCACTGTTGCGGCATGCCCATGCTGCGCCGGCCGAACGTGACTTCCGGCAGCCGGACGTCGCCTTCAACCGTTGCGCCGGTGAAATCCGCGCCGATGCGGATATCAGCAAGGCGCATTTCGAGCGACGATCCGATATGCGCATTCCAGGCGATCAAACTCGTCAGGCGGGCCTTGGTCAAAATGACCTTGCCGTCGACATTGGATCGCATCAGGCGGAACTCGCCATTGAACAGCGAACCGGTGGCTTCAAGACTTGAGCCGATCCGCGCGTCATTGAGATCGATGTGGTCGAGCACGGCCTTTTCGAGAAACAGCGAGCCGTCGATGCGGGCGCGCATCAGATGCACCGTGCCGCGAATGTTGGAGCCGTCGATGGAGATGTTTTTCTCGCTGCGGAAGTTGGTCATCCGCAAGCCCTGGCGGGCGACGCTTGCATCCAGCACCAGATTGATCGAGGTGGTGACGTTTTCAAGATTGACGGGCCCCGCGAAGTACGCGCCGAAAATGCGCACACCGATGGGTGGGATTTGCCGGACATATTCCGGGTTCGTCAAAAGAGCGATCAGGAAGTCGCCGGAAATGGCATTCGTGGCTTTGTAGTCATCAGGGTGGACAAACGGCGCGAGTTTGAATTTGGCGCGCCCGGCTTTTGCGTCTTCCTGGCGCGGCACGAAACATGTTTTGGCGTAAAGGTTGGCTTCAAGCCCCTGGCGGATGCACGACCACGCCCACTTCTCGCAATCGGTCCAGCGCGTTCGATCCGTCTCCGCGATACCCGCAGTGTCGTTCGGGGCGACACAGGAGATGGGGCCAGGAAATTCAGGCGGCGGCGCGGATTGGGCATGTGCTGCTGATGAGACCAGCGCCCACGCCGCAACAAAAATCCACAAACAAAAGGTGGCGAAGCGATACATGCATCCCCCAACATGCGCGTCTTTCAAATGCGAAGACTATAACGCGAATTTGCGACGGCGGTAGTCGCGCGTCATCATTGGGCGGCTGGTTCTATGAACGGTGTTTGTTGGCGCTTAGGCGCCAGCACCATGCAGCAGCTTTGCGGCGTG
The DNA here is from genome assembly GCA_013141015.1 of Hyphomicrobium sp. Classification (GTDB taxonomy): domain Bacteria; phylum Pseudomonadota; class Alphaproteobacteria; order Rhizobiales; family Hyphomicrobiaceae; genus Hyphomicrobium_B. The sequence goes on along the minus strand of JABFRT010000043.1, from coordinate 67,285 downwards.
CGGCGCGAAGTATGTGAAGACAGCGCTGGCGCCGGCGCGTTTGAAGGCGAGTAGGCTTTCAAGCACGCATTTGTCGAGATCGAGGCCGCCAGCTTCTGCGGCGCACACAATCATCGTGTATTCACCCGACACCTGATAGGCGAGTGTCGGCACCTTGAAGGTTTCCGACACGCGCCGCACGATATCGAGATACGGCATGCCGGGCTTGACCATGACCATGTCGGCGCCTTCGGCGATGTCGAGTGCCACTTCGCGCAGGGCTTCATCGCTGTTGGCCGGGTCCATTTGATAAGTGCGCTTGTCGCCTTTCAGAAATCCGCTGGAGCCGACCGCGTCGCGGAACGGACCGTAGAAGGCGCTGGCATATTTGGCAGCGTAGCTCATCAATTGGGTGTTGTGGTGGCCGGCCTGTTCGAGTGCCTGGCGCAGCGCGCCGATGCGCCCGTCCATCATGTCGGAGGGCGCCAAGATGTCGGCGCCAGCATCTGCTTGCACCAGCGCCTGACGGATCAGCGCGTCAATCGTTGCGTCGTTGGCGATGTCTTCGCCGATCAACAGACCGTCGTGGCCGTGGCTGGTATAGGGGTCGAGCGCGACGTCGAGGATCACGCCGATGTCGAGCTGAGCCGCCTTGACCGCGCGGGTGGCGCGGCAGACCAGGTTTTCCGGGTTGAAGGCCTCGTGCGCCTCATCGGTTCGCAGTTTGGGATCGGTATAGGGAAACAGCGCGATGGCCGGAATGCCAAGGCGCACGGCATCGCGTGCGGCCTCCACAATCAGATCGACCGAGAGCCGTTCGACGCCGGGCATCGAGTCGATTTTGATGCGCTTGGCAACGCCCTCGATCACGAACATCGGCCAGACCAGATCGCTGGCTGAGAGGGTGGTTTCAGTGACCAGTCGGCGGGCCCACGGCGCCTTGCGGTTGCGGCGCATGCGGATGGCAGGGAAGCTTGATGGCGCGTGTGGCACGGGTGCAGCAGGCGTCTTATTACGTGAGGTCATCAAGGCGTTCCGCGAGTTGAATAAGGTCCGTGGCGCGCACCTTCGCCGGTCAAGCGGGCGCTTGGCAAGCTGCATTGATGAAACTTAAAACGCCAAGAGCCGCTAATCGCAAATCTTGGTGACTTTGCGCGCGGCCATATCGACGTGGAAATGGTTGCGGTGCGCGGCGTTGGCTTCCGGCCCAAGCGTGGTGCCGAAAATCTGGCAGGCGGCGGTATGGGCCGCGTGCAGGAAATCGGTCTTGCGGACCACGGATTTGGCCGCGTCTTTCGGGCCGCCCAGTTTATTGGGTTCGCCTATGGCAAAACCGGTTGCAGCATCGTCCACGCGCTTGGCGCCGGGAATTGTAACGGTGAGCTTAGGAATGCCGTCAGCAATGGAGTTGCGGGCGATGCCCGAGGCGGGGGCTCCAGCGCTGGAGGCGGTGGCGCTTGGCGGCGTGCCGGGCGCCGGGCCGAGCTTGCCTTTAGCTGTCATTTGATTGGCCTGGGCCGCTTTTTCGGCTTCAGCTTTCAGGGCCGTGGCCTTTTCCTCGGCCTCTTTGGCGGCAGCAATCTCAGCCACGATTTCACGCTGCGGCTTGCCCCAGTCTTCCAGCACATATGCGGTTTTCGCGGATGCTGTGACGAAGCCGCGGATATCAAGCGCGTTGGCGACGCCGTGTTCGGACAGCTTATTTTTGGCGCGTCCGTAAGCGTTGCGGCAGGAATAGGAACTCATCGTTTCAATTTTGATGATCTCGGCGCCGATGTGCGATTTAGCCAGCGGCTGCAGATCATTTTCGACCCACTGGCTGAGCGCTTCGGCCATTTCGCAGGTGACGATGGCGGGCGGCGAAATCGAAACCTGGGGTTTCGTGCCGATGCTGATCAGCTGAACTGGGGCCGGTGCGCCGCATGCGCCTTCCTTGATGGGCGCCTCTGGGATCGCGACCGCGTTGATCTTTTTCAGGATTACGGCGCAACGCGCCTTGGCATCGGCAATTTCTTGCGGGGCCCATGATTCTGGCGGCTGTGTTTTGGCGTCAGCCTCGGCCTTGGCTTCGGGAACGGTTTTCGGCCACGACGGCGTGATGGTGATCTGGATGGCGCCGTGCTTTGAGGTGGCGGGCGCTGCGGCTGGCGCTTGAGCTACTGGTGCCGGGTCTTTAGCCAAGGCGGGCACAGCGACCACGCCAGCGGCGAATGCCAGGACGGCCGCTGCAACCCAGATGCGGTGTTGGACGGCGAATGTCATACCAGCCAAGAGAACTCCCCCAATTGAGACATCTGCCGCATTTGGCAGCTGCCGGAGGCCCTTTGGTCTTCGCGGGCAGAGCGCTAGTTTGGGCTAACGCGTTCGCGAGACAATGGTTGCCTCAATATGTGGACAAGCCCCCGCTTATCCTTGACACGCAGCCCTCAACCGCACGCGAATCAGGCGTGTGCAGTGTGACGCTGTGCGTGCGGCGTGTATAGCCACTAATTGTGGCGAAACAATCTGAAACCGGCCATAAGTCGGGCAAAACTGTGTAGCGCGCGGCGCGGTAACCCAATGAGTGAACCACAATGAGTGAATCCGTGAAGCCCGCACCGGCAGCAGCAGAGCCAAAGGTGATCGTCAGCCGCCACGGCGCGGTTGCCATGTTGACGCTCAACCGGCCGCAGGCGCTCAACGCATTCGATGATGAAATGCGCCAGGTGTTTGCCGCCGAGATCCCGAAAATCGCGCGCAACCCCGACGTCTATGTGGTGGTATTGAACTCAGCCAGCCCAAAAGCGTTTTCGGCCGGCGGCGATGTACGCGCGATCATCAAGGCCGCGACGACAGATAAGGCCGCAGCCAAAGCCTATTTCGCGGGTGAATATGCGCTCAATTGGCTGCTCGATTGTTTTTCTAAGCCGACCGTTTCGCTGATTGACGGATTGTGCATGGGCTCGGGCGCCGGATTGACGCTGTATAATACCCATAGGGTAGCAGGCGAGAATTATAAATTCGCGATGCCGGAAACGGCGATTGGCTTATTCCCAGATGTCGGTGTGGCCCATCCACTGGCGCGGCTTGCCTGGCCGATGGGGCTCTATCTCGGGCTGACGGGGCGGGCGATTGGCCGGGCGGATGGCCATTGGCTGGGGTTGGCGACGCATTGCATTGCGGGCGCCAAGTTTCAATCGATTGTCGATAGCCTCGGCGACGCCCAACCCATTGATGCGCTGTTGGATGACCTGCATGAAGCGCAGCAGCCCGGGCCTCTCCAGGGTGATGCGTTGATGATCGAAGATCTGTTTTCCGGCGCAACCTTGGCCGATATCATGGGCCGGTTGCAGCGGGCCACGGGCGCGAGCGAAGCCTTCGCCAAGGCCACATATAGCGACCTTATCAAGCGATCGCCTCTGTCGCTGGCGATCACCGACCGGCATATCCGCTCCTGCCGCAATCTCGATCTGCGCGAGACGCTAATCCAGGATTACCGGCTTGGCGTGCGCTGTATTGAAGGTGTTGATTTTGCCGAGGGTGTGCGGGCCGCACTCATTGATAAAGATGGCGCGCCCAAGTGGCAGCATGCCCGCATCGAAGATGTAACGGAAGATGAAGTTGCGGCCTATTTTGCGCCACTGGGCGATGGCGACCTTAAATTGTTGACGCGAAGCGAGATGCAATCCGCCAGGGTCTAGTGGGTTTTTCGAGTAGATTTGAAGGCAATTCCAATCGGATAAAATTGCGTGCATTGCGTTAAAGCCAAATTATCTATGTCCGGCGTTTGCCGCGAATTCCTATTAAAAAAGCCTTCCCCGCACCCCTTGGAAGTATTCTTTTACTATATCTATTTAGTCGCCATTTAGTCCTCTGCGTTATGGTTTGCTCAACCCGGAATAATCGGGAAGCGTCAAACAGGTAAGAGGCAAGGGTATGAGTTTAGCGTTTAATGCAGCGCGGGCTAACGCGCCGGTGCAGGATGAAAGCTTCCGCACCGAATATCTGCAAGCGTTGCGTTTGATCGAACGTTTGCATCGTCTTCTGCTCGATGTCATCAAGGACGAGTTCGACCGCCAGGGCGGCGCTGAACTCAACAGCGTCCAGGCTTTGCTGCTCTATAACATCGGCGAAAGCGAACTGACGGCTGGCGAACTCAAGTCGCGCGGCTACTACTTGGGATCGAACGTCTCGTACAATCTCAAGAAGCTCGTCGATATGGGCTACATTCACTACAAGCGTTCGGATACGGACCGCCGCTCGGTGCGCGTATCGTTGACCGGCAAGGGCATGGATGCCTGCGATATCGTCCACAAACTGTATCACCGCCAGCTTGGCTCGGTGCAGGCTGTTGGCGAAATCTCGGGCGACGACTTCAAGGGACTGAACAAGGCGCTGGTTCGCCTGGAACGCTTCTGGTCGGACCAGATTCGTTACCGCCTCTAAGTTCAAATCATTCGGAGGCGCCAAGCCTGATCGGGGGATCAGGGTTTGGGGGGATGGGCGCCAATGAAGGACTGATCGAATGTAGGTTGGCCAAAAGGCCGTTCCGCTGCAAGGCGGGGCGGCCTTTGCCGTTTTCGAGGGGCCGCGCCCGCCTGCTCTGCGCGGGTATCGGGCCACATGTTGCGCCGCGGCTTCGCACGCGAAAAATATGGCGGACGAGAGCCTTACCGGCTCGCAAGCCGGTACAAATTGCAATATCCTATGCCTTAGCTCGGGTATTTCATCCCGGCGCGCCGCTGACTGTGTCGCGTTTGGCACGTGCGGTTGGCATTTCGCAGATCGAAACTTTTCATTAAGTCATTTCGCACAGCCCTATACGGTAGGATGTGCCCGGGTTCCGAGTTCGAGGGCGCTGGCGCTGTTTCAGCAGCGCAGACGTAAAGTCTGGTCAAAATTCGAGGGCGACGTGGCAGGTAAATCTCAATACGTGCGGTCAATCACTAATGTTCTTAGCCTGTTGGCGCTGGGGATTGTGAGTCTAACGGTTGCGGCGGCAGGTCCGGCTTCGGCTCAGGATTTCAGCTGGATCCAGTCCGGCCCGACCGGCAACGGCCCGTCCACGAACACCTACGACCGCGAGTTCATCCGTGAATGGGAAGCAAACCCGCCCAAGGGTTTCGCCACGCTTTCCAAAAGCAACATCGAGCCGACCAAAGCCGCGATCAAGCGCTATGAAGCGATCGTGGCGGCCGGCGGATGGGCGCCGCTGCCAGTGCAGCAGATGCAGGCCGGCGGCAGCGATCCGGCTGTGATCCTGTTGCGCAAACGTCTGGCCGCGTCGGGCGACCTCAAGGATGATGATGCAACTTCGACGAGTTTCGATCTGACGCTGGAAAAGGCTGTCATGCGGTTCCAGGCGTCGAACGGCCTGACGCCGACCGGCATCGTCGATAAGCGTACGGTTGCCGCGTTGAATGTGCCCGCGGCCGCGCGGCTGAAACAGCTGAAAACCAATCTTAGCCGGTTGTCGGACCTCGCCTCATCGACGGGCAAGAAATACATCGTCGTCAACATTCCGTCGGCCCACATCGAAGCCGTCGAGAATGGCCAGATCGTTGCGCGCTATGCGGGCGTCGTCGGCAAAATCGACCGCCAGACACCACTGCTCAAGTCGGCGATCACCGACCTCAATTTCAATCCGATGTGGCGGATGCCGCCGACCGTTGAATCAGAGGACCTGATCCCGCGCGGCCGCGAGATGCAGAAAAAGGGGCAGAATGTGCTCCACAAGTTCCATATCGACGCCTACGAAGGTAACGGCAAGAAGGTCGATCCCGACAAGATCGATTGGACCAAGGTGACACCGGGCCGCTACACGTACAGCCAGCAGCCGGGCAAAGAAAACCCGCTTGGGTTCCTGAAGATCAATTTCGACAGCGCGCATTCGGTTTATATGCACGACACGCCGTCGGAGACGATTTTCGGCCGCAACTTCCGCTCGGCATCGTCGGGCTGCATCCGCGTTCACAACATCGAGCATCTGGCTGAGTGGATACTCGCCGACCAGGGCGGGTGGAACAAGGAGCGCGTGGCCAAGATGAAGGAATCGGGTGAGCGTCTCGATGTGCGCCTGAAAAAGCCGGTCCAGCTGCATTTTGTTTATGTGACCGCCTGGGCCACCGAGGACGGCATCGTCCAGTTCCGCCGCGACCTTTATCAGCGTGATGGCGTCGGCGCTGTGGCGGCGGCTTACTGATCGTTTCGCGGGACCTGTAGGTTTGCCGTGCGGGCCGAGCTTTGTCGCTAAAGGTTGCGCCTTGACCATCATAGCTGCGCCCACCTGTGCGTGATTGTCGTGCAGGCACGGTTCCGTTGTGCGCCGCAATGCCAGCCGCCCGGCTTGGTGCCTGCGACCGGATGTTACCAGGTCAGCGGCGGCGTTTTTGACTTTGGACAAATTGCTGGTGAATCTCTTAAGCTAACAGGGAGTGCAGGCGCGCATCCGGTTTGGCCGCGAAAATGCCAAAGGCGGCTGTAGATTACAGTTGCGTTACCCCGGGCATAATCCGGGACCGCAGACGTTATCTGATGTGCGCGACGAATGAGCACTAGCCGGCAACGCTTAGTCGCGCGATAAGGCTAAAAAACGTGTCTTGGGAGTGAAGCTGTTTCATGACCTACGAGCAGAAGCTGACTGAAGCCGTCGATGCTGTGAAGCGCGAAGGGCGATATCGCGTGTTCGCGGACGTGAAGCGCCATCGCGGCGACTTCCCGAAGGCTGATTTCGTCCAGTCTGATGAAATCCGCCCGATCACGGTGTGGTGCTCGAACGACTATCTGGGCATGGGACAGCACCCGAAGGTGTTGGCCGCGATGCACGAGGCAATCGACTCGGTTGGCGCTGGCTCTGGTGGCACGCGTAATATTTCCGGCACCACCCACTATCACGTCGAACTTGAGCGCGAGATCGCCGATTTGCACGGCAAGGAATCGGCGCTTTTATTCACGAGCGCTTTCGTTGCCAATGAAGCGGCACTCTCGACCCTCATTCAATTGTTGCCCGGCTGCGTCGTGTTCTCGGATGAGAAGAACCACGCGTCGATGATCGCCGGCATTCGCAATGGCCGCGGCCCCAAAAAGATCTTCCTTCACAACGACGTCGCCGACCTCGAAGCCAAACTCAAATCCGTTCCGCTCGACACGCCAAAGATCATCGCGTTCGAGAGCGTCTATTCGATGGACGGCCACGTTGCGCCGATTGGCCGGATCTGCGAACTCGCCAAGAAATATAACGCGCTCACCTATCTCGATGAAGTGCATGCGGTTGGCATGTACGGCCCGCGCGGCGGCGGCATTGCCGAACGTGACGGCGTGATGGATCGCGTCGATGTGATCAACGGCACGCTGGCCAAGGGCTTCGGCGTGATGGGCGGTTACATCGCGGCGTCCAAGGTGCTGTGCGATGCGGTGCGCTCGTATGCGCCGGGCTTTATTTTCACGACGTCGCTGGCGCCGGTAATTGCAGCTGGTGCACTCGCCTCGATCCGCCATTTGAAAGGCAGTTCAGCCGAGCGCGAAATGCATCAGGAACGCGCACGCACGCTGAAGCGCCGCTTGATGGCGGCTGACCTGCCGGTCATTTCCGGGCCAAGCCACATCGTACCGGTGCTGGTCGCAGATCCCGTGCGTTGCAAACATCTGACCGATATCCTGCTGTTCCAGCACGGTATCTACGTCCAGCCGATCAACTACCCGACGGTTCCACGGGGCACCGAGCGGCTGCGCCTGACGCCGTCGCCCCAGCACACCGACGCCGACATGGATCACTTGGTTGCGTCGTTGACCGAACTGTGGGCCAAGTGCCCGTTGGCGCTGGAAGAAACGCATAAGCAGGCCGCTGAGTAACCGGTCTCACGCGCGCCGCGAAGCAACGCCCACCTGGGTAGGTTGCCGCGCGGTTTTTACGCGCTTTAGGCTACCCTCAAGGGTGTTGAGCGTGCTCCAACGCCGCCCTACTATCGTATCAGGTTCAAGCGGTCTCCGGCGCTGTCCGGACGGCCCCGTCTGCTCAACGAAACACACCAGAAAATAGAGGGAACGACCCATGTCGACCGCACCGGCTGCTGCGAATGCCTCCACCTCGCGTTTTTTTAAGTCGCATCTCTCGGAAACCGATCCAGAACTGTTCAGCGCCATCCAGAAGGAATTCGGCCGCCAGCAGCACGAGATCGAATTGATCGCGTCGGAGAACATCGTCTCGCAGGCCGTCCTTGACGCCGCTGGATCGGTGCTGACCAACAAGTACGCCGAGGGCTATCCGGGCAAGCGATACTACGGCGGCTGCCAGTTCGTCGATATCGCCGAAGAACTTGCAATTGAGCGCGCCAAGAAGCTGTTCGGCTGCAACTTCGCCAACGTTCAGCCGAACTCAGGCTCGCAGGCCAACCAGGGCGTGTTCAACGCGCTCGCCAAGCCGGGCGACACGATTCTCGGCCTGTCGCTGGCAGCTGGCGGTCACTTGACTCACGGCGCGCCGGTCAACCAGTCGGGCAAGTGGTTCAAGGCTGTCCACTACATGGTCAAGCCAGACACGCACCTGATCGACATGGACGAAGTGCGCAAGCTGGCGCTTGAGCACAAGCCGCGCATCATCATCGCCGGTGGCTCTGCCTATCCACGTAAGATCGACTTCGCAGCCTTCCGCGCAATTGCGGACGAAGTCGGCGCCCACTTCCTGGTCGACATGGCCCACGTTGCAGGCCTCGTTGCAGCCGGTATGTATCCGAACCCATTCCCGCATTGCCACGTCGCCACCACAACTACGCATAAAACACTGCGCGGTCCGCGCGGTGGAATGATTTTGACGAACGACGAAGACTTGGCGAAGAAGTTCAACTCGGCAATCTTCCCCGGCATCCAGGGTGGCCCATTGATGCACGTGATTGCCGCCAAGGCCGTCGCGTTCGGCGAAGCCCTGCAGCCGGACTTCAAGGTTTACATCAAGAACGTCATGGACAATGCGCGTGCGATGGGTGAAGTGCTCGTCAAGAACGGCTTCGCGCTGGTTTCGGGCGGCACGGATTCGCACCTCATTCTCGTCGATCTGCGTCCGAAGAATCTAACCGGCAACATTGCTGAAAAGTCGCTTGGCCGCGCCCACATCACCTGCAACAAGAACGGCATTCCGTTTGACCCGGCGAAGCCCATGGTCACATCGGGCATCCGCCTGGGTACGCCAGCGGGCACCACGCGAGGCTTCGGCGTTGCCGAGTTCCAGGAGATCGGCCGCCTGATCACCGAAGTGCTGGATGGTCTCGCCAAGAACGGCGAAGAAGGTAATGCGGCTGTTGAAGCCGCCGTAAAGGCCAAGGCCGAAGCGCTGTGCGCCCGGTTCCCGATCTACGCTTAATGGCCTCACGCGGCCGATCCCGCGCTAAGGCGCGCGGGGCCGCTCCGGCGGGGCGCGGCTTGCCGCGGCCGCCCTTGGCGGCTCGGGCCATTGGCCCGAAGTGGCTGGCGGTACCCGTTCGAAATCAAGCGGCGAGGCGCGTGCCTCGCCGTTTTTATTTGGAGCGGCCCGACGTGCAGTTTCTGTTGGCCTAAGCGATCCCATATTCAGGCCTTGACAATATGCCGTACGCATGACGTACATGTGCGATGATTATCAGCTTTGCCGATGACGCGACGGCAGACTTTGTTTTAACCGGCAAAACGAAAAAAGGCTGGCAGGCCGCATCGTCGGTGGCTCTGCGCAAGATCGATGCGTTGCGTGCAGCGGTACATCTTGAGGATTTGCGTGTGCCGCCGAATAACCGCCTTGAGGCCCTCAAGGGTGACCGCGAAGGTCAGCACTCGATACGAATCAACGATCAATGGCGGCTCTGCTTCCGATGGACTGCCAACGGCGCTGCTGACGTCGAAATCGTTGATTATCACAAGGGATGAGTTGTTATGACGCGAGACGTGAGAGGCCGGACGAAGATGGCACGGCCAGACGACATCCGGCAGACCAAGCGGATCACAACGCACCCGGGTGAAATGCTGGCCCAGGAGTTCCTGGTGCCCTTAAAAATCAGCGCCAGCGCGCTTGCTGCCGAACTTGGAGTGCCGGCCAACCGGCTGACGGAGATGGTGGCCGGGCGTCGAAATATGACGGCTGACACGGCCTTGCGGCTGGCAGACCGCTTTGGCACGTCGCCCGAGTTCTGGATGAACCTGCAGATGATGTATGATCTCTCGAAGGCGGTCGTTGCTGGGCGGAAGCCCCGGAAAGCGGCTTGAGGGGCTAAGACATCAAAGTAGATGCAAGCACCGCGCCCGATTGGCGCAAGGGCCCATAGGCCAGCTGGCAACTGCGGGCATTCATTGAGAGCTGCAGGCCTTTTAGGAGCGTCACATTATGTTTCAGCTCGACCTGAAGGCCTGCAGCAAGTCGCCGATGTATGTGGCGCTGCTCCTCATACTGCCGGTCGAGGGCGAGAGGGATGCCTTTAGCCGCGTATGCAGGCTGCGCCGCCATAGCTATTTAGGATCTTGGTTTTCTGGCTGGATATTCGTTACTCTCTTTGCTGTCATGTTGACGTTCCGGCTCTTCAATCAACAACAGCAATCCTCCAGCATATACCCTCTATTCCTATGGGCGATACTAGGCGTCGCGAGCTTGGCCTATTCGAATTACCAAAAAGCGAGTATGCAACGCTTGAAAAGTGACAACAAATATTTGGTCAAGGACATCTATGAGATTTTTTGGCCATTCATTGGAGTTTTGGCTGTAGCGGTTGTTGCTTCACTTCTGATCATTCTGGGCATGTTGATCATGCTCCTATTTGTTCAGAAAGGACTTGGTTTGGCGCTGGGCACCATTCTTTTTTGCATTCCCGTCCTTTCCATACATTTATACCTAGCCGAGAAAATTTGGATGGTTTACCGCAGCTGTTTGGAAGTCATCGGGGTCAAATAGATGCGCTGCCCGTTTTGCGGAAGCGAGAATTCACAAGTCAAAGACAGCCGACCGTCGGATGAAAATTCGGCGATTAGGCGGCGGCGCATCTGTTCCGATTGCGGCGGGCGTTTCACGACGTTTGAGCGCGTGCAGTTGCGCGATCTGATTGTGGTGAAAAAGTCCGGACGCAAAGTCCCGTTCAACCGCGACAAGCTCTCGCGTTCGATTGAAGTCGCGCTTCGCAAGCGCCCGATCGAGCCGGAGCGGATCGAGCGCTTGGTGACGGGCCTTGTGCGGCAGCTCGAAAGCTCGGGCGAAGTTGAAATTACGTCGGCTGAAATTGGCGAACTGGTGATAGCCGCGTTGCGCGAACTGGACCCCGTCGCTTATGTCCGTTTTGCCTCCGTTTACCGCGATTTCAGAGATACCGCCGATTTCCAAGCGGTTTTGCGAGAACTGGCCAGCGATGGCGCTCGCAATCGCGACGATGCTGACGATTTCAGTGGCGGAGACATCGACAAGCAAACCTGAGTTATGTCGTCGCGTTCACGAAGAATATCCCCCTCCCCAGCGGCGAGGGGTTAGGGGTGGGGAGAAGATGCGGGCAGGATGTTGGATAGTCGCACGATGGATACCGGCCGTCGCGGGCCACCATCTTGCATCAATGAATGCACCTGTTCAGCCCCACACCTCACCGCGAATTGCCGCCTGCGCCGCGGGCCCCTGCCCTGAGGGGAGGGGTGCCGTAGTTGCGAGTAGTGTACTTTGGATCTGAAAAACGCCACCTCTTTCGACACCCACATGATGGCCATCGCGTTGCGCATGGCGGAGCGGGGGCTTGGGCAAACGGCGCCCAATCCATCGGTCGGCGCGGTGATCGCGAACGAAGCAACTGGCGAGCTGATAGCGCGCTCAGTGACGGCCAAGGGCGGGCGTCCGCATGCCGAGACGCAGGCGATTGCGCTGGCTGGCGACCGAACGCGAGGGGCGACGATTTACGTGACGCTGGAGCCGTGCTCGCATCACGGCCACACGGGCCCTTGTTCGGATGCGATTGTCGCAGCGGGATTGAAACGTGCGGTGGTCGCGATTGAAGACCCTGATCCGCGCGTCGCGGGCCGGGGGCTGGATCGCTTGCGTGCGGCCGGCATCGAAGTGGTGCGCGGTGTTGGCGCCAAAGACGCGCGCTGGATTACGCGTGGCCATATCGTCCGCGTAACGGAACGACGTCCGCTGGTGACGCTCAAACTGGCGTTGAACGCGAATGGTGAGATCGCGCGCGGCGGCGGTGATGCGCCCGTGTTTGTGACGGGAGCAAACGCGCGCGCGCATGGCCATCTGCTGCGCGCCCGGCATGATGCAATCTTGGTTGGCGAAGGCACTGTCCGCGATGACGATCCACTGCTAACCTGCCGCTTGCCGGGCTTGAGCCAGCGCTTGCCGGTGCGGGTGATGCTGTCGCGCCATTTGAACGAGCGGCCGGATAGCCGGATGGCCAAGACCACATTGCAGGCGCCCGATTGGCTGCCCGAGCGTGCGCCGTTCTGGATTTTTTGCAGTGAAGACGCAGACCCCGCCCGGCGGCAGTTGCGCGAGGATGCGTTCGGCGTCGAGACGATTGCCGTGCCAACGGTCGTCGGCAAGCTGTGGCTGCCCGCTGTCGTGGAAGAGCTGGTTGCCCGCGGCATCACGCGGCTGCTGGTTGAAGGCGGGCCCGGCATGTGGCGGTCGTTCGCGCATGCCTCGCTGGTTGATGAGGTCGTACTCTACATGGCGGCTGATCCGGCGCGGGGCACGGCCAATGAATCGCGGGCGCGAAAGGCTCTACAACACCAGATCGGCCCGGTTGAATTGTCGCTGGCCGAAACACGGCCGCTTGAGCCTGATACGCTGTGGCGGTTCCGCCGCGAGACTATGAAAACCACGAGACTGTGAAAGAAGGACGCTAGGCGATGTTTACCGGTCTCATAACCGATATTGGGCAAGTTGTTGGGCGCGAGGGCGGCAAGTTCACGATTGAGACGCGTTACAAATTGTCAGACAAAGACACCGGCGCATCAATTTGTTGCGACGGTGTGTGCCTGACGGCGACCAGTTTTGCGCCAACCGCTAATGGCTCACGCTTCACGGTTGATGTCTCAAATGAGACCTTGAGCAAAACGGCTCTCAATGCCTGGGTGCCGGGGCGGCGGGTCAACCTTGAGCGGTCATTGCGTGCAGGCGATGAGTTGGGCGGGCATATTGTCTCGGGCCATGTCGATGGCGTCACCAAAATCATCTCGATCACGCCCGATGGGGAAAGTAAAAGGTTTCTATTCGAAGCCCCGGAGCATCTGGCGCGCTATATTGCGCCTAAGGGCTCTGTGGCGCTGGACGGCACATCTTTAACGGTGAATGAGGTGTCGGGTGCGCGCTTTGGCGTCAATCTGATCCCGCATAGCTTGACGGTGACCACCTGGGGCGCGAAAAGCGCAGGCGACACGATCAATCTCGAAGTCGATGTTTTCGCCCGCTATGTCGCGCGGCTCATGGAGTTTCGTCCCTGATGAAGGGCACCTCGCACACCCCTGCGGTCAAGACCAATTCGGCACTATCGCCGATCGAAGAAATCATCGAGGAAATGCAGAATGGCCGCATGGTCGTTCTGGTCGATGCGGAAGATCGCGAAAACGAAGGCGATCTGGTTATTCCAGCGCAGATGGCGACGCCGGACGCGATCAACTTCATGGCCCGCTATGGCCGTGGCCTGATTTGCCTGACGCTGACGCAGACGCGCGCCGCCGAATTGCGCCTTCAATCGCAGGCCCGGCCGGGCGTTGGCCGGGCGACAGCCTTCACGCAGTCGATTGAAGCGCGCGACGGCATCACCACCGGCATTTCGGCGTTTGACAGATCGCGCACCATCTCGACGGCAATTGATGCCAGCAAAGGCGCGGCTGACATTGTCTCGCCGGGACATGTGTTCCCGCTGATCGCGCGCGAGGGCGGCGTGCTGGTGCGTGCGGGCCATACCGAAGCATCCGTTGACCTGGCACGGCTTGCCGGATTGTTTCCATCGGCCGTCATTTGCGAAATCATGAACGACGACGGCACGATGGCGCGTATGCCGGACCTCGTGCCGTTCGCCAAACAGCACGGACTGAAAATTGGTGCGATTGAAGATCTGATTGCCTATCGCTTGAAGAATGACCGCATCGTCAGGCCGGTTGCCCGCATTGGCGTTGAGACGTCGATTGCCGGCGCGTTCGACATGCATGTCTATCAGACGACGGTCGAGCCGACGGAGCACGTTGCGCTGGTCAAGGGCAACATTCACAAAGGCGGGCCGGTGCTGGTGCGCGTGCAGCCGGTCAACCTGCTCAACGACGTGCTCGGCATCACAGGCGCGGCTGGCGGTGTCGGCGATAGCGGTACGGCTATCGAGCAGTCGATGCGCGCGATTGAAACGGAAGGCCGCGGTGTCGTGGTGCTAATCCGCGATCTGCGCGCACGCTCGTTATCCGAATGGGTCACGCGGCAGTCGGAAGCCTCTGGCGCACATGACACCGGCAAGGACCGCCGTCAGGTCGATATCGGTATAGGCTCGCAAATTCTGGCGGATCTCGGCATTACCGATATGGTGCTGCTGACAACGTCGCCGCAACACGTTTACGTCGGTCTCGAAGCGTTTGGGCTTCGCGTCACCGGCACCCGCAAAATCGAGTAGGGCAATGGTCAAGAAATCACCGGCACTGGATCGGGCCGCGCCCCAAGCGCTTGATGCGCATCTGCTGATCATTGAGGCGCGCTTCTATGAAAGCATCGCCGGTATGCTGGCTAGTGGCGCGATTGCCGAATGCGCAGCGCGCGGCGTCAGCTACGAGCGGATCGTGGTGCCGGGCGCGCTGGAAATTCCGCAAGTTTTTGCCGCTGCCGCTGCGGCAAAAGCGGCGGGCCGCATGGCGTTTGACGGCGCAGTTGTGCTCGGCTGCGTAATCCGCGGCGAGACGGCGCATTACGACATCGTCTGCAACAATGCCAATCACTGGACGATGGACACCGCAATGCGCCACGACCTGCCGGTTGGTAACGGGATTTTGACGGTAGAAACCGAAGCGCAGGCGATCGCGCGTGCTGAAGGCGGAATTGCCGGCAAGGGCGGAGACGCGGCGCGCGCCTGCCTATCGCTCATTGAACACAAGCGCGGTTTCTGGGGGCGCGGCTCATGAGCACGCCGGAGAAGCCCGCTGAAAAGACTTCAAGCGGAAAGCCCGCCGCCAAAAAAGACGATCCCATTTCGGCACGCACGGCCGCGCGGGTGGCCGCTGTGCAGGCGCTCTACCAAATGGATCTCGCGGGCACCGACATCGACGACGTGATCGAAGAGTTCCTGCATGTGCGCTTCGCCGTCGATGCGCCTGAAGAAACCATTGCCGGCGCCGACCGTACGTTTTTCGCAGACATCTTGCGCGCCGTGCTGCGCCGTCAGCGCGAACTCGATCCGATGATTGACGAACAGCTGGCAACCGGCTGGCGGCTGGTCCGGGTGGACGCGATTTTACGCGCCGTATTGCGCGCGGGCGTTGCCGAGCTGCTCGACCGCAACGACGTGCCGGCCCGGGTCGTGATTAACGAGTACATCAACGTCGCGCGGTTCTTTTTCTCCGAAGACGAACCGCGCGTCGTCAACGGTGTGCTCGACAAGATCGCCCACGTGGTGCGGCCGAAGGAATTCGAAGGCAGACCCGCCAAGGCGTAAAGCCGGGCGAGTTCTGAATGCCAGCCGCCTTACTTGAAACGGATCTCCGTCGTGTCAGACCGGATCAGCAACGAAACCGAGTTGATCGCGGCATACCTCGCGCCACTGGCGGCGGCATATCCGGGCGCGTTCGGCCTCAAAGACGACGCAGCGCTGATTTCACTCGATCCCGGCTTCGATCTCGTCGTCTCTACCGATCCGGTTATTGCAGGCGTGCATTTTTTCGGCGACGATGATCCGCGCGATATCGCGTGGAAGGCTTTGGCCGTCAACGCGTCTGACCTCGCCGCCAAGGGCGCGCAACCCGTTGCCTACACGATGGCGCTGGCGTTGCCCGACGCACCTCTCAAAGGCTGGATGGCGGCGTTCAGCGCAGGGCTTGCAGAAGCGCAAGCGGCGTTCGGCTTTCACTTGATCGGTGGCGATACCGACCGGACGCCCGGACCGTTATCGATTTCCGTCACGGCTTTCGGGCGCGTGCCGAAGGGCCGCTTCGTCCGGCGGCAAGGGGCGCGCGTGGGCGATCATGTGTTTGTGTCCGGAACACTTGGAGACGCAAGCCTCGGGCTGCGGTTGCGGCGGGCAGGCGACGCATTCGGCGCCGGTTTCAGTCATGCCCATGCCCAACACTTGCTTGGCCGATATTTGCGGCCGCAACCGCGTCAGGTATTGGCGACCGTTCTACACACCTATGCCTCAGCTGCACTCGATGTCTCTGATGGCCTGCTGAAAGATGCGGCGCGGCTGGCCGCTGGCGGGAATGCAGGGTTGCGGATTGCCGTTGCAGACCTTCCGCTGTCTGCGGCGGCGCGGGCGGTGATTGAGCGGCAGCGGGATGCACTTGCGTCCGTGGTCAGCGGAGGCGACGATTATGAAATTCTGTTTGCCGTGCCAGCCAACAGTGCCGCTGAGGTGGTCGGCGTTTGCGCAGGAATAGGCCTGCGCATCACCTGGCTCGGCGAGCTGGCCGCGGGCTCCGGTGTTTCTCTTATCGGTGCGGACGGCGGGCCACACCATGTGTCAGGCGCTGGCTATGACCATTTCGAGGGCAATTGAACAGGCACGGTGCAAACCGTTCCTCCGTGCGTCCCAGGCGCAACACTGCTTTGCGATCCAGGGCATAGCGGCGATCTGCCTACCCTGCTAAACGGTCACCTTTTCGCCATAACCGGCGGGGTAGATATCTCGCGGATTTGCTTCGCTTTTTTGAAGCGGCGCAAGTCTTGGTGCGGTGGCTTTGCGGACGATACTTGCGGATCTAATGCGGACCTAAAAAACAAGGTTCATCACACAAACGTTCAGGCAGGCGGAATGAGGCTTTTCGGAATTTTGAGCGCGCAGCGTGGCCTGTGTCAGCGGGCGGCGGCGGTGATGCTGGTGATGAGTGGGGCCTTGGCTGCGGCATCGGCCGTGACGCCCGCCCGCGCACAGGGCAACTGGTGGGACGGGCCAAAAACCGGTTCGCCAAGCTATACCGGCACGCCAGGTTCCGATGACACGTCTGAGCGGCCTGTCCGCAAGCCTGAAGTTCTCGAAGACCTGCGTCCCGATTCAACGCCGTGGTGCAGCGACGTGATGTTAGACGCGATTGGCGGCGCGATCCAGCGCTATGAGCAGATTGTTGCCAGCGGCGGCTGGCCTCTGTTGCCAACCGGCAAAATGATGCGCGCCGGCGACGAAGATCAACGCGTGCCGGTTTTGCGCAAGCGGTTGCGCATCAGCGGGGATATGCCCGCCAAGGGCCAATACTACGACAGCGAAACCTTCGACTCCGAACTCGAAGCGGCGGTCAAGCGCTTCCAGTTGCGCCACGGGGTGCGCCCGACGGGCCGCATCG
Source organism: Hyphomicrobium sp. (assembly GCA_013141015.1). Lineage (GTDB taxonomy): Bacteria > Pseudomonadota > Alphaproteobacteria > Rhizobiales > Hyphomicrobiaceae > Hyphomicrobium_B. The sequence goes on along the minus strand of JABFRT010000043.1, from coordinate 49,864 downwards.
AACAATCGATGTTTGCCGTGGTCAATGTTACCGCGCAGCAGCGCCTTGAACAGTTGAAGCTCAACTACGACCGGCTGAAAGCGCTGGGCGGTTGCGGCAGTGAAGAGCGCTATGTGTTCGTCAACGTGCCCGCATTCCAGCTTGAAGCGGTCGAGCGGCGCGAAGTGCAGCAACGCCATCGCATTATCGGCGGGCGGCCTGAGCGCCAGACGCCAGACGTGCGCGCGACCATTAAGGCGCTCAACTTCTTTCCGTTCTGGCGCGTGCCAGATAGCGTCGCGACGCTCGACCTGATACCGCGCCTGCAAAAGGAGCCGGAATACCTGGAGAACGAGGGGATCCGCGTTTACAACGGCTATAATGGCCCGGAACTCGACCGCAAAGCCGTCGATTGGTTTTCGCCGGCAACCGCAAACTACAAGTTCAAGCAGGATCCGGGCGACAAGAACGCGCTGGGTTTGGTGCGTTTGGATATGTCCAACGAGCACGGCGTTTATATGCATGATACGCCGATGAAGAAGCTGTTTGAGCAGCGCAGCCGTCCTTTTTCGGCAGGCTGCGTGCGCGTGCAGGACGTGTTCCAGCTGGCTGAGTGGCTGGCGCGCTATGAAGCGGGCTGGGAGCAGCCGGGGCAGGTGCGGGCCGTGCTCGATGGCGGGCAAGCGCTCGATCTCAATCTGACGCGTCCGGTGCCAGTCTATTTCGCCTATCTCACAGCGTGGGCGGAACCCTCAACCGGGCGTGTTGAATTCCGGCCCGACATCTACGGACGCGATGGGGCTGCAACACGCAGCGCGACGGGCCGTGATGAAAATGATGCGCCACCCGCCGCGGCTGCCAACGCGTTGGCCCCGTAAGAATTCGAACGAACAACTAACAGGTTTCCGGCGGCTCCGATCGTTGGATTGGGGCCGTAAACCTTTTGTTAACCATGCAAGTGCACTGGTGCAGTGCGCGGGCTGACACCACGATTTTCCGGTTCGCGAAGCCCATTGCTACGCCGGGAGATTTGACGATGCCGACAGCAATTGCGAGCCGCTTCAGTGCGGTCCTTCTATTCGGGTTTCTGGCCACCTTTCTATCTTTTCTGGCAGTCTTTCCGGCCAGCGGCCTCGCCGGAAACCCTGCATACAAAATCATCAGTCAGGACGGGGCGGCCGGTGCATTGCGCGTCTCTGTCCGGCTCGACTCCCGGCAATCGGAAGCGGATCTCAAAGCCATTGCCAATGAGGTGCGCGCGCGCTTGCCCGCGCAAAAAGTGGTCCGCAGCGTTGCGTTCTATTTGGCCGGTATGCCGCTCAGTGCTGCCGCTTGGGCTGAGGTTTCAGAGCAGCCGGTGCAGAAGGTCAGCGTTGCTGGCCTCAGGCTTGAAGAGGAAGTGGCCTACCGCGCGCAAGCGGCGAGCGACAATCGCAATCGCGTTGGTGTCTGGTTGACATCGCCGCCTGCATTGCCGGGGCGTTTGACGATCTATCGTGATGCAAACGGCAAAGTTTTCGCCGAATGGCAGCTGCGCAGCGGTCAGACGACGACGGACGCGCTGATCGAGACGCGGAGTAATCGCGGACGGCGCTATGACATCACGGGCGGCGACGGCGGATACTATCAGCTCGGGGCCAACGGTTCGCTGGAACTCGGAAACGGCAAAACTGCGATTGCCGTGGCCGAGCCGTTGACGTTGGATACGGCCCAAAACCAAGCCCCGGTTGCGCAATCGCGCGCAGGGGAAACACCCGGCAAGGTGAGCGTGCCACCAGCGGCAATACTCCCAAGTGCTGTGCCACCAGCCGCGTCAGCAAAGCCCGGCACAGATGCATCGGCCGTCGCTGCCGCGCCAGCGTTGACACACCCTGCCAAGCCCAAGCGCTCTGTGAAATACACAGCCGCCGCGAAGGCCGCGCGTCCGGCGGGCCGTTTTTCACGCCGCGCCGATGCCGCCCCGGGTGACGCGATCCGCCGTTCGTTGTCGCAATAGCCGCCGTCGCGCACCGTCACGCAGCACGCGGCGGCATCGCGTCTGGCCGTTGTTAGTCGATCTTGATGCGGGCCTGCTCCGGCTTGTGACCGGGCATGGTTACGGTGACGACGATGATCGAACCTGTGTCGGCTTTAAATGTGCCAGTGCCAGTCAGAGCGCTGGCAGGGCCGGGCGCAAGCGTGATGTCTACCTTTTTGCCACCTGATAAAACAGCCGCCGTCCCTTTGGCGGATGTGATGTCTTCGGGCTTCATATCGTCGCCATTCACATAAACTTCGACGACGCCATCCTTGGCGACGATCTCGAGATGATGGTGGCCGCTTTCAACGACCTTTCCGCCGTGGGCGCCTGTGTGCTGATGCGTCTCGCCAGCCGATACAGGTGACAGCATCAGGGTCAGCGCGGCAATTGCAGCTGAGAGAGGAACCGTGTGGGCTTTGATCATAAGGTCAGTCTCCTTTGTATGCGTTGCAACCTAAAAGGCTTCGGCGTGGGTATTCGTACGATTGGCCGCGATCAGGCGTTCGAGTGGCTTTTGGCCAAACAGCAGGAAGAGAACGGGCGTCAGAAATCCGTCAAGCAGGGTTGCCGACATGAGGCCGCCGAAGATGGTCACTGCGACGGGGTTCAGAATTTCCTTGCCCGGCTCTCCGGCGCCCGTCATCAGCGGTACAAGGGCAATACCGGCGGCAAGCGCGGTCATCAGCACAGGTGTCAGCCGCTCGGCCGTGCCGCGAACGATCATTTTGCGGCTGAAGGTTTCCCCTTCAAGCAGCACGAGATTGATGTAGTGGCTGATTTTCAGAATGCCGTTGCGCGTGGCGATGCCGGCCAGTGTGATGAAACCAATGGCGCTGGCAACTGAGAAGGGCTGCCCCGCAATCCACAGGGCCGCAACACTGCCGATCAGCGCCAGCGGAACGTTGCCCATTATGATCAACGCAAGAACGCCGGATTGATAGCGCGAATAGAGAACCATGAAAATCAAGGCCAGTGAGATGAGCGAAAGCCCGGCAATCAAACGCGAGGCATCCTCTTGCGCCTGGAACTGGCCCTCAAGACTGGTGAAATATCCTTGCGGAAGTTTGGCGATTGCAAGTTCGCGGCGAATATCGTCAATGATACGGGAAAGGTCTGAGCCGTCGCTGTTGGCGAGTACGGCAATGCGCCGCCGGCCGTTTTCTCGAAGGATCTGATTGGGGCCGTCGGTTTCAATGACGTCCGCAACCGAACTCAGCGGGATGCGCCCGGCCGGACTTTCAAGCAGCATATCGCTGAGCGCGCGCGTGCTGCGGTCTTCGTCGCTCAGACGCAGCACGACATCGAAACGCTTCGACTGATCGACGATTTGCGAGACAGCGCGGCCATTCGACATCGTCTCCAACGCCGCCGTTATGTCATTCGGGTTCAGGCCAAATTGTTTGGCGCGGCCATAATCAATGCGCACCTGTAGTTGCGGAATGCGGACTTGCTTTTCGGTTTGCAGATCGGTGATACCGCGCACGGTCTTGAGCCGCGCTTCAATGCCGGCTGCCACGCTGCGCAAGGTATCGTAGTCGTCGCCATAGATCTTCAGCGCGATCTGGGCGCGCACACCCGACAGCATATGATCGAGGCGGTGGGCGATCGGCTGGCCAGCGGAGATACTTGCGGGCAGCACCGTCAGGCGGGTGCGGATGTCGGCCAGAACGGCTTCGCGGCTGCGGCTCGAATTTTTCAGATCGATATCGAGTTCGCTGTTGTGTACGCCTTCAGCGTGTTCGTCGAACTCGGCGCGGCCCGTTCTGCGGCCGACCGATTTGACCTCGGGAACTCCTGCGGCAATTTTTTCGGCTAAGCGCCCGATGCGGCCTGATTCAGAGAGGCTGATGCCAGGCTGCAAAATCACGCTGACCAGCACGGTTCCTTCGTTAAACGCCGGCAGGAAGGCGCGTGGCAACTGTGAGGCCGCAAGAATCGCGGCGACGACGGCCAGCGCCGGCATGGCGATAACGAAGGCGGGCCGGTCGAAGCACCATTCGAGACCGCGCGTCTGCCAAGTCTTGAGCGTTCGCACGAGCGCCGTCTCGTGTCCCGCAAGGTGGGGCATGCGCGGCAAAAGCCAGTAGGCGAGTACCGGCGTCACCGTCATCGAAACCAGCAAGCTCGCGAGAATTGAGACAATGAACGCAATGCCAAGCGGTGTGAACAGCCGCCCCTCGATGCCCGAGAGTGCAAATAGCGGCAGAAACACCAGTACGATGATCGCGGTGGCGTAGAGAATGCCGGAGCGCACTTCAATCGACGCCGCGGCGACCACGCCGGCAATGCTGCGCTGGTCGCGGCTGCCCGCGGCGCGCTTTTGACCAAGACGGCGGTAGATATTCTCGACATCGACAACTGCGTCATCCACCAATGCGCCGATCGCAATCGCAAGACCGCCGAGCGTCATGGTGTTGATGGATAGGCCAAGGAGCTGGAACACAATGACGGTTGTCAGCACTGACAGCGGAATTGAGATCAGCGAAATGACCGTCGTTTGCCAATTGAGCAAAAATGCGAATAGCACAATGGCCACCACAATCAGCGCCTCAACCAGCACCCGCTTGACGTTGGCAATCGACATTTCAATGAAGGTTGCCTGGCGGAACTGGACGTCCGTCACGCGGACGCCCGCGGGCATCACGCGTTGAAGGCCCGGCAGAATGGCTTCAATCTGCTGTGTGATTTTGACGGTGTCGGCGCCCGGTTGCTTTTGCACAGCGAGGATCACTGCCGGCTTGCCGTTGAAGCCGGCATCTCCGCGTTTGGCACGAGGCGCATAGCCGACACTTGCGACTTGACTGAGTGACGTCACTTGTCCATCGCGATAGGCAACAGCGAGATTGGCCAAGTCTTCGATCTGAGTGGTGCGCGCGATATTGCGGATGAGGTATTCGCGCGCATTGAGATCGACGAAGCCACCACCCGTATTGGCACCGAATTTCTGAATGGCCTTCTCGATCGCATCGAAGCTGATGGCCAGTGCCGCCATCTTGCGCGGATCCGGGATGACGCGATATTGGCGGACCTCGCCGCCGATCGGAATAACTTGCGAAACGCCGGGTACGCTCAGCAGTTGCGGACGCACGGTGAAATCGGACAGTTCACGCAATGTCATCGGACTGGCCGTGTCGCTCGACATGGCGATCAGCATGATCTCGCCCATGATCGATGAGATCGGTCCCATTTGCGCAGCCACGCTGGCTGGCAATTGTTCGCGGACCAGCTGCAAGCGTTCAGAAACCTGCTGGCGCGCCCGGTAGATCTCGGTTGACCAATCAAACTCGATGTAGACAATCGATAGGCCGGCACTCGATACGGAGCGCACGCGCGTGACGCCCGGCATGCCGCCCATCGCCGTCTCGACTGGAAAGGTGACGAGCATCTCGACTTCTTCGGGGGCCAATCCTCCGGCTTCCGAAATGAGGGTGACTGTTGGCCGGTTGAGATCGGGAAACACATCGACCGGAAGCGCGCGCAGCGTCATCACGCCATAGATCATGATGATGATGCCGCCGGTCAGGACGAACAAGCGGTTGGCAAGACTGCCGCGGACAATGGCGCTGAACATGTTTGGCCCTATCTCAGCGGATCTGATTGATGAGTTCAGCGCCTGCGGTTACGACGCGTTGACCGGCTTCGATGCCGGCGATGACCAGCGAGCGCGTGCCATCGAGCGGCGCTATTTTGACCGCGACTGGCTTGAAGCGTTCCGCCGAAAGTTTCACCCACACTTGCGGCAAACCGTTCGATCCGCGGACGATTGCTGCCCCCGGCAACACGTAGCCCCGGGCAGCGTCCGGCGTCTGCACCAGGATTTTCACCGGTGCACCGATGGCGAGGCCCGCGTGCCGCTGGTCGACGCGGAACAGAAACGGCTGTGCCTGTTGGCGCAGTGTTGGTGCGCGGCCCATGTAGGTCAGCTTGAATGCGTGGCCGTCGCGATCCAGCGCCTCAGCGGAAGCAATTTCGTCATCGTTATGAATATCGTTGCCGATGCCCTCAGCCCACAAGCGATTGGGGTCGACGATCTCGAACAACGTATCGCGTGCGCTGACCACTTGGCCGGCCCGCACGTTTGCAAGCGAGATGATGCCGCTGACGGGCGCCTTGAGTGCAACCTTTTCGATGCCCTTGGGCGCAAGCACGCGCTTTTGTTCGCGTAGCGCATCGCGTTCGGCTCTGGTGTCGTCGATATCGCGCTGCGCGACGACGCCCGCTATCCGCGTCAACCGTGCGAGCTTCTGTTCGGCGATGATCAGTTTGCCGTCCACCTCGGCTCGCAGTTGCTGCATGGTGCCGAGATCGGCGAGCGGAATGGCCGGCGACAACAGGGCCAGCACTTCGCCAGCCTCCACCTTCTGGCCGGCAAATGAAATGCCGCGCTCGCTCATTTCGATCTGCCCGTCCATGGGCGCCTGTACTTGGCCGAACGCGGATGGGTCGGAGATGATCGTACCCATCAATTCGCGGCTCTTGACGCTGGTTTCTTCAACTGCCGGGTGGGTGCGGACGTCCAACAGGCGCTGCGATGGTTTGGGAATAAACACGCTGCCATCGGCAAGTTTGCGCGGCGCGTTCCCGGCGGCGATGGTGGCTGGTGCGTTTCCGCCGTCACCGTGATCATGACTGCCATCATGACCAGGGCCCGCCAAAACCGGCGACGCCCAAACAAATCCCGCGAATGCCGTAACGACAATGATTTCAGCTGCCGCGCGAAGATTGCCGGTTGATTTTGCTTGCGGCGCATCTGACGAACAGGACTGTGGCGTGGAACTCTGCGGTGCGCATGGCGAAGACGAACTGCGGGGGCGAAGTGCAAGCGCGATAAGGAAGCCGGCAACGAGCGCACCAAGCAGTGCAGCCAGCACGCCAGGGCGCGTCAGCACGTCCGCTAATGGTGTGGTGGTGGATTGGGTGACAGGTGCCGTGTCTGCAATCGTCAACGTGCCGTTGAGCAAGTCGGACGTATCTGAAGTGGTGATCGTGAACAGCAGCGGCTTGGAGCCGGGCACATCCAGCCAATCGGCATCAACAACGTAGGTTCCAGGTGCAACCGGCTTTGCCGCTGCCGCAAAGATGCCTTCGCCAGAGACTTCAAGCGACGCGCCATCCAGCGGTTCATTGCTATCGAACCGGTCGAGATAGATCGTCAACCGATGGCCCTCGGCGGTGGCGACCAGTTCAAAATCGCTGCTGCTGCTTTCAAGGCGCGGAACGGCGGCGGGCGCCGCTGTTTCTGGCCCATGTCCTCCTTGACCATGTCCTCCTTGACCATGTCCTCCCTCGCCATGATCGTGGCCGGGACCTGCCAGCACGGGAGAAAGCGACGACAGAATGAGCAGAAAAATGCAGAAAGATCGACGCATGGCGGAAGCCTATCCGGAAAAGGAATGAGAGCTTCAGCAGGGCTGGCGAGGGTTTCGAAAACGCGCCAACCTCTAGGGTGACGCGTGCCGCGCTATTGGCGAGGCATTGTGCCGGAGCCGTGCTGGGGACTGCCGCGGAATCTCAGATGTGGCCGGATTCCGTGGATCAGACGGCGGCGCGCGGCGGGCGCAGAAGCGGATAGATAATTGCGCCGAGCGGCACGGACTGTCCGGCATCGAACAGCATGGCACTGTCGCGCTGCACGCGTTCCAGGTCATTGGCGGCAGGCGGCAGCGTAACAAACGACAAGCAGCAATGGCCTTGCGTATGGCAGCATGGTTCGCTTGGTTGATCGTCCGTCAAGCAGTTTGCGCCGTTGCAGGGCTCAGGCTCTGTCATCGCGGAATGATCCGAGATGGCCGATGGATCCGGGGCGCTGGAATGCGCAGCCATCGCATGATGATCGTGACTGGAAGGCTGGCCATGGTGGTGCTGGCTATGATCGTGGGCGGCGGGACTGACGGACGCCGCGATGCGCGCGACGTTGGTGGCGGTGTCCTGCACTGTTATGTGCTGCATGGCAGACGCGGCAAAGCTCAGCCCGTTACCGCAGGCGATAACAGCAACAAGGGCCCGAATGACCGCGAGGCGCAGCGTTTTGAGCATCATGTCCATAGACTGCCATTTGCGTGGATCGTCAAGGCTTGCAAAGGCGCATGGTTTCTTGAGCGTAATATACTGGACAGGAATACGGCTAAACTGGGTTGCCCAGCGTCTTCCTGGGTGGGCCCAAATTTCCTTGGGCGTGCATGACGCAACGTTTTTACACGACGGTATCGGGTAGCAGGGCGCATGCAACGCCGCCGCCCCGCTCGATCTGGAGTGTGACATGGTTGATCTTGAAGCGGTCGGCCAACAGCCGCGCACAGCTGGCCAGAAAACCGTCGGATGGGCAGCCCTCGGGCATCACGAGGTGGCAGGTCAGCGCCGTTTCAGTGGTGCTGATGGCCCAGATGTGCAGATCATGAATAGATGACACGCCGGGGAGTGTGACCAGCGCCTGGCGCACATCAGACGTGCTGATGCCGGATGGCACGCCGTGAACCGCGAGCGTGGCGGCGTCGCGCAGCAGACCCCAGGTTCCCCAGACAATCACTGCCGCAATCGCCAGGCTGACCAACGGATCGATCCATAGCCACCCCGTCGCGAGTATGATGGCTGCCGCCACAACGACGCCGAGAGAAACGGCGGCATCCGCAGCCATATGCAGGTAGGCGCCTTTGATATTCAAATCGTCGTCCCGGCCGGACATGAACAGCCATGCCGTCGCGGCGTTGATGGCGATGCCAATGGCTGCAACCATCATCACCGTCTGGCTGGCGACCGCCTCTGGTGCCGAGAAACGGCCAATCGCTTCCCAGGTGATGGCGCCGACCGCGATCAAAAGCAAAATCGCATTGGCGAGTGCAGCAAGGATCGATGACGAGCGAAGGCCGTAGGTATAGCGGGGCGTTGGCGCGCGTTTGCCGAGCGTTGCAGCACCCCAAGCCACAAGCAGACCAAACACATCGCTGAGATTGTGCCCGGCATCCGCCAGCAGTGCCATTGAGTTGGCGAGGATGCCGTAGACGGCTTCGATCACGACAAAGCCGGTGTTGAGCGCAATGCCGATGAGAAACGCGCGGCCGAAATCTTGCGGCGCATGAGCATGAGGGTGCGCATCGCTGGGGTGGTGGCCGTCATGGCCGTGGTGGTCATGGCTGTGATCGTGATTGTCCACGACGGCTCCCTCGCGGTTCGGTTGAGTGCATTTAAACCGCAATGACTCGTCTCAGGAAGTCCGGACACATCAGTCCCGCAATATGCGGCGCCTGCCAACACCAATGGCGGGCACGCCGCCCGCAAATCCGCGTGACGCAGGATCAAGCTCAATGCAAATGAAGATCGTGTCAGCAGGCCGCGTCAACCCGTCCACGACGGGTCCACGAAGACGGGCACACGAACATGGGCCAACAAAGATAAGCACACGACGTCGCTGGCGATTTGAGAAAGACTACTGGCTCCGCGGGTAGGATTCGAACCTACGACCATTCGATTAACAGTCGAACGCTCTACCACTGAGCTACCGCGGAATACCGGACCTCTAATTGAGGCAGGGCGTTCCGATTAACAGAACTCACCGCCCGTGGCGAGGATCTTTTTAACGTCATCCCGGTCGGCTTTGACGCACGCAGAGCCGCACGGAGAATTGGAGGCCACGCCCGGAATTGAACCGGGGTACGAGGATTTGCAGTCCTCTGCGTCACCACTCCGCCACGTGGCCTCAACGCATTGCACTGCCTTGGGGGCAGCACGTCCAGCTGACGCGTAACGCACGCCACCAAACCGGAACCGGCGTCTACCATACAGCGGTAAGTTTTTACAAGCCGTTCACGGTCAATCAAATCTTTCCCTGCGACGGCTTTCCCGTCGCATCGCCGCGTCGGGTCGCGTATAGGCAGTAACCGCATATACCTGCGTTGCAGGTCCCCCAGAGGGGATCGTCGCAGCGCTTCCGGCGGCGGCATGGGAGACGGACGACATGGCGGAATTGGTGGCGGAACAGGCAGCAGAACGCTTGGCGATGAGCGCTCTTCAGCGCAAAAACATGGTCGAAAGCCAAGTTCGCCCGAGCGACGTCACGGATCGCCGCATTACGACCGCCATGCAGGCCGTGCCGCGCGAACGCTTCGTGCCGGCAGCGCTTGCCACGCTCGCCTACATGGATGACCCGCTGACCGTGGCACCAGGACGCAGCCTGATGGCACCCCGGACTTTTGCCCGGCTGCTGCAAGCAGCCAGTGTCGATGCGGGCGATAAGGTTCTGATCATCGGCGCGCTTTCTGGGTATTCGGCGGCTGTGATTGCTGGCATGGCAGGTCAGGTCGTGGCGCTTGAGTGTGATGCGGCAGGGACCGCTGCCGCCAAAGCCGCTCTCGCCGAACGGACCGTTAACAACGTCAGTTGCGTCACAGGTCCGCTTGAAGCGGGATGGGCAGCGGATGCGCCGTATGACGTTATTGTCATCGAAGGTGCGGTTGAACGCGTGCCGGACGCGCTGATAACGCAGCTGGCACCTAAGGGACGGCTGGCGGCGATTGAGTATTCTGGCGGGACCTCTGGCGGTGTCGGCCGTGCCGTTGTGTTGCAGAACACTGGCACGCAAGATCAAGTCGCTGTGTCGCGCCGCGTGGCCTTTGAAGCGGCAGCAACGTGCCTGCCGGGTTTTGCCCGCGCCAAGGCGTTCGCGTTTTAAAGCTGTAGCGACGTTGGGCGCTGGCCGGGCGGTCGTGGCTTTGCGTGGCAGCGCGCGGACGCGCAGGCGCGTCTTTGCGGACCCAAGTCTTTGCGCGGGCCCACGTCTTTGCGGGCCCAAGTCTTCGCCGGCCCAAGTCTTCGCCGGCCCAAGTCTTTGACCGGCGCGTTAACAGGCCCGAGCAAGCTTTACCTTTCATTTAGCGAATCAGCAGCCAATCACGCCTTGGGGAACGCGAATATTCCCAACGTGCTTGGAGCTGTGGATGTTGATGTTTGGGCGTCGAGGAGCGAACGGCTGGACTGGACCGGTCTGGCGGAGTGGGGTCAGTATGACCGCGCTTGCCGCCGCTTTGGCCTGTTTCAGCGCCGCGCCCGCATCGGCTGAAAGCATTCGCGATGCGCTCAGCGCCGCCTATCAGACCAATCCCAAACTCGATTCCGAACGCGCCAGATTGAGGGCGACCGATGAAGATGTGAGCCGGGCCGAATCCGGCTTCCGCCCGACCGTCAACGGATCGGCCGATATCGGACGCCAGCGGACGGAGTCAAAGCCGGCATCGGCGACAGCGGGCGAAAGCAATCCCTGGGGCTATACCCTGTCCATGCGCCAATCGGTTTTCAACGGCTTTCGCTCGGTCAGCGATGTGGCCGAAGCCAACGCCGCGGTCAAAGCCGGCCGCGAAAATCTGCGCCTTGTTGAAACCACCGTGCTGCTGGAGGCCGTGACGGCCTACATGGACGTGGTGCGCGACATGGAAATACTGCGGATTCGCGAAAACAACGTCGCTGTTCTCAGTCGCGACCTCGAAGCGGCCGAGACCCGCCGCGCCGTCAAGGAAGTCACCAAGACCGACGTTGCCCAGGCTCAGGCCCGCCGCGCGCGCGCGGTGTCGGCGTCAGATCTGGCGCGTGCCAATCTCAAAACGTCGCGCGCCAACTATGAGCGTGTCGTGGGGCATGCACCAACAGGATTGGGCATGCCGTCGCTGCGCTTGAAGCAGCTGCCGAAATCGATTGAAGAAGCCTGGCAATTGGCTGAACAGCAGAACCCGAACGTCAACTCGGCTCAGTACCGCGAGGAAGCGGCGCGCTTCGCCGTCGATAAGGTACGTGGTGAGTTGCTGCCCGAGGTCAACGTCGAAGCCAGCTTCGCCCATCGCGAAGATCCGAATGCGGCGTTCGACCAGCAGGAATCCGCAAGCATTTCAGGCCGGGTCAATATTCCGCTTTATGACGGCGGTGAAATCCGCGCCCGCGTGCGCCAAGCCAAGCACACCCACGTGTCCCGCATCCAGGAAATCGAGCAGGCGCGGACGGAAACCCAAGCCAACGTCACATCGGCGTGGTCGCAATTGATGGCGGCACGGGCTCAGCTCAAGTCCGATAAGGTTCAAGTTGAGGCGAACCGGATGGCGCTGGAAGGCGTGCGCGAAGAAGAAAAGGTCGGCCAACGCACGCTGCTCGATGTGCTGAACGCCGAACAGGAATACCTCAACGCGCAAATCGACCTGATCTCGACGCGCCGGGAAGTGGTGGTATCCAGTTATCAAATGCTGGCCCAGGTCGGTGCGTTGAACGCGGAAACACTGGAATTGGGCACCGATATCTATAACCCGCAAGCGCATTTCGAAGAGGCGCGCAGCAACTGGTTTGGCATCGCCATCACCCATGCTGACGGCTATCGTGAAGCCTACCAAGCGACCGACCCGGACGATGGTTCAGGCGAAATCGTCGAATAACCGGCTTTTCCTCAATCCGATCTGTGGGATATTCGCAACGCAGGCGGATAGAAAGCGTGCGTTACCGCCGCCAAGGCGTGCCCGCCTCGACACATCTCCTCTATGATCTGTGGATCGGCGTGGCTCGGTCCGGATGAGCAGCGCGCGAATCAGGCTACCCCTCTCTTTTAGTTAAAAAAGAGTTTGAGAGTCGCTCAGCACCGGATATCAGCTGAGACGAGCGCAACATGCGGGTGATGGTGAATGCAGGGTTCAGGTCTTCAACGTCAGTTTTCGCGGCTGACCTGCCGCTGGCTGATCGGCGCTGCCGTTTTGAGCGGCGGTGCCATGCTGAACGCTCCGCAGGTGCGTGCTGAAAACCTGATCGATACGTTGGCGCAAGCCTATCGCTATAATCCGCAACTCGACGCGCAGCGCGCGCTGCTGCGGGCGACGGATGAAGACGTGGCACGGGCAAATTCCGGCTATCGGCCGGACTTGCGGGCGACGGCCGACGTAGGCCGCCAATCGACCAAGGTTGTGCCTGACACCGGCCGTTCGCAATCGAATTCCTTTTCACCGCGCGGGTACGCTGTGCAACTTGTGCAGCCTGTGTTCCGCGGCTTTCAGACAACCAACGCCGTCAACGCCGCTGAAGCCGGCGTGCGCGCGGGCCGCGAGCAGCTCCGCAACGTCGAGCAGGGCGTTTTGCTCGATGCGGTGACAGCCTACGGTAACGTTGTGCGCGACCAGGCGATTGTGAAGCTGCGCGAGAACAACCTCAACTTTCTCGGCACAGAACTCAAAGCCACCAAGGACCGTTTCGCGGTCGGCGAAGTGACAAAGACAGACGTTTCGCAGGCCGAAGCCCGCCGCGCGCTTGGCCAGTCGGAGCTTGATCTGGCCAAAGCCAACTTGAAATCGAGCCGTGCGGTTTACGAGCAAGTGGTCGGCAATCCGCCGCAGAACCTGGCCGAGCCGAATCCTAATTCAAAACTTCTGCCGCGTTCGGTGGATGAAGCGATTGGCATCGGCACCAAGGAAAATCCGCAGATCGTCGGCGCGCTGTACGCAGAACAGGGCGCGCGTTACCAGGTCGATCAGATTCGCGGCGAGCTGCTGCCGGAAGCGCAGCTTGAGGCGAGTTATCAGGACCGCTTCGATTCCGGCGGCAGCACAGAACGTTCCGAGTCGGCCTCCATTGTTGGCCGTCTGAATGTGCCGATCTACGCCAACGGCGGCGAAGTTCATGCTCGCGTGCGCCAGCAGAAACATACGCATCTGGCCCGCATTCAGGAAATCGAGCAGGCCCGCGCCGCTGTTCAATCGCAAGTGGTTCAGGCTTGGTCGCAGCTCGTCGGCTTCAAGGCGCAACGTGAGTCCGACAAGGCGCAGATCGAAGCCAATCGCACGGCGCTGAATGGTGTGCGTGAAGAAGAAAAAGTCGGCCAGCGCACGCTGATTGAAGTGTTGAACGCGCAGCAGGAGCTGCTGCAGTCGCAGGTTCAGCTGGAGACAACCAAGCGCAACGTGCTGGTGGCCACCTATTCGGTGATCTCGGCTATCGGCCGCCTGAGCGTGCAAGAAGTCGGCGCGGCATCGACCGTTTATAATCCTGAAGTGCATTACGATGAAGTGCGCCGCAAATGGTGGGGAATCGATATCACCCACGATGATGGGCGTAGCGAACACATCGATACTTGGAATACGCGCACCGAACCTGCACCGGTTAAATAGCCGGTGCGGCTGCGTTGGCTGGTCTGCTGCTGGTCGTCGTCTCGTTTGACCGCGAACCGCTCAGTGTCGCCGATTTTATATCTTCCCACGCCGCGCAGCGGGTTGGGGAAATCGTTGGCCTTTTAGCGGCGGTCCGCGTGGGTTTTTAGTTGGGCCAGACACCGCCGTCCCGAATTGAAACAAAAGTTTGCGCTCAGACACGGTTTTTTGCCTTGAGAGTGCCGTCCTTCGGGGATAACTGCAAGGGTGGCGTTGCCCGCTATTGTGCAACCTGCCACGGTGGTGGCCCTGGCGGAGTCGAAAGATGGGTGCGGGGCAAGGCATGCGGCGCGGTGAACGATCAGCCCGGTTTTGCAAAGGGCAGTGTTCGCCGGTGAGCCGGGCTTGAGCATTGGGCGCGGCGGGACTTCGAGAAGGTGCGGTATGACGAGACTTGATGCCAGCAACGAACCGAGCATGGAAGACATCCTGGCCTCGATCCGCAAGATCATTGCCGAAGATCCGCCCGGCTCGCGGCCAGCCCCAACAAATGCTCCAGTCATGCGGGCTGCTGCTCCAGTGCAGTCCCATTCGCCATTCTCCAAAGCTCCTGTGCGCGATCCGATTTTCGAAACGCAACCCGTTGCGGCACCGGCCACAACGCTTGCACCGGCGGCATCTCCGTCTGCAGCGTCACCGTCGCCTGTGACACCTGAACCGTACTTGCGCGCTTCGCCCGCCAAACCCGACCTTTCGGCGTTCTCGCCCGCACCGTTTATGCCGAAGGCCGCGGCCCCCGCTCCCGTCAATGCGCGGATCGAGCCGTCGTTCGCGGCACCGTCATTCGCGGCGATGTCCGCTCCCGCGCCGGCAGTTGTGGCCGTTACCGCTGAACGCGCACCGGCAGCGCTGACGCAGCCGCCTGAAGCTACTCCCGCCGCCGCGCTGAGCGTTGATGCTCAGTTGTCCGAATTGTTGGGCGACATGGTTCCGCCGAAAGCGCTGTCTCCGGCAGTGCCTGCCGCGGCTGTACAATCGGCACCGGCCTATGCGGAAGCTGTTGCGCCACAAGCTGACATTGCCGATCAATCAATTGCGATGCCGTTTTTGCCAAACCCTCCGGTTCCCGCTGAGGCGCGTCCGGCGGAGTCCCGCCCGGGGTTCAAGGTGTCGCGTGACGGATACGTTGCTGAAAAGGCCGAGGTGAGCGTTGCGCGCGATCCTTTCGATTTCGATCTCGGGCCCTCTCCGTTTGTGAAGAAGACCGAAGAGGCAAAGCGCACCGGCCAGAATGCCGGGGACGTCAAAGAGGCTGAGCCGCAGACGCTGGCCGCGGTGCCACCTGCACCTGTGTTTGATCTGAGCGCCTTGTCGCTGGAGCACGAAGCACGGCCCGCCGCCGCCTTGGAAATGGCGCCAATGGCTGCCCCAGTGGTTGCTTTTGAAATGCCGGTGCCGTCTGCCGCGACCCGGTTTGAAATGCCGTCGGTTGCCGCAACGTTGGCGCCACCGGTGTCAGTGCCTTCAACGCCGGAGCCGGCACCCGTTTCGCCGGTCGATGTTGCAGCAGTCGATACGGCCGTCGAAGCACCTCTGATTGAAGAATCTGAAGTGGTTTTGGAAGAGACGCTTGAAGCGCCAGCCGCCCCGGCACCTGAAAGTTTCGAAAGTTCGCCGTCGCCTGAGTTTGCGCCGCCGGTGAACTCGATGGTCGTCCACGATCACCACAGAAACTCGCGCCTTCCCCCCGCTGACCTCGGCCAGCGCACAATGGAAGATGCCGTCGCCGATTTGCTGCGGCCGATGCTCAAGACATGGCTTGCTGAAAACATGCCGCGCATCGTTGAACGGGCGTTGCGCCGCGAGTTAACTGATCAGCTTCAATCAGAGCACAAGTCCGCTGCCGAGTAATCGTCACGCTGACGACAAGACTTCTACTCAATTTGAACTTCAAAAAGCGGCGGGATCATCTCGCCGCTTTTGCATTTTTATTACATTTTTGCGCTATTTCGCCGCGTTCGCCACAAGTCTGCCGCGGATTGGCTGCATTACAACACCGTGCGCGAAAAATTCTTTTTCAGCTGCGGGGTTGGACGAGAGGTCGTGCGGTCATCGGTGGTCCGAGATGCGTTGGGATGCGCGAATTTTTCGGGGTGCCCGCTACGACGAACCGGACAGGGCAAATAACGGGGTGCCGGCGCGGTTCTGCGAATTTTCATTTCGTACGCAGAAAGAGGAAGCGTCATGACAACGACAAATGGGGCGAACCACCACACGGTCGAGGATCTGCTGTCATCGATCCGCACATCCATCGCTGATGATAACGGCAGTGTGCGGCAGGGGCCATCAAGCCCCATGAATGCCATGCATGGGCGTCAGGCTGCCCAGGTGGAAGAGCATGCTGAATTCGAACTCCCGGCAATCTTCAAGCCCGGTCATTTTCACAATCATTCAGACAAGCCGAACAATCTGTTTGGCCGCCTCAGTGACGCGTTGAAACCATCGCATGCGGCCGAGCCCGACCGGTCGCGCACGGTCATCCGTTTTGAGCCAGCGGGCGGACGCATGATCGAACCACCTGCTCAGCCGGTGAGAAGTCAAGCCGCACAGCCCGAACCGCCCATCGATCCGGTCGAAAAAATCGCCGCTGAGAACGCACCGGTCAAACGCGAGATGCCGTCATTCTTCGATGCGCGCCTCAACCGCATGGGCGAGATGACCCGGCAGGCGAATACGCCCAAACCGGTCGCGCCGCCGCCGGCCCCGCCTCAGCCCGTGCAGCAAGTGCAAGCCGTCGCCCCGCAGCCGCCGCCGTTGCGCCCACAACCTCAGCCGCCCGCAGCCGATGCCACACCCGGCGGTCTTGAAGATGCGGCAGCCCAGCTGTTGCGCCCCATCCTCAAGCAGTGGTTGACGGACAACATGCCGAAAATCGTCGAAAAGGCTCTGCGCAGCGAAGCTGGCGACGATTTCCCGCCAGCCGGTTCGCCGCCCGACCGCCGCAAGTAAGGGGCGCGTTCAAGCCAGCGTGTGCGGCGATCGATGCCCGCCGCCGCACGCCGGTTGACAGCTGGGGAAGGGGAGCCTTACGACCGGTGCATCACACCGGTTATGAGCGAACCCCCATCCCCATGCATTACCTCCATGCTTGAAAAGACTTTCCAGCCGGCCGAGATCGAGCCGCGTATCCATTCCGAATGGGAAAAGGCCGAGGCCTTCAAAGCTGGCCGTGCGGCCAGTGGCGGCAAAAACGCGCCGTATGCGATTGTCATCCCGCCGCCGAACGTGACCGGCTCACTGCATATGGGCCACGCGTTGAACAACACGTTGCAGGACGTGCTGGTGCGCTTTGAGCGGATGCGCGGGCGCGACGTGCTCTGGCAGCCAGGCACCGATCATGCAGGCATCGCCACGCAGATGGTGGTTGAACGGCAGATGGCCGCCAACGGAGAGCCGGGCCGCCGCGACATCGGGCGCGAAAAATTCCTCGAAAAAGTTTGGACCTGGAAAGCCGAAAGCGGCGGCACGATTGTCAATCAGCTGAAGCGGCTCGGTGCGTCGTGCGATTGGAGCCGCGAGCGCTTCACGATGGATGAGGGGCTTTCGAAAGCCGTCGTCAAGGTGTTCGTCGAACTGCATCGGGCAGGCCTGATCTACAAAGACAAGCGCCTCGTGAACTGGGACCCGAAATTCCAGACGGCAATTTCGGACCTCGAAGTCGTGCCAATGGAAAAGCGCGGCTCATTCGCATGGGCGTCGGGCGATGCTGAGAAGCCGTTTGATGAAGCGGCGCTCGCCAAGGTTCTGGCCAAAGACCCGAGCGGGCATATGTACTATTTCCGCTATCCGCTGGCGGCGAAGGTCAAAGGCTACGACAAGGATTACATCGTCGTCGCGACCACGCGGCCTGAAACGATGCTCGGCGATACCGGCGTTGCCGTGCATCCCGAGGATGAGCGCTATGCGGCGCTGGTGAAAGCGGGCGCGAAAGTGCGCCTGCCGCTGGTCGGGCGCGAGATTCCGATTGTCGCGGACGACTATTCCGATCCGGCCAAGGGCACGGGCGCGGTCAAGATCACGCCCGCGCATGACTTCAACGACTTCGAAGTCGGCAAGCGCCATCTCAAAGAGATGGGCCCGCCGATCAATATTCTCGATGCGGAGGCGAACGTCGATCTGCTTGCAGATTTAAGATTCGTACAATCTGTGACTGGAAACATTGTTTTGCGACAACTTGCAATTCAGGGTGACACGGAGCGAGCAGAATGGCGAAAGCCAATACTGGAATCCTTGAAGGTTGCTAGCCAAAAAGAACTCGCAGACACAATCGAGTCCTTCGATGGGCGAGATCGCTTCTACGTGAGAAGAGCTGTTCTGGTCATGCTTCACTCACAGGGACTTCTCGAAAAGATCGAGCCGACCACGCACACGGTTCCGCACGGCGACCGCTCGGGCGTGGTGATTGAGCCGTGGCTGACGGACCAGTGGTACGTGAATGCGGTTGAGCTTGCGAAGCCTGCGCTCAAAGCGGTCAAGGATGGCAAGACGCGCTTCGTGCCGGAGCGGTTCGCAAACGATTACTATCGCTGGCTTGAAAACATTCAGCCGTGGTGCGTGTCACGCCAGCTGTGGTGGGGGCATCAGATCCCGGCGTGGTATTTTGGAAACCCTGAGGATCGTTGTTTTTTCGTTGCGGAAGATGAAGATGCTGCGACGAAGCAAGCGATCGAGTTTTTCCGAAGGACTGCGGGCCAAAAGGGAGCGGTGTTCAAATCTGTTGAGGACTTGAACGATTTGCTGAAGTCGCCCGTTGGTCTCGATCTCCAGCGCGACGAAGACGTGCTCGACACGTGGTTCTCGTCCGCCTTGTGGCCGTTCTCGACGCTTGGGTGGCCGGACGATACGGCTGAACTCAAAAAATACTATCCGACGGCGGCGCTCGTCACGGGTTTCGACATCATCTTCTTCTGGGTCGCCCGCATGATGATGATGGGCGAGCACTTCATGCATGATGTGCCGTTCAAGGATGTCTACATCCACGGTCTCGTGCGCGACGGCCAGGGTCACAAGATGTCGAAATCGCGCGGCAACGTCATCGATCCGCTCGACGTGATCGACGGCATCGGCGTTGACGCGCTGGTCGCCAAACGCATCGCGGGCTTGAACAAAGAACAGGCCAACAAAATCGAAAAGGAAGTCCGCAAGGATTACCCCGAAGGCATCAAGGCCTACGGCACCGACGCGCTGCGCTTCACGATGGCGGCAATGGCCGCTCAAGGCTCCGACGTCAAGCTGTCGATGGACCGCGTTGAAGGCTATCGCAACTTCGCGACCAAGATCTGGAACGCGGCACGCTTTGCCGAAATGAACGAGTGCGTGCGCCAGCAGGACTTTGATCCGCGCAAGGTCGAGCAAACGATCAACAAGTGGATCATCGGCGAAACCGAAACGGCCGTGAAGGCGGTGACGGCGTCAATCGAAGCCTACAAGTTCAACGAAGCCGCGATCACGGCTTATGAATTCGTGTGGGGTCAATTCTGCGATTGGTACGTCGAGCTGATCAAGCCGCTGTTGGCGGGCGATGAAGAAGACGCCAAAGCCGAGACGCGCGCAGTGACGGCCTGGGTGCTCGATCAGATTTTGAAGATCCTGCATCCGTTCATGCCGTTCATCACCGAAGAGCTGTGGGCCCATATGGTCGCGCACGGCGTGGCGCGCCGCTCGATGCTGTGCCTGAGCGAGTGGCCCGTGCTTGATGGTCTGGTCGATCAAAAGGCGGTCGATGAAATCAACTGGATCGTGCGCCTAGTGTCTGAAATCCGTTCGGTGCGGACTGAGATGAGTGTGCCCGCGGGCGCCAAAATACCGCTCGTTCTGGTCGGTGCCGACAACGCGATGCGCGAGTGCGCGCTGCGTAACGAGGACACCATCAAGCGGCTCGCCCGTTTGGATGCGATCACGTTCGAGGCAACCGCGCCGAAGGCGGCGGCCTTGATCGTCACGGGCGAGACGACGGCCGCATTGCCGTTGACCGGCATCATCGATATGAGCGCTGAAAAATTCCGTCTCGAAAAGGCCATCACCGCCGCCAAAAGCGATCTCGCGAAAATGGACGCCAAGCTGACCAACCCGTCGTTCATGGAGCGCGCCAAGGAAGAGGCGATTACTGAGGCCAAGGCACGCAAGGCAGAACTCGAAGCTGAGATCAAACGCTTCTCAGCCGCTCTCAGCCGGTTGGGGTGACCCGCTAGTGCGCGTTGACGAGAACATGCTCCGGTCATTCGGAACTCGGTTCGCCTTACCTCTCCCCTAGGGAGAGGATGTCCCGAAGGGACAGGTGAGGGGCTTCCCGCGACAATGGTGCTGAGACTAGCCCCTCATCCGCCACTTCGTGGCACCTTCTCCCCAAGGGAGAAGGATACCGCATCCGATTCCGAACGGATGAACACGCACTACCGGTCGCCGCGGCCGGATTCGGCAAAGGGCGGCTCGATTGCTGCTGTCGTCTGTTGCGGTAAGGGTTCGCCGCGGGCGAAGGCCTTGGCGCGTTGCCATAGGCTCGGCTTGCTTGGTGCCGCAGTGGACGAGGCGGGCTGAGACGCTTCAGCGCGCGAGATGAACCCGGTGGTCCAACCGCGCGAAGGGGCAGCGTGTCCCATCGGGTCGGCGAAGGCTGCCGGGCCGGTTGTCGTATCGCTTAACAGCTGTTGTGTGCCGTTCGCCGCCGTCGTCAGCATTTTGACGCGCAGTTCTTTGAGCATCCAACCCGAGCTGGTCAAGGCGAGGCGGCCGAGATAGATGCGGTTTTCATCCTGCTTGTCGGCCATATCGACTTCGAAGGTGGTGAGGCTGGTGAACTCGGCGCGCTTGACGCGCGACCAAGCCCGCTTGATGCGCTCTGTTACCGGCAGCGTCTTGCTGTCGTCGATAGCGCCGGTGTAGTCGCGATAGGTTTTGCGCAGCGCGAACAGCTGCGGCAAGCCTTCGGGCGTGATGTAACCGTCGATGGCGCGGTTGACGGCGCCCGCGCCCCAATAGGCTTTGGCACGCTGCCAGAGGCCGGGCTTTGGCTGCGGCGTGGCGGCCTCGGGGTCGGGCAGGTTGAGGGCGATGCGGCTGAGCGTTGGCTTCAAGGTTTCGCGCACGCTTGGCCAATCGATGGCCCGTTCGAGATAGGCCGAATTGCCGTCGCGAACGGCTTCGCGGATCGACCACGCGGTCACGAACGGCGCGCCGATGTAAGCGCTAACCGCAGTCATGACGATGAAGGCTTGCAAGAGAAGTCGTTTCATAGTGCGTTCCGTCCTAGAGCCGTTCCGTCTCAAGGTGCCCCGAGGGGCCCAAGCACCCCCGCGGGCACTGACCGGCATCTTCCGGCATTTGCCAGTAAGCATGACAATCTGGCCAAGATCTGGCGAGTTGTGGCGGCCGTGTGTTCATGCCCGCTTTTGCCGGGAAAACACTTGCCCGTTGCAACAGCAATTGAATAGCCGCGGCTGTTGGCCGGGCCAGTTCACAAGGCCAGTTGAAAGGCGCTAAAGAGGCGCGCCATCAACACCAGCGTCTTTCGCCGGGTCCTTGGTAATTGTGCAGACGCGTTTGAGCTCTTGCCAGCTCGCTTCATCCAGCGCTGGCGTTGACGGATAGTCTTTCTGGTTGCGCACCAGCTTTTCACGCTCGGCGGTCGGTGGGTGCGTGCGCAACAAATCGAACGGCTTCAAGGTTTTGGTGACCTTGTCTTCGTCTTCGATCGTCTCGACGCGTTTGAAGAAATCACCGAGCCCCTTGTTGGATATGGCGGCGTTTTTCAAAAGCGTGATGGCCTGCAGGTCGGCTTCGTGCTCGGCAGTGCGCGTGTAGCCAAGCTGCGCTAACAGCAATCCCATGTTCGCAAGTGCGCCACCCGATCCGCCCATCATCAGCTCGACGGCGGCGGCAAGACCGATGGCGCGAATGATACCGGTCTCGGGATGCAGTTCGATGCCGTGGCCGATCTCGTGGGCCAGAACGCCGGCCACTTCATCCGGGCTGCCGGCTTTTTCGATAAGCCCCTTGGTCATGACGACCTGGCCACCCGGCACCGCGAAAGCGTTGAGCAGCGGCCAGTCATAGATCGCAACCTTGTAGGGCGTGCTGGCGCCTGCAGCCTTCGACAGCCGCAGCGAGAGTTTTTCCATCGCCGCAACGCCGGCCGGCGACGCGCACAGCTTGTGGCCTTCAGTCATCGAGGCGACCGCGCTTTCGCCCAGCCGCTCGCGCCAGCTTTGCGGTAGCACGCCGGCCATCGAGCGGATTGGGCTCCATCCGGCGGCATAGATCAGCGCGACGAAGCCCATGGCCGCAAGCGACCCAAACACCCACGGGCGGGCATGGCGCCAGCGTTCGGCGCGCGCGGTCAGGTGCGGGGCGCTCAGACGAAGATTGCGCGCGAAATCGGGGCTGGGCACGAACACCGACGCGCCGGGCTGGCTTGTCGAGGTGAGCAGCACATCAATCGCGTGCGTGCGGACCGGCTCGGCAGCTTTCAGCGTGTCGTATTGCCAGATCATTTGCTGATCAGGTGACGTGAGCCGGATCTCGACGCCCGACAAGCCGAGATTGACGCTCGCGTCGCGGGCACTCGCCGAACGCCCGTCGCTGAACCGGCCGTAGGTGGCCGTTGAATTAGAAGGCATCGATATCAAACACCTGTGCCAAGCCTTCGCCGCGCGCTGGGCGCTTGTGCGCCCCTTGCAGAATGGCGCCGAGGGCTACCGGCCCATCAAGTTTCAAGCGCGACAGAAAATAGCGCGCCGAGCGGAATTGCGCAAACGTGGCGGTAAGGGTGGTCATGATGATAATGGGCGGCATGATCAACAGCAGGTTGAGAAGGCCTGCGGCCCGGTCTGGCGCTGCCACTTCATCGATGACTTCTCTTGGTGCAGTCCCGAATGCAAAAATGAGCGTTCCGCCAATCGCCAAGGCGGCGAGCAGACCACCAATCGACAGCAGCCAATTGGACAAGACCAGCCACATCAGGCTGCGCCCGGTCGCTTCGCCGCGGAAGGTCGCGCCTTCGAAGTGGGTGTGGCCGGCGAAGTGGTTCATTTGCATGGCGCGATACCACGAGGTCACAACGGCGCTGGCGATCAGTGTTAAGACCCAGATCGCAGCAAGCGGCGCCAGTTCAACAAGGGCGGGCGGGATTTTGAGAACGAACCAATTGATGTAACGGTCTTCCTGCATCAGGTAAGCGCCGGTCGCCCCTAGCGCTGCGGCAAAGATCAAAGCGTTGCCGCCCCACGCGAACAGGTAGCGCTTATAGAGCGGGCCGGCGGTGCCGCTGTAGGTCAAAGGCCGGTCGCCAAAGCGCATGTCGTTGGTGATCGCCGCCTGCAGTTTGTTGGCGCGCCAGGGCAGCACCCAAAGCATGCCGAGCATTCCAAGCAGCATAATCGCGCCGCCGACGGCGGGTGCTGTGGCCCAGGCCACGATGCCAGCCAATACCGCTGCCGCCGTGAAGGGGGCAGCCAACGTCCAGAAATACATCCAGCCATAGCGGCCCGGGCTGCCATCCAGGCCGCCGCGGATGCCACGCCACTCGGTGCGGCTCAGGCGATAGCGCTGGGCGCGATAGATGGCGTTGCCAACGAGTAGAAAGAAGGCGATGTAGAGCACGCCCTGATACAACCCAAGCGCCTCCTTGCTGCCGGCAAACAACAAGCTGACGGCAACGCCCGACAGCATAACCGGGATCACGACAACGCCGAACACGATCAGAAATCCGAGCAACAGTTCCTTGCCGGTTCCCGTGTAAGCGACAGGCTCGCCATTGAGACGGGTGGCCGCCCAGATGCGGCGGCGCACTTCGGTCTTGGCCCAGAACGAGTAGAGGCCGAGGGTCAGAATTTTCAGCACGCCATTGATGAAGCCGAGGCCGATCATGCGCCCGCTGCTGCCATCAAACCGGATGTCGATGGGTTCAGGCTGATCAGTCCCCGGACCGGCGGCTTGGAGAATACTGTGCATGCGGTCCCTCTCAGTGTTTTTGGCAGCGATTATGATTTTGTACGCATCATATGCCGGATGCCGCCATTTCATGCAGTGAAGAATTGCGCGGCCAAGCACACCCCAGCCTGCCTGGTAAACGATCCGTCGATCTGTGACGCAAATTGGTTCGAAATGCCGTCAACATGCCCCTGTCACGCCTAAGTCGAGCCCACTCAGCGCCGAAGTCTTGGGTCATCGTCCGGCAAGCGGGCAGCACTCAGCGCGCAATACGCGTGTGAGCTGACGACAACGTGTCAGGTGCCGGTTTCATGGCGCCAAAGCGCGTTGAAAAAGCAAGGCTAAGCACGTTGTTGTGGTTTTGTGGCCGTTAAGCAACTCTTTGAGGCGGCAATGCCACGTTCGGGCCACAAAGTCCTCGCACCTGAATAATCAGAGCGCGGGTGCGGAAGGCTGGACGACAGAGCTTTTTAGAGTACGCGGCGCCTTTGGCCGGGGCGATGGATCAGCAACCTGTATGACGCCGGTTGAGTGGATTGTATTTCGCCCGGCGATGTCCAGGAGCTGACGAGGAATATTATGGACGGCAAGACGTTCGACAAATCAAAACTACCAAGCCGCCACGTGACGGAAGGGCCAACGCGCGCCCCGCACCGTTCGTATTATTATGCGATGGGCCTCACCGAACACGAGATCCACCAGCCGTTCGTTGGTGTCGCGTCGTGTTGGAATGAAGCTGCCCCCTGCAACATTTCGCTGATGCGCCAGGCACAGTCCGCCAAGACGGGCGTGAAGGAAGCTGGCGGCACACCGCGTGAATTCTGCACCATCACCGTGACAGACGGCATCGCCATGGGCCACCAGGGCATGAAGTCGTCGCTGGTCAGCCGCGAAGTGATTGCCGACTCGATTGAATTGACAATGCGCGGCCACTGCTACGACGCGCTCGTCGGCATCGCGGGATGCGACAAGAGCTTGCCCGGCATCATGATGTCGATGCTGCGATTGAACGTGCCGAGCGTGTTCCTCTATGGCGGATCGATTCTGCCGGGCCGCTTCAAGGGCCATGACGTGACGGTCGTCGACGTGTTCGAAGGCGTCGGCATGCACTCGGCCGGCAAGATGTCAGACGCGGAATTGCACGAACTGGAATGCGGCGCTTGCCCGTCGGCGGGATCGTGCGGCGGCCAGTTTACAGCCAACACGATGGCCTGCGTTTCAGAAGCGATTGGCCTTGCGCTGCCGGGTTCAGCCGGTGCGCCTGCACCGTACGAAAGCCGCGATCTGTTTGCGGTCGAAAGCGGCCGCGCCGTCATGCGCTTGCTGGCAGACGGCATCCGTCCGCGCGATATCTGCACGCGCGCCGCATTCGAGAACGCGGCCAAGATCGTGGCGGCCACCGGCGGCTCGACCAACGCCGCGCTGCACTTGCCGGCCATGGCCAACGAAATCGGCATCGATTTTGATTTGTTCGACGTTGCAGAAATCTTCAAGAAGACGCCGTACATCGCCGACCTCAAGCCGGGCGGCAAATATGTCGCCAAGGACGTCTACGATATCGGCGGCGTACCGCAGATCATGAAGGCGATGCTCGATGGCGGCGTTCTCAATGGCGATTGCTTGACCGTTACCGGCAAGACGATTGCGCAGAATCTCGAAGGCGTGGTGTTCAACACCAACCAGAAGGTCGTCTATCCGGTCTCTAACCCGATCACGCCAACGGGTGGCGTTGTCGGCCTCAAGGGCACGCTTGCGCCGGAAGGCGCGATTGTCAAAGTCGCGGGCATGAAGACCCTCAAGTTCCGCGGACCGGCGCGCTGCTTCAACTGTGAAGAAGATGCCTTCGCTGCCGTTGATGCCCGCCAATACAAAGACGGCGACATCATCATCATCCGCTACGAAGGGCCGAAGGGCGGTCCGGGCATGCGTGAGATGCTGTCGACGACCGCAGCACTTTACGGCCAGGGCGTTGGCGACAAGGTGGCGCTGATCACCGACGGCCGCTTTTCTGGCGGCACGCGCGGATTCTGCATTGGTCATGTTGGTCCCGAAGCCGCGGTCTGCGGACCAATCGCGCTCGTCGAAGATGGCGACATGATCACCATCGACGCCGACAACGGCGTGATCGATCTCGAAGTGGACGCAACGGAACTGGAACGCCGCCGCAAGCTCTGGAAAGCGCCGGCCAATATGTACCAGTCGGGTGCGCTCAGGAAATTTGCAGACCAAGTGGGACCGGCACGCTACGGCGCAGTCACCCATGCAGGCGGAAAGGCGGAAGCTCACGTCTATGCGGATATTTAAGCAGGTCACTGCAGGATTGGTATTCTCGTTGGCGGCGTCCGCTGCGGCGCTGGCGGCGTCTGGCTTGACGTTCAAGTCCGCCGACGACGCCATGCGTCAAGGCATCGCCGCGTTCAACGGCGGATATTATGAGATTGCGGTTCCGGCCCTTGAAGCCGTGGCTGAAACCAATCCTGCGGTTGGCCGGTTTTATTTGGCGCGCATCTACGCCGACAACGACGGCTCGTACACCGACCACGGCAAGGCCTATGCAATTTTCAAAGCCCTGGCCGATGAGTTGCAGGACATCGACCCTGATGACGACACGCTGGCGCCGATTGCCGCCAAGTCGCTGACGGCCATCTCCAGCTATTTGCGCGATGGCATTCCAGACTCCAGCGTGCGCTCAAACGTGCGTGAAGCGGATCGCGCCTTGCAGCGGGCCGCGCTGACCTTCAACAACGAAGACGCGCAGTTCGAATTGGCGAAAGTTCTGCTGCGTGGCGAAGGCCCAGACATCACGCTTGGCGGTCCGGACGATCCGTCGAGCAAGATCGAGAATGGCCGCCACTGGCTGGGGCGGCTGTCGCGTTCGGGCCATGCGGGTGCGCAAGCGTTCCTCGCCGATTTGATGTGGCGCGGAAAGTTTGTGCCGAAAGATCAAGCTGCGGCTTTGAACTTGATCGACGTCGCGGTTGCCCACGCGCCGCTGCATGAGCGCGTGTGGATCGAAGACATCTACCAGAACATTTTCTGCAATGCCGGAGAAGGTGTGCGCCAGCAGGCGACGGGCCGCGTTGCCGACTGGCATGACCGCTACGGTGGCAGCCGCCGCAAAGACAATGTTGCCGGCAAGAGCGGGCTTGACGATCTCGCCGCCGAACCGGTGCGCACCTGCGCCAACGGCGAAGCTGTGCTGCCGATGGCCAAGGTCATGGAACGCGCACAGCCGGAGCGCGCGTTGCCGGCCCCTGGCCTTGCGCCGGATATGGCGGGCCGCGAAATCTCGACGCCGCCCGCATACCAGCCATCCGATTCCGGCGCGCCGCCTTCGATGTCACTGACGCCGCGGTAAGCGCGCGGCTCCAAAGTTGTCATCCCAGGCGAGCCCTCTTGCGAGACCCGGGACCAAATGTGCCGGATTTCGACGGTCGAATATTTTGCTCGATGGGTCCCGGCTCTCCAAAATAGCGCTCGCGCTATTTTTCCGGCCGGGATGACAATTTGCGCTTCCCACTCAAGCAAAACAAACGCTCGTTTTATTGTTAAGTATAAAGACTATTCGACAGCGCAACGCTTGTGTGCTAGTATTTGGGTATGGTCGGAGATAGCGCGGATGCGGGTAGGCATCCGAAGCGCCAGCTAAAAAGCGCGGATGCAGGTGTGCATCCGAAGCGCAAGCTAGAAGAGCGGTGAGCGGGCGGGAGCCCCTACCGCTTTTTTTGTGCGTGCAAGCGAAGCGAGGCGGGATGAAGAAGGTAGGAATAGGTCTGCTGATCCTTGTCATCCTCTCGTATGCAGGTTGTCAAATCCTGATTCCGGCGCGCACCGTGAATTTCCGTATGACTTATGAAGTGGAAACGCCAGAAGGATTGAAAACCGGGTCGAGCGTTATCGCAGCAACTTATGTGAGGCAGATCGGGATCGTCGGACGCAGCTTTAGGGGCACTACAAGGGGCGAGGCTGTGACCGTTGACCTTGGCCCACGCGGTACGTTGTACGCTTTGTTGTCCTCGCCTTCTCGTCCAGGCGGCGACGGTCATGTGGAGATGCTGAAAGACATCTTCGGGCTTCACGCGGAAACAGACTTGCCCGGAGCAAGTTCCGTTTATAATTTCGCAGCGGTCTCAGGCCGCCGCGAGTTGACGTATGATCAACCTTGGATCGTACCTGGGACACAACGAACGATGGCTTGGATCTTGCCGAAACTCGTTCTGTTCAAAGACGAAACAGATCCCAAATCCATCGAGACTGTCGACCCACTCAATCTCGCGGCGAGCTTCGGCGAAGGCGTGCGCCTGAAGCGCGTGATCATCGAGATTAC
Organism: Hyphomicrobium sp.; assembly: GCA_013141015.1. Classification (GTDB taxonomy): domain Bacteria; phylum Pseudomonadota; class Alphaproteobacteria; order Rhizobiales; family Hyphomicrobiaceae; genus Hyphomicrobium_B. Next base: position 21,450 of record JABFRT010000043.1, on the reverse strand, counting down.
AAAAGATCCGGTGACTGTTGGTATTAAAAAGCGACTGGCATGGCTTTCAGACTTCTTTGACAAACAATTCGACGGCAATCGCTACCAAACAGTTGAGGCCAAACACCAGCTCGCCAATTCGCTAGCGGCAGGCAATTTCACTACAATTCGGGAGTAGTATAATGGACGCAATCCTGCTGCAGGCAATACTTGCCATGGATGCTTATAACCGTGGCTACGATCAGGGGGTGACCGGCCTTGAGGGTACTTCTATCGGAAGCGCCACCGTGATCCAGCAAAGCGGTACCGCAGCTGGCACTCCCGGTTTTGACGCCAGCTTCTACGCAATCGCCTATCAACTTGCGGATGGCAGCTCGAGTAGCACGGATCATTCAAAGGGAAGAAATGTAGCAACCATTAAAGATACGACGCTGAATTTTTGATCCAGGGTTCGTTTCTGGCCAGGACAGTATTGGCGTAAATGAGCAACTTTCTGGCGCAGGCGGTGAGTGCCGCGTTGTGTGCTTTGCCCTTTGCAGTCAGGCGTTTGTAGAGAGCGGTCAACGCCGGGTTCCAGCGGAAGGCGGCGGGCAATGCGGCGGCATACAACGACCTCCTGACACGGCTTCTTCCGCCTGCAATGTGGCGATGACCTTTGTGTTTTCCGCTGTCATCATCGAAGGGTGCAAGCCCTGCGAGTGCCGCCGCTTCTTCCCGTGACACGCGGCCAAGTTCAGGCATGCGAACGATCAGCGAGATCGCAGTTCGCTCGCCGATGCCTGGCACGCTCAAGACGAGATTGAGGCGGCGCGCAAAATCGTCGTGGGTGCGCAGGGAAGCTGCGATGCGCTCAAGTTCTGCGGCGCGGCGTTTTTTCAAGCGGGCTATATCGGCCTCTGCCACGCGCCTCAATCTCGGTTGATCGATATGTTCAAGGCGGACTTTGATGCGGGCAATGTCTTCCTCGATCTGCTCGACGAAAGTGAGATTTTGCGCGAGATCATTGAGCCGTTCGTCGCTTTGGCGTTGGTCTTGATTCAGCGCTGCTGTACAGGCAGCAATTGTTCCAGCGTCGATTTTGTCGTTCTTGGCGCGCCGCAAATGCATGCGGGCATAGGCTTTGACCTGAACGGGTTGGAGCACGAGCACGGTAAAGCCGTGTTGCCTGAGATGTGCAACAACGCCGTGTTCGTATCCGCCTGTTGCTTCGATGCCAACGCGCGTGATGTCGGCTTTTGTGAGATGAGCTGCGAGCTGTTGCCAGCCATTGAGTGCGTTCTGCACCTGCCAGCATTGACCGTTGCCGGCAACTGCAATGTCGAGCTTAGCTTTCGAAGTGTCTATTCCAGCCGTGGCGGGTTTTGTGGTAGCATTCTGCATCTTCGTCGTCCCTGCCTTGTTAGCGAACCTGAAAGTTCCAGCAACCATCCGGGTCTGATGAAGACGCTGGCGCGATCACGCTACGGGGCAGCCAAAAGCGGCTCAGGGCGGGTCCGATCAGATCGCCAGCGGCCCTGCTGCCGATTGCAGTCTGCGGCAGGGCATTCCTTCCGGAACCCCGCGATAATAGCCGCGATTGCTATAACAAGGGCGGATTAGGATTGGCGGTGTGATGGCTTTTTGATTGTGTTTCCGGCGTTGCGCCAATCCGTAATCCGCCGAGCCTCGGCAAAGAATGATGCAACATCTTACTTGTTGCCGGCGGGTTACGGCCCGTCGAAGCAAGTGTAGCCGACTTCAAAATTGGCTCGATTACCTCCCGTGTAACCTGCGATACAGTTTATGGCGTGTCCGGATCGGTACAAAGGACATGGAAAAAGGCGAAAGAAAAAATGGTTTGGCGATGGGCAGTTTTGTGGTCTGCAATAGCCGCGATTGCACTTGCTCTACTCGCCTCAACACGCGTTGCCAATCGGTTGTCGCAGCAAAGTGGTGTTGGGCGTGCCATGGATAGTCATTCGCAGTACGGCAATGGCCGGTGTACAAATCACGACAGTCCGTCGCTCTATTTGCCAAGCGAATGTTACGCGGATCCGGCATCTTACGTGACTTTGACGGTCGATGCGATGCGGTTCCGAATCCCTGCAGCATATTTTGGACCGCACCTTCTAAAGGCAACTACAGAACGTGAGAACATAGCACCGCTTACTGCATTTCCGTTCTGGATGCCTGACGGGCGTCCTTCCCTGCGCGACATGGAGGCTTTGACAATCACCGAGTGGCGCAAACCCGAAGAGGGCTGGCCACCACTGCGCGACGATCAGCATGTTGTCATGGTGCGGTCGCTGAGACCGCTTCGACCCGGCGACGGAAACTTGACGCCTTATGAAACACTGAAGCAAATGCGCGCACAATTTTCTGATGGCTGGCCCAGACAAGAAGATGAATTCGGCTTGGCGAAATTCAAGCACTTGGCTGCTCCGGAGAATTTCGAATACGCCACGTTTGATGATGGCGATCAGCAAGTGCGGATCACGTGCTACCGAAGGATAAAATTTCCGCATGGCTTATTCGACTGCCAAGGATTTTTCTATTCGAGGCCAGATGAGCTTTTGTTCAATATCCAGTTCTTGGCAGATTACATGAAGGACTGGCGCGCCATTACGGATCAAGCACTGAAATTGGCTCGCGCTTGGAAGGCTGCCGGTGAAATAAAGCAGCAATGAACTCAGCCCGCGTAGCACGGATCATTCAAAACGAAGGATTGTAGCAACCATTAAAGATACGACGCTGAATTTTTGATCCAGGGTTCGTTTCTGGCCAGGACAGTATTGGCGTAAATGAGCAACTTTCTGGCGCAGGCGGTGAGTGCCGTGTTGTGTGCTTTGCCCTTTGCAGTCAGGCGTTTGTAGAGAGCGGTCAACGCCGGGTTCCAGCGGAATGCGGCGGGCAATGCGGCGCATACAACGACCTCCTGACACGGCTTCTTCCGCCTGCAATGTGGCGATGACCTTTGTGTTTTCCGCTGTCATCATCGAAGGGTGCAAACCCTGCGAGTGCCGCCGCTTCTTCCCGTGACACGCGGCCAAGTTCAGGCATGCGAACGATCAGCGAGATCGCAGTTCGCTCGCCGATGCCTGGCACGCTCAAGACGAGATTGAGGCGGCGCGCAAAATCGTCGTGGGTGCGCAGGGAAGCTGCGATGCGCTCAAGTTCTGCGGCGCGGCGTTTTTTCAAGCGGGCTATATCGGCCTCTGCCACGCGCCTCAATCTCGGTTGATCGATGTGTTCAAGGCGGACTTTGATGCGGGCAATGTCTTCCTCGATCTGCTCGACGAAAGTGAGATTTTGCGCGAGATCATTGAGCCGTTCGTCGCTTTGGCGTTGGTCTTGATTCAGCGCTGCTGTACAGGCAGCAATTGTTCCAGCGTCGATTTTGTCGTTCTTGGCGCGCCGCAAATGCATGCGGGCATAGGCTTTGACCTGAACGGGTTGGAGCACGAGCACGGTAAAGCCGTGTTGCCTGAGATGTGCAACAACGCCGTGTTCGTATCCGCCTGTTGCTTCGATGCCAACGCGCGTGATGTCGGCTTTTGTGAGATGAGCTGCGAGCTGTTGCCAGCCATTGAGTGCGTTCTGCACCTGCCAGCATTGACCGTTGCCGGCAACTGCAATGTCGAGCTTAGCTTTCGAAGTGTCTATTCCAGCCGTGGCGGGTTTTGTGGTAGCATTCTGCATCTTCGTCGTCCCTGCCTTGTTAGCGAACCTGAAAGTTCCAGCAACCATCCGGGTCTGTTGAAGACGCTGGCGCGATCACGCTACGGGGCAGCCAAAAGCGGCTCAGGGCGGGTCCGATCAGATCGCCAGCGGCCCTGCTGCCGATTGCAGTCTGCGGCAGGGCATTCCTTCCGGAACCCCGCGATAATAGCCGCGATTGCTATAACAAGGGCGGATTAGGATTGGCGTTGCGCCGTTTTCTGAATTCTTGGGTACGGTTTCTGGGGCCAATCCGTAATCCGCCGAGCCTCGGCAAAGAACGATGCAACATCTTACTTGTTGCCGGCGGGTTACGGTTCCGCCAAGTGAAGGGGCGGAACCTAACCCGCCCATTTCTTCGCTTTGATTGATCCGTGCTACGCGGGCTGTTTCACGCGGCGAGGCCTATGCATTGGAACGTTCAGCACTCATTTGCTTGGCTTCCACGTGCCGCGCAAAATTTGTCAGGATGGCTTGCCAGCCGGCTTTCTGCTGCTCGATGGAATGGGTGGGCTCGCTGTCGAACGACACGCGGACTTTGACGCCGTTTGCGCCCGGTATAAATTCAACCTCGGCCTTTCTGTCGCCGAAGGCATATTCGATGAATTTCTGCGGCACGATCTTCGTATAGGTTCCGGCGAAGTCGAATCCCATGCTGCCGTCCTTGGCCTCCATACGGGAGGAAAATGCGCCGCCCTCGCGTAAGTCGACACTGGCTTTCGTGGTATGCCAGTCGTCAGACGCAGCGTTCCACTTTACGATATCTTCGGGTGTCGTGTATGCGCGCCAGACCTGCTCTAGCGGTGCATCGACGGTGGTTTCGACGTTGATCCTCATGGCACCTCATCCTTCAAGTGTTGAAAGGTTTCGCGCGGTAAACTCCTGTTCAACGCCTCAACGCCAAAAGCGTTCGATAGATCGCAATCCGTCGCCGCCTATTTTTTCTCTTCCAGCACCTTGCCGAGCACATCCACTTGCCCACCCAGCCAGCGGTGTTTGCTGGGTTGCTCGGGGCGCGTCCTGAGACGCCCGATATAACGCGCGTCGTAGAGCGCAACCCAACCGGCTCCCGGTTTCACCGGGCGCTGTTGCGGCACGCCTGCGAGTTTATCGAAAATCGCGGGATCGTTCAGGCCTTCTGCTGTCTTCGCAACAAGGCGATGCAACGCGCCGTCGCCCAACGCGTACCAATCTTCGCCGCGTGATGCGCCTAACTCTGCCAGTGCAACCAGCGGCATGACCGCGAAGGCGTGGTAGTAGAGCGCGCGGCCCTCGCGTGCCATTTCAAGCGGCAGCGTGCCATCAGCCGAAATGTCTTTGGCTGCATCGCCCATGATTACCTTGGCTTGGCTCCAATGCGCGGCACTGTCCGCTGCAATACCCACCGCACCCAAGCCCAGCCCCATCCAATACCAATGGTTGTTGCGCTTGATGCTTGTGTCATCGAAATGCGCGCGCGCGGCGTCCGCCACTTTGATCAGCCAAGGCTCAATCGTTTTGCGGTCCGCGTCCGTCGCCCATTTTTTAAGTTTGAGATACGCGAGCGCCGTGCCCGCGAGATCCCACTTGCGCTGCGCTTCCGCCTGCTTGCCGTCGATCTTTCCTAGGTACGCGCCGCCCTCGGCCCAGCCGCGCAGCCAGGTGAGCGCGCACGCAATCGTCTGCGTGGGCGACGACCTTTGCTGATGCGCGCGGTCGGCAAGCTTGGTGACTTCACCGATGAACTCAAATAGCGGCGCGGTCTTGGCCTTGTGCTCCTCAAGCCGCGCCGGCTCGACAATCGAACCAGCGCTGTCTTCATAGAACCGCTCAAGCGCAATGTCCGTCACAGGTGGCGGTACGGGCGCGCAGTCTTCAGCGAAAGCCGGTGTTGTTAAGCTGAGGAACGCTGTAAGCGCGAGCGACAATTTGATCATGGTACATCCGGAGCGGTGCAGCAGTCGTCGTAGTTGTGCCAGTGGCCATGAGCATCGCGGATGTCATGGGCGCTGCCGCCAAGGGAACTGACATACGATTCCAGCGGAACTTTGCCGTGCGCGCCGGGAATGTCGAGGACGTACGTTGGCAATGCCAGACCCGAGAGGCGGCGGCGCAACTCCCCCATCAAGGCTTGGCCCTCGGCAATAGTGGTGCGGAAATGCGCGGTGCCGGGCGCAAGATCACCATGATGGAGGTAGTACGGTTTAACGCGCGCCTCGACCAGCGCCCGCATCAGTGCTTCCAGTGTATCGGCGTCGTCGTTGATACCCTTGAGCAGCACCGTCTGGCTTACAACCGGAATGCCTGCATCAACGAGCTTGGCAATGGCGGCGCGGGCTGCGCCGGTCAATTCGCGGGCGTGATTGGTGTGCAGCCCGGCGTAGACCGTTTTTGATGAGGCCTTGAGCGCTGAAATCAGTTCGTCCGTCACGCGTACTGGGTCGACAACCGGAACGCGGGTGTGCCAGCGCAGTATTTTGACATGCGGGATTTTGCCCAACGCCTCGGTGACTTCGCGCACGCGGCGCGGTGACAACACAAACGGATCGCCGCCCGTCAGGATCACTTCCCAAATGGTGGGTGTGGCGCGGATATAGTCGAGCGCGGTGCTCAATTCATCAGGCGATAGGGCGTCGCCCAATTGGGGCCCGACCATTTCGCGGCGGAAACAAAAGCGGCAATAGACCGGGCAGACGTGCGCGATTTTGAGCAGCACGCGATCCGCGTAGCGATGCACGAGGCCGGGCGCTGGACTTTTTAAGTGATCGCCAATCGGATCGGCGTTTTCGGCAGAGTGGTGATCAAGCTCGCGCACGTCCGGCAAGAATTGGCGCGCAATAGGATCACTTGGATCGTGCGTGTTGATCAGCTCAGCCATAGCCGGCGTCACCGCAATCGCGTAGCGCGCGCCGACACGCTCAGCATCCGGCACGGCGTTCGGGCCTATCAAACCATTGGCGGCCAAGTCAGCGGCGGATTTGAGGGTGGTCACAGGCCTCGTCATTTGGGCGGCCAAACATCGGTGTCGTGATCGGGATGCTGATAGCTTTTGATGCTGGTGAGAAACGGCGCAGCGTCGAGATCGGCAAGCGTATCGCGGTTCGGCAAACTCGCGATCTCGTCAACATATGTCAGCTTTGCTTCAACGCCGAATTGCATGCACGGCTCGATAGTTTGCGGCTGATCGAATGCACCGATAGCCAGCGCGATGCCGTCGGGCGCTTCATAGGTTAGCGGCGTGCCGCAATCGCCGCAAAAACCGCGCGACACGAAGTTTGATGATTTGAAATGTTTCGGCGCGCCGCGCGTCCAGATCAAAGTGGCTTTACCGAGCGACACCAGCGGCGCATAGAATCCGCCGAACGCCTTCTGGCACATCCGGCAATGGCAGACCGACGCATCGCCAAGCGCGCCTTTAATGCGAAAGCGTATCTGCCCGCATTGGCATCCGCCGGAGTGTGTATTGTCGGTCATTGTGCCTTCTCCCTCGCCCCATTTCCCAGCACTTGAAATGGGGAGAGGGGGCGTTGCGCTATTCCTTGCCGCTTTCGGCCAGCGGTGTCCAGATCACTTGATCGACGCGCGCAGCGCCGGTTGCCAGCATGACAAGCCGGTCAAAGCCGAGCGCGCAACCGGAAGCGGGCGGCATGTGGGCGAGTGCGCTCAGAAAATCTTCGTCAATCGGATAGCGCTCACCGTATATCCGGGCCTTGTCATCCATCCATTTGTCAAACCGGCGGCGCTGTTCGCCGGCGTCGGCTAGTTCGCCAAAGCCGTTGGCCAATTCGACGCCGCAGACGTACATCTCGAAGCGTTCGGCGACACGCGGCAGTTCGGGGTCGGGCCGCGCAAGCGCCGCTTCATGCACCGGGTATTCGCACAACATATCGGGCTGGTAGAGGCCGAGGTATGGCTCGATTTTTTCGGCCAGCACGCGTGAAAAAATATCGGACCAAGTATCGTCGCCGCCGAATTGAATACCCTTGGCGCGCGCATGAGCCGCCAACGCATCGCGATTGACCGACGTCGCGTCGTAGGTTTCGTGCAGCGGAATTTCAGCGAATTGGAAGAACGCTTGGTCGAGTGTTAGCCAATCGTATTTTTTAAGCGGGTCGCACGTCTTACCGCGATACGTCCAGGTGAGGTGATCCGTCGTCTCTGCCGCAATTTTCAGGATCGCCGCGCAATCGTCAAACAGCGTCTCGTAAGCCGCGCCCGCGCGATACCACTCCAGCATCGTGAACTCAGGGCTGTGCAGCGGTCCGCGCTCACGATTGCGGAACACGGGCGCGAACGTGAAGATCTTTGTCTCACCTGCCGCCAAGAGCTTCTTCATCGCGAATTCGGGCGAGGTGTGGAGGTATAGGTCACGGTGCCGCAAATCTGTGCCGGTCAGCCGCGTCTTGAAGGCATGCAAATGCGTCTCGTTGCCGGGCGAGACCTGCAGGCACGCCGTTTCAACCTCGACAAAGCCTTGCGCCTCAAACCACCCGCGGATGGCTGATTTGATGCGCCCGCGCGCCAGCAGAACCTGCCGCCGGTCAGCATGCACTTCAGGAGACCACCAGTTCGAGGCACCGTTCATAAGGGTTTTTCGCCGAATTAAGGGGGGCAGGCAGGCCGCACTTGGCCTTTTTCGCCGAAGCAGCTATGAAGCCCGGCAGAAATCCCGCTATCCAAGCTGTTGTTGGGCCGCTTCCGGCCGGAGCGGCTATTAACCGATGAACGGAGACGTCTGTGGTCAAGATTATTGCAAGCTCGGTCCGTAAAGGCAACGTGCTCGACATCAACGGCAAACTTGCCGTGGTGATGACAGCCGAAAACATCCATCCGGGCAAGGGCACGCCTGTGACCCATCTTGAACTCCGCCGCATTCAGGACGGCGTCAAGCTGACCGAGCGCTATCGCACGACCGACCAAGTCGAGCGCGCTTACCTCGACGAAAAGGACTACAACTTCCTCTATGAAGACGACATGGGCTACAACTTCATGCAGCCGGAAAGCTTCGAGCAGATTTCAGTGCCGAAGGACGTGCTCGGCGATAGCGGCATCTGGCTGCAAGATGGCATGACCTGCATGGTCTCGCTATTTGAAGGAAACCCGATTGCGGTTGAGCTGCCGCAGCGCGTGACATTCGAAATCGTCGAAGCCGATCCGGTCGTCAAAGGCCAGACAGCTTCGTCGTCGTTCAAGCCAGCTAAACTTTCGAACGGCGCCCGCGTGATGGTGCCGCCGCACATCGGCACCGGCACCCGCGTGGTCGTGATGACCGATGACGGCTCCTACGTCGAACGCGCAAAGGATTAAGCGCGTACCCATAGGTCACATTGAAAAAAAGAGGCGAGGATGGTTGCCATCCTCGCCTCTTCTATCCGGACCAAACATCAGCCGCTTTATTCGGTGCAGCCGCGCGTTTCGTATTTCTCGCAGGCATAATTGTTACCGCGGTTGCATTGATTGAGCCATTTATCGCAAGTCCTCCAGAAGCCTGAGCGCGAGCGGCGCTCGCCGCGATATTCGCTGGCATTGGCTCTGTTCTGGTTGGCGATAATCGCGAGCGCGGCGGCGCCCAGCACCACACCAGCGGCAATCTTTGCACCTCTGTTGCGGGCTTCAGCTGGTGTCGAGACGGCCGGGATTGCTGTCGATGCGGCGAGCAAAGCCGTCATTGCGAATGTCGCAAAGCGCTTCATATGAAGTACCCTTTCAATGTCGGATTAAAAATCATCGGTGAAAGCCGTGGCAGAGTGCAGCAATTCAAGCCTAGCTGGAACGCATGGAAGTCGAGGAGCAAGAAAAACGGCGGGGATTTGATGGGCCCCCCGCCGCAATTTTTTATCCGAACCGTTTAGCAGTTGCGGTCATATTTGCGGCATGCCCAATCGCTGCCATCCTCGCAGCGGTGGCGCCAGCGGCGGCACTGGCCTTCTCCGCTGTCATATGAGCGATAGCGGCGCTCACCGGCATAAGCGCTATCGCGGTTTGCGGCAGCGGCAAGCGCGGCTGCGCCGAGAAGCACGCCTGCGCCGATTGCCAAACCGCGGCCGTGGCCACGGCGTGCTTCAGCGGCGGTCGAAGTCAGGGGAATGAGCGTCGACACGGCCATCAGAGCGGCCAACGCCGACGTTACGGTTTTCTTCATGCTCTTAATTCCTTCAAATGATCGTCTTTGAATGGCGTTAGTCTAGCATCTCTGCCGGGAGCGGCCAAGGCACTGGTCCGGCAATCGTAAATATCAGCACGGGCAGACGGGAGTTCAAGGCGCGTAGAGAGTTGCCGCATGCAGATCAGGCTTTGACTAGGTGCTTACGTCAGGTTTGCCGTCAGACTGAGGTCGGATTTGGGGTGCAAAAACGATTTTTTGATAAACGAGTCCGATACCAATCAAAACAGCCCCTAGACAGAGGAACGACGCAGCCCGCCAAATTCCGTCGATGCCGGCCAAGTCGTAAAGCGTGATTTTGAGGGCGGCGAGTACGATCAGGGCGGCCGAGGCTATGCGCGCTTCGAGCGACTGGCGAATAAGGCCATAGCCGAGGAAGGCGATGCCAAGCACCAGCCAGGCGAACGAGTGGGCCCAGTGCTCGGCCGATGACGTCGCGTGATAGCGCAGCCCGATCAGCGGCCCTTGGAACGCGTGGCGCACTTCAAGCGAGACGTAGATAACGATCAGCACCAGCCCGAGAACGCCGGCTGCGCGCACATACCACTCAGGCCGGACGTTTCGCGTATGGCGGGCAACAAACAGCGCAGCGATGCCAGGGATCAGGTAGGCGGGCATCAGGCTGGAGAAAATCACCCGCCCGGTGATCATGTCGCCTGAAAATAGTGGATTGAGCGACAGTACCAATCCAAAAGCCGCAATAGCGATCGACACCGCGCCAAAGGCCATCGACGCCATATCGAACACGGAATTGGATTTGGAAAAGTTCAGCCGCGCGAACGCAAACGACATCGATAGCGCGACGAGTGTTAATAGTCCGGCTTCGACATGGCCCGATCCAGCATGGAACACGTCGCCGCCGTTGGTCAGGTGGCGAACCTGGAAGAAGGCCAACAAGCCTGCAAAGATGACGGCAAGGCTATCGGATAGCCGCACGGACAAGCTGGCGCCGCGCCGCTCGATCAGACGCGCGGCCATTGCAAAGCTTGCCGCCGGCACGCCATAGCCGAGCAACAGCCAGTTGAACAGCGGCAGCGATCCAACGTCGCCGCTACCCATGATGCGCGGGTTCCACATCACGCGCGCCAAGACAACAAGGCCGAGTGCCGTCACGGCGTGGCGCAGCAGGGGGATGTCGCGCAGCGTTGCAACGTAGGCTGTGCCGAGCGCTGCCAGCGCCAGCGCGACAGTCAGGTAGCCGCGCTCAAGGCAGGCGGTCAGTGCGAAAGCAAGAGCGGCAATCGCCGCCGCCGCAAAAACGCCGGAGGCCAGATTGTAAGCAGGTGATGAATACGCAACATCGCCGCGATGGAAGCGTTCAGCTGCGGCCGCAAACGCGCACGCCAGGGCCGCGCCGCCAAGGGCGAACGGAATAGAAATGTCGAATTGGGTAACGCGCAGGTAGGCGATGACCAGCGCCAGCAGCGGCGGCACGGTTGCAGCCAATCCGTAGAGCGCCGCTGTAGGGTCCTTGAGACGTGAACCGCGCCATAGCCGCAGGGCCGCGCCCGCAGCCGTGAGTAGCGTTGCAAGGGCTGCGAAACTTAGGAAGCTCGAAATATTGCCGGGAAGCCGCAACACGCGCTCGGCCATAGGCGCCATCAGGCTCGGCGAGACAGGCGCCTGCAACGCCGGCCAGATAAGCAAAACCGCAAGCGCAATCCCGCCGCCAAGGATCGCCGCCGCCGCGGCCGGTGCGGCCATCCACGCGGTCGCGCCAAGCAACGCGATGGCAATCGCGGCGAAGAGTGTGACGCCTGAGAGCCCAAGCACCGGCGACGCTACAACTCCGACGCAGAGCAGGGCCATCGCAGCCAGGGCGGCGGTGGCGACCGGCTCTGGATCGGCCTTGCTGTCGGGTAGGCCATGATGCGGCTCCAGTGCCAGGAATGCCGCTGCAAGGGCCAATTGCAGAATGGCATGAACAGCCGCCGCAGTGATGCCACCGCCGCCGGTCAGCTGATTGATGTCGAGACTAATGTCGAGCAACAACAAGCCCCATACGAATGCGCCAGTGACAGCGGCGGCGGCCAGCCATAACCAGTGCCGTGTGCGCGCCAGCAGATAGGCGGCGGTTGCAACGACGGCCAGATACAACACGACGGGCCACGGGTTTGGCACGTTGGATTGCACAAGAATTGGCGCTATGTACGCGCCCGCTAGGCCAAGGCCCGCAAGTGCGGGGCCGTGAATGGCGGCGGCCAGCATGGCAACGATGCCGGTCGCGCCAAGGGCAATAAAGGCGAACGCTGGACCGATAAATCCATAAAGGGCGTGCGCTGCGTAAATGGTGCCGAACGCGACCACGGTTCCGGCGGCAGTTAAAATGCTTGGAATGTGGGCCTGCGGGAGTGCGTCAATCGGAATTAGTGTTTCTGTGCGGCGGAACCATTCACCCGCCGCGGCAAGGCCCGAGGCCAGCAGCAGTCCCATCACAATGCGCACGCCCGGACCGACAAGGCCCGCTTCGATCGAGTAGCGGACGAGAAAAAGCCCGCCGAGCGCCAGCGCCAACCCGCCCGCCCACACGGCCCATTGCGCGCCGAGCGTCTCTTCAAAACTTTCTTCGCGCCGTGCAGTGGCACCACCGGCCGGCCGCGCCGCAGCACCCGGCACGGGAGAGCCGTCCACCGGGGAACGCTCGCCCGTTGTGGCGGAGGCTGGGCAATATCTGCCGGGCGCGGCGGAGTGATGGCCGTCGCACGCGGCGGTGGTGTTGCAGGGATTGACGCGGGCGAAGGCTGAGGGGCCGCCTGTGGAGCGGCGCCCGCATCCGGACGCGTGCTCTTCAACCAACTGATTTCGTCGCGCAGAGCGCGGACAGCACCTTCAAGTTCGCCGATGCGCAGCCGCAGGGTGCTCGATGCGGTGTTGGCTTTGTAGGCGATGACCAGGGCGATGATCGCAAGGATGTCACTGAGCATCGATCTTAGTCCCTGTCTAATTTAGAGTGACGAACGGACTGGCAAGGCCGTTAACAAACAATAAATGCGTATGCCCGGCACTCGTCCCTCCGCCGCGCCAGTGGTTGGCCATTGAAGTCGCATGAGGCGCGTTACGCGCGGCAAAGTAAGTCTGCGGATAATAGAGTATTTTTCAAAGTTTTGCGCCGTTCACGCTGAAAATATGGCGGCAATCGTTACCGGATGCCAACCACGATGTTTTCAAACTGCAGCAAATTGCAGGGTCATAAGTTCAGTTATTTATACTACATCCATTCGCTTTTAATTAACGCCCCCCTCCTATTGTGAGAGCGCCGCGCACAGATCAGTTCCAGCAGTCCATACGGGTTCAAATGGGCCAGCACTGACGGGCGGGTAATGACGGTTCGATATCCAGCGACTCAATCGGGTTCGATTGCGTCAAGCACTCGCAGAGTTTGGTCCATTCCAGGAGGTCTTTCATGCCCACGACAATTACCAAAGTAAACAGCGTCTTTTCGACAACCGCCACGAACCCTATTTTGATGAACACGAGCGACACGCTGACTGTCGACTTCGGCGGTTACCTGATGGCGACTGTCGCTGATGCGGTTGTGATGAACGGCGCCAGCCAGACCTACACGGTCAACGTCAATGGATCGGTCGAAAGCTTCAACGCCCCGTCGGGTGCCGCTCTTTATTTGAGCCAGGCGACCTCGGTTGCAAATATCAACGTCGGCATGACCGGCGCGATCAAGGGCCCGCTGGCGATTGCCACCGTTGGCACCGCCAACATTACCAACGCCGGCCAGATTGCCAACAGCTCGGCGTCGTTTGCTGCTGTCAACATTGATGGCGCTGGCAACTACACCATCAACAACTCGGGCCTGATCGCCAACAACAACGTGACCGGCATCGCTGTTAAGCTCGCTGGCGCTGGCACGCACACGTTCACCAACTCGGGCTTGCTCAACGTGACTGCTGGACAAACGGCGTTCTATTCGAACAACGTTGCTGGCATTGACAACATCACCAACACCGGCCGCATCAATGGCGCGCTCGATCTTGGCGGTGGTGTGGATACGGTTCACAACGAAAACGGCATCATCGTCGGCGGCATTTTCCTCGGCGACGGCGATGACTTTTACTACGGTTCATCGAATGCAGAACAGGCTGTTGACAACGTGACGGGCGGCAACGGCATCGACACGATCTACGGCTACGGCGGAAACGATATTCTGAACGGCGGCGTTGGCGACGACGTTATGGTCGGCGGCCTCGGCAACGATACATACATTGTTGACTCGCAGACTGATACCGTAACGGAAATCCTCGCCGAAGGTACGGCCGACCGCGTCAAGTCGAGCGTCAACTACGTGCTCGCTGCCACGGCGAACGTGGAATACCTTGAAACACAACTTGCTTCGGGTACGACGGCGGTCAACCTGACGGGTAACGCGCTCGCCAATATCATCAATGGTAACGCTGGCGACAACGTTCTCGATGGCGGCGTAGACAGCGCACTCGACCGGTTGGTCGGCGGCGCAGGCAACGACACCTACATCATCCGCTCGGCTGCCGACACCGTCACCGAACTCACCGGCGGCGGTACAGATGCGATCCAGACAAGCGTCAGCTACACGCTGGCTCTTGGAGCGTTCGTCGAATCGATGTCGACGACCAACGCAGCAGGAACCACGGCGATCAACCTGATCGGTAACGCAAGCGTCGGCACGACCATCACGGGCAACGCTGGTAACAACATTCTGGGCGGCGGTTCGGATGCATTCGTTGATGCCCTGATCGGCGGCGCTGGCAACGACACCTACCAGCTCGGCACCAACACCAACGACACGATCACCGATACGGCTGGATTGGACACCATTGAGACGTATGCCACACGCGATATGTCGACCCTGTTCACGACCATCGAAGATTTGAAATTGATGGGCGTCGCGGTCATCAACGGCACGGGCAACGCGCTCAACAACGTCATCACGGGCAACCTTGCAGCCAACGTGCTCAATGGCGCTGGTGGTAACGACACGATCAGCGGCATGGGCGGCAACGACACGCTGACGGGCGGCGCCGGCACGGACATCTTCGTGTTCAAGACCGCACTGAACGCAACGTCCAACAAGGACACGATCACCGACTTCACGGCGGTGGATGATATCATGCATCTGGAAAACACCGGCACAGGCCTGTTCACCAGTTGACCGCTGGTGCGCTCGCTGCCGGAAACTTTGTTGCCAGCGCAACGGGTGCCGCGACGACGGCGACCCAGTACATCACCTACAACACCACGAGCGGCGCACTGTCGTACGACGCAGACGGCAACGGCGCTGGCGTAGCTATCCAGTTCGCCACTCTGACGGGCGCGCCGACCATCACCAACGCCGATTTCCTGGTCATCTAATGACGCAGTGACGGCTTTGTGAAAATGAATTGAGGGGGTGCTCCGGCGCCCCCTCTTTTTTTTGTGGCACGGTGAGGGGTTGAATGTACGCAAAACGCTGGCATTGCGCGCGCTGCCGCGCGCGCATCACGCCGCGATTGCCGATAGCTTTGAAATTGGCAAAAAGCGCCGCAAGGCTCGTTAAGCGTCGATCGACTTTTTGACTTCGAAGATTTCCATGATCCGGCAGCCCTTGTGGGGCCCGTCGACCACGAAGGTCCATTTGCCTTCGGTGAAGGTGTCACACATCTTGACGCCCTTGACCAAAATCCAGTGGCCTTCCTTGCCTTTGTGTATGGCCAGGATGTAATAGGCCCAGGCGTTGCGCGGCTTCTGCATCCACGTCCACACGCTGGGGCGTTCCTTGCGGGCCTTGTGCATGAAACTTTCTTTGAGTTCCATTCGGAAGCCAAAGTGCGCCAGTGCGGCTTCCACCTCGTCGGCGTAGGTGCCTTTGACCACGGGTTTACGGTGCGCCGGCAGATCGCGGCCATCGCGGATCACGTCTTCGATCTTCGAAATGCCATATCCGGTAATTGCTGAGAGCACGTAGGGCCCGCAAAAAGCCACGCGGCCGGTATCATTCTTGACCTGCTCGAGACCGGATGACATCCGGCCGCTTGGAACGTGTTCGGTCATGGCAGCATTGTCTCTAAAGCAGCGTAGGCTCGTATCGGGCGTCATGCTGCGCCGCTATAGTTACGCAAAAATTAACATCCCTTAACACCGCGCAAATTTGGCGCGTGCGTCACACCCGGCAAACATGAAAGGCCGCCACTGATGAATGTGTCGTTCCTGCAGGAACTTATGAATACGGTTGCCGAGCAGAGCCGGGCGCTGCTGCCGAAGGCGTTGTTTGGGCCGGGTGACGAAGACAACATTGAAGCGCTGTCGCGGGCGCTGATGTCCGGGCGCGGGGAGGCGTCGGGCGTTGCCATTGCCCGGCAACTCCTCAACAGGTTGCACATCGCAACTGCCGATGAACGGGCGGCGTTTTTCAACTACCTTGCCGATGAACTGCAACCAGACCCGCGCGCCGTATCGAAGGCCGCATCCGCATATCTTGCAAATCCATCCGAGACGGCGTTGATGCAACTCAGGCTTGCAGCCTACAGCCCCCGGCGCGAATTTTTCCGCCGCCTCAATCTGGCGCCGGGTGGCACAGCTGAGATCGTCGCGCTCCGCCGTGAAATGCTGCGCTCGGCCAAGGCCGGCGCGTCGCTCGCGGCAGTCGACGCGGATTTGCAATCGCTGCTCGCCTATTGGTTCAATCGCGGCTTTCTGGTCATGCGCCGCATCGACTGGCAAACGCCGGCCGCGATCCTGGAAAAGATCATCGCCTATGAAGCGGTCCACGAAATCAAAGGTTGGGATGATTTGCGCCGCCGCCTGGAACCGGCTGACCGGCGCTGCTTTGCGTTTTTTCATCCCTCCCTGGTCGATGAGCCACTGATCTTTGTCGAGGTCGCGTTGCTTGCTGATGTTCCCGAAGCGATTGCACCGGTTCTTGAAGCGCGCGCCGGCGCCACGGCCAAGCCGCCGGCGGCCGCTGTGTTCTATTCGATCTCCAATTGCCAGGAGGGATTGAAAGGCATTTCGTTCGGAAACTTCCTGATCAAGCAGGTGGTCGAGGAATTGGCCCGCGAGGTGCCGACCCTCAAAACGTTCGTCACGCTGTCTCCGGTGCCGCATTTCGCCCGCTGGCTTGACCGGATGTTGGCGAGCGACATGCTGGCAAAGGATGGGGCGCCAGGGACCGAGACAATTGTCACCGCCGAAGACCGCGCGGCGCTGCGCCTGTTGCGTGATCCGCGCTGGGCCGAACTCGCGCGTCAGCCGTCGCCGCAGACCGACCAGTTGAAAGCCTCGCTCAGCGCGCTTGCGGCCCATTATTTTCTTGCCGCCAAGTCGTCCGACAACCGGCCCGTCGATCCGGTCGCGCGCTTTCACCTGGGCAACGGGGCGCGGCTCGAACGCATCAACTGGCTGGCCGATACCTCTGAGAAGGGCTTGCGCGAGGCGCATGGGTTGATGGTCAACTACCGCTACGAGCTAGCCGACATCGAGAAGAATCACGAAGCCTATGCTCAAGACGGGGTCATTGCGGCGTCGCGCGCGGTCAAGGGCCAGTTGCGGGCCACCGCCAAAACCAAAGGCATGGGCGCTGTCCCGGAATTGCTGGCTCTGCCGGGTCTTGGAAAGCCCAAGAAGCTGCCGTTGCCGCCGCGTGATGAGGGTTGAACCGGGCCGCGGGCGCCAGCCCATGGCCGGCCGTGATCGCGATCAATCGACCCTTGTGTTGCCTGTTGCGCCGTGCAGTATGGGCGCCAATTTACGACGGCGGTATGTTTGGCCGCCCCGATCAAAACCTGCTGAGGACGGCCATGCGCTACGACCAGAACGACCGCGAAAGTAAGAATGTCGAAGACCGCCGCAGTGAAGGTGGTGGTGGATTTGGCTTTCCGGGCGGCCGGGGCGGCATCCAAATTCCGGTCGGCGGCGGCGGCTTTAGCCTGACGACGCTGCTGATCATCGGCGCGTTGATGCTGTTCATGGGGATCAACCCGCTCGACGTGCTGCTTGGCGGCGGCGGCGGCGGTGGTGGCCCGGTGCAGATGCCGCAACTGCCGCGCGCTGAGCGGACGGCAACGCAGCGCAACCCAACCGAAATTCCAGGTCTGCCCGGTTCGCGCCCGCCCGCTGGCCAAGCCCAGGCGCCGTCCAGCGAAGATGATATGAAAGTCTTTATCGGCCGGGTGCTGGCCGACACCGAAGACGTCTGGAAGAACGTGTTCAGCGGCTTTGGCAAGAATTACAAAGAACCGCCTCTGGTGTTGTTCTCCGGCATGACGCGCACCGCATGCGGCGCCGGACAAGCACAGATGGGACCGTTCTATTGTCCGCTCGACCAGAAGGTCTACATCGACCTGTCGTTCTATGAAGAGATGCGCCGCAAGTTCAACGTCTCAGGCGACTTCGCACAGGCCTACGTTGTGGCGCACGAGGTTGGCCACCACGTCCAGACCTTGCTTGGCATCGCCGAAAAGGTTCAGGAATTGAAAGGCCGCACGGACGAGCGCACCGGCAATCAGATCCAGGTGCGCATGGAGCTTCAAGCCGACTGCCTCGCGGGCGTGTGGGCCAATCTCAATCATCAGGTCAAGAACCGTTTGCAGCCGGGTGACGTAGAAGAAGCTCTGAACGCGGCGACGCAAATCGGCGATGACATGATCCAACGGAAAATGACCGGACGCGTTGTGCCCGACGCATTTACGCACGGAACGGCCGCACAGCGCGTCCGCTGGTTCCGCACCGGTCTTGAATCTGGCCGTATGGAAACCTGCGATACGTTCAACACGTCGAACTTGTGAGCGGCAACGCGGTTGCCGCGTATATGACGTCTGACGAGGGCCTCCAGTGCCGGTATATCGCCGACGGGGAATGGCAGTTTGTGCAGCGGCGGCGCTGACCGTGGCAAGCGCCGCTGCAGCTTTTGCCGGGAGTAACGCTGAAGCGACGCCCGCCGATCTGCCTGGCAGCACCGCGGCCCGCGTCCAAATCGATGTGCAGGTTCAAGGCGCGCGCATCAAAGCGATGCTATCGGACGCGTGGGCCGACGCGACCGCGACATGGTCTAATCTGCTCGGCGAGCGCATCTTCCAATCGGATGTTCCGCAGCTCAACTTCGTGCCGGCTGTCCGCGCGTCTCATTGCTATGGGCTCTACATCAGCGCGGGCCCCGTCTACTGCTCGGGCAACACCACCGTGTTCGTCAGCGTCACCAACATGGAAGATCTGGCCAGGCGCTTGCCCGGAGTGGGCGACGCGGGCCTCGCCTTTCTGGTGGCCCACGAGCTGGGCCATCATGTGCAGAAGATCAACGGCCGGTTCCGGACCTTGGCGGCACTGGTGCGGGCAACGCCCTACCACCAGCGTGAACTGGCTTTGCGGTTTGAGTTGGAGGCCGATTGTTTGGCCGGCGTGTGGGCCAGCAAAAGCCCGAAGTTCGCAGCCAGCGAAGGCGCGCGCGCCGCAATGATTGCATCGTTGGACGCCATTGGCGATGATCGCATTCAAACCGCAACGGGCGGCAAAGTTGATCCGTCAGCCTACACCCACGGCACCTCGGCGCAGCGTGTGCGGTGGTTCAAAGAGGGGCTTGACCGGGGCAACGCTGAGGCGTGCGACGTGCTCAGCGCCAATATGTTTTAAAATAATCTCGCAGACGAACGTGACTACAGCGCGTCGCCGGCAAACGCGCCGACCGTGCAAGCTACGCCCTTGGCTGTCAGCGCTTTGCAGACCTTGGCCGCCTGGGCCTTCGATTTGATCGGACCGGCGACCAGATCATAGCTCGGGTTGGCGGCGTCGCCCGCCGCTGTATAGCGGGCCTCCAAGCTCTTCAAAGCATCGCCGTGCTGTTCTGCCAGCAAGCTCCAGCTGAGCCGCAGGCTATCGACCGACGCGCCCGACGAGATTTTAACGCCAACCGGCTGCGGGGCGGGCTTGACGACTGCCGGGCCAAACGAGATGGCGTCGGCAGTTGCGGCTGGAGCGCTTACGGAGCCCGTCTCAAGGCCAAGGGCTGTGGCTTCGGCATTGATGACTTTAGGCGTGCGGGCAGGTGCACCGGCCTTTGGCGCGGCAGGCGAAGCGGCAGGCGCTGATACTTGTATTGCCGGAGCCGTCTTGGCGATGGCTGATGTATCAATCGCAGCGTTGGCTTCCGGAGCCGGAGTAGCAGCAGGGGCGGCTGCTTGTTCCACCGGCGCCGTCGCGATTGGCTGAGCCGCGTCGGTCTTGGCAACAGCCTGATCCGTGCCAGCCCGCGTCTGCAGTGCCGCGACCTGTGCCGATACGGTCCGCTGCTGCTCGCTCTGGGCGGCAACGTCGGTTTTTACCTTTGAGAGATCAAGCTGGATCTGGGCGACGCTGCCTTTGAGCGCATTAAGATCGGCGGCGATGCGTGCGGCTGCCCGCTGGCCCTGATTGCTCTGCGGGTCTGTCATGATCGACGCTGGGCGCAGATCGTCGAGCCACTCGGGCGCGAGGCCAACGACCATCAGCGTGCCGAGCGAAAGGGCACCGACCGTCGTCCACAGCAGCACATAGGGCGTGAACAGCGGGGCTTTGCGTATCGGATGGGGCGTGGGCGATGTGGTCATGGGCTAAGGTCCAGAGATTGAAACGAGGCTATGGAAATCCGGCGGTGTTTTAGAATCAGCGACAAACCGTGCGTGAGTCACGTGCTCAGGGCAATGACGGGCGGCCATAATCCGGTTAGCAACTTGTGGACGAGTGCTGCCCGCGTCCCGCCTGCAACACGACGGTGTACTGGTGCCAATGGTCAGCACGTCCGATCTGCGGGTTTAGGCAGACGCGAGCATTTTTGGCCGGAAAATTGCTTGGGCCAGAAAGTTGGGGCGGGCATGCTGATGTCTGGTTCCGGCTTTGGCTTGCCGCTGAATGGGCGGAGGGCTATGCAACGTCCGCGCTGGGGGCTGTGATTCCCGGCATTAGAATTCGTCATCGTCTCCAACCAATACGCCGCCCTCAAACGCTGCTTCGCCTTAAGGTTTGCAATGAGCTCAATCCCCGCGCTGATCGTCGTTCTCGCTGCCGGAAAAGGCACGCGCATGAAATCGGCTTTGCCGAAAGTGCTGCATAAGGTGGCCGGCCGCTCGATGCTTGGCCATGTGCTTGATCTGGCGAGCCAGAGCAATGCCCATAAAGTGGCCGTGGTCGTCGGGCCGGACATGGCCAAGGTCGAAGCAGAGGCGGCGGCGATTTTTCCAGGTGCCGGAAGCTTCACACAATCAGAGCAGCGCGGCACGGCTGACGCTCTTCTTGCCGCGCGTGCGGCGATCGATGCGCATAGGGGCGACGTGATTGTGCTTTACGCCGATACGCCGCTTATTCGCGCCGAAACCATTGCCCGCATCCGCGCCAAACTGGATGACGGCGCCAACGTCGCGGTGCTCGGTTTCCGCGCCAAAGATCCAACCGGCTATGGCCGCCTTCTGACAGACGCAAGCGGCGCGCTGACCGCGATCCGCGAGGAAAAAGACGCAAGCGATGCTGAGCGCAAAGTCGATTTATGCAATTCCGGCGTGCTGGCGTTTCGCGTCGCCCGCCTGACGGCCTTACTCGACCGTATTGGCAATGCGAATGCTAAAGGCGAATACTATCTGACCGATGCTGTGGAGATTGCCCGCGCCGATGGCCTTACCGCTGCGGTTGTCGAATGCGATGAA
>JABFRT010000021.1 GCA_013141015.1 Hyphomicrobium sp. | reverse complement strand
GGCCGCCCGACTGATCGATGTGGAATTCGCGTCCTTCCCCAAATTGGGTAATGCGCGCAAGGTGGCCGTTGCCGTCCTGCTCGATTTCGGCTTCATGTCCGGAGCCGGTTTGGCCGATGTCGGCGGTATTGGCGTTGCCGTCTTGTTTGATCTTGGCGTCGTTGTCGGTGCCGTATTGCGAGATCACAGCGTCGTTGCTGGAGCCGTACTGTTCGATGCGAGCGCGGTTGCCAATGACGCCGCCAGAACCACCGTGATCATCGTCGCCGCCGTGATGACTGCCCGAGCTGATGGCGACCGCTGTTTGGTTGACAGTTGCGGTGTTGCCCGAGCCGATTTGCGTAATCTGGCTGTCATTGCGGAGGATGAATGCTCCGCCGCCCCCGTGATGATCATCATCATGGTCATCATCATCGTCGTGACCGGTGCCGTGTTCGTTGTCGTCATGATCATTGTCGTCGTCTCCGCCGCTGTGGCCCGAGCCTGAACCTGTGCCTGAACCGTGACCGGACGTGTAGCCGCCGCGGTCATCGTCGCTGGCGAAGGCTTCCGGCGAGTTGGCGAGCCATACCGTGGCCACTAAGAATACAGCGGCGAGAAAATAGCGAAACATGCGCAGTCTCCAAACAACACTCACATAACGCGGCGTGGAAGCCGGCTGATTTAAAATATGCGAAGCATGTCCAAAGGCGGAGCCAAAATTTGAGCGCCGCCTCTGTAATTTTGAAGGTCAGTGTTGGTTGACCGTAGCGGTGTTGGAGTTACCGTTTTGGTTAGCAGATGAGAAATTGGTCGTGGAACCGTACTGGTGGACAGAGACGAGATTCTCCTGACCGACCCCAACGCCGGTTCCGTTCTGTGTCACAAGCGAAGTGTTGACCGAGGCGTTTTCGTTTCCCTCCTGGTCGATCTCGGCTCTGCTCCAATCCCCCGTCTGAGTAACTTCGGAATGGTTGTACTTGTTAGCACCAGGACCGCCAGCGAAGTTTGCAGCTTCGCCCTGATAGACGTTCGCCGTATTATTGCTGCCATTCTGATCGATATCGGAATTGTTGTCGTTGTAGACATCAAGCTGCGTGACCGTCGCGCGATTGTCATCGCCCACTTGGTCGATGCGCGAAAAGTTCGGCCCCGTGCCCCGGCCCTGCTGATCGACACTGGCATAGCTATCGTTTCCGTCGGTGTCGATCTCCGACGTGTTGGTAACACCGAGGGTGCCTGTCTGTTTGACGATCGCCTCGTTGCCATCCTGCTTCTGCCAAATTTTGGAATCGTTCTTGGCGTCTTGAGGAGTCAGATCCCAACTCGCCCCACCCTGGTACACGGTGGCTTTGTTGTTATCGCTCGGCGCCAAAGATGTTCCCTGCTCGATCAAGGAATCATTATCGTTCGAGTTGGTTGGCTGCAGCTGCGTAACTGTCGCCTCGTTCCCATTCCCGGTTTGCGTCGCAGTTTGATCGTTCGTCTGAGCTGTTGCGGGCATCGACATGGCTAAAACAAGCCCCAAGCCCAAAAGTATTCGTTTCATGGTTTCTACTCCTAATCCGGCTGAGGTACGCGTTACCTAGCCTCGGGATGGATGAAAGATTGTGAGACGGGCGCATCATGCGCCCGCCTCAACAATCTGCGATTTAGTTCTGCGTGACGGTGGCAGTGTTGGTGTTGCCGGTTTGAGTGACCGTCGAATTGTTGGTGATGCCGGATCCCGCCAATCCTTGATCAACATTGGCAGTGTTCGAGTTGCCGGTCTGAGTGATGCCTGAAGTGTTGGTGTTGTCAGTTCCACCCTGTTCAACGGACGCAGTATTCCAGTCACCGTCTGACCAACGATAGAGCCGTTTACGTTGTCGTCGCCGCCCTGGTTGATCGTGGCAGCGTTGCCGAAGCCAGCCTGGTTGACATCAGAGGTGTTCGATGAGCCGGTACCGGCCTGATCAATCGTCGCATCGTTGTTGCCAGCGCCGGACTGCGTCACACTCGAATCGTTCATGGTGCCAGCGCCACCACCCTGGTTGACATCGGCCAAGTTGCCGCCAGTCCCGGTCTGCTCAATGTTCGATGTGTTGCCCGTGGCGGCACCGCCCTGGACAACGGTCGCCCCCGAACCCGGCAGAGGGCCGTTGCCCGAACCTTGATCGATCGTCGATAGGTTAGCTGTGCCCGCGGCGCCGGTCTGGCTAACGTTTGCGTCGTTGCTGCTGCCCTGATTGACGTCCGAGTAGTTGTTGCCGCCGCCCTGGCCGACCGTGGCATTGTTGCCATCGCCGATCTGGTCAACGAACGAGTCGTTCTGGCCGGGGGTTGGGCCTGCAGCCAGCGCCGCACCGGTCATCAGAGTGAGCGCCGAAACGGTCGCAAAAAGCATCTTTTTCATGGACTTATCTCCTGGTTTGAAAAATAAGCCGAATATGCGAGAATGCACCTTGTTAGCGATGCGCGGTCGGCAATCCGGCCGTGAATGGTGTCCATGGGGGGCGTGCCTGCCTCCCATGGAAACCGCGTTGCAGAACCAAGAACTCCTGGCCGGTATCGCTTCGGCAGAGGGCTTTGGCTCCTATCCGCTCGGCTGAGCGGAATTCCTGTCTGGTGCGCGCTGGCGAAATCGCGCCGCCCGCTGACACCAGAAAATCTTTCAAAACTACAAACCGGTTGGCGCACGCTGGTCATGGCGCCTCCGGAGGCGGTGCGCCCATTTTTTCAGGGCTCGGCTGGAAGTCGGGCTCGATGCCGGCACCAGCCGACGGCGCCAAAAGGCGCGCGCGCCCAGGACCATTAGAAGCAGCGCCTGGAGACATACCTGGGCGATCCTCTTCGGTGAGCATCGCGACGGGCTGGTTCACAGGCGGCTTCGACGCGGCAATGGGCGTGCGCTTCGCCACAGGTTTGGCCACCGGCCTTGCCGCCGGAACCTCGGCGGCTTTCACCGCACCGGAATTGTTGGCAGGAGCAGCAGCGGGCGGAGATTCTGGAGCAGATGCTGGAGGCGCAACGCCGCTGGTTGTCGGCGCCGCTGCCGTCGATGCCGAAGCCTGCCACGGCGTGCTGCTCGCCTGCGCTGGATTTTGCGCGCCGCTGCTTGCCGCCGCCACAGCAGTCGCGCCTTTGCCCCCGGCCGGTGTGCCTTGCCGCGCGGCAACTGGTCCGAGCGTCTGCTGTTCCTGATAGAACTTCTCGATCGCGTGCGACTGAAATGCCTTGTCAGAGAAGGCCCAGAGATTACGTGCCGCGCCTTCAACGATCATGGCGTGAGTGGCTTTCTCAATGGCCTGCTGCACAGCGATCTGCTCCGGCTCATTGTTGGTGATGCCCACCTCGGCTTCGAGAATCCTGTCGAGCGCCACGAACTTGAAGGCACCACCCGAAATCCCGACCGAAATGACGGTCTTGTGCGCGACCGTCGACACCAGCACCTCGCCGGTCTTTGTAGAAATTGCGCGCAGATAGACCGTGACGGTATCCTCGCGGAATTTGACATCGCCACCGATGCCGAGATAGCGCGCCCCCGCGCCGCCCGTGCGCGTGTTGGAATCGTAGCCGACGATGCCGCCTTCCAAGAGAACGCCGGCAAAAAGCAGTGGCGGCAAGGCCTTGGGATTGACGCCGCGCTCGCCCAAATAGCGCTCACGCATATCTGCGATAATCTTGCGTTCCTTCATCAGGTTATCGAGACGTTCGCGTTCCACAACCGTGAACCACGCGCCTTCGCCGGCATCCTGCAGCGCTTTGATCAGCACCGACGTCGCGCCCTGCGTTACCGCGCGCGAAAGCGTTTGCACGTTGTCGACGGGTTTGAATTGTCCAGTTTGATCGGTGTAGCCGTAAACCGCGATCGCAACCTTTTGCACCGGCGGCGGCAACTCGCGCAGCGACTTGTTGATTTTTGTGATGGGATTGAGAACGGGCGGCAGCAGCCCCTCTGAAGGGGCCGCCGCCGATTCGGCCATATGGCCAGCGCACCCACCGAGGGACGCAGCGCACACAAATAAGCCGATGCTCAAAATAACTTTTTTCAAAATTCCCACGCGCCCGCTCTTCGCAAAATAACATTGTCAATGGCAACCGTCAGC
This sequence comes from Hyphomicrobium sp., assembly GCA_013141015.1. Classification (GTDB taxonomy): domain Bacteria; phylum Pseudomonadota; class Alphaproteobacteria; order Rhizobiales; family Hyphomicrobiaceae; genus Hyphomicrobium_B. The sequence goes on along the minus strand of JABFRT010000021.1, from coordinate 51,363 downwards.
CCCAAGGCTATTGCCCTGAAACGGCAACCGGCACCGAAATTTCAGTGGTCTCTCCGGTCGTCAAATTCCGGATAACGAGATCAACCTGTGTTCCGTCGTTACTGAATCTAATTTCTTGATCACCAAATTTGAAAGTGCCGCTGTCCTCGGCGTCCTCACCGAAAATCGCGGTGCTGACCTTATCGGCAAGCCCCGCATAGAGCCGCGATTGAAGCATCTGGGCAAACCGCTCTGACGGTGTTTGCGGTTTGCGCGAAGCTGATTCAGGCTTGAATTCGTTTTGCGTGTTCGCAAGCCCCATCAAGTGGCTGGAATTAAGGGGCGAACCGCCGAAAGACGGATTGGTTGGCGTAAAGACGAGATCGCCAGCCGATACGTTCTGTGGCGCCATCAACAAGCATAGACAGGCAACCCAGTTCCTGAAAATTCGCTTCATTCAAAACTCCCGCAAAAAAAATGCCGGAATACGTGTCTCGCAAATACGTTGTTGTAAGGCGCTGTACGGTGTGATCGTGTCGTTTAACATGTTTGGACGCTAGCCCCGCTGTGCGTCACTTTCAATACGAGCCCCAGTTCTCAGCGCACGTTCAATTTGTGAAAGTGGTTCAGTTGCAACGTCACAAATCTCTAGAAGGGCCGCGCACGGCACCGCGATTAACAAGAAAGGCTTTGAATTCCTGGCTGATACAGGGCGCCCTTCGCACCCCTCAACATGTCGCTGCCTCGGCAAAAGTTTGCAGTCAATTATCCGTGCAAAAAAAGCTGCGTTGACGAAACGGACGGCTGTCACAGTTGTCCGCGACATCTGCAAGCGATTTCTGCCCCGCCGAGTCTTACAGAATTTCGATGGAGCCCAAAAACTTTGAGAGAGGAGCCGAACGCCGCACGACAGCAGAAGTTTTCCTTCGCGGCCGTTCGACGTACTTTTTGATGCTGGAAATGCAATGCTTCGACCAGAAGCCGAAGCGATAATATCAAGCGACTGATCAGTGCAACGATGTGTTGTCCGGCAGCTGGATAGTACTGTTGCCCTACTTTCTGGCATTCGTCGGGCTCTTGGCGACGTCAACGGGGCTCGATTTCGAAAGTGCTAAAACTTGTGTCTTCACATTTTTTGAACTTAGATCTGGGACGTTGATTGAAACTGTCCCCTTTCGCTGAGAGCGGACGGGCCGGAGCAACTAATCTTCTCATCGCTTTCGGCTGCAATGGGTCAATCTCGCCCCTGCCTCGGTCTCGCTTTGTCGGCAAGACATTGTTAGCCGACATCACAGACCGAGGTCTAGGCATCATCTGGCATTCTCTGGATTGGTTGCGGATCTCGCACACGTCAGAGATCAAAGAACGTGTTCGGTGAAAAGACCGTGCACTCGCATCCTTGTTCTCGAAGCCACGGCAGTTGGCGTGAACCAGCGTGTCGCCGATGCGGTAGGTGCGTTTGATGTGCGTATGGCCGTGGACCCAGACCGGGACAGCTGAAAACGCGGCAATCCTCTCGTCGAGATTGCTCGCATAGGCACCGTCAATGCCATTGCCGGCATGTCGCGGGTTGAGCCCCTGCAGGCTCGGAGCGTGGTGGGAGATGATGACGGTGGACTTGCTACCCGGTCCCGCGACGAAATCCTTGAGTACAAGCCACGAGGCATCAAAGGCCGCCAGTGCGTCTTCGGGACGGAACTTCGCCAAGTTCTCCCGACCGTCCGCATCGACCCTTCGCGTCTTGACGAAGAAGAACTCTCCCATGCGCCGCCGGACAGCGTTCATGGACGTTTCGCTGCGCTCTTCGAAATTTGACCACAGCGTCGCGCCGAAGAATCGGATGCCGTCGATTTCCACATGCTCGTTGTCGAGGACCGTCACGCCCGGCAGGTTGCGTTTCATAAGCCCGGCCGTATCGTCGAACACGCCGTCGTAGTGTTCATGGTTTCCGGCAATGAGCAGGACATGCGCGAAGTTAGTCACGGCGCTATCGACGAAGCGCAGCACGCGAGCACGCTGATCGATGCTGTATTTGTCCGTGCGTGCAGGATCGAGGCAGCGCGCATGACAGAGGTCACCGGCGATGATCAGCACATCGCCCTTCGGGAGCGTGCCTCTGAAGTCCTGACTCTCCAGATGCAAGTCACTGAGATAATGGCAGCGCATGGGGCCCTCACGAATCGATGAGTGCCGCCGAATATGCGAGGGCTTCGCGAGCTTGTCGGTTAAGCGGCGTTAAGGATTGCACTGTCGACCGTGCAGAACCGCACTGAGCACATCAGGGTAGGCTGGGCGGTTTGCGATGAGATGGAAAAGTGTACCCGTGGTACACATTCTCTCAAATTCAGGAACTCTTGGCCGCAAGCCGCGAGGCCTCTGCTGCGCCTTCGATCTCCCCCAATCAAATTGGTATTTCGGCGTTTTTCATTGAATGAGCGATATGATTGGGGGCCTGATGCCCAAGAGTATACGCAAACGCGCATTATCTCGTTTTATACGGGTTTGCGTATTCAAGTAGCTGGCCGCGAACGCGTATATTGACAGTTGATACGCGAATGCGTATGATGGGGTTATGGACCTGATCGTACGCACATCAAAGCAAAGCAGGCGCTGCCCTCCGGCGCATAAGGCGGCACGCGCCCTCACCCAAAGCGACTTGGGTGAGAAGTTGAATGTCCGTCAGGCCACGGTCTCGAAGCTCGAAGCGGGTGAACCGGCGACGCAGCTACGCATTCTGATGGACGCACTGGTTGCCCTGGATCTCGAGCTGGTGATCCGTCCGCGCTCGTCAGGAACCTCAAGCGAGATTGAGGATCTGTTCTGATGGCGCGGCGTCCTGCTCATCAGCCCCTTGATGTCTACCTCAATGGTCGGCTCGTTGGACAATTCCGGCGTGAAGCCACAGGTGCGGTCGACTTCAAATACGATCAGACATGGCTCGACTGGGATAATGCCATTCCAGTCTCGCTGTCGTTGCCTCTGCGCGAAGACCGCTTCGTCGGCGATCCCGTGTTCGCCGTCTTTGACAACCTACTGCCCGACAATGCCGACATCCGCCGCCGCGTCGCCGAGAAGATGGGTGCTGCCGGAAACGACGCGCATAGTCACCTCGCCGCCATCGGCAGGGACTGTGTCGGCGCTCTGCAATTCCTGCCGGCCGGCCAACCAGTCCTTGAAGCGGCCATCGAAGGACGAAAAGTCAGTGACGCAGAAATCGCCGCGATCATCGCCAACCTCGCTCGCAGCCCCTTGGGGCTTGGCGACGACGAGGATTTCCGCATATCGATTGCAGGCGCTCAGGAAAAAACAGGTCTCCTCTATCTCAAGAAGCACTGGCAGGTTCCGCACGGCACCACCCCTACAACGCATATCTTAAAGCCGCAGCTGGGCGTACTGCCGAACGGCATCGACATGAGCCGCAGTGTCGAGAACGAGCATTTTTGCTTGAGTTTGACCAACGCGCTTGGAATGCCTGCTGCGAAAACGGCCATCAACGATTTTGACGATCAGCGCGTGTTGGTGGTCGAGCGCTTCGATCGGCTGTGGACGCGGGACAAGCGGCTTTTGCGGATTCCTCAGGAAGACTGCTGTCAGGCGCTCTCAGTGCCGTCGAGCCGCAAATACCAGACAGATGGCGGACCAAGCGTCGCCGACATTGCAGAGCTGCTCAAAGGCAGTGATCAGCCCGAAGCAGACCGGAAAATGTTCTTCAAAGCACAGGTGCTGGTTTGGCTGCTCGCGGCGACAGACGGCCACGCCAAGAATTTTAGCATCCAGCTGGCACCGGGCGGTCGGTTTCGTTTAGCCCCGCTCTACGACATCATGTCGGCACAGCCTGCCCATGACGCCCAGCAGATCAGGCGCAACCGATTGAAGCTTGCCATGTCGGTCGGCGAAAACCGGCACTACGTCGTCGATCGCATTTCGCCTCGGCACTTCCTGCAGGATGCTGACGCCGCAGGTCTGCCAGATGGCTCGATGAATGGTATTTTTGAAGAGTTGATCGACGCTGCTCCGAACGCCATTGCTGAGGCGCGAGCCGCGATGCCGGATGACCGCGCAGCTGATTTGGTTGACAGCATCGTCGCCGGGTTTAGCGCGCGTCTTGCATCACTCAAGGATGCGGCGAACGCAGGTTGAGATCCGACCGACTCAAAACATTTTTATCGCGCACGACCATCACATGGGATCGCGCCGGAGAACCTGCCAACGCCCGTTTTTTTGCTACCCATGTGCTACCCAGAGCACTTTTTGAGTCGTTTGTGATTTCAGCTAAGTGCTTGAAAAGGTTGGTTGCGGGGGCCTGCATTGGGCGATACAGCCGGTTAGTATCGATGACAGTGAATGCTTAGGAATACACTACCTCGCGCCGAAATACTTGGATCGGTTCGCTCATCCCAAGGGAACATATTAACAGGTCGCTGAAAAAGCGAGCGAAGTACCTTATGCTTTGCGCATAGGGTTTTGGAGTGGTCTCGTCAGCGTGTGGCTGCCCGGTGTGTCAGACGTCCCATGACTCCAGGGTCTTCCTACACCAACCCTTGGGGCACGCTTGACCGGGTCTAGCAAGGGAATAGCTTCCGCTCCTATTCCGCCCTCTTGTCCCTTCGTTCGAGGCAAGCAGAACGACGTTGGCTGCAGGGTATTGCTTTGGGAGTATCCCGATACAGGGCCGTGATGAAGTTGATACAAACCGCCGACCGGCGTTATGCCGGTGGTTGATCACTCTTTTTGCCCATTGTGCAACTGCCAATTGTACCGAATTTTCGGCAACATGGGCTTGTTGCTGGATTGTTGGCTCTGCGGTCCAAACCCGAACTGGAGCGAACTACTTGACCCTCAACGGCAGGCCGGACACGACGAATTCGACTTCATCTGCAGCGTTGGCGATGCGCTGATTGAGCAGTCCCGAAGCGTCGCGAAATGCGCGCGCCAAAGCATTGTCGGGTACGATGCCGAGGCCCACCTCATTCGTGACGAGTATGACCGGTGCCCGCTGCCGGGAAAGCTCATCCGCGAGCTTATCGGCCTCCTCGCTCCAATCGCGACCGGCGTGCATAAGGTTCGATAACCACAGCGTCAGGCAATCGACCAGTCTTGGACCAAGTCCGTTCGTTTCCGATAGTGCGGCAACCAAATCGAGCGGCGCTTCGCGTAATTGCCACTCAGGGCCCCGGCGATCGCGATGGACACGAATGCGCTCCTCCATTTCCCCATCGAAGGCTTGCGCTGTGGCGATGTAGACCGGCGCCCCTCGAAAAGTCAGCGTTCGAAACTCGGCTCGACGGCTTTTGCCGGAGCGAGCGCCGCCGGTGATGAGGATAATGGTCATTTGGCTGGGTCCGTTCTCGCCCGGTTGCAAGTCGATGCCCGTCCCGGCCGCTGTTTGAATGCGAAGGAATATTGACCATCGCGCCACCAGCGGCAACAACCCCGTATGGACAAGTTGGGGGCAAGCAAAGTCGAATGAGCTTTCTAGGGGCGATGTTGGTGGCCTTGGCGGCGGATGCTGTCGTGGGATGGCCCGCCTTAGTGTATCGCCGGATCGGCCATCCCGTCACGTGGATCGGGTGGCTGATCCGGATAGCCGACGGCCGCTGGAATTGCGAGGCTGAGCCTTCGCATATGCGCCGTCTCAAAGGCATCGCTACCTGTCTTGGTGTGGTTGCTTTTGCTGTGGTGCCGGCGCTGCTCGTCCAATCGGCGCTTCCAACCGGGTGGATCGGACTCGTTTTGGTTGGGTTGCTCGCCTGGCCACTCGTGGCGGTGCGGTCATTGTATGATCATGTGCTCGCGGTTGTTGAGCCGCTTGAACGTAATGATTTACCCGCGGCGCGGTATGCGGTTTCCAAGATCGTGGGGCGGGACACGGAGCGGCTCGACGAAGCGGGAATTTCACGCGCGGCGATCGAGAGCCTTGCCGAGAACGCTTCCGACGGGATCGTTGCCCCCATTTTTTGGGGCGCAATTTTCGGGCTGCCGGGCATTGCGGGCTATAAAGCGATTAACACGCTCGACTCCATGATAGGCCACCGGACACCCCGGCATGAGGCGTTCGGTTGGGCCTCGGCGCGGGTAGACGATATAGCAAACCTCGTACCTGCGCGCCTGACTGCGTTGCTGTTTGCGCTGACGTCCGGGCACCCCGTTCGTGCGCTCGCATGCACCCTAAAGGATGCCGGGCAGCATCGCTCCCCGAATGCTGGCTGGCCCGAAGCAGCCATGGCCGGTGGCCTTGGCGTGCGCCTTTCGGGTCCTCGCGTCTATCATGACCGCATCGCCCATGAGCCGTGGTTGAACCCATCTGGGCGTGACGCGACAGCAGCCGATATTCGAAACGGTTTGCGCATATACCTGTTCGCAATGACGGCGCTTGCCGCTATGGGAGCCCTGTTCGCCGCTGTGGCGCTTATTTGAGACATCGAGACATGCGCGATCACGGGGGAAACATCGACTGGGCGATCCAACGCTTCGGCGGGCGGACGCAGGATTGGATCGACCTTTCGACGGGGATCAACCGCTGCCCGTATCCGGTGCCGCCGCTTGAAGCAGATCATTGGCGTGCCCTTCCGACAAGGGCGGTACTTGAAACACTCTGCGAAGCAGCGCGAACCGCCTATCACTCGCGCGCACCGATCCTCGCCACTGCGGGCGCTCAGGCCGCCATTCAGATGATCCCGCGCCTATCGGTGCCGGGGCGAGCGCGGGTGCTGTCCCCAACGTACAATGAGCACGCGGCAGCGCTACGGGCCTGCGCATGGGCCGTCGAGGACGTGGCCACGCTGGCGGATCTGGCGGGAGCCGATCTTGCCGTGGTGGTCAATCCGAACAATCCGGACGGGCAGCCGCACGACCCAGAGGTTCTGCTTTCGCTCGTCCCAAAAGTCGGACGACTGGTCGTCGACGAAAGCTTTGCCGATCCCTACCCCGAGCTGTCGGTTGCGGCATTTGCCGGGCAACCTGGACTTTTGGTGCTGCGCTCGTTTGGCAAGTTTTACGGCTTGGCGGGCGTGCGGCTCGGGTTTGTGTTTGGCTGCGAGGACGACGTTGCTGCTTTGCGTGTGCAATCTGGACCCTGGCCGGTCAGCGGTGCCGCGATCCAAATCGGGCGTACAGCGTTGCTGGATCGGGATTGGGCGGTCGAGACCACGTTGCGTCTCAACGACGACGCGCGCCGCCTGGACGCCTTGGCCTTGGATGCCGGTTGGACGCTTGCGGGCGGGACGAACCTGTTCCGGCTATATGAAACCGGCGACGCGCGCGCAGCGCAAGACCAGTTGGCGCGGGCGCACATCTGGACGCGGGCGTTCCCCTGGTCGGAAGGGTGGCTGAGACTGGGGATGCCGGGCAGCGAGGCCGAATGGGAGCGGCTCTCCTCAGCCTTGCAGGTCCGTTAGCGAGCAATTTCGAGCAGTCCGGGGACATCCAAATGCTGTTCGCAGTGGTCTGCGAGGGCATCAAGGGCGTCGTCGACTTTGCTGTCGTAGCTCTGCCCTGAGACCGTAATATTGAGATTCGCAAGGAAAGCGCTGCGGAACGCATCGGACGTGAATAACCCGTGGAGATAGCTGCCCATGACCCTTCCGTTCGCCGAACGGGCACCTTCGGGCGTTTGACCGATGGTGGCGAACGGGCGTCCGCAGCAAGCGCCCTCGGTACGGCCGATGTGGATCTCGTAACCCTCGACCGCGAGGCCGGTCGCGGCATGAACCGCGCTCACCCGGGACAGTCGCTTGTCCGTCGTCATCTGGGTCGTCACATCCAGCAACCCCAGCCCCCGCGTTTCGCCGGCGGTGCCCTCGACGCCGAGGGGATCCATGATCCAGGTTCCCAGCATCTGATAGCCCCCGCAGATTCCGAGGACGTGACCGCCTCGGCGGCAGTGGGCGGCAAGATCGATGTCCCAGCCTTGCTGGCGCAGGAAGTCGAGATCGCCACGAGTCGATTTCGTGCCGGGAATGATCACAAGGGCCGCATCACCGGGAATGGCGTCGCCCGGATGGACCATCACAAGGTCGACATTCGGTTCAAGCTTCAGCGGATCGAGGTCGTCGAAGTTCGCGATCCGCGACAGCGCCAGGAACGCGATTTTTGTGCGCCCGTCCCGACGCAGGCCCGAGAGGTCTAGCGCGTCTTCGGCAGGGAGTTCGCGAGCACGATTGTAGTGGGGAACGACGCCAAATCCACGCCAGCCGGTCAGCGAGGCGATCAAGTGGTATCCATCGTCAAACAGCGTTGGGTCGCCGCGAAACTTGTTGACGATGAAACCGGCGATCATCGCGGCGTCGTCAGGATCCAACACGGCTTTGGTGCCAACGAGCTGTGCGATGACGCCGCCACGGTCAATATCGCCGGTGAGCACCACGGGAACATCGGCGGCACGGGCAAACCCCATGTTGGCGATATCGCGGGCCCGCAGATTGACTTCAGCCGGGCTCCCAGCCCCTTCAACCAGCACCAAATCGTAGCGCCCCCGCAGCCGTTCGAAGCTTTCCAGCACGGGCGTCATCAGCGTCGATTTCATGGCCGAATAGTCGCGTGCCTTGACGGTTGCGACGCGCCGCCCTTGAACGATGACTTGCGAACCGGAGTCAGTTTCAGGTTTCAGCAACACCGGGTTCATATCGGTGTGCGGCTCGATGCCTGCTGCGCGGGCTTGAAGCGCCTGGGCACGACCGATTTCGCCACCGTCGACGGTGACGGCGGCATTGTTGGACATATTCTGTGGCTTGAACGGGGCCACGGCAATTCCGCGGCGCAGTGCTGCGCGCGCCAAGCCGGCGACGAGCAGCGATTTGCCCACGTTGGAACCGGTACCCTGGATCATCAACGCCCGCGCCATACCGACTAGAACTCCACGCCGGGTTGGCCCTTGATGCCGGAGCGGAAGGGATGCTTGACGAGCGTCATCTCGGTCACGAGATCAGCGATGTCGATCAGTTCCTGCTTGGCGTTCCGGCCGGTCAGGACGACGTGAGTCAATGTCGGCTTCTCGTCCTGCAGGAAGCGAACAACCTCGACGATATCGAGATAATCGTAGCGCAGCGCGACATTGATTTCATCAAGGACGACCATGCGGATGGCCGGATCGCCGATCAGTTCCTTGGCCTTTGCCCAGCCGGCCTCGGCGGCCGCAACGTCTCGGGCGCGATCCTGGGTCTCCCAGGTGAAGCCTTCGCCCATCGAATGGAATTGGCAAAGGTCGCCGAAGTGGCCGGTCAGCAGGCGGCGCTCGCCGGTGTCCCACGCCCCTTTGATGAATTGCACGACAGCACATGGGAAACCGTGAGCGATGCAACGTACGATCATCCCGAACGCGGACGACGACTTGCCTTTGCCCGCGCCGGTGTGGACGATGATGAGGCCTTTTTCGCCGCTCTTGCCGGCCATCATCTTGTCGCGCGCGGCTTTCTTCTTGGCCATCTTAACGGCATGGCGGGCATCGTCGGCGCCAACAGGCAGGCCGATAGCCGCTGTTTCGGTGTCCTCATCCGAACTCATGCCGGGTGGTCCTTTCGCTTGACAAGTCTGTGACGAGGGCAAAAGGTGCAACCGCGCCGGTTCCTGTCCTACGACAGGCTAAGAGGGAATGCGATAGGGCTTGAGACCGATGGTTTCAACCCGAAACGCAGCCGCCCCCGCGACCGTGAACGGAGAGATCTCCATTGCCACTGGCTTCGACGCCGGGAAGGCGGAGATCGAAGGGGCAACCCCACTCTGCAAGCCGGGAGACCTGCCAGCGCAGATGTTGAGACCGGCGGACGGGGTGTTTTCCGCGACGGCACGCGAGCGTCTTTTGGCGCTCGTTCGCCTTCGCCCCTCCGATTTTTGATTCCGAGGGTGATCTTTGTCCGTAAAGCTTCATGTGTGCGTTACCTGCCGCGCCAATCGTCCGGTGGCGGATGGCGAGGCGACCCCTGGCGCGCGACTTCATGCTGCGATGCTCGGGCTGGGCGCGCCCGCAGGCGTCGAGATCGTCCCCGTCGAGTGTCTCTCGGCCTGCAACCAAGGGTGCGCAGTTTCGCTGTCGTCGAAGGGCCGTTGGTCCTACGTATACGGGCGGTTATCGGAAGCGGATGCCCCGCTCATCCTCACTGGTGCGGCTTCATATGCGGCGACGCCAGATGGTCTGGTTCCCTGGCGTGAGCGTCCCGAAATCTTTCGCAAGCAATCCCTTGCCCGGCTTCCGCCTATGACTGCCACCGCCAAAATCGACAGCAAGGAAGCCGCCGAGTGACCAATCTCGCCAAAATTCCAGTCACGATCATCACCGGCTTTCTCGGCTCTGGGAAAACCACGCTCATCCGGCATCTCATGGCCAATCCGAACGGGAAGCGGCTCGCCGTGCTCGTCAACGAGTTCGGCACAGCCGGCGTCGATGGCGATATCTTGAAATCGTGTGCCGATGCCAATTGTCCTGAAGAAAACATTGTCGAACTCGCCAACGGCTGCATCTGCTGTACCGTTGCCGATGACTTCATTCCGACCATGGAAGCGCTGCTGGCGCGACCGGTCCGTCCCGACCACATTCTGATCGAAACGTCAGGTCTCGCGCTGCCCAAGCCGTTGCTCAAGGCCTTCGACTGGCCCGCGATCCGCTCGCGCATCACGGTCGACGGCGTGATTGCGCTGGCCGACGCGGAGGCTGTGGCCGCCGGGCGGTTTGCGCCCGATCCGTCCGCTGTGGCGGCACAACGGGCGAGCGATCAAAACCTCGATCATGATACGCCGCTGGGCGAGGTGTTTGAGGATCAGATCGCGTGCGCGGACATTGTTCTGCTGACGAAGGCCGATCTGGCGGGCGAGGCCGGACTGGCCACCGCCCGTGCCGCCATACGTGCCGAAGCGCCGCGCGCCGTGCCGATGCTTGCCGTCACCGACGGCGTGATCGATCCGATGGTCATCCTCGGCATCCAGGCTGCGGCGGAGGATGATCTGGCCGCGCGTCCCTCCCACCATGACGGCGAGGACGGCCACGAGCACGACGATTTTGCCTCGGTGGTGATCGAGTTTGGCGACATTGCCGATCCCGAAGCGCTTGCAGAAGCGATCCAGCGGTTAGCCCGCGAACAAAATGTGCTGCGCGCCAAGGGGTTCATCGCAGTCGCCGCAAAGCCCATGCGGTTGCTGATCCAGGCGGCCGGCGAACGGGTCCGCTTCCAGTACGACCGGGCGTGGGGCGATGCGCCGCGCCGCTCTCAGTTGGTGGTGATCGGCGAACGCGGCGATATCGATGAAGCGGCGATCCGCGCGGGACTTGGCGTCTGATGCATGTCGTCTACCGCGAGAGCCGTGGTCTGGAGGAAGCCGGGATCCCGATGGATCTCGGGCAAGACCCTGCGGAACTCGTTGTGCTGTCTTTTTCCGATAGCGATCTTGGCGCGTTCGCCGCCGGGTGGCGACGGGGACGCGAGAGCCTTCCGAGCCTGAGGCTGGCGAACCTGATCGCGCTGCGTCATCCGTTGTCGGTTGATACCTACATCGAGCGGACGCTGACTGGCGCACGCGGGATTTTGGTCCGCGTGATCGGTGGAGAGTCCTACTGGGCTTATGGCCTGGCGGCGTTGAGTGAATTGGCTCAATCCCGCTCGATCGCGCTCGCCGTTTTGCCAGCGGATGGACGCAACGACGATCGGCTTGATGGCTTGTCGAATTTGCCCGTCCCTGAGCTACGCCGCCTGAAGTCGCTTTGCGATACCGGCGGTGCGGTCGCAGCCCATGCTGCGCTGGCGCTATTGGCGACCGCCGCCGGACTTGATCCGGGTGAATTTGCCGGTGAAACGGCCATTGCTGACTTCGGGTTTTACCAGCCCCAACAGGGCCCACAATCCGGGCCGCCTGCGACCGGCGCTCGGCCCAGGGCGCTGGTGGTATTCTATCGCTCGTATCTGACGGCTTCCGATACCGGTCCGGTCGATGCGCTGATTGCGGCTTTAGACCGGGAGGGGTTTGACGCTTATGGCGCGTACACGCCATCGTTGAAGGCACCCGGCGTCAGCAACTGGCTCGGCGCGCACTTGGAAGCGCTTCCACCTGCGATCATCGTCAACGCGACAGCGTTTTCGGCCAAGGATGAACACGGGAAGACCCCGTTAGATGGAGCCGAATGCCCGGTGTTTCAGGTGGCGCTGTCCACGGCGCGGCGGCTTGACTGGGCGCAATCCACGCGCGGTTTGTCGCCAGCCGATCTTGCAATGCACGTCGTGCTACCCGAAGTCGATGGCCGTTTATTTGCCGGGGTCGTCAGCTTCAAGTCGCCAGCCCGGCGCGATCCCGATTTGCAGTTTTCGCACTTTGCACATCGGCCAGATGAGGACCGGGTTGCCGCTGCTGCGCGGCGCATGGCGGCATGGCACCGGCTAGCTCGCGTGCCGGCGGCAGACAAGCGTCTCGCTCTGGTGCTTTCGAGTTATCCGGGGCGGCCGCACCAGATCGCCCATGCGGTGGGACTCGATGCGCTGGCGTCGGCCGAGGCGATGCTGGCCGATCTTGCAGACGCGGGATATTCGGTCAATGCGAACAGCGGCCTGGGATTAGCGTTGGGCCATGAGAGTCTGTCATGGCCGTTGGTTGACTACCAGGAGCGGCTGGCGGCGCTGCCCTTGGTGCTTCGAACGGCATTGGCAGCAGCCTGGGGCGAGCCCGAGAACGACCCGTCGTGCCGTGATGGCGCGTTCCACTTTGCAGCCGTCCGCCGCGATCAATGTCTGATCGCCGTTCAGCCCGACCGGGGCGATATCGGGACACGCGACGACGAATATCATGACCTGTCGCGCACGCCGCGTCATGGGTATGTCGCGTTTTACCTGTGGCTCCAATCGATTAACCTAGAGGCTCTGATCCACATGGGCGCGCACGGCACCCTTGAATGGCTGCCGGGCAAATCGGTTGCGCTGTCGGACGAATGCTGGCCCGAGGCTCTGATTGGCCGCGTGCCGGTGATCTATCCATTTATCGTCAACGATCCTGGCGAGGCGGCGCAGGCCAAGCGGCGGATTGGCGCGATGACGATCGGCCATCTGCCGCCGCCGCTGGCGAAAGCTGCTTTGCCAGACGGACTGGTTCGCCTGGAGCGGTTGCTCGACGAGTATTCGACCGCGGACGGGCTCGATCCAGCACGCCGGCAGCGGTTGATAGCTGCCATCCGCGCTGAGGCGCAGGTTGCGGGCGTGGAAGAAGACCTTGGGCTGCCGGCTTCAGCAACGCCTGCCGAGGCGATTCCGCGAATCGACCGCTTCGTCTGCGATCTGAAGGAAAGCCAATACGGCGAAGGTCTGCACGTCTTCGGCAGGGGCGCGTGTGGCCACCATGAGCGCGACGCGGTGTTGGCCGCACTGCGGGGAAACCGTGTGGCACCTGGCCCTGCCGGTTCGCCCTATCGCGGCCGGCCCGACGTGCTGCCGACTGGACGCAACCTTTATGCCGTCGATCCGCGCGCGGTCCCATCGCGCGCGGCGCATGCGCAGGGTATTAAACTGGCCGAGGAGCTGTTGCGGCGGCACCTGCAAGATCATGGCGACTGGCCCAAGGGACTGGTTATCGATCTGTGGGGATCGGCAAGTATGCGCACCGGGGGCGAAGATTTCGCCATGGCGCTGCATTTGGCGGGGCTCGCGCCGCAGTGGGATGAAGGGAGCGAGCGTGTCTGCGGCGTCGAGGTCGTGCCGCTCGAATTGCTCCAACGGCCGCGCATCGACGTGACGCTGCGCGTATCCGGGCTGTTTCGCGACGTGTTTCCAAGCCTGGCGCAGCTGTTTGAGGCCGGGGCGTCGCTGCTCGCAAAGCGGCACCTAGAAGGCGCGGAAAATCCTTACCGGCATCGGATCGCTCGCGTATTTGGGCCACGTCCAGGGCAGTACGGGGCGGGGATGACAGGGTTGCTCGATGTGTTCACGCCGGAGGCCGTGGCGGCGGCGGGCGAGGCATGGCTTTCAACGTCGTCTTGGGCGATCGGGGCCGATGGGGCTAGCTGCCTCGACCGCTCGGCCATCGAGCAGCGGGTGAGGAGCGCCGACGCCTTCGTTCACATGCAGGACTTACCCGAAACCGATCTTCTGCTGGCCGCAGACTATGCCGTACACGAGGGCGGGTTTGCCGCCGCGTCGGTCCTGACCGGAGCAGCACCTCCCGCGCTTTATCACCTCGACGCAACGCGGCCCGGATCGCCGCAAGCGCGGACGTTGCCTGAAGAGATCGCGCGCGTCGTTCGCGCCCGGGCGGCAAATCCCAAGTGGATCGCCGGTATGATGGAACATGGGTTTCGCGGTGGGGCCGAGATTGCCGCTACGCTCGAGCACATGGCGGCGTTCGCGCTGCTCTCGAAGTCCGTACCCGCGCACCTGTTCGATCTGTACTATGACGCTACGCTGGCCTGCGACGACGTTTGCGCGTTCCTGCAACGGGAAAATCCCGCCGCGCTCGCCGCCATGCAGTCGTGTTTTGAACGGCTGAACGCTTCGGCGCTGTGGAAGACGCGGAGCAATTCCATCGCCGCATCACTGGGGGACGCTTGATACGGAATTTCGAAGTCAAGGGCCGGTGCCCGGGCGCGCTCGCTCCCATGATGTCGGGCGACGGACTGGTTGTGCGCATTCGCCCGCGCGCCGGACAGGTCACGGCGGCCCAGGCGCACGGCATTGCGCAAGCAGCGCGAGAGTACGGTAACGGGGTTATCGACCTGTCATCGCGGGCTAACCTGCAGCTGCGCGGCGTCCGCGCCGAGACCCACGGGGCACTTTTGAAGGCCTTGGATGCCCTCGGCCTGTTGGATGACGACCCCGCGACCGAAGCGCGGCGCAATATCGTGGTCACGCCGTTCTGGAGCAAATCCGGCGTTGAACCCGCTCTGGCGCCGGCGCTCGAAGCCGGTCTTGCTGCGAGCGATCTTGCGCTGCCGGGGAAATTCGGATTTGCCGTCGACTGCGGGCCGAGGCGAGTGTTGAACGCAACGCCAGCGGATATCCGCATCGAACGCAGCGACCGCGGAAAGCTGATCGTCAGGGCGGACGGGGCGCAATTTGGACTCCCCATTGCGTTTGAGCAGGCTGCCGTTGTAGCGCTGGCATTGGCGCGGTGGTTTATCGCGTCGGGCGGCATCAGCGAGGGACGCGGCCGCATGGCGGCTCACATCCGCAAGGGAGCTGTGCTCCCTGCTCATTTGGCCGGGACGGAGTTGCCTGCGGCGCAAGCCGCGCCCGCCACAACGGGGCTTGTGGCGGGCGGTGCGCTGGTGGCCATGGCATTCGGTTCGATGACTGCAGATTCGTTGGAGAAGCTGGCGAGCGCGGCGGCGGAATTGCGGGTTACACCGTGGCGGATGGTTTTCTTACCCGGTTCTGACCTGATGCCCACCGGGCTGGGCATCATTTCACAAGCTAACGATCCACTATTGCGCGTCGAATCTTGCCCTGGCGCGCCGTGGTGCCCGCAGGCGCGGGCTGAAACGCGCCTGCTCGCGCGCGAACTTGCGTCTCACGTTCCGCTTGGCAAGACTCTGCACGTCTCGGGCTGCGCCAAGGGCTGCGCATGCGCGCGTCCCGTGGCGCTTACGCTGGTCGCAACGAGCCAGGGTTATGATCTCGTTTGCAATGGCACGGCTTCTGCCACGCCTGTCGTTCATGCCTTGAGCGCCGATGAAATCCTATCACAGCCAGCACGCTATTTGGGAGGGCTGTGATGGCTCATACGTATGAAACCGACGGTGCCGCGATCTACCGGCAATCGTTCGCCACGATCCGGGCGGAAGCCGATCTTGCGCGCTTCGCGGTGGACGAGGAACCGGTCGCTGTCCGCATGATCCATGCGGCGGGGATGGTGGGGCTCGAGGCTTATATCCGGTTTACGCCCGGGATGACGGTTGCCGCCCGCGCGGCTCTGGAGGCAGGTGCGCCGGTCCTGTGCGATGCGCGCATGGTCTCCGAGGGCATTACCCGACACCGGCTTCCAGCCAACAATGCGGTCATCTGCACGCTCAATGATTCAACTGTGCCGGGACTGGCCGCGACGATGGGCAACACGCGTTCGGCTGCCGCTCTAGAGCTGTGGCGGCCGCATCTGGGCGGTGCCCTCGTTGCGATCGGGAACGCCCCGACCGCCTTGTTTCATCTGCTGAACATGCTGGAAGATCCAGCGTGCCCGCGGCCTGCGGCCATCATCGGCTGTCCAGTCGGATTCGTTGGAGCAGCCGAATCCAAGGCGGCTTTGATGGAGGCTCCCCCGGTGCCAGCGCTTGCCGTAATGGGCCGGCTCGGCGGGTCGGCCATCACCGTTGCGGCGATCAATGCCTTGGCAAGCCGGAGCGAATAATCATGGGCCGTATCATTTGCTGCGGTCTGGGACCTGGCGATCCCGAATTGATGAGCGTACGCGCCGACCGGCTGATCCGGGGTGCCAGTCGCATCGCCTATTTCCGCAAGAAGGGCCGGCCCGGTCAAGCGCGACGGATCGTCGAAGGCATGCTCGCGCCGGGCGTACGTGAGTATGCCATGGAATATCCGGTCACGACGGAGCTACCCTTCAACAGTCCCGAATACAATGAGATGCTGGCGGCGTTTTACGACGATTGGGCGGCGCGGCTGACCGATGCCGTCCAGACCCAAGACATCGTCGTGCTGTGCGAAGGCGATCCGTTCTTCTACGGCTCGTTCATGCATCTTTTTGTGCGGCTCCAGGGCCGGGCGGACATGGACGTGATCCCCGGAATCACCGGCATGTCGGGCTGCTGGAACGCGACCGGCGTACCGATGACGTGGGGCGACGACGTCATGACGGTGCTGATGGGGACGCTGGGCGAAGACGATCTCGCCCGGCACATGAGCACATCGGACGCGCTGGTCATCATGAAGACGGGACGCAATCTTGCAAAGATCCGTCGCGCGCTTGCCAGTGCCGGTCGTCTCGATCAGGCTTGGCTTGTCGAACGCGGGACCATGCCGGATCAACGGGTGGCCCGGCTCGCCGAAGTGGCCGACGCGGTTAGCCCGTATTTCGCAATCGTGCTGGTTCATGGTCACGGCCGTCGGCCGGGGATGGGCGAATGACAGGGTCGCTTCGTATCGTGGGATTGGGGCCGGGTGACGAGGCCCTCGTCACGCCGCAGGTTTCAAAAGCGCTCGATGATGCGACCGACATTCTCGGTTACACGCCTTATGTCGCGCGGATCGCACCGCGCGCAGGTCTCACGCTGCATGCGTCGGACAACCGCGAGGAGCTTGCGCGGGCGAAGGCGGGGCTTGAGATTGCCGCGCGCGGTGGGCGTGCCGTGATCGTGTCTTCGGGCGATCCGGGCGTGTTCGCGATGGCCTCTGCCGTATTCGAGGCCGTCGAAGGCGAGCCGCAGTGGCATGATCTCGACATCCGCGTGCTGCCTGGCATCACCGCGATGCTCGCCGCTGCCGCACGGATCGGAGCGCCGCTGGGACACGATTTTTGCGCCATCAATCTGTCGGATAATCTCAAGCCCTGGGCGCTGATCGAGAAACGGCTGAAACTTGCCGCCGAAGCCGATTTCGCCATCGCTCTCTATAACCCGCGATCCGCAAGCCGCCCGGACGGTTTCGCCCGCGCGCTCGACGTGCTCAAGGAGGCGGGTACCGGCGACAGGCTCATTGTTTTCGCGCGCGCCGTCTCGTCGCCGCAAGAGCGGATCGAGGTCTACCGGGTCGGCGATGCTCCGGCTGAGCGGGTCGACATGCGCACGCTGGTCATCGTTTGCAACTCAGCGACGCGCCGGGCTGGGCGCTGGCTCTATGCACCAAGGCGCGTCTCATGAGTGAGCCACGTCATTACGGCGTTGATCGTTGCGGCGGTGCGGCGCTCCGGCATCTGGGGCCGCTCGATCATAATGACGGGCAGGCCAAGCGCGCGAGCGGCGTCGATCTTGGCGCGGGCCCCGGTGCCACCGGAGTTGCGCGTCACCAGCCACGACACGCCGTGTTGGCGCATGAGTTCAAGGTCGCCATCGAGTGTGAAGGGGCCCCGTGCGACGATGACCGTCGTAGAGGGCAACGGCAGCGGGCCGTCCGGAGTATCGACGAACCGCAGCACATAGTGGTGCTGCGGTTTGGCGGCGAAGGGTTGCAAATGTTGACGCCCGATGGCGAGAAACACGCACGCAGGCCCCTCCGGCAAAAGGTCTGCCGCCTGCGCCAAATCGCTAACCGCAACCCAATCGTCGCCGAAGCATTGCGTCCAGGGCGGGCGCACGAGGGCGATCAGCGGCGTTGCAGTAGCAGCGCAGGCATCGATAGCGTTGCGGCTCATGGTATCGGCGAACGGATGCGTTGCATCGATGACATGGGTGATCGCTTCGTCGCGAATGTAGTCGGCCAGTCCATCGGGACCGCCAAAACCTCCAGTTCGAACCGGCAATGGCTGATTGACGGGAACCTGGGTGCGGCCAGCGTACGAGTACGTGGCCTCGATGCCGGCGCGCGCCACGGCGGCGGCCAGCACGTTGGCTTCGCTGGTTCCGCCCAAGATGAGCAGGCGCGTCATGAATAGGTCTCCCGGTCCGTGCTGGCTATCGATCATCGGTATCGGCGAAGATGGCCTTGCCGGACTTTCGTTGGCAAGCCGCAAGGCGCTCGATGCGGCCGAAATCGTGTTTGGGGGACCACGCCATCTGGCGCTCGCCGCTGTAGGCGCACGCGGCCGGTCATGGCCGGTGCCGTTCGACGTAACCCCCGTCATGGCGGAACGCGGGCGCGCGGTCGCAGTACTGGCGTCCGGCGACCCATTCTGGTTTGGCGCCGGCGGTAGCATCGTCGGCCACCTGCCGGCGGGTGAATGGACGGCCTATCCGGCTCCGTCCACGTTTTCGCACGCGGCGGCGCGACTGGGGTGGCGGCTTGAAGAAACCCATTGCTGCGGGCTGCACGCCGCTCCCTTCGAACGCCTCGTGCCGGTTTTGTCACGCGGCGCAAAAGTCCTCTGCCTTGTCCGCGATGGCGATGCCGCTGCAGCCTTGTGCTCCTGGTTGACGGCCCAAGGTTGGGGCAAGACGGCCATCATAGCCCTCTCCTCGCTCGGCGGACCGAACGAGGCTCTTGAACGGGCCACTGCCTCGCAAGGTGTTCGTGACACGACAGGCGCGCTCTTCATCGTCGGGCTCGAACCAGAAGGCCGTCAAGGCATTCCCCGGTCATCGGGGTTGCCCGACGGCGCATTTATTCACGACGGCCAGATCACCAAACAGCCGGTCCGGGCGCTGGCGTTATCGGCGCTCGAACCACGGCCCGGCGAACGGCTATGGGATGTTGGTGCTGGCTCAGGCACCATTTCGGTTGAGTGGGCGCTGGCAGGCGGTGTGGCCACGGCGATCGAACAGCACGCGGCGCGGGCGGCGAACATTCGCGCCAACGCCAAGGCATTCGGCCTGGCGCACAAGATCACCATCGTAGAAGGAATAGTACCCGAGGCGCTCGCCATTCTCGACGTTCCCGATGCTGTATTCGTCGGGGGCGGATTGACGGCTCGCAGCTTCGAGACAATCTGGTCGCGACTGCCGGCTGGAACGCGGTTTGTCGCCCACGCGGTCTCCCTCGAAACTCAGGGCCTATTGACGGACCTGCATGGCCGCTATGCCGGCGACCTGCACCGGTTTGACATCAGCCACGCGCAACCGCTCGGCCGCATGCGCTCGTGGCAAGCGGCGCGGCCGATTGTGCAATGGAGCGCGCGCAAATGACGGCAATTCTCAAAGGACACGCGCCATGACCGTGCATTTCATCGGAGCCGGACCCGGGGCCGCCGATCTCATCACGCTGCGCGGTCGCGACCTTATCGCGGCGTCTCCCGTGTGCCTCTATGCGGGGTCGCTCATTCCGGAGGCGCTGCTTGCACACTGTCCGCAGGGTGCCCGGATCGTCAACACGGCGTCGCTGTCGCTCGACGAGATCGCCGCCGAATTCAAGGCGGCCCATGACGCGGGACAGGATGTGGCGCGACTGCATTCGGGTGATTTGTCGATCTGGTCGGCGATGGGCGAACAGTTACGGCGGCTGCGGGCCCTCGGCATTCCCTTTACCGTGACTCCAGGGGTGCCGGCCTTCTCGGCGGCGGCGGCCGCACTCGAGTGCGAATTGACACTGCCGGGC
Organism: Hyphomicrobium sp.; assembly: GCA_013141015.1. Lineage (GTDB taxonomy): Bacteria > Pseudomonadota > Alphaproteobacteria > Rhizobiales > Hyphomicrobiaceae > Hyphomicrobium_B. The sequence continues at coordinate 31,288 of JABFRT010000021.1, read as the reverse complement.
GTGGCACAATCGGTCATCCTCACGCGCACGCCGGGACGCGCCAGCGCCATGCCGCAACCCGAGACGCTCGCAGCTTTCGCCGCGACCGGGGCCGTACTCGCGATTCACCTCTCGGTCCATGTGCTGGACAAGGTCGTGGCCGAACTGACGCCGTATTACGGCGCGGATTGCCCGGTCGCTATCGTCTGGCGCGCGAGTTGGCCTGAGCAACGGATCGTGCGCGCGACGCTGGCCACGATCTGCGGTTTGCTCGGGCCCGAGCTGGAGCGGACGGCGCTCATCGTGGTCGGCAAGACGCTCGATGCAACGCACTTCGACGAAAGCCGCCTTTATGCCGGCGACTACGATCGCCGCTATCGTCCCGTGGGAACCTCGCCCCGCTTTCCGGAGACCGGTTGATGGTGCCAGGAATCGTAGTCTCCGCGCCCGCATCCGGAACCGGCAAGACGACGGTGACGCTGGGGCTTGCGCGGGCCTTTGCGCAGAAGGGTCTGCGCGTGCAGTGCTTCAAGTGCGGACCCGACTACATCGATCCCGCGTTCCACGCAGCAGCATCGGGCCGGACCTCGTTCAATCTCGACAGTTGGGCCATGAGCCGCGAGATGATCGAGGATTTGGCAGCCCATGGCAACGATTGCGATCTCGTCATTGCCGAAGGGTCCATGGGGCTGTTCGACGGTGTCGCTCGCAAAGGGGCATGCGGCATCGGGGCAAGTGCCGATATCGCGGAACTGATGGGCTGGCCGGTAGTGCTGGTGATCGACCCCGCCGGTCAGGCCCAGACTGCGGCGGCCGTCGCGAAAGGGCTGAGCCTATTCCGCCCCGGAGTGCGGATTGCCGGAGTGATCTTGAACCGGGTCGCAAGTCCAAGGCACGAGGCCCTGGTGCGTGCGGGCATGGAGGATTGGCATACCGGTCCTTGGTGTCTTGCAGCGGCAAAGCCCGATCACGCTGCCTGAGCGGCACCTGGGGCTGGTTCAAGCGCAGGAATTATCCCACCTGTCGGGCCTGATCGATGCTGTCGCCCAGCAGGTGGCTATGTGTGTCGATCTCGATGCGGTGCTGCAGGTCGCCGGTCTGACCATGCTTCCAGCGCAAACCGCAACGTTAGGGCTGCTGCATCCACCGGGGCAGCGCATTGCGCTCGCCAACGACGCCGCGTTCTCGTTTCTTTATCCCCACCTGCTCGAAGGGTGGCGCAAGGCAGGAGCTGAAATTGTGCCGTTTTCGCCCCTGGCCGACGAGGCGCCGGACGTCGCGGCGGACGCCTGTTGGTTGCCGGGCGGATACCCTGAACTTCATGCGGGCCGTCTTGCCGGGGCGAACCGGTTTCGCAGCGGGTTGGCGTCATTTGCGGCGACGCGACCGGTCCATGGCGAGTGCGGCGGGTACATGGTCATGGGCCGCGGGCTCGTCGATGCCCAAGGACTGCGGCATGAAATGACCGGCTTGCTCGGCCTGGAGACGAGCTTTGCAAAGCGGAAGATGCACTTGGGTTATCGCATGGCGCGCTTGATCGCGCCTCTTCCCGGTTGCCCCTCGGGCATGCGCCTGCGAGGTCATGAATTTCACTATGCCAGCATCCTGGAGCAACCCGATGATCCGCTGGCCGCCGTGTCGGACGCCAACGGCGCCACGGTGCCCGAAACCGGGTCCCGCCGTGGTCATGCGACCGGATCGTTCTTTCACATGATCGCAGAGGACAAATGAGCGGCTTCGTATCCTTCGTTTCGGCCGGGCCCGGCGATCCCGATCTCATAACGCTCAAGGGCGCCGCCCGGCTCCAGGCCGCCGACGTCGTGCTCTACGATGATCTCGCTTCAGGAGGTATCCTGGATAAGGCACGCAAGGACGCCCATCTCGTCAATGTGGGCAAGCGTGCTGGCCGTCCGTCTGCGAAGCAGGACTATGTCAATCACCTGCTTGTCGAGCACGCGAAGACCGGCGTTCGCGTTGTCCGGCTCAAGTCGGGAGACTCGGGCGTCTTTGGCAGACTCGAAGAAGAAACCAGTGCACTGCGTGCGGCTGGGATTGGATTTGAGATCATTCCTGGCGTGTCGTCGGCAAGCGCTGCCGCTGCAGCGGCCGCTATCCCACTCACCCGGAGGCACACGGCGCGGCGGGTCCAGTTTGTGACCGGCTCCGATGTCACCGGCGACCTTCCCGAAGACCTCAATTGGAGCGCACTGGCCGATCCATACGCTACGACCGCCGTGTACATGGGCAAGCGCAACTTCCCCGAGCTGGCCCGAAGGCTGATAGATCGCGGCCTGCCGCCACAGACCCCGGCACTGCTGGCCGAATCAGTTGGACATTCGACGCAACGCCTGGTCCGCACGTCGGTATCAGGCCTCGCCGGACTGCTCCAAGCCGATCCTGGCATGGGGGCCGCTGTCATCCTTTATGGACCTTTGGCCGAGGAATGAGTTTACCAGTGAACTGGCCTTGACCCCCCTAGCGGTCTCGTACACAAAGGATCGGCATGGTGTTCGTATCGGCGCTGAGCGCTGGAACATGATTGGGAATGGGGAAGGGCGGACCAAATCGCGGCGCCCGAAGCCTCAGCCGCCCCCGCGACTGTAAGCGGTAAGCGTAGCTTCACTCAAGTCACTGGGCAGTGCTGCCTGGGAAGGCCGAAGTTTCGCATCGACCCGCGAGCCAGGAGACCGGCCGTGCAGACTGACCCACCAACACGCCGTCGGGTGAGACGGTAACGAGGATAACCTAATGCATATCGAACCCGGTCTCGTCGACGCGACCAAGATCGTTCTCAGCTACGCCACGGCCGCCGCCGCCGGCCTCTACTCAGTCAAGCTTGCCGTAGACGCCGTTCGTGAAAAGGGCGTTGTGTCGCTTGCTGCGCGCTCGCTCGCAACGGCAGCGCTGGTATTTGCTTTTTTTGAGGTCCTGCCGCATTACCCGGTCGGCGTGTCGGAGGTCCACTTTATTCTGGGGACGACACTGTTCCTGATTTTTGGCGCAGCACCGGCTGCTTTCGGACTGGCTGGCGGGCTGATCTTGCAGGGCCTCACGTTCGCACCTCAAGATCTGCCCCAGTATGCGATGAACGTGACGACGTTGCTCGTTCCCCTTTTCGCGATCCAAGCCATGGCTGAGCGCATCATCGCCAAGGACACCGCCTACGTCGACTTGACGTATAAGCAAACGCTCGCGCTCTCGACCGTCTATCAGGCCGGTACCGTCTCCTGGGTAGCGTTCTGGGCCATCTACGGTGCCGGTCTTGGTGCCGAGAATGTCACCTCGATTGCAACATTCGGGACCGCGTACATGCTGGTGATCGTCGTTGAGCCGGTTGTCGATCTCGCCGTTCTGGCCGGCGCCAAAGCCTTGCACGCGCTTGCTGGAACCGGCTTCGTGACGCCGCGTCTCTATCATGCCGCATAACAATGTGATCGGGCGGCGACCCTGGGGATGTCCGTGGGTCGCCGTCTTCTACTGAGACCTGATGTGATTTCGTTCTCGTTAATCGGCATTGGCAACGGCAACCCCGAGCAGATCACGCTCGCGGCCATTCGCGCGCTCAATGCCGCAGATCTCATACTGATACCGCTCAAAGGCCCGCAGAAGTCGGACCTGGCGGGGTTGCGCCGCGAGATTTGCGCGCGCGTTTTAACGAACCCATCGACCCGCATCGTGGAGTTCGACCTGCCACAGCGCGATGCCACGCGCGAGGACTACGCTGGCGGCGTCGACGACTGGCACGATGCCATCGCGGCGGATTGGTCAGAGCAGATCCGGGGCCATCTGGGCGAGACCGGCCGGGTGGCCCTCCTCATTTGGGGCGATCCGTCCCTGTTCGATAGCAGTCTGCGAATTGCCCGCCGTCTCGATCCTCAGCCAATCATCGAAGTGATCCCCGGAATTACGGCCGTTCAGGCGCTGTGCGCGGCGCACGCGATTCCCCTCAACGACATCGGCGAACCGTTTTTCGTTACGACCGGCCGCAAACTGCGCGAGCAAGGCTGGCCGCCAAACACCGATACGGTCGTCGTCATGCTCGACGGCGGCACCGCGTTCGAAACGCTGGATCCCACGGACCTCCACATCTGGTGGGGAGCCTATCTCGGGATGGACTTCGAGACGATCGTTTCGGGCCCACTTTTAGAGGCGGCGCCCAGGATCGTGGCCGCTCGACAGCAAGCTCGGACCAAACACGGCTGGATCATGGACACCTACATCCTGAAGCGTTCAACCGGAAAAGCGATCACGAATGCAAGTCGGTAGGCTTCCAGAATGGGTCTATCGTGATTGCGCTGACCCCTCCCAGCCCCATCGTCAGCGCGCCTTAGACCGGCAAAACGCACTGACCAAGCCAACCGGCGCCCTTGGCCGCCTCGAAGCCCTGGCGATCGATCTTGCTGGATTGCAGGCGACCGATTGCCCACGCGCACGGCTTGCCCCTATCATCGTGTTCGCTGGCGATCACGGCGTCGCAGTGCATGGGGTATCTGCCTATCCGCAAGATGTGACAGTTGCCATGATGGCGAACTTTGCCGCGGGCGGTGCCGCAATCTCTGTCCTTGCCCGGGAACTCGGATCAAGGCTGGAGGTGGTCGATGCCGGTTCCCGCGCAGCAAGTCCGATCACAGGCACCGTCAGCGACAAACCCCGCTGCGGTAGTCGCGACTTCAGCCAATATGCGGCTCTTGATCCCCAAGACGTCGCCTTTGCTTTTGAATGCGGCAAGCGCGCGATCCAACGAGCCATGGAAGGTGTGCCCGACCTCGTGATCCTGGGCGAAATGGGCATCGGCAATACGACATCGGCGTCTGCCATTGCCGCCGCCTTGCTTGGCGTCGAGGCGGCCATGGTCGCGGGCAATGGCACGGGGCTCGATGCGGCCGGCCGCGCCCGCAAGGTCGCCGTCATCGACAAGGCGCTCTCAGATTATGGCTTGCGAAACTCAGACCCTCCCGCAGAAAAGGTCCTTGCGGCGGTCGGTGGTTTAGAGATCGCCGCTTTGTCCGGAGCCATCATCGTGGCAGGCCAAGCCGGTCTGCCGGTCCTGGTCGATGGCTTCATCGTGTCGGTGGCGGCCCTTGCTGCGACGAAGCTGAATCCATCGTGCCGCCCCTATCTGCTGTTCTCCCACCGTTCCGCCGAAGACGGCCATCGGCGCGTACTGGATGCACTTGTGGCGCGGCCCTTACTCGATCTTGATCTGAGGCTCGGGGAAGGATCGGGCGCGGCCCTGGCACTGCCGATCTTGCGCCTCGCGTGCGCCCTGCACAACGGTATGGCGACCTTCGCAGAAGCCGCTGTTCCCGATCGGGCTCTATGACGTGCTTCCCCCCGTTTGGTGCGAGGCAGGATTCTCGCCGTTGAATTTTGAGACGGTCCATGACGCCATTTCTCAATTTTATGACAAGGGCGTTCGCCGATCCGCACATTGAACTTGTCGTCTACTGGTTGCTGTTCGGGCTTATGCGCTTAACTCCGGCGTGAGACTAGAATCCGAACGAGATCAGGGCGGTCTAAGCCCTCGATTCCTCCAGCCCGCTGGGCACCGTAACTTATTGGTCCTCAAGTGGATTCGTTAGGTTGGCGGAAACCAAACGCGTAGGCATGCCCGCAACAACTATTGCAGTCATGACCTCGAAAGCATTTTCGAGCATGATCCTGGTCATGTTTGCGGAAAGGTCCAGGATTGTGAGGACTTCGAGTGTGCATGTACTTTGAGTTGCTCTTGTTCCGATTGTCTCGAGATATACAGCTTGCGTGGCGATCCAGGTTGGCTGCCACCCCACTGCTCTTTCCGCACGCGCCCGCCACTTGACGGTCGAGGCGTATCCTGACGTAACGACTAGTGGAAGTTGGTGGCGGTGTAGACGAGCAACGGGTCGGGGCCAATGGCGGATGACCAGAGTGCCATATTTTGCTATCCAGGTCGCGCGAGGCAGACGGAGTGACTATGGCTGGCAACGAGAAGGTCGGCGCTAAATTGCAAGTCGTTGTCGAACCGGGCGTGCGGTTTGGCCCGGGCAAGGTCCACCTTCTGGAGGGGATCAAAATGACCGGCTCGATTGCTGCTGCCGGTCGCCATATTGGTATGAGCTACAAGCGCGCTTGGTACCTCGTCGAAGCGATGAACCATCACTTCGACCGCCCGCTGGTGGAGGCGAGCAAGGGCGGCAAATCGGGCGGAGGCGCCAAGCTGACGCAGCTTGGCGAGGATGTGCTGGCCGCCTTCCGCGAGATGGAAGTGGCAGCCGACAAAGCCATTGCTCCGGCGCTGCTCCGCTTGCGGCGGAATGTCGCAAACGATATCCCAGACTGACAATATCGCTCGACAGTCTTCGATTTCGCTGCCAATCGATATCCCAAGATGGCTATAGCGAGGGCGGACGCAAATGATCGGCTTTGAGACGTCCAGAGTCCGTCACATGCTGACGGCGTTAATGTGCATTCTAAGCTTGGCATCGGTCAATTTCCCGGCTGCTGCTCAGTCTGAACCCGAGCCGGTCGTAGCAGCGGCAGCCGACCTGCAATTTGCGCTCGTCGAAGTGGCCGAGGCTTTCAAAATGGCAACCGGCAAGGTCGTAAAGCTGACCTTCGGCTCGTCTGGAAATTTCGCGCGGCAGATCCGGCAGAATGCCCCGTTCCAGGTCTTCTTCTCTGCCAACGAGGATTTTGTCAAAGACCTCGCAAGGGACGGTTTTATGCGGGATTCCGGTGAGTTGTACGCTGTCGGCCGCATCGTGCTGATTGTACCGAAGGGCTCGCCGCTCAAAGCCGACGGAAAGCTTTTGGACCTCAAGGCCGCATTGTCGGACGCCCGGCTCAAGAGGTTCGCGATTGCTAATCCTGAGCACGCACCCTATGGCGCGAGAGCTGAGGAAGCTCTGAAGCACGCTGGCATCTGGGATGCGATCAAGGACAAGCTCGTGCTCGGTGAGAACGTCTCACAGGCCGCACAGTTTGCGACTTCCGGGAACGCACAGGGCGGCATCATCGCTTATTCGCTTGCACTCTCGCCGCAAGTTTCGGCACTCGGGACCTACGAGTTGATTCCCGCCGATATGCACAAGCCACTGCGTCAGGGAATGGGCTTGACCAAGAGCGCCGGCCCGATCGCCGCAGCGTTCTACAATTTCGCCAAGTTGCCCGAGGCGCGCGCCACCTTGCGCAAGTACGGATTCGTGCTGCCGGGTGAAGCACTCTAAGACGGCGGCATCAATCGAGCGGGTAGGACGGGATGGATTGGGCAGCATTCTGGCTATCGATGCGGCTGGGCGTTCTGACTGTCGCGATACTACTGCCGATTGGCGTTTGGCTCGGTCGCCTGCTCGCTTACCGCGAGTTCAGGGGCAAGGAAATCGTCGAAGGCCTCGTGGCCCTTCCGCTGGTGCTCCCACCCACAGTGTTCGGTTACTATCTTCTCGTCTCATTCGGCGCAACGTCCCCGGTCGGCCAGCTCTGGCAGAACGTGTTCGGACACCAGCTCGCCTTCACGTTCGAAGGCCTGCTTGTCGCCTCGATCATCTTCAATCTGCCGTTCGCGATCCAACCCATGCAGCGGGCATTCGAGGCCATTCCGGATGACGTGCGCGAGGCGGCGCAATGTTGCGGTCTGTCACCGTGGCAGGCATTGTTGCGCGTTGAGTTGCCACTCGCGTGGCCAGGCATCCTGACTGCCCTCGTTTTGTGCTTTGCCCACACCCTCGGTGAATTCGGCATCGTGCTCATGGTCGGGGGCAGCATCCCCGGCGAGACGAAGACGATAGCCATTGCAATCTACGACCGCGTGCAGGCGTTTGATGATGCTTCGGCCGCCAAAATGTCGGCGCTGCTGCTGGCGGTCTCCCTCATCGCGATCACGGCGACTTTTTATTTTTCGCGCCGCATCGGCCGGAGGTTGGGCTGATCGATGGAGGGCCTTAAAGCCATATTGCGCCAGGACGGGCCAATCCCGCTAGATACCATTCTCGAATGTGCGCCGGGTGAGTTGCTGGCGCTCGTTGGTCCATCAGGTAGCGGGAAATCCACAATCCTGCGCAGCATCGCTGGGCTGTACAGTCCGCAGGAAGCCGAGGTCACCGTCAATGGAAAGGTCTGGACGAGCACCGCCGCTGGGATCACCGTACCGGCCTGGCGTCGGCCTGTCGGCATGGTGTTCCAGAGTTATGGCCTGTTCCCGCATCTGACGGCGGCCGGGAACGTCGAGGCTGCGATGTCCCACCTGGAGCCGACGAAGCGTGGCAGGCGTGCGGTTGAGCTGTTAGCGCTCGTCAACCTGAAGGGCTTGGAGCACCGCAAGCCCGCTGAGCTTTCCGGCGGTCAGCAACAGCGCGTCGCGGTGGCCCGCGCGTTGGCGCGCGATCCCAAGGTACTGCTGCTCGATGAACCGTTCTCCGCCGTCGACAAGGTGACACGCGGCCGGCTCTATCGCGAGCTGGCATGCATGCGGCGGCAGCTCGATATGCCTATCGTGATGGTCACGCACGACCTCGATGAAGCCATAATGCTTGCGGACCGAATGTGTCTCGTGCAGCGCGGTAAAATCCTACAGGCTGGAAGGCCGGACGAAATCATGAGGCGACCGGCGAGCGTAGAGGCGGCGCGGCTCGTGGGCCAGCGCAATATCTTTCCGGGACGGATCGAGGCACATGCCGGCGATCCCGCACGCACCATCATCGACTGGCGCGGGCGTCGCCTTGAAACGCCTCATTTGCCGCAATGGCCGATCGGCACGGACGTCTCTTGGCTGATCCCACCCGGAAAGGCCGTCCTCCACAGGCGGGGCCGGGCGTCGCGCGGCGATGCCGAGAATCCGGTCACCGGCACTATCGAGAACCAGATCGCCCTTGGCGATATCGTCATCGCAACCGTGCGTCTCGACGGCGAGGAAACAAGGCTGCTGACCGTTCACTTGCCTCGACATGCAGCGGAGCGCAATCGCCTCGCGTCCGGCGAGCACATCGGTCTTTCGCTGATCGCCGAGGCTATTCATGTGATGCCGGCACCACTGCTAACGGATCGACGCCAATGAGAACCAACTTTTTAGTGTTTGGAACTGGCGCTATCATCGGCGTATTCGGCGGCCTGATTGGGCTTGGTGGCGCCGAGTTCCGGTTGCCTGTCTTGCTTGGAGTGTTCAAGTTCCGCGCTCTGGAAGCGGTCATCCTGAACAAGACGATGAGCCTGATTGTCGTCGTGACGGCACTTCCGTTTCGTGCCGCAACTGTGCCGCTGAGCACTGTGGCAGCAAGTTGGCCGATCATCCTCAATGTGCTTGCAGGCAGCCTCATTGGTGCGTGGTTGGGAGCTGGATGGGCGACGCAGCTCGGCTCCCGAAGTCACTATCGCGTGATCGCGATATTATTGCTTCTTATTGCTGCTGCGTTACTGTTTGGGCATGGGGTCCACGCATCGACCGCATTGTTTACAGGAGACGCCCAGATCGCCTTTGGGGTTGCTTCAGGCTTCGTGATCGGCGTGGTCGCTTCCATCATGGGCGTTGCCGGTGGCGAGCTTCTCATTCCCACGCTTGCACTGGTTTTCGGGACGGACGTCAAACTCGCCGGCTCCCTGTCGCTGGCCATTAGCTTGCCGACCATGATCGTTGGGTTTGCGCGCTACAGCCGCGACGATAGTTTTGCTGTACTCAGCGCCAATAGGACATTCGTGATTACCATGGCCACCGGATCAATGGTCGGAACGTTCATCGGCGGGCGATTCCTTGGCTTTGCGCAAGATCACGTACTGCTTTCAGTGCTCGCCGCGATTCTGGTCATCTCTGCGTGGAAAGTGTGGCAGCATGACTGAATGCGAGATCGCGGGAACTCATTGGCAAGCGACTCGAAGGGCGCGATTTCAAGCCGCAACGGACCGGTCCAGGGCCATTCCGGCGAACAACACGGTGATTGAAAGGCCAACCGAACTGATACCGGCCCGCAAACGTCCCGATCTCGTGGCGAAGCCATCTGCGTCGAGCAGGAAGCGGTCTCGGTCCAAGCCATCCGGGGACCTTTGGAGGCTGCAGGTTCGAAGATAGCAGTGGTGTCGTTCGTGCCGAATGGAGAAACTGGCAAATGTTTGCCCCTCGTCGTCAATCGGAAGTGCGCGGTGTCGGCGGCTCGACGGAAGTGTCAACCAAGATCACCCGCTGGGCGTCCCGACCGACCACAATGCCGCCGGGCAAGCTGCGGTCGATCAGCCAGCAGTCCAGCTCGTGATTGACGTGCGTGAGGAAGGCCCGTCTGGGCGCAAGCAACTTGATCGTGGCGATGGCTTCGTCGATATCGTTGTGGTTGCGGCCGGGACCACCATTGGGTGGATAGGCGCAATCGAGAACGAGGGTATCGACCGCGAGAGGCGCAAGAAATGAGATCGTTGCCTCAGGCAGGCCGATCGTATCGGATAGGTAGGCGATGTGCTTGCCGCGATGCTCGACGAGCCATCCGAAGGTAAGCCGCGAGTGGATGAGCGGCACGGCGGTCACGGTGAGTGGCCCCACCTCGAAAGCAATGAACGGCTCGACATCACGGAATGCGAGCCGGCCGGGATGACGCCTCAAGTCGTCGCATCCAACGGCATCCGGCGGGCAGAAGACCGTGAGCCGTTCGGCCTTGCTCCAGCGCAGCCGGAACAGCCCGAGCACATGGTCGGGATGGAAGTGGGTCAGGAGCATCGCATCGAGCGTGCCGGGCGGGAACAACTCGGGGAGATCCTCGCGCCCGCCATCGATGAGCAGCCTGAAGCCGTCGCACTCGACCAGTGCCGATGCCGGGCGGCGGCGAAGCGAATCATCGGCGCACGCGCGTGTGCAGGCCACGCACGCACAACCATGAACGGGCGCTGCCCATACACCGCCCGTTCCGAGGAAGGTCAGGCGCATGGCTGCACTTTCTCAGCCAACATATGCATGAACGCCTCGACGGCGGTCGAGAGTTCGCCGTCATTGCGGATGACCACGTCGGTGACGAGGTCACGCTGGAGGAGTTCGGCGCGTTCGAGGCGCGCAGCGATCTCGCGCTCCGTCTCACGGTTGCGCTGACTGAGGCGCGCGGCAAGCGTCTCGCGGGAAGCGGTCACGAGCACGGTCAGCAGCCGCTCGCCAAAGTCTCGCTGCACGACAGGCAGGTGCTCGCGTGATCCGTTGACCACGACCGTCAATCCGGAGCCGAGGCAGCCGAGGATGTCGCGACCGATGCCATAACCGAGGCCGTGACTCTCCCAGCTCATGGAGAAGCCATCCAAACGACGGATGTCGTCGAAGGCGGCACGCGAGACGGGAATGTGATGCTCGCCGTCGCGATCAGACGGGCGTGTGATATAGCGGCGCGCGATGACGATGCCGGCGTCGAGCGGCAACTGGGTCTCGACGTGCCGCAGAATGGTATCCTTGCCGGCCCCCGACGGCCCGATCACGTAGACCAGACGACCGGGACGTGGCCGATCATTGCTGCGGTCTTGCTTCGCGGCGCTGCCGGTCATTGCGCACCACACTGCGACCGCGCCCGTGCAGTGAGGATGTTGTGGCCTTGCCGCCAGACGGACTCCGCAACCAGAACCCCCTGCGCCTTGGATACCACGAGCAGATCCGCCGATTGTCCGACCGCGATTTCGCCCCGGTCATCGAGCCCGGCTGCTTTGCAGGGGGTCGAGGCAACGAGACGGATGGCTTCGGGCCAAGACAACCCGAGCTCACCGACGAGCGTGCCGATGGCTGGGAGCAAGGCTTGCGGCGCGTAGTCCGAGCAGAGGCAGGACGCCACACCGGCGGCGATGGCGTCACGGGCGCTCAATGCGCCGCTCAAGCTCTTGCCCCGCACGACATTAGGCGCGCCGAACAGGGTGGCGAGCCCGGCCTCGTGCGCGGCTCGCGCCGTCGCCAGATCACAGGGGAACTCGCTGACGGCCGCACCAAGGGCGCGCATCAACTCGACCCGGTCACGGCCTTGGTCGTCGTGCCCGGCCAGGGCGACGCCGTGCCGGAGCGCGAGCTTCGCCAGCCGCTGCATGCGATCAAGCGAGTTGCCCGCCTCGCCCTGCTTGCGGTCGATCAAGGAATCGATGTCGCCCTCGCTGGTGCGATAGACCTTGCCGAAATAGGCCTTGTAGGCCGCCACATCCTTGAACTGGCCCTGCCCTGGCGTGTGATCCATGAAGCTCAGCAGGGAGGCGATGCCGTCCTCGATCAGCCGCGTGACGAGACCTTCGCTGACGGGATCGGTGATCTCGTAGCGGACATGCACGCGGTGGTCGACCAGCGCGAGCGGCGCGAAGGCACGAAGCTCGCGGGCCACGCGCTCGGCGACACGGGTATCCCTGACGCCAAGCTCGCCTTCGGCGAACGAGATGCCGTGGAACACCGTGGTGATGCCGGCCGCCGCGCAGCGCCGGTCGATGGAGCTGAACGCGACGGGTAACGGGAAGAATGCGTTGGGTCGCGGCTCGACTTCCTTCTCGATCGCATCGCCATGCAGGTCAACGAGACCGGGGATCAGGGTGCGACCGTCAAGATCGACCTCGATGTCGCCCGGCCGGGCCGCAGCGCCGACCGCGATGATCCGGCCATCCTCGACCGAGACCGAGCCGTCCTCGAAGACAGCGTCGGGAAGGACGATAGGGCCGCGGAAGAACCGGATGCGCATCAGGCAACCTCCCGCACAGGGGAAGCCGCTGCCGGCGGGGAGATCTCGCACGTCCGGTCGGCGAGGGCCGCGACCAGTGCCGCGTCATGAAAGATGGCCAGGATCGCGACACCGGCCGCCTTCTCCTCGGCGACGAGTGCGATGACCTTATCGCGGGTTGCCGCATCGAGGCTTGCCGTCGGCTCGTCGAGCAACAGCAGCCGGCGGCGCACGATGAGCCCGCGCGCGATATTGACCCGCTGACGCTCGCCGCCTGAAAAGGTAGCGGGGCCGATGTCGTGGAGGCGCTCGGGTACGCCGAGGCGGTCGAGTAGCCCGCGCGCCTTGTCCCGCGCCTGTGCCAACGACACACCCAGCCGGACCAGCGGTCGGGCCACGACATCGAGCGTGGACTGGCGGGGAAGACAGTGCAGGAACTGGGTGACGAAGCCGATCTCGCGCTCGCGCAGCGCGATGATCTCGCTTTCGGGCGCGGTGGCGAGATCGACGATGCGGCCGTCGGCGCACACAAACTCAATGCGCCCGCATGTCGGCAGATAGGTCCGATAGACGCTCTTCAGGATGCTCGATTTTCCAGCACCACTCGGCCCGACGAGCGCGACCAGCGCGCCGGCCTCGACCATGAGCGAGATGCCGCTGGCGGAGGGCACCGTCTTGCGCTGCTCGTGGAGTACGAAGGTCTTGCCGAGGTCTTTAAGCCTCAGCACGACATCGCGTCCCGCCTCAGAGTGCGGCGGCAACGAGTTCCTGGGTATAGGCATTCTGCGGGTCCTCGAGAATTTGATCGGTTAGTCCGGCCTCGACGATACGGCCGTGGCGCATGACGATGGTGCGGGTTGCGAGCAGGCGGATCACGCCGAGATCGTGGGTGACCGCGATCATGGCGATGGCGAGCCGCTCCTGCAGATCCAGGATCAGGTCGAGGATGCGGGCCTGCACGGAGAGATCGAGCCCGGTGGTGACCTCGTCGAGAAAGAGCAGCGGCGGATCGGTGGCCAGCGCACGCGCGATCTGCACGCGCTGCTGCATGCCGCCCGAGAACCGGCGCGGGCGCTCGTCCATACGCATCGCCGGAACCTGGGTCCGCGCCAACAGACCGCGTGCCCGCTCACGGATTTCCGCGTAACTCAAGACCTCACTCATCAACAGCCGCTCGGCGATGTTGCCGCCGGCGGAGATATCGAGGTTCAAGCCGAGGTGCGGGTTCTGGTAGACGGTGCCCATGCGGTTGTCGCGCAGCCAGCGCTTTTCCGCGGCGTTGAGCGCAAACAGGTCCCATGCCCGCTCGCCATCGAAGACCTCGGCGTGTCCCGAGGTCGGTGCCTCGTCGAAATTGAGGAGCTTCACGACGGTCGATTTGCCCGACCCGCTCTCGCCCATGATGCCGAGAATCTCGCCCGGCATAAGCTTGAGATCGACGCCATGCACCGCAACCACGCTGCCGCAATGGGGACAGACGTTGCGGCCAGCCTCGGGGCCGGTGTCGTCGATGCAGCGCGGGCAGCCCGGGCCGTAGATGCGGCTCAGGCCGCTGACTTCGAGGATCGCTCGCATGGCTCGGCTTTCGCGGTCTGTGTGCAGTGGTCGATATCGGAGCATTGGTACGCCTTGGTGCCATCGGCCCCGAGCAGTTCGTCGAGGAAGGTGTCCGTGGCGCCGCAGTGCGCGCAGGCCCGCCGATGTCCGTGCTCGTCGTTGAAATCCTCGACGCGAAACGGCACGTCGGAGAACGACAGCGGCTCGGCTGGCGTGTGCGGGGGGACGGCGTAGATCCGCTTCTCGCGACCGGCGCCGAACAGGTAGAGGCAATCGGCCATGTGCAGCTTGGGGACGTCCCAGCGGGGAATGGGCGAGGGATCGATGACGTAGTGGCGCGCGATGCGCGTCGGGTAGCGGTGGGAGATCGTGATCTCGTCGAACGCCACCATGTCTTCGTAGAGCTTGGTCCACAGACGGGCGTAGTTGGCCGCGCCGTGCATCTCGCGGCGCTTCGCAGCATTGGGCTCGACGACGACAAGGGCATCGGGATAGGGAACCTGGAAGACAAGGATCTGGTCGTCGCGCAACCGCTGCTCCGGGATGCGGTGGCGCGTCTGGATGACAGTGGCCTCCGTGGTTCGCGTCGTCTCCTGCACGCCGGGACAGACGAGGGCGAAGAACTTGCGCAAGTTGGCGGCGTTCACCGACACGTCACTGCCCTGGTCGATCACCTTGACCGTGTCGTCGTCGCCGAGCAGCGCCAGCGTGACCTGCAGCCCGCCGGTTCCGAACCCGCGCGCGATCGGCATTTCGCGCGAGGCATAGGGCACCTGGTGCCCGGGGATGGCGACCGCCTTCAGCAGCGCCCGGCGCAGCTCCTTCTTGGCGTTTTCATCGAGAAACCCGAAACCGTAGGACGCGGGTTTGCGGCGGCGTCTAGCGCGCATCGGTTGTCTCCTTTTCGCGAGCCTGATGCTTCGACTGCGTGGTGCGAAGCCGGTCGAGGTCGGACTGGAACGTGATGTAGTGCGGCATCTTGTAGTGGGTGCAGAACCCCATCGATTCGATGCCGTCGACGTGGAGGAGAACGAACTCTGGATCCTCAGAAGGATTGCGTGGCCCGTGGGTAAGTCCTGCCTGCATCGAGCGGTCGAGGATCGCCATGGCGATGGCCTTGACTTCGTTGTGGCCAAAGCATGCGCCGTAGCCGAGGGTGAACACCGGCTTGTCGCTGGTGCCGGTGTCCTCGTACATGGCGATGATCTCGCACTCCGTCATCAGCACCTCGCCGGCTTCGATCAGCTCTCCGGTCACCGGATGCGGTAGCTTGATCGGCAGGTAGCCGACGCGCAGTTCGCCGACGGTCGGATGGACGTCGCCGTAGCCGCGCATGTTCGAGTAGGCGAGCGCCAGCAGGCCCCCGGTCTCGCCGCGTGCCATGGTGGCGAGAGACGCGGAGCGCGGCACCGGAAACACCAGCGGCGCGCGGGTGATATCGAAAGGCTCGCCGTCGCACGGCTCGGCTTGCGGCAGCAGCCCCTCGCCGCGCAAGGCGTCGACGACCTTCGGGAAGCTGGTCGGCAACGCCGCGTCGGGGAGATTGCCGAGCCAGCCGCGCGCGATGTCGCGAAAGGTCTGCGGCTCCTCCTCGATCAAGTCGAAGCGGAACAACCGCTGCAGGTAGTCGGGCGTCGGCCCGAGCATCTGCCCGCCGGGAATGTCCTTGAAGGCTGCCGAGATGCGCCGGATCAGGCGCATGCCATTGGTCTCGTGGGTCGGCGTCGTCGCAAGCCGCGGCTGAGTCGAGCGATAGGCGCGCAACATGAACGCCGCCTCCAGCGGATCGCCGAGGCTCTGCTTTAAGGCCAGCGCGGCGAGCGTTGGATGATAGAGGCCGCCCTCGGACAGCACGCGCCCATGCAGAATGGGCATCTGGCGCTCGATCACGTCGATCTCGATTGCCGCGCTATCGCCGCCGAGTGCGCGCAAGGCATCGAGTAGACGGTTCGATTGGGCGATGGCTTCCGCCCCGCCTCGGACTGCGACATAGCTCATCGGTGCATCCCCATTTGAGTGACGCGCGTGGTGCGCGGCAGCGCCGCGACGCGGCTCTCGTCGCAGACAACGAGATCGACGCCGAGCGGGAAGAACCGGCACCAGACTGCCCGCTGATCGAGCCAGCCGGGATGCAATGTGCCAAGCCCGAGTTCGCACTGAGCCGCGATGCCGGGGCCGGAGAGACGGACCTTCTGACCTGTCGTGCCAAGACCACTGACGCGGATCACGATCGTTGCTCCTTGCTCCGGAGTGGTCAGCGCGCCGAGGGCAGGCTCGAGATCGGCGGCCGGCGCTGTGGTGCCATCGACGAAGATGAAGCGAGCCTGCGCCACCGGACTCTGCCGGCATTCCAGGAAATCCCAATCGCCGCCGGTCAACAGTCGTTGCGGATCGGCGAGCGAAACCTCGCTGTCGCACAGGGCCGCCAGCACGGCGAGTGCCGCTGGCGCGCCGCCGGTCCAAGCTGCCAGATCGGCAACGGACCCCGGCCGGGCCATGCAATCGAGGAGTTGCCGGAACAGCCGCTGCTGATGCTTGGGCCGATAGATGGCGGGGACGTCAAGCGCGGTTGTCATCGCCGGCCTCCGCCATCAAGGAGAAATCGACCTTCGTCCGCGACAGCATGGCGGCGCGAACGTTTGCCACGCGCTCGATCTGGGCTAGCCCCTCGTCGAGAAGCTCCCGAGCCTCGGCGGCACCTGCCAGACCGTGCGCCAGAACGCCGTCGAGAACGGCAAGCGCTGCCGCAAACTCAACGTCGTCATCCATCACGACCGCTCCCCCCTCGACGTGCAGACCGTCACGTCCGAGCAGTGCAACCCGCGCCGTCGTGACCGGGATCTCACCCAGATAGAAGGTGTCGAGCATCACGCTTTCGCGCAGGCGCAGCAGCGCCAACCCGGCGCGGGGCGCGGAACGGTGCGTGGCACCGTGCTCTATGGCAAGGCGGCCGGCCAGCGCCAGCACGCGGTCCGACTCGGCGGCGGCGAAGGCCCGCATCCATAGGGATCGTGGCGGTATCGGGGTTGTCATGCGTTGCGCGCCTGCTCGTGTCGCGCCAAAGCGCGGGTGATATTCTTGAATAGATGTCTAGACATGTTGCCTGTCACAATCCAGCTCATATTTGTTCAATTCTGGCCAATTCCGGGATCACGCGATGTCGACCGCGAGTTCGACACGGTCGGCCCGGAACCGCGTCACCGCGTATTCGATGGGCTTGCGCGTCGCCGCATCGACGTTGACGCTCTTCACCCGCAAGACCCACTGCGTTGGGGCAATGGCCAGCAGTGCTGCGTCCTCTGGCTCAACCGGCACCGTCGTCACGAGGCTCTTGACGCGCTCCGGCCGGATGCCGGTCTTGCGCGCAATGAGTGCGTGCAACGAGCCGCCCTTGTAGGCGTCGAACACCGCCTCGCCCAAGCTCGCAGGGAGAAAATGCGAGATCACGCAGAACGGGCCGCCGTCGACGGAGCGCAGGGTCTCGATGGCGAAGACGGTAGCGCCGTCTATGAGCTTCAACCGCTGGGCCACGCCGCCGCGCGCCTCGATGACTTGCTTGCGGATCAGCACGCTTTCGGTGCTATGGCCACCCTTCGCCAGGCTCTCGGTGAAGCGCGAGCCGGAGCCGACCGCATAGGCGAGTGGCTTGCCCGCGACATAAGTACCGGCACCGTGACGCCGCGCCACCAGCCCGGCGTCGATCAGCATATCGATCGCGTGGCGGACGGTATGCCGGTTGACGCCAAAGCGCTCGGCCAGTTCGTGCTCGCCGGGCAGGCGCTGGCCGACGTCGTAACCGTTCCGGATCTCGTGCTCGAGCGCATCGGCAATCTGGCGATAGCGGGCGACACCAAGGTTCGGCAGCAGGGTTCTTTGTGACAATGGAGGTGACATTCGAGCAGAGGTCCTGGCCGGAAAGGTGCGCGCCGCCGCGGTCTGCGGGCGTTCATCGACGCAGTCTCCAATACCTTGGCCCTGCTCGGCAAGACCGTCGATAAAATCATCCTCTTTCATGCGATCAGCCTTGCCCGCAGCCGCGCCGAGATCTGGTCGAGCACGAACACCGTCACGAAGATGACGACCAGGATGGTGCCGACGTTGCCGTACTCAAAGAGATCGTAGCGGCCCTTGAGCTCCTGGCCGATACCGCCCGCGCCAACGAGACCGATGACGGTCGCCATGCGGACGTTGCGGTCGAGGATATAGAGCGTATAGGCGATGTAACTTGGCAGCACCTGCGGCAGCACAGACAGACGCAGCACCCGGATCTTCGACGCGCCGAGCGCGCGCAGCGCATCCTGCGGCTTCTTGTCGGCGGCCTCAATGTCCTCCGCGTAGAACTTGCCGAGAAACCCAGCACCATGGAGCCCGAGCGCGAGAAACCCGGCGACGGGTCCAAAGCCGAACGCGAGCACCAGGAACAGCGCGCTGATCAACTCGGGGATGGCGCGCAGCAGGCTGACCGTGCCGCGCGCGATCGCATAGATGACCCGGTTTGGTGTGTAATTCGCCGCACCCAGATAGGCGAGCGGCATGCTGAGCAGGACGGAGAGGATGGTCGCCCAGATGGCAATCTCGATGGTCTCGATCATCTTGCTCACGGTGAGCGTCAGATAGCCGAAGGGCTCCACCATCACCTTCTTGCGGGTGATGGTCGCTTCGAGCTTCGTGGTGTCCGGGTTCATCCGGTACTCGCGGTGATCAACGGTCTCGACGTAGGCCAGCCAGGGAAGCCTGCCCTCGTCGAAATCCGCGATCCGGTTGACATCGGTGCGATAGGACAAGGTGATCGGGAACAGGTCCTTGCCGATCCGCGCCAGCCCACGCCCGACCTGTGAGCTTTCCCTCAGTCCGAGTTGGGCTGAGATCGCTTCCCCCGAAAGCACGAGAAACTTGTCGATGTCGACGCGCCGCGCCGAAACGAACAGCAACCCTGCCACGGCGATGAGCAGGACCAGCGTGCGCCAGGTATATGGCGCCGGCAGATGCCAGTTGATCTCTCTGCGCCGTTCGAGGCTTGGCTGTGGCGGGTTTGACATATCCATCAGGCGGCGACGCGGCTCTGCTCGAGCCCGCTCCCTTCGTAGATGTTGGCGATGGTGGCTCGATCAAGTGTGTCGGGCCGGCCATCGAAGATGATCGAGCCATGGCGCATGGCAATGATCCGATCGGCGAAGTCGACCGCGAGATCGAGTTGATGGAGGCTGCACAGCACGGTCGTCCCGCGTTCGCGGGCGGCGTCGCGCAGCAGCGTCAGCACATCGCGGCTAGTGGCCGGATCAAGGCTGGCGACCGGCTCGTCGGCAAGAATGACATCGGGGTTGAGCAGGAAGGCGCGCGCGATGCCGACCCGCTGTTGCTGTCCGCCCGAAAGCTCGCCCATGCGGCGGGTCAGGTGAAGCTCATCGAGCCCGACCCTGGCAATGAGGTCGCAAGCCCGCTGCCGCAAGGATTTCGGGTACCACTTGAGCAGAACCCGCCAGAATGCCGCGTCGGCAACGGCGCCGGACATGACGTTCTGGGCAACGTCGAGCCGCTCGACCAGATTGAACTGCTGATGCACCATCGCGACGCGCCGTTGCATGGATCGCAACGATTTCGGCTTTAGCTCAACGCCGTCGACCGCGATACGACCGGAGGTGAGCGGCGTCAGCCCGTTGAGCGTTCGCAGCAGTGTCGACTTGCCCGAGCCCGAGGGGCCAAGGATGACGCAGAACTCTCCGCGCGGGACATCGAAGGTCACCCCGTCGAGCGCCTTGACGCCATCGGCGAACTGCTTCGACACGCCGTTGAAGGACAGCATCGTACGATGCTGTCCCTCCGCGCCCATGGATTGGGGAGCGTTCATTTCTGGCCGGCCTTGGCAATCATCGCCTGGCGCAGGTCCTTGGAGACCTTCGACAGCGTGACGAGGGCCGGCGCCATCACTTCTTCCTTGATCGACGCGTCGTAGCGATCAACCTTCTTGCCGCCGTAGCCACGGATCATCTCGGGCTTGACGCCTTCGGTCTTGTGAATGTTGTTGAATGCGTCACGCAGCTTCTGCTTCACATCGGCGGGCAGCTTGGTCGCCATGGCGATCGGCGGATTGGGGATCGGGTCGGACTTCGCGAGCACGACGAGTTCGCCCGCCTTGATCGAGCCCTGGTTGACCGCCTTCTCAAGCGAGTCGAACGAGGCGGCAGCTGAATCCACCAGGCCCTCGGAGAGCGCCTTCAGGCTGTTGGCATGGCTACCGGTCATGCGCACGGACGTCAGGTCCTTCGCGGGATCGAGTCCGGCGGCGAGCAGCATGGCAACCGGATAGACGAAGCTCGACGTCGAGTTCGGATCGCCGAAGGCCATGGCCTTGCCCTTGAGGTCGGCCAGCGCTTTAACGGGCGAGCCAGCCTTGACGAAGATGCCGGAGAAATAGGTCGAGCTGCCGTGGTTCACGTCGAGCGCGAGCAGTTCGGCGCAGCCCTTCTCCTTGGCCGGCAGGTAGGAGGCCGCACCGTACCAGGCGATCTCGATCACGCCCGAGCAGTGGGCCTCGATCACGGCGCCGTAGGTCTGGCCAACCTTGATGTCGAAGTGCAGCCCCGTCGACTTGGTGACGGCATCGAAGACCGGCTTGAAGTCGGCCTTGGTGCCGTCCTCGGTGCCGCCATCGGCCGGCACCAGCATGACCCGGAAGGGTTTCGCTGCGCTGCCGTCGGCCAGCTGCGCAACGGCGGTTCCGGCGAACAGACCGGCCGCGGCAACGGCCGTTGCCAGGAGTTTCAGAGCTTTCATGACGCTTCCCTCAAAGATTGCTACACGCGGGACCCGCGACCATCGGGTCGCCTCCGCCGGTCGCGAGACAGTGCCACCTGCATGGACCAGCCCCACGATTGCCGTCGGGCGCTCCATACAAAATGGTCCAGATGTCTAGACGACTAGGCATCTCCTAGGGCGCGCGTGTTACACCTTGATGACAGCAAAGGATTGGACGCCATCGCAATCGGGCTCCAGGTGCCTGCAGTAAAAATTCGACATTATCAACCACTTCACAACGCACGATCTTCGCCGCACGACGGCCTCACACATGGCTTCGATGAAAGTGCCTGAGGGCGTCATCGAACGCATCCTCGACCACACCCCAAAAAAGGCGCGCTCGAACGTCACCGGCATTTACAACCGCTACACCTACGACGACGAAAAGCGCGACGCCCTCAACCTATGGGGCACCCGACTTGAGGCCCTGATTCCACGCAGGCCAATCCCGTGAAGTTGACTATGCGTTTCGGCGCAGATGAATAGGTTCGGCACTTGTCAATCCGCTCCCGCCAACCTTGGCTCGGACGGACAATGCTAAGGTGTGTGCTGAGAGAAGCGCCTTCATCGCGGCCGTAACTTATTATTAAGCGATGAGCTGCACTCCGCCCAAATTGGCGGAGTGCAGTGTGATCAGCCTCGCGCAGCCGCCTTCCAGGCCCGGCTCGAGAACGTGGCGTCTAGGGGCGTATCGAACACATGGTTGGTGTAGTTGCTCAGTGTTTTAACGCTGATTGCGAGAATCACTCCGAGGATATTTTTCTCTGTGAAGCCGGCGGCCTTGAAAGCTGCGACGTCGGTTTCTTCAGGGCGGCCTCGCGAGTCGACCATTTTGGATGTGAACTGTGCCAGCGCCGCGAGCCTTGCATCGTCAATCGGCCGGCCATCACGAATAGCGTCCGTGACGTCCACGGGTACTTTTGACATCATGTCGGCAATGAAGCTGTGTGCCGCCATGCAGTAGTCGCACCCGTTGTAACGGCTGATGGCAAGGAAGATTACTTCCTGCTCGGACGGCGTGAAGCCGCATTCCGCCCGGAATGCAATATAGCCATTGGCGTAGGCCTCAAACAGTGCCGGTTCATGGGCCATTGCGCCATACATGTTCGGCACGAAACCAAATTTCTGTTTGGCGTTTTCGAGGAGAGCCTTTGCTTTGCCCGTCGTGGTCTCAATCGTAAGTAGAGCGAGATCCTTGATCTTATAGACCATTGTCGTTTCTCCAAATTGGTTGCTTTTATCGTCCAGCCATTCGGCGCAGGTCGTCATCGGTCACAGCCTTGCCGCCAACACCCCAGGCACCGGGCTGAACATCTTCTATTGTGACCCAAGTCACG
The DNA here is from genome assembly GCA_013141015.1 of Hyphomicrobium sp. Lineage (GTDB taxonomy): Bacteria > Pseudomonadota > Alphaproteobacteria > Rhizobiales > Hyphomicrobiaceae > Hyphomicrobium_B. The sequence continues at coordinate 9,003 of JABFRT010000021.1, read as the reverse complement.
CCGGGAAGACCTTCGCCCTCGACTGACAGCACCGCGTCCGTCACCTTGGCGATGAGGTCCTTCTTCTGTTCGAGGGTAAGGTACCCTGCGATTCCTTTGATTTATACGAGCGGCATGCGTCTCTCCTTCTTTGAGATCTGCGGAAATTGGAACGAACGTTCCAAATTGGTCAAAAAAAACGTGAGCTAATCGAGCCTACGCAGGGCGTCATCAATGATTGCGTTCAGAAGAACCAGCTCTGGGCGGCTGCGAGTCAGCACCACGAAGCCAAGCAGCGAGGCAAGAAGTCCGCGCGCGGCCTCGGCTTCCTTAACGTGCTCGGCAATGACCCCAGAACCTTTTCCCTTCGTGATCATGCGGGCAAAAAAGTTCTCAACATCAGCCTGGGCGGACGCGACGACCGCCCGAATCTCATCATCGTGTCCTGCCAGTTCCAGTGCCGTGTTGGTCAAAAAACATCCGCGACCAGCGCCCGCTTCCGAGACATCTTTCGTGAACGCAAGGAAGACCTGGCGAATTGCGTCCCGAGGTGGATGAAACACTTCAAACCGAGCAAGCATGGCACGGCGGTTTCCGTCATAGAGCGCAAGGGACGCGAGGAACAATGCGCGCTTATCACCGTAAGTCGCATACAAGCTGCCGCGATTGACGCCCGTGCAGTCGACCAGATCCTGCATGGAGGTCGCCTCAAAGCCCCGTGCCCAAAACGCCTGAAGCGCTTTATCGAGCACTACTTGCTTGTCGAATTGCTTTTCCCAGGGCATCAGCGACCGTCTCCATCTCCTGCACATCTCTCTATCATGACTGGAACGATCGTTCAACACAAACCGTGAGGCTTCGAAAAAAGCAGAAAGCTTTTGGCAGGAGGCATGAAATAGGCCGCTCCTTTATTGCGTCCTGCCGCTCTCTTGATGCTGCTGCGCAAGAAAACTCTGATAGTCTGGCGACGCCCTAAGCTGCACGAACCGTTTCGAGCAGGCACGCGATCATTTAAGTCTCGACGACAATGACACGGGTGAAACCTTTCCATCCGGCTTGTTGCAGGCGTCCGGGGCCCGCAATTTACTCAAAGTCTACGCCAAGTGGATCATCGACGGTCGCCCCCAAAGTCAACGGCCCAACGAAATGCATCAGCGCAAAAAAACGCCGGGACCGGGTTTTGGCATGGGGCTGCTGCAAACCCGGTCCCAGTTTCAAGCATCACCGGGGGAAAACGGTGTCTGCCCGAACCGATGAGTGTGGTCGCTGAAAACAACGGGGGGAAACCCATCGCGCGACCCAGCTCTTATGGAACTGACAACGAATACGTCCGGGCGGCCAAACGGTTTCAGCGCTCCAGATCACCAAAAGGTGATCAGCCCCAAGAGCCCCCCCATCACATCAATGCACTATCGCTGCCCCGATTCATGGCTGCGGATCAACGCATGCACGAACGCCAGCTTGTCATAGACCGGCCCCGCGATCACAAACGGATAAAAATCGTCATGCCCCATGCTGCGGCTCAAGCTATTGAGCGAAATCGTCAGCGGCACCCAGCGCCCGATCAGCGTCGCGAACGTATGATCGCGGTACACGTCGCGCGCCTTGAACGGCCACAACGCCCCGAACGAAAAACCGCTTTTGCGCGGCTCCATTCCTTCCGCTTTCGCCGTATCAACCGCGTCCACCATGTGCAGATAGTGCGCCCACGTCTCGGCCCAATCCTCCCACGGCAGGTACCTCGAAGTAACACCGCATTCGCGCCTCGTCTGGACCAATGAAGAAGCAGGCGGCAACGGGCAGGTCAGCACGGTCACGTTCGAGGAAAAGGGCGGGAAGACGTTGCTCGTCATGCACGACCTCTATCCCTCGATGGAAGCGCTTGATGAAGCGATTGCCTCGGGGAGCACGAGTGGTGTGGACGAGACATTCAATCAACTGGACGAACTTCTCGTCACCCTGGGCGCGGGCTGAGCAGAGTTCGCTGAAGTGGCCCTCCCGGTTCAGCGATAAAACTCTGCCTAGGCCACGCAGAGGTTAGGCATCGTCAGTCGCTCGAACAGGTGCGGCGACGCGACGGCACTGTCTGGGTAAGCGGCGAGGCTCGCGCGAAACTCGGGATGTGTGAACGCTTCGCGGAAATGCCCAACCGATTCCCAGACAGCGTAGTTGAGGAACATGGCGTTGCCGCCAACTGCCTTGTGAAGTTGGGTCGAGATGAATCCGGGTTGCCGTTTCATCCAGTTGGCGTCCGTTTGCCAAGCCTTTAGCAGTGCTTCGGCGTCGGCCGCATCCACCACGAACGTATTGATCAGGACGACGGGTGACTGCGCGACCCCAAGCTGCTGATCGATCGGGTGCGATGGGTCGAATGATTTCAATTGCAGCATGGCATTGGACTCCTCGGTAATTTCATGACAACATGTTGTCATCACGCAGCTATGATGACCACGATAGACAACATATTGTCAATTGGATTCGGAATCGAATGACTGACGGACGACACTCTGCGGCGGGCAAAGCGCTGACCGATCTCATTATCGAGGTGTTCAGGCTCAACGGCCGATTGCTGATCTCCGGTGACCGGCTAACGGCGGGCCTCGGCCTCACGAGCGCCCGCTGGCAGGTCTTGGGCGCGATACATCTGGCCGGGAGTCCGCAGTCCGTGGCCTGGATTGCGCGCAGCATGGGGCTCAACCGGCAGGGCGTGCAGCGCATTGTCAACGAACTCGCGTCGGAAAGCCTATTGGAGTTCCGCACCAACCCGCATCACCGCCGCGCCCGACTTGTTGTTCTCATGCGCAAGGGCAAGGCTGCCTATGCCGCTATCGAACGGGCACAGATCCCATGGGTCAACGCGCTGTCGAAAGGGCTGCGTGCCGATGACATCCATGCCGTCACTGCGCTGGTTGGTGCCCTGAGGAACCGACTTGAGGATGACCTTGAAGCCGGAGAACGAGACGATGAAGCCTGAACAACGCACGCGGGAGAGACGCGGCGATCAATCACACGTATGGCTCGCTGACAGATGAACTCGGCGCGTCGGGTAGAGGGAGCCTGACCAACCGAAAATGGTCTGAATTGAGGAAATCTTCACGGTCTGCAAGTCGCTCCCACGGTCTCTATCGTTGCACACGGTGTTCTGACAGGGTGTGCCGGCTCCAAGATCGAACGTGATATGCCATATCGCGCAACAAATTGGTTGCATAATGCCGAGATGACGGCATACTCACGTGCAGCCAGGAGGTTGCATATGGATGATCGCATCGAAAAGCACATCGAACTCAAAGCGCCGGTTGCGCGTGTCTGGCGTGCGCTGACCGATCACAACGAATTCGGCACATGGTTTAGAGCCCGGCTCGACAGCCCGTTCGAGACCGGAAAGTCCACGAGAGGGCCATGCACTTATCCCGGCTACGAGCACGTTCAGTTCGAGATCGTCGTGACGAAACTCGAGCCAGAGCGCGTGTTCGCGTTCACCTGGGGGCCCTATGCGGTCGACCCCAAGGACGATAGTTTCAACGATCCTCCGACGACCGTCGAGTTTACGCTGGAGGCCAGTGCTGGCGGCACGCGGTTGCACATGATCGAGACGGGCTACGAGAAATTCCCGAGCGACCGCCGACGTGTCGTCTTTCGTGACAATGAAGGCGGCTGGACCATTCAAATGGAGAACATCGCGCGTTATGTCGAGCATGCGTCGTAAGGATCGTGTCGCGCTGGACGCGCGCGCGTCGGTATTCGCGGCCCTTGGCGATGCGACGCGCCTGACCGTGCTCGCGAAGCTCAGCAAGGGCGAGCCTCATTCGATCTCGCGCTTGACCGAGGGTACGAAGCTCACACGCCAGGCTGTGACCAAGCACCTGCGCGTCCTGGAGGTGGCGGGTGTCGTGCATTCCCTTCGTGTCGGGCGTGAGAGCCTGTTCGCGTTCAAGCCAGAGCCGATCGAGGACATTAGGGCGTTCCTCGATGTCGTCTCCGTAGAATGGGATCATACGTTGCTGCGATTGAAAGATTTCGTCGAAGTCGAAAGCTAGGGTCGGGACTCAGTAATCGAACCCAAAAGATATCAGTTGCCGCGAAGAAGATGGCGCTGAAAACGGTGTGGGCGCAGCGGTCGTAGCGCATTGAGATGCGCCGCTAGTCTCTGAGACTTGCTAGGCTCCTCCAACGGCATCAGGCGACGCCAAGCTTCCCGCGTTCCCCTTCACGGGGCGCTGCGCGTTCCTCGGGCGTCATGAGCTCGGCCAGATCCGCCGCCTCGTAGAACGGCCGGATTTCCATCTCGCTCTTCTTCTTGCCCGGCATTGGATTGAGAGCCCGCCCGGCCGCCGCCATCGTCCCGTGGCTCCGTTAGTGTCTACAGCTCCTGGTGAGTCAGACTGGTGGCTGGAAGTATGATAGTCAAGTGCGCGCTTGACTTTTCCATCGCAAGCGATTAGTGAAGTGAAGACTTCATCAATAGAACGAAAATGCGAGGATTAATTGTGATCCACAACACCTTTGTCCTTGAGCGGGTCTATCTGAAATCGGCAGGCAACGTGTTCGCGGCGTTCAGCGTTCCCGACAAGAAAAGGCGCTGGTATGCCAATGGCCGCGGCCATGACATCCTCAGCTACGATCTCGATTTCCGCATCGGCGGCAATGAAGTGCTGGTCGGCCAGATGAAATCCGGAACGCCGGTTGCCGGTGCCGTGTTGAAGTGGTCGCAGACATTTGCAGACATCATCAAAGACGAGCGGATCGTGTTCACACAAACGGTCGACTTCGACGAGCGGCGCATTTCATGCGCACTCATCAGCATAGCTCTGAATCCAGACGCGGCGGGTTGTTCGATGACATTCACGCATCAAGGCGTTTACTTTGACGGCGCAGACGGATCGGAGTTGCGTGAAAATGGTTGGCGGGGCTTGCTTGATGGCATCGAGCACGCATTGGAGTGAGTTCCATGGCGATCGACGCCAAACTGATCAGCGCAGAGAGTGTGCTGAGCGCTCTGGGCGATCCGACGCGGCGCACCATGGTCGCCGGACTTTCTCAAGGTCCGGCGACCGTGTCCAGCTTAGCGGGCTTGCTCGGCATTACCCGAACCGCCGTGGGCCAACACATCGCCGTTCTGGAAGCTTGCGGTCTGGCACACTCAGAAAAGCTCGGCCGGGTGAGAACGTGCAGGCTCAATTTCGGCGGACTGAGCGTGCTGCAGGACTGGATCGACTTCCAACGAGCGACTTGGGAGCGGAGTCTCGATCAGCTTGGCGAAGTGCTTTTGGAAGACGACGAATGACACATTCGGCAGCCATCAGCCGATGATTTTGGCCGAAGAGGAGTTTCACGATGACCATCACCATTACCGCCTTTGAACGGTCACCCGATGGCGGCAAGGGACTGGCGCGTGATACGCGCGTTCGCTGGGCGCTGGAGGAAGTGGGCCAACCTTATGAGGTTCGTCTTATTTCGTTCGGGGCGATGAAGGAACCCGCACATCTGGCGCTTCATCCATTCGGGCAGATTCCGACTTACGAAGAAGGCGATCTCGGCTTGTTCGAGACGGGTGCGATCGTGTTCCATATCGCGCAGCGCCATGCGGGCCTGCTGCCCGACGATGCGAATGCCCGAGCGCGCGCGATCACATGGATGTTCGCCGCGCTCAGCACGGTGGAGCCGCCGATCCTTGAACTTGGAACCGCCAGACTCATCGAGGGCGACAAGCCCTGGTCCGCTGAGCGCATGCCTCTCGTCGAGGATCGCGTCCGTAACCGGCTGGGCCAACTTTCCCATCGCCTTGGCGATGCCGACTGGCTTGATGGTCCGTTTAGCGCGGGCGACCTGATGATGGTGTCGGTGCTGCTCAGGTTGAAATTATCGGGCATTCTGGACGAATATCCGAACCTTGCCGCCTATGTGGCCAGCGGCGAATCGCGGCCCGCCTACAAGCGTGCCTTTGCCGCGCAATTGGCGATCAATACCGGCCAGCCACCGACTGGCTGATTGAGGTCCAGCTCGAAGTCGTCATCCGAGTTTTTCGTTCAGTTTATGGGTCCTGACCCTAGGCGGGTCGCGGTGCTGTTCACCGTTTGGCGGCGATCTCGACGAGCTTGGCGACGGTGTTCATATTGCGAGCCGTGCCAGAAGTTGCCGCCGGGATTCTGAGCTTGGACATCCCGATGCCCTCTGGATAGTGAACATAAATCTCGCGTGATCCCAAACGTATGTCTTCGTTCTTCCTGCCGGCAACATGTTCGAGAGCATCGGCGGGTGGCGGTTTATCGAGGAAGATGGCGGCAGTTCGGCTTGGAGCGGATTTCGCAAACGGGCTGGCGTTGAGAACTGCTGTCATTTCGGCATGCGACCGCACAATGACTCCGACCGGCTTCCCGGCATAGGCATGGAGCCATTGCTCCAATGCCGCCTTCACCTGCGTGGCTGTCAACATGCTCTCGAAGACGACGTTCCCACTGGCAATATATGTTTGAACGTCAGCAAACCCTGCGGCCTTGCAGATCGCCTTCAACTCGGCCATGGCCAGTTTGCCGGTTCCTCCGACATTCACGGCGCGCAATAGGGCGATGTAGGTAGGCATCGTCAGATTTTACGGAGCGGAGAAGCTCACGTCAATCACGGATCAACACCTATCGGATATGGGCGCGGATGCTATACTGCACTGAGCGCCAATCGATCCCTACGTGCGTTTCGGTGGTGGTGGCGAGGCAGTGGTTGACCGGAAGGTAAGGGTGTTCAACAGTCGTTTTTTCTCAAATGTGGGTGTCACGTGACTAGACAATGCGTACACGGACCGCTTGAATTTCACGAGGTCACCGCCAATCGTTGGACGGATTTCGAGCTGTTGTTCGAAGCCAAGGGCGGGCCGAAATCGTGTTGGTGCATGGTCTGGCGGGCGTCGGCACCTGAAACGAGGCAGACAGATGGAGCCAGTCGCAAAGCGGCAATGAAGCAGCGCGTTTGTTCAGGCACTCCGGTCGGGCTGCTTGCCTATGCCGATGGTGAACCAGTCGCCTGGTGCTCCGTTGCTCCACGCTCGACCTACCGGCGCCTCGTCAGTGACACGGCCTCTAGTGAAGGCGTCTGGTCAATTGCCTGCTTCTTCATAGTGCGAAGACTCCGCGGCTTGGGGTTCACCAAGAAACTCCTTGCCGCCGCTGTGCGGCACGCCCGGGCGCACGGAGCAGCCGTTGTTGAAGCTTATCCTGTAGATGCAGACTCACCGAGTTATCGGTTCATGGGTTTCACATCCGTGTTCACGGAGGCCGGATTCACCGAAGTGGGGCGTGAAGGCAAGCGCCGTCATGTCATGCGTCTGACGCTAGGGCAAACCGAGGCGTGATGCCGCTTCTGTGGCCCAGTCCTGGCACGTAAGATCTCAATTCAAGTTAAATGGCACTTCGGTCCATCCGTGCTTCGGCCTTCGGAACCACGGGTTCAAGAGCCCCAAAACGTTTCTGGTTATCGAAAGGCACGACCATGCACAGCTATAAACTAGACGGCTATACCGCAGTGTCACCGTATCTCATTGTCGACGACGCGCGTCGCACGATTGCGTTCCTGCGCGATGTGTTCGACGCAGTGAGCCTGCGCGAGTTCCCTGACGCGTCAGGCCGTCTGATGCATTCGGAAGTCCGCATCGACGATTCTGTCGTGATGATTGCCGATTCCGCGCCGGAATGGCCCGCCGTTCCCACCCATGTGCATGTCTACGTTTTGGACGTCGATCTGACCTACGTCCGTGCGTTGCAGGCAGGGGCGTCGTCTGTCCAAATTCCGACCAAGAAAGGCGATGAGGACAAGCGGGGCGGCGTTCGCGATCCTGGTGGCACCACCTGGTGGATCGCAACGCGGGTTGGATAAACAATAGCGAGGCGATACATCTTGCGTGTCGGTCATATGCAATGGAATGGCGATTCATCCGGTGCGGCAAGGCGATTGGGCGAAACATGACAAGCCTTGCCTATGCGTTCCGCCGCCTAGCACCATCCGAAGTACCGGCCATGCGCCAACTCCTCGCGGTCTACGCCGAGACCTTCGAAGACCCCGTCAGCTATCAGCAACGGCCGCCGTCCGACGCTTATTTGAAAGCGCTTCTGGGCAAGCCGCATTTCATCACCGTCGTAGCGGATGCGCTCAACGGTGGAACGTGCTACGGTCAAACGGAAACAGTGTCAGGTATGCTGCCGGTTTAAAGTGTCAGGTATCAACCCGGTCGTTCAAGCGATTCAAACCCCTGCAACCCGTAGATTATGGCTTTTTTTGAAGCCGGGGTCCAGGGACGCAGTCCCTGGTTGGGGTGTCTGAGGGGCGATCAGTCCCTCAGCTTCGTGAGGCTGGCTCAGCCCGATACCCGCTCGGCACCACCCCGCTCCAGCGCTTGAACGCCCGCGAGAAATGCGCGGCGTCCTGATACCCGAGCCGCATCGCAACCTCCGTCACCGCCAGCCCCTCATCCGCCAGCATCCCCTGCGCCCGCGCAAACATGGCCGCCTCCACGACCCGCGCAAACGTAACCCCGCACTCGGCCAACCTCCGCTGCAACGTCCGCCGCGTCAGGCCGAGCTTGCCCGCCACCCAATCCAGGCGCGGAAGTCCCTCATGCAGCGCCAGCGCCGTCACCGCATAAACCGTCCCGCAAAAATCATGCTCATCTGGAACGCCGGGTTCGCAACGATGCGCGGCCCGTTCGCCGGATCGCCCGCCGCCCGTCGAAGCAAGCGTCAACAACCGCTCATCGAACGCAATCGCCGCGACCCGCTGCCCCATCGCGACATTGGCCCCGTAAATCTGCTCAAGCCGCGCCCGTGAAGCCCCGCGCTCCGAAGTCGTCGCCACCAATTCTGGCGTCCAGTCCCGCCCCGCGAACGTCCGCACGATGTCGATCATGTACCACAGCGCGAGCTGTTCGTGCTGCGTCCGCCCCTCGCTCGCGCGATCGAGCAAGGCCAGTGTCAGCCGCGCCCTCCCCCCTCTCTTTCCAAGCCCAATACCGTCGCCGTTTGGAGCATTCCGGCCAAATTC
>JABFRT010000026.1 GCA_013141015.1 Hyphomicrobium sp. | reverse complement strand
CGCGATGGCTCCAGGCTGGCTAGGATCGCAAGCGCCTCAAGCCTTGTGGGCCGCATGGGGTCGGGATCGGCAAGGGCAGGGATTGCGCGGAGTGTCGCGAGATAGGCATCCGGCACATGGTGCTGCTCGGCACCCTTCACGACGAGATCGCGATACCAGTCATATGGCTGGAGCGCCGGGTTTAGGAAATCATCATGCGCGATGTAGGTGGTAACTGACACGAGCTGGCCGTCCGGAAATGAGAGAACGGCCAATTCCTCAATGCGTTCGTAGCCCTTTCCGCGCCCTTCGATCTGATCGAGTTCCTTTACATCGTCGGCGGCGATTTCAAACGCAGCACCAATGACCTGCCCGTCTGGGACAGCAACGAGGGTCGCCTTGCCTGAGCCGTCCTTACTCCTCTTGCTGAAAGCCAGCCGGTAGCCGGTGACGCTGGCCATGCCCTTTGCGCGTGCGGACTTGCAACGTGCCTGCAACCGCTGCGTCAGCATGTTCGAGCCGTAGGCGAAATAAACAAACGAATTCATGTGCGATGATACTGCGAAGGCCTAGCGGTGGCTCTATTAAACCTGCCGCAATCCACAGATTGATATTACCGCGCAATTTCAATCACATAAGAGTTCGCACTTATATCGTCTACGGCGCGCCAACAGCTCAATCAAGGATGATCTTTATAAGCTTTCTTTGAGATGTGCCCTACTGCGCGATAAGCGGGTTATATCGGCCTCGATCCAATGATGGATGGCAGCGACTGGTCAATCATATCAAGAAGTTAGCGCCAGTCGCGCACAAAACGTGCACAACAGTGCCGCGAATATCTGCTTAGAAATTAGATGATCGGCCATTCAGGACGGTGATCGCGAGGTGGTAGCGAGCGCCCAAGTCGTCGGCCTTTTGGTCCGTCGTCCGTGAGGCGAACTTTGATCGCCGCATCAATGGGCCTCACCCCATCTTTGTTCCGCTCGTCATGCGAACTTTCGGGCATCGTTTATCTGGGCAGCGAACGCTTGCGGCGTCAAGCCACCTAAGCTCGTTTGGGGGCGATTCTGGTTGTAATCGATCCTCCAGTCTTCAATCCGGCTGCGGGCGTCAGCCATCGACGGGAACCACGAAGCGTTCAAGCACTCCTGCCGGAGCCGGCTATTGAACGTTTCTATGAACTCATTGTCCGTGGGTTTTCCCGGCCGGGAGAAGTCCAGCGTCACGCCACTCAGGTAGGCCCACTGGTCGAGCATGCGACCAGAGAATTTGGGTCCGTTCTCCACTCGAATACTTTTCGGCTTGCCGCGCAGCTTTACACGTCGCGTGCGTGAAGCGTGTTGCGGCTCCCGGTGCCAGGACGGGACAGGGTATCGCACCAGCTACTGGCTGGCGGCTGCCGCATCGACAACCGAAAGCGCAGTCATGTTGACGATGCGGCGCACGCTGGCCGTCGGCTCAAGGATATGCGCGGGTTTGGCGGCACCCAGCAGGATCGGGCCAACCGTGATGCCGTTGCTCGCCGCGGCCTTCAGCAGATTGTAGGCAATGTTTGCGGCGTCCACGTTCGGCATCATCAGAAGATTGGCCTCGCGCCGCAGCCGCGTGTCAGGCATGACTTCATTTAGCACCGCGCGCGACAGTGCCGCATCGCCGCGCATTTCTCCATCGACCTCAAGGCCCGGCGCGCGCTGCGCTAGAAGTGCCACCGCGTCGCGCATGGTTTGCGCATCAAAGGCCGTCGAACTTCCAAAGCTCGAATGCGAAAGCAGCGCAACGCTTGGCACCAATCCGAAGCGGCGCACTTCTTCGGCTGCCAGCAATGTCATCTCAACCAGTTGTTCAGCCGTTGGATTGCGATTGACATAGGTATCGCAGATGAACAGTTGCCGGTCGGGCAGCATCAGCATGTTCATGGCGGCAAGTGTTGATGTGCCGGGCCGAGTGCCGATCACATTTTGCACGTGGGTCAAATGCTCGTCAAAGGTGCCGCCCATGCCGCATAACATGGCGTCAACGTAGCCGCGCCTTAAATACATCGAGGCGATCAAGGTCATGCGATTTCGCATTTGATCGCGCGCCATGACAAGGGAGACGCCGCGCCGCTTCATCAGTTCGTAATAATCCTGCTCGACATCGCGCTGGGCGTGGTTGGAACGCCCGTCGATGATTTCGATCGTCTCGCCGGGTTTCAATCGCAAGCCGAGCGATTGAATTCGCGTCTTGATGACGTGTTCACGGCCGACGAGGACCGGAAACGCGATGTGCTCATCGACGATCGTCTGCGCGGCACGCAGCACCCGCTCGTCTTCGCCTTCCGCATAGATCACGCGTTTGGTTTGACGCCGCGCCGCTTCAATAACCGGGCGCATGCTCGGCCCGGAGTGATAGGCAAAGCGCATCAGGCTTTGCCGGTAGGCTTCGATGTCGGCAATCGGCCGGGTGGCAACGCCGCTGCGGGCTGCGGCTTCGGCCACGGCCGGTGCGATGTGTTCGATCAGGCGCGGGTCGAACGGTTTCGGGATCAGATAATCGGGCCCAAAAACATTCTGTTCGGCGCCGTAGGCATTGGCGACAACGTCGGACGCTTCTGCCTTCGCCAAGGTTGCGATGGCGCGAACCGCCGCCAGCTTCATCTCCTCTGTGATGCCGGTCGCGCCTGCATCCAACGCGCCACGGAAAATGAATGGGAAGCACAACACGTTGTTGACCTGATTGGGATAGTCAGAGCGGCCCGTGCAGATTAATGCGTCGGGGCGCACGGCGCGCGCGGCTTCCGGGCGGATCTCCGGTTCGGGATTGGCGAGCGCCATAATAATCGGCTGGCGCGCCATGCCGGCCAGCATCTCAGGTTTCAATACACCAGCCGCCGATAGCCCGAGAAAGATATCGGCGCCGTCGAGAATTTCCGCCAGCGTCCGGGCACTGGTGTCGCGCGCGAAGCGATCCTTGTATTCGTCCATCAATTCGATGCGGCCCTTATAGATCACACCCTTGATGTCGGAGATGGTGATATTCTCGCGCTTCAGCCCAAGGCTGACCAGCAGATCGAGACAGGCGAGGGCGGCCGCGCCTGCGCCGGAACTCGCGAGCCGCACCTGAGTGATATCCTTGCCGACCAATTCGAGCGCGTTGAGAACAGCCGCGGCGACGATGACGGCAGTGCCGTGCTGGTCGTCGTGGAACACCGGGATTTTCATACGCTCGCGGAGTTTGCGCTCAACCACGAAACACTCGGGCGCTTTGATATCCTCAAGGTTGATGCCGCCGAAGGTTGGCTCCAGCGCGGCGATGATTTCAACAAGCCGGTCAGGATCGTTTTCGGCAATCTCGATGTCGAACACGTCGATGCCGGCAAACTTCTTGAACAGGCAGCCTTTACCTTCCATCACCGGCTTGCTTGCCAGCGGGCCGATATTGCCAAGGCCAAGGACTGCTGTGCCGTTGGTCACAACGCCAACCAAGTTGGATCGCGAAGTCAGGCTTGCCGCCGCGGCCGGATCTTCGTGGATCGCTAGACAGGCGTAGGCAACACCGGGCGAGTAGGCGAGCGACAGATCGAGCTGGTTGGTTAGCCCCTTTGTCGGCGTGATCGATATTTTCCCCGGTGTTGGAAGGCGGTGATAGTCGAGTGCCGCTTGGCGGAGTTTATCTTCCATCTTCCGTTCCTCTTCGTCTTGGGAAAGTCCGCTGACGGCCGCCGGTCAAGTCTTCTTGCGTGCGGGCGGCAGGTCTGTGCAGGTGCCTTCGAAAACTTCAGCGCACATGCCGATACTTTCGCCAAGAGTCGGGTGAGGGTGGATGGTGTGGGCGATGTCGCCCGGCTCAGCACCCATCTCAATCGCCAAACATATCTCGCTGATCAGGTCGCCGGCGTTGGTGCCAACGATGCCACCGCCGACGATTCGGTGCGTTTCCTCATCGACCAGCAGCTTGGTGAAGCCTTCGTCACGGCCATTGGCAATGGCGCGGCCCGAGGCAGCCCACGGGAACACGGATTTGAGAACTTTGAGGCCTTTGGTTTTGGCCTCCGTTTCGGTCAGACCCGCCCAGGCGATTTCGGGATCGGTATAGGCGACGGACGGGATCTGCCGCGCATCGAATGCGCTGTTCATGCCGCTTGCCACTTCGGCGGCAACATGGCCCTCGTGCACCGCCTTGTGCGCCAGCATGGGCTGCCCAACGATATCGCCGATGGCAAAAATGTGGGGCACGTTGGTGCGCTGCTGTTTGTCGACGGGGATGAAGCCTGCATCCGAAATAGCGATGCCCGCCTTACCGGCATCGATCAGTTTGCCGTTCGGGCGGCGGCCCGTGGCGACCAGAACCATATCGTAGCGCTGCGGAGCACTTGGGGCATTGCCGCCTTCAAATGTCACATAGATGCCGTCGGATTTGGCTTCGACCGCGACAGTCTTGGTCTTCAACATCACCGCATCAAAGCGCGCGGCATTGTGTTTCTCCCAAACCTTGACGAGATCGCGGTCGGCGCCGGGCATCAGACCATCGAGCATTTCGACCACGTCTATCCGCGCACCAAGCGTTGAATAGACGGTTGCCATTTCAAGGCCGATAATGCCGCCGCCGATGACCAGCATCTTTTGCGGGATCGTGCGCAACTCCAGCGCGCCGGTGCTATCGACAATCCGCGGGTCGGCGGGAATGAACGGCAATGCCACCGGCTCTGACCCTGCGGCGATGATGGCTTTGTCAAAGCGTATCGTCTTCGAGACTGATCCATCGGTCATCACCACCTCGACGTGGTGGGAATCGACAAAGCGCGCCGTGCCTGTGATGACCGTGACCTTGCGGGCTTTCGCCATGCCGGCAAGCCCGGTCGTCAACTTGGCAACCACCTTGTCCTTGTTGGCGCGCAGCGCTGCCAGATCGATCTTTGGTTCGCCAAAGCTGATGCCGTGTTTGGCCAGCGCCTTGACGTCCTCCATGATCGCCGCGGTGTGCAGCAAGGCTTTCGACGGTATGCAGCCGACGTTGAGGCAGACGCCGCCCAGCACCGGCCAGCGCTCAATGAGAATCGTTGTCATGCTGAGGTCGGCAGCGCGGAACGCTGCCGAATACCCGCCGGGCCCCGCGCCGACAACCAGCACCTGGCATTCACTATCGGGGGCGCCTTTGTTCGCCGCGGCGCTCGGGGCGGTGGTGTCGCCCAAGTCTTTCGCAGCTGACGCGGGCGGCGGACCGGCGGCGGTACTGTCCTGCGCGTCGAGTGTGACGATGACAGAGCCCTCCGAAACTCTGTCGCCGGTCTTGACGGTCACAGCAACGATGCGGCCACTTGCGGATGACGGGATTTCCATCGTCGCCTTATCGCTTTCAAGCGCAACCAGCGGGTCATCAATTTTTACCGTGTCGCCGGGCTTCACCAGCACTTCGATAACCGGGACATTCTTGAAGCCGCCAATGTCGGGAACGCGAATTTCTCGGAAAGCCATGGCTGTGTGTCCTGCGTTGCGTAACGATGCAAATGTCCGCCTCAGCTCACAACACCAACTCGCGCACATCGCCGAGGATGCCGGCGAGGCGGCGGGTGAAGCGGGCGGCCAGCGCGCCGTCAATGATGCGGTGATCGTAGGACACGCACAGTGGCAGCATCAGCCTGGGCGTAAATTCCTTGCCATTCCAAACCGGCTTCATCGATGCGCGCACGACGCCGAGGATCGCCACTTCCGGGGCGTTGACAATCGGTGTGAAGCTGGTGCCGCCGATACCGCCGAGTGATGATATCGAGAACGTCGCGCCGGAAATGTCGGCGGGCGTGATCTTGCCATCGCGCATCTTTTGCGAGACTTCGCCGAGTTCTTTCGACAGCTCGATGATGCCTTTTGCGTTGACGTCCTTGATCACTGGAACAACAAGCCCATCGGGTGTGTCGACGGCAACGCCAAGGTGATAGTACTTCTTGTAGATCAGCGTATCCTTGTTGGCGCCGAGAGACGCATTGAAGGTTGGGAATTCCTTCAAGCAGGCAACGGAAGCTTTGAGCAGGAACGATAACAACGTGACGCGATAGCCTTTTTCTTTGGCGCTGCGGTCAAGTGACTTGCGATAGTCTTCAAGTTCAGTGATATCCGCTTCATCGGTATGCGTGACATGCGGAATATTGAGCCACGCACGATGCAGGTGCGGGCCTGACAGCTTTCTCATGCGCGACAGCGGCTTTTCGTCAATCGGCCCGAACTTCGAGAAATCCTGAACCGGTATGTCTGGAATGCCGAACCCTGCGGCCGGTGCTGCGACGGCCTTACCGGCAACCACGCGTTTGATGTCGTCCTTGGTGATGCGGCCCTTGTCGCCGGTGCCGGTGATTTTCCTCAAGTCCACACTCAGTTCGCGTGCGAGGCGGCGGACCGCTGGGCTCGCATGTACGCCATCGAAGTCGATGGGTCCGGGTGGCGGCAAACCCATCGACGGGCGCGTGCCGGGCTTACCAGCGTTTGATCCGTCGCTACCGGCGGCGTCTTGAGCGGGTGCGGCCCTTTCCGGTTGTGCGGTTTCCGGTTTGGCGCTGCTGACCGCTGATGCACTGGCGGCCGCCGTCGTGGTGGCGGTCTCCAAAGTTATAATCGCTGATCCTTCGCTGACCTTGTCGCCGATCTTGACCAGAACGGCCGTGACCTTGCCGGCCTGTGGCGCTGGAACCTCCATGGTCGCCTTATCGCTTTCAAGGGCGATCAGCGGATCATCGGCCTTCACCACGTCACCGGGTTTGACCAGAATTTCAATCACCGGCACGTTTTTGAAATCGCCGATATCTGGAACTGTCACTTGGGTGGCGGACATCTTCGGGGCACTCCAGGGCAATGGCGTGGTTCGGGGACGAGGGGCAGGAAACCGTCAGGCGCGCGCGGGGTTTGGTTTGTCCGGATCGATGCCATACTTGCGGATCGCTTCCGAGACCTTGGCAGACGGGATTTTGTTTTCGTCGGCCAGCGATTTCAACGCCGCCACCGCAACGAAGTGGCGGTCAACTTCAAAATGCGCGCGCAGTTTGCGGCGATAGTCCGAGCGGCCGAAACCGTCAGTACCCAGCACGCGAAATTTTGCCGGTACAAACGGCCGGATCTGCTCGGCATACATTTTCATATAGTCGGTTGCCGCAATCACCGGGCCGTCACCGCGCGCAGCGAGACATTGGGTGACATAGGGAATGCGCGGCGCATCTTCGGGGTTGAGCAAATTCCAGCGTTCGGTATCGCAGGCGTCGCGTGCGATCTCGGTGAAACTGGTGACGCTCCAGATGTCAGACGCAATGCCGAAATCCTTGTCGAGCAATTCAGCACCCGCAATCACTTCACGCAGGATCGCGCCCGAGCCGAGCAGTTGAACCTTCGGGCCTTTCGATGTTTTGGACGCGGCCCGCAGCAGATACATGCCCTTGATGATGCCGCTCTCGGCGCCGTCTGGCATCGCCGGGTGCTCGTAATTTTCATTTAGAACGGTCAGGTAATAGTAGACGTCCTCCTGCTCGGCGAGCATACGCCGCAACCCATCATGCACGATGACGGCGACTTCGTAGGCATAGGTCGGGTCATAGGAAATACAGTTCGGGATCGTCGCCGAGAGCACATGGCTGTGGCCGTCCTCATGCTGCAGCCCTTCGCCATTGAGCGTGGTGCGCCCTGACGTGCCGCCGATCATGAAGCCGCGCGCGCGCATATCACCCGCCGCCCACGCGAGATCGCCGATGCGCTGGAAGCCGAACATCGAGTAATAGATATAAAACGGGATCATCGGGCAATTGGAGGTCGAATAGCTTGTCGCCGCCGCGATCCACGACGACATGGCGCCGGCCTCGTTGATGCCTTCTTGCAGCATCTGACCCGATTTATCTTCCTTGTAGTACATCAGCTGATCGGCATCTTGTGGCCGGTAGAGCTGGCCGACTTGCGAGAAGATGCCGTATTGGCGGAACATGCCCTCCATGCCGAAGGTGCGGCTTTCGTCGGGCACGATCGGCACGATGCGCTTGCCAAGGCTCTTGTCGCGCAGCAGCGTGTTCAAGATGCGCACAAACGCCATCGTGGTTGAAATTTCGCGCCCCTCGCCGGTGGCCTTCAATTGAGCGTCGAACGCCGAGAGCGGCGGCACAACCAGATCGACATCTGTTTTGCGGCGCCGTTGCGGCAGGTATCCGCCCAATGCGGCGCGGCGTTCGTGCAGATATTTCTCGGCGTCAGATCCTGGTTCAAGCTTGATGAAGGGGAGTTTTTCGAGATCGGCGTCTGCCACTGGAATTTGGAAGCGGTCGCGGAATTTGCGCAGATCTTCAAGGCCCATCTTTTTCTGCTGGTGGGTGATCATCTGGCCTTCGCCGGCGTCACCCATGCCGTATCCTTTGACGGTTTTGGCGAGGATTACAATCGGCTGGCCTTTGTGCTCGACCGCCGCCTTGTAGGCCGCAAAGACTTTTACCGGATCATGCCCGCCGCGCGTCAGCGACCAGATCTTTTCGTCGGACCACCCGGCCACCATTGCAGCCGTCTCAGGGTAGCGGCCAAAGAATTTCTCGCGGATGTACGTGCCGTTCTTAGACTTGAAGTCTTGATATTCGCCATCGACGCACTCCTCCATCAGCTGCCGCAGCCGCCCGGATGTGTCGCGTGCCAGCAACTCGTCCCACTGCGAGCCCCAGATGACCTTGATGACGTTCCAACCCGCGCCGCGGAAATCACCCTCGAGCTCCTGAATGATCTTGCCGTTGCCGCGCACCGGCCCGTCGAGACGCTGCAAATTGCAGTTGATGACGAACACCAGGTTGTCGAGCTTTTCGCGGCCCGCCAGCGCAATGGCGCCGAGGCTTTCAGGCTCGTCCATTTCGCCGTCGCCGCAGAACACCCAGACGTGGCGGTTGTCTGTTTTGGCCAGGCCCCGGCCTTCAAGATATTTGAGGAACCGCGCTTGATAGATGGCCATGATCGGGCCAAGCCCCATCGACACCGTCGGGAACTGCCAAAATTCTGGCATCAGCCACGGGTGAGGATAGGACGGAATGCCGTTGCCATCGACTTCCTGGCGGAAATTCTTGAGCTGGGTTTCGCTCAGCCGTCCTTCAAGGAACGCACGCGCATAAACGCCGGGGGCGGAATGGCCCTGCACGAACAGCAGGTCGCCGCCATGCCCCTCATGCGGCGCATTCCAGAAGTGCATGAAGCCGGTGTCGTAGAGGGTGGCTGCCGATTGAAAGGATGCGATATGTCCGCCAAGTTCCGACGATTCTTTGTTGGCTTTGATAACGATGGCGGCGGCATTCCAGCGGACCGCGCGGCGGATGGCCATTTCAAGCTGGCGCTGGCCGGGGTGCTTGGGCTGCTGATCGGGCGGAATGGTGTTGATATAGGCGGTGTTGGCGGCAAACGGCAGACGGGCGCCCGCGCGCCGCGCAGTTGCCACCACGTCGGTCAAGATGTCGTCGGCGGCGCCTGTTCCTTCGAATGCAATCACCGAGTTGATCGCATCCATCCATTCTTTACGTTGAGCGACGTCGTCGAGACCAGCCATTGAACTCTCCATCGGCGTATCGACGGCAGTCCGTTCACGCATCAAGGACCGCAGCCAGACACAAGCAGGGTGAGGCTATCACCGGTTTGCGCGCAGCGCTTGGGCAAAAGATGTAGACTTTGTGCGCAGATCCGTTCGTCACGCGCGGCAGGACTCTGGCGGCCTCCACAAGGCCGATTGCTTATATTTTGCCTGACTGTATTGCAGACCTGTTGCAGCGCATTATGCGCCGCGCATCCGCTCGAAGCCGGCAGCGAGGTCGGCTTGCAGGTCTTCAACGGCATCCAATCCGATGTGAAAGCGCAGTGCCGGACCTTTGTCCGTCCATTTTGTTGCCGTGCGGTAGCTCGACGGATCGAACGGTATGACGAGGCTCTCGTATCCGCCCCACGAATATCCCATCGCGAAGAGCTGCAAATGATCGAGGAACGCGGCAAGGGCTTTTTCCGGCACCGGCTTCAAGACAGCGGCGAACAGCCCGGACGCACCTGAAAAATCGCGGCGCCAAAGATCGTGACCGGGATGGCTCGGCAGCGCCGGGTGGATCACGCGCGCAACCTCGGGGCGGGCCTCAAGCCATTTGGCCATCGCCATGCCCGACGTCATATGGCGCTGCAAACGCACATCGAGCGTGCGCAGACCGCGCAAGCCGAGATAGGTTTCTTCAGAGCCCGGACACGTGCCGAGCGCCTCCTTGGCATTGTCGATATATTTCGCGGCCCGCGCATTGGCGGTCACGCTGCCGAGCATCGCATCGGCGTGGCCGACAATATATTTGGTGGCAGCCTGTATCGAGACGTCGGCGCCGAGCCGCAGCGGATTGCACAACAGCGGGCTCGACCACGTGTTATCAGCCAGCACCCATAAATTTTTCGCCTGTGCGATTTTGGCGATGGCTGGAATATCCTGCATCTCGAAAGTCTGCGAGCCAGGGCTTTCGACGAAGACCAACCGCGTGTTGCTTTTGATCAGGCCCGTGATGCGTTCACCGATCAGCGGATCATAATAGGTCGTCTCGACGCCAAGCCGCGCCAGCATATTGTCGCAAAACGCCCGCGTCGGTTGGTAGACGCTGTCGACCATCAGAATGTGATCACCCGCCTCGACGAACGCGAGCAGGGCCGTCGATACGGCGCCAAGACCGGACGATGTCAGGATTGTTGCGGAACCGCCCTCGAGTTCGGTGATCGCGGCTTCCAGTGCCAGTGTCGTTGGCGTTGCGCGGCGGCCGTATGTAAACGGCTGCTTGCGAGACTTCAGCCTTTCAAGCGTCGGAAAAAGCACCGTCGAGCCGCGATAGACGGGCGTGTTGACGAAACCGTTTTGGCCGTCCGGATCGCGGCCCAGATGTAAGACTTTAGTCTGTCGGGTGAGGCCGGCTCCAGAGGTGTCGTCAGAATTTGTCATGAAATCCGGTCTCCGGGGCGCTTTACGCCCTCGTTACTTAACTTTGACAGAAGGTCAAGGTCTTGACCGTAACCGTGGGTCGCGGGAAGGGTGGGTATATTCACGTCTCCTCATCTACCGCTTGCCGGGCGTAAAGCCCAGCTGTGCCGGCCAGCCTGTTATTCGCAAAGTAAATCCACAACATGCCGATCCTTTATTCCATCGTTCATGCAATAGCGGCGTCAATCTTTCTGTTTGGTTCCTGTCTGACGTCAGCGGGTGGCGCGGCGGCGGCCAGCCGGCTTGAGACGGTAAAGGCGCGCGGTTATCTCAATTGCGGCGTGGGCGACAGCGTAACGGGTTTCAGCCAGGTCAGCGCGCGCGGTCAATGGAGCGGTCTTGACGTTGAGTTCTGTACGGCGCTGGCGGTGGCGATTTTTGGCTCGAAGGATGCAGTCAAATTCCGCAACCTCAAGGCGGCCGACAGGTTTAAAGCGCTGGCCGAGGGCGAAGTTGATGTGCTGATGCGCGCAACTGCCTGGACCATGACGCGGGATACCGAATTGGGCGCGCGATTTACCGGCGTTCTGTTCCATGATGGCCAAGGTTTCCTGGTGCCGCGCGGCCACGCCATCACCAGCGTACTTGAACTCTCAGGGGCATCAGTCTGCGTGTTGCCGGGCTCCAGCGGAGAACGCGGTGTCAGCGACTTTTTCGGCCAGCGCAAAATGCGCTTCCAATTGGTGACGTCGGAACATTGGGACCAGCTGGTCAAAACTTATGCAGCTGGCGGATGTACGGTGTTGACAGGCGATATATCGGTTCTGGCTGCCGAGCGGTCACGCTTCAGCGCTTCAGGAGATCATCTGCTGTTGCCGGAAATGATCAGCAAGGAACCCCTCGGCCCTGTCGTCAAAACCGGGGACGATCAGTGGTTCTCTATTGTTCGCTGGAATTACATGGCGCTGATCGCCGCTGAGGAGTTGGGACTGACCAGTGGCAATGTCGAGAGCATGCGCGGGTCAAGCGTGCTCGACATCCGCCGGTTTCTCGGGCTTGAAGCTGATTTGGGTGCGCCGCTGGGCCTAGCGCGGGACTGGGCCTATCAGGTGGTCAAGCAAGTCGGCAACTATGCTGAGATATTTGAGCGCACATTGGGGCATGACTCCGCTCTCAATCTTGACCGTGGCATTAACAGCCTTTGGTCCAAGGGTGGTCTTATGTATTCGGCGCCATTGCGCTAAGGATGTCGCACCCGGGCTGATACGCCTCAGTCTCCATCACTTGCTCAAAGCAAGGTTTCCATGACACAGCTGTTTGATGTGTTCGGTCTCGATGCCACTGATGTCTATGTGCGCACCATTGCGCTGGCGCTGCCGATTGCAGTGCTGCTCACGCTCTTTGTGCTGCTCGGCATGAATTCCAGAAAGAAGAAGGCACGCCGCGAAGCTGAAGCTCAGCTTCGGCAGCCGCTTGATGCGCAGCCACCAACGAACGGGCCCGTGGCCGCAGATGCCGGCGCTAGGGGTGCCGCAGCAGTGACGCCAATGCCGGTTCCGATGCCAAGAGCAGCGCAGGCGCCACAGATTGCGCCAGCCGTTGAGCGGGCCGCGCCTGTTTCGGTTGTGCCAGCCTCACCATTGTCATTCTCACTAGCGCCAGCCTCACCAGTGCCAGCTTCACCGGCACCCGTCTCTGCCGCACCCGTATCACCGCCACCCATTGCGTCCGTCGCCGTTCCACCTGTTGCGGGCCCCGAGCCGCAGGCAGCAACCGCCGTAACGCCGCCCACCGTACCGGCCGGTGTCGATGACCTGAAAGCAAAATTGAACGAAAAACTCGCAAACGCTCCTAAGGACGGCTTGGCGCCGCTTTATCTTGAACTCGCTCAGGCCTGCCGTTCCGTGGGCGATGAGGCCGGGTGCCTCGCCGCGCTGCGCTCAGCTGCTGGCGTTGGCGCACAGCACGGTCCGCGCGCGGCGCATGCAGAAGCGCGCATCGCGTTGGCGGAGGCGGCCTACAACGGTGGCGATCTGCACGGCGCCTGCGAGCAATGGCAAATGGCCCGCATGGCATTATTCGAAGATGGGCAGAAGGACGCCTATAAGCGGATCGACAAGCGCATGTTGCAACACGGCTGCCCGACCGACTGGGTGCTTACGGATTTTTGATTTCGAGTGACGGTTCTATGACGCCCGTTGCTGGACCAGTTCCTGGACCAGTTGCCGGTATGGCTGATGCGTTGTCGTTGAGCACTTCGACCGTGACGGTCTCTGCATCTTTCACTGCAAATTCACTCTGGAATATTTGACCGCCCCACTTGGCGGTGACGGTGTATTTGCCTGGCGCCAGCATATGCGTCGGCAGCGCACCTACGCTTTCCTTGACGGTGTCGCCATTGGCCGCGATCACCGTCCAGTGGGTATCCGGCAAGGCTTCGCCGCCAGCGCGCGTGACGAGGCTGAAGGTGGCTTTTCCGGCCGCATGCACCACGTTGGCTTCGGTCAGTTTGCCAGCTTCAACCGTCACGTCTGTCTCAACGCGGGCGTTGGCATCACCGTAAGTCGAGACAAGCCGGTAAATGCCGGCGTTCAACCGCATGATCAGATTGGGCTTGGCACCCGCCATCACCGCGGTGCGGTTGGCGAACTGGTCGCGGTCATCTGTGAAGATTGAATACGTCACCATGCCGGGGGGGGCTGGTTTGCCAGCGACGTGCGCATTGAGGCGCAGCCCGCCTGCGTTCAGAATAAACTGCTCCAGCGCCGGAGTGTTCGGCTTCAAAGACACTTTGCGCGTGATGTGCGCCCGCCCAAACGAGGCGTTGATGGTGTAGTCGCCGGGCGGCAATTTCAGCGTCGGGCTGGCGTCGCGGTTCTCGGCAATCAGTTTGGCCTTCGCGGCTGGGTCACTGGCGTTTTGATAGACACGCCAAACCAAGCCCTGATCGATCTGCTGGCCGTCGGCTGTCAGCAGCGCGACGAGGCGCAACTGCCCCCCCGAACCGGCCGTACCTGATTTGCCATCGCCCGCCCGCTCGATCACCGTCGTGTTGGCTGGTTTGGCCGCCGCGGCCGGCGATTTCTTGACTTCAACGCCTGCATTCCAATCGGCAACCGGCGGGGCGGCGGTTTGCGCGGCCGCCGGCACCGCGGCGCCAAGGGAGAGCGCTGCCGCCGCGATCAAAGTGCGCGCCGTCAACGCAGCAGAAAGCCTGGCAGGCTTGGCTGCTGAACGGTGCATGGCTGGTGCGGCGCGTGTCATTGGCTGATTTGAAGTTTAATCCATATTCGCGGGCGCGTGTCAGTATCCTGGAACACACGCCCCGGGCAATTGATGCATTGGGCGCAAGTTTGGACGCCAACCCTGGCCGGATTCTGGCGCTTGGGCCACTATAGGGTCAATCGGGCCGCGGGCTGCCATGATTGCCGGGGTGCAGGCTCAATTTTGACCAATCTGTACAACTTTACGCTCGCCCGGCCGCACCTCAAAGGCCGCCTCCGTGCGCTTATCGCGCAGATCGAGATGGACAGTATAGCGCCCCGGTGCAAGGTACGCCTTGGCCTCGCTGGCCATCGACCGCCAGACCGGCCGCCCCTTGGCGTCAATGACCTCCCAATAGGCATCGCCTGTTCCTGCAATCGCGCTCGCGCCGGGCTTGAGGCTGATTTCGCCAGCGTCAAACTTCAGCACAACAGAGAGGCTTTTGCCGGGCTCGACCGTCACCTCTTCGGCGCTCTTGAGGTGATGAGCGTCCAGATGCGCCGCCATCCGGTAGCGTCCGGGCAGCAGGTTCAAGGCCATCTCCGGCAGAACGGATCTCGCGACCTCGCGGCGGTCGCCATCAAGCGAGGTAACGCGATAGACGATACCTTGTGCAGCAACAGCCGGTTGCCCGCCGATCAGGGCCGACACTTTGACCGGCACCAGAGGCAAGATCAGCGCCCGCTTGACGATGTCACCGGCGCCAACGGCGATCCGCTGATGAACTTCGCCATCGCCCGCGTGCGCCGATGCGTAATAGGTGCCCGCCGGCAGCGTGAAGGCCGGTGTTGGCGAGCGCGACCGCGCCACTTCGCGCCGGCCGTCAGGGCTATCGGGATCGTCTTCGCTGATCGAGAACGTCACGTCCTCAATGGCCCCGCCGTCGTCGCGCAATCCGGCTGAGAGTTCGACGCGTCCTGTCGCGAGTGCAAAGTCGAGCGCCACTTCAGCGCCGCCCGCAAGTGTCACCGGTTTGGTTTGGCGGGCCGTGCCTTCGGTCACCGTCACGCTATAGCTGCCCGCGGGCAAGATTTCAGCGGCGGTTGGCTTTCGCACGATCAGCGCCGCCGCGCCTTGCGGTTTGCCGTCGATAACCGGCTCAATCGTCACCGTTGGCAACGACGTGGTTGCCGCCGCTTTGTCGCCCTTAGTTGTCACCGTCAGCCGCGCGGCGTTGAGCGGCAATATGATGCCGGCCGAGCGCCCGGCTTCGATGGCCACCGTTTGCTTGACGCGAATGCGTCCGGTTTCCGCTTCGATGTCGTAGCTACCGGGGTCAAGCCGCGCGGCAACCGTTGGCCCGTCGCTTTCAGCCAGCACATCGCTGCCGCCGGTTTTGAAAATCCGCCAATGCATGGGAAGAGCGATTGCAGCGCCGCCTTGCGCCAAGGCAACAGATGCCTGCAAGGCGCCGTCGGTTGCGGTCGGCGGAGGGGTTGCAACGGCGGGCACGCTGACGGCGGCGGCATTCGCGGCGGCGGATCCGCTGGTTCCCATTGCCAAAGCACTCACGGCGTCAATCGCCGCGCCAAGTTGCACGCTGTCTTTAACATCATGGAAGGTGCCGCCGGTCGCTTTGGGCACGCAGGCGAGGCGCGGGATGTCTGCGGGATCGACACCGATGGAGACCACGTGAATGGCGACGCCCGGAGTGGCAGCCGCGATCTCGTTTGCGGCCGCGCACGCGTCCTGCTGGCAGTTGTCGGCGCCGTCGTTGATGACGATCATGCTGGCGGGCCGCGATTGGCCAAGCGCACCTGCCGCTTGCCGCAGCGCCGCCACCAGCGGGCCCTTGCCGCGCGGATTGAGCTTGGCAAGCGGCGCCAAAACCGGTGCTGGGTCAGAGACCGGCTCAGCAATCACTTCGACGTCGCTGCAATCGCTTTTGCGGCGGTGGCCGAACGATGTCAGTCCTATATTTTGCCCGGCTGCAGCCGTAATCTTGGCACTGAGAAGTTCGCGGACCACGTCGATCTTGGCGCGCTTGTCGGCTTCGAACCGGCCCCACATTGAGCCCGATCCGTCGATCACGAACATGGTTTGCGGGCCGCTTGGTGTGGGTGGTACGGCCGCGGATTGGGCGCGCGCTGGCATCGTGGCGGCGGCGGTCAATAAAACAAGCAGGGAGAGAAATGTGGTGCAGCGCATGGCGACCCTATGTGGCGGCCCGGTCGTGGGCGAACAACCCGGCAATTGTAACAGAGTGTAAAGGTGCGATAGCCAGTGTTCACGGCATCACTTGGACAAGGCTCCCCAATGAATTCAAGTCTCCTCGATTTTCTGAAAGTCCGGCGCTCGATCAAGCCCGACAAGCTGTCGGGCCCAGGCCCGACGGCTGCCGAGCTGACCCAAATCCTGACCGCCGGGTCGCGGGTGCCTGACCACAAGAAGCTGGCGCCGTGGCGGTTTATCGTGTTCGAGGGCGAGGCGCGGGCGCGGGCGGGCGAGATTTTCGCCGAAGCCTGCGTAGCGGAAGACAAGGAGCCGCCGTCGCATGTCCGGCTTGATCTGGAACGCGGACGGTTTTTGCGTGCGCCGATGGTGATCGCTGTCATCTCGAGTTTGAAGCCCGGCAAGGCGCCGGAGTGGGAGCAGGTGCTGTCGGCGGGGGCTGCCTGCTACAACACGTGCCTTGCCGCCAACGCGCTCGGCTTTGGCACCTGCTGGATCACCGAATGGATCGCCTACAGCCCGTTGGTCAAAGCCGGGCTTGGATTGAGCGAGCATGAGCGCATCGCCGGCTTCGTCTACATCGGCCGGGCGTCTGAAAAACCGGACGACCGCGAACGCCCAGACCTCGCTGACATTGTTTCGCGCTTCGGAGAATAATCCTAACGCGAAAATAGGACATGCCGTTAACGGTTCATTTACCGGTTCGCGTTACGGTTATCTCATGTGCGCATCCAAGTGCGCATGACCAAAACTCATGGCCTTCTCACCGTCGCTCACGCGAACCGGGGGAGGGCCAGTCGGTTTTTTGGGGCCCTGTTTGGGCGTTTATTTTCCCAACTTAAATACCCGTCATCCCGGATGCGACGCAGTATCGGCGCGGGCGGCCGGCTCGACGAAGGAGAGTCGCACGCGCTCAAGATGGTGCGGCGCTGATCCGGGATCTTTGGGCGCTACAGGTAAGATCCTGTGTCTGTACCGCACCGCTATAGAAGCGCTGCGGTGCGCACAGGATGACGGGTGGGACAATTGCAAGACGGTTAGAACGTCAGCAGCCGTGCGCTCACGCCCTCAAAACTTGAACTGCTCGGCGAGCACGCGCTCGTCGAATGAGTGGTCGTGATCGAACATCATGAAAAGCTCGGTGGCGCGGGCCTTTTCGATTTCGACCTTGACGACGTCGCGCGTCTCGTTGTGGTCGGCAACGGCGCTGACCGGGCGCTTTTCGGCTTCCAGCACTTCTATGGTGATATGAACGCGGTTTTGCACCAGCGCACCGCGCCAGCGCCGCGGGCGGAACGGACTGATTGGCGTCAGCGCGAGCAGCGGCGCGGTAATTGGTACAATCGGCCCGTGCGCTGAGAGATTGTAAGCCGTCGATCCAGCGGGCGTCGCGACCAGCACGCCGTCGCAGATCAATTCCTCCATGCGCACTTTGCCGTCGATGGAAATTTTCAGCTTGGCCGCTTGGTGCCGCTGGCGGAACAGCGAGACCTCGTTGATTGCTAGGCTCTTGTGGGCCTTGCCCGCGCTGTCGGTGGCGACCATCGCCAGCGGGTGAATGCGGGTGATGTTGGCAGCCGTCAGGCGCTCTTTCAGGCCGTCCTCGCGATACTCGTTCATCAGAAAGCCGACCGAGCCGCGGTTCATGCCGTAGATTGGGATCTTGTCGTTGATGAAACGGTGCAGCGTTTGCAACATGAAGCCGTCGCCGCCAAGCGCTACGATGATGCCGGCCTGAGACGGTGCCGTATCGCCATAACGTCCGGCCAAGGTTTCCCGAGCCTTGACCGCTTCCGGCACATCGCTGGCCACGAAGGCAATGCGCTCGAACTCTCGTTTGGGTTTTGACATGATGGCCTGGTTGAGTGTCGGGGTGCGGGTTGGCAGTGCGGGAGGGGGAGGCTGGCGCAAATGACGGAAAACAACAAGGGGCGAGATCGGGGCGTGGTTGAGGGGCAGCTTGGCGCGGAGTGTGTGGCGGCGCTGGTTTACACGACGTTTCCGGACCGCGAAGCGGCGATCGCAGCGGGCCGGGTGCTGGTCGAGGCGCGACACGCCGGGTGCATCAACATCATTCCCGCCATGACGTCGGTCTATGTCTGGAAGGGTGTCACAGAGGTGGCCAGCGAAGTGGTGCTGATCGCCAAGGTGATGCCGGAGCATGCCGCCGCCGCGCTTGAGGCTTTGCGCCGCCTGCACCCCTATGAAACGCCAGCACTGCTGGTGCTGCCGGTGGCGGCGGGCAGCGCCGATTATCTGGCGTGGCTCAGGGCCGGATCAGAAGTGGCTATCTGAGGCCGCCCGCCAAAATGAAAACGGCCAGAGCGATGGCTCCGGCCGTTGACGTACAAAGCGCGTGCGCTTGCAACTCAGTAGATGCCGCCCAGCGACTGCATGACGTTATAGTGCATACTGCCTGGGCGCGGCTGGCCGCGGCGGATCTTGCCACCGGAGTTCGACGCGTAATACTTTGGCTTGGGCGCCGCATAGACAACCACCGGCGGTGGGCGGCGAACGATTTTGGCTGCCCTGTAAGCATGCACAACCGGGGCATTGTGCCGGACCACGATCGAGCGGCGCACGGCAGGACCCGATTTTGTGCCCGGCATACCGCTGATCGCGGCCTGACGGACCGGCGCGGACTGAACCGCACGGCGTGGTGCCGTGCTTAGCGGTGTTTCTGTCTGCTGGATGGCTGGCCGTGTGACCTGAGGAGGTGCTACGGCCGCAGGCGCAACAGCTGCGACGCTGCCCTGAGGTTCCGGCACAATCACACGCGGTCCACCAATTGACATCATGCCGGGCAGTGGAGCGTTGCGGGCCGGTTGTGGTGCAACCACTGCCACTGCAGCAGGTGCCGTCACGGTGCCCTTCCCGGGTGCGTCATCTGCCAGCCACGGCAGCTTTTCAGACTCAGCCGGCGGCGCCACCGCGGCGGTCTGTTGCGGCTTGATAACGCGCACTGCGGGTTTCGGTGCTGGCGGTACTACGGCCACGGCGACTTGGGCGGCCTCGGCGCTCTTGCGCGCATCAGCAATGCGCTTGGCGTCTGCTGCCCGCTGTTCGCTGGCCAGGCGTTCCTGCTGCTGCGCTTTCAGCTGTTCGCTGGCGCGGCGATCTTCATCGCGCTGCGACTTCCGCGTCGCCTGCGCCACGACCGCGTTGGGTACGCAACGGCCGGCGTTCGAGTACACTTGGCCCGATGGGCAATCGGCGCTACAGGCCACAGCGGTGTGGCCCTGAACAAGTGTCAGCAGAATGTAATCGGGCTCATCGACGGGCAGTGTCGCATTGACCCGGTCCATGAAGGCCGACATGGCGCGCTTGGTCGATGGCGTCCAGGTCCCGGTGATTTCGCCGCCGTAGCAGCCGACGCGCTTCAACTCGCGTTGCAGATCGCTGGCGAGGGCGGCGCGCGTTTCTGAATCTCCCGGGCGTGGCGACGACATTTTGCCCTGTGCGGTTGGTTCGCTCGTCACGACCGCAGTCCAGGTGCTGGCGCCGGACGACAGCGGCGCTGCTGGTGAGAATACGCGCACGCCGTTGCTATCGGTTTTGCTGATATCGGATTTTCCAGCCGAAGCGGCGGCGTCGGGCTGGGCTGCGGCCACAGGGGCGGCCATAGCGGGAGTGGACAGAGAAAGGGTTGCGGTATCGCGATCAAGTGCTGCTGTGACGAGCGGCACTTCGCTGATCACGCCAGAACGGAATTGCGGGGAGGGCAGGACCATGTATCCGCCCAACGCGGTGCCGGCGAGCACCATAAGTACTCCACTGAGCCGCTGCATAACTCTTACACTCCTCTGTGCGCTACAAACGCAAAACGCGATACTTTCGAACGGGCAAGATCAACTAGACATCAAGATCAATCGGGCAAGTGGTGGATGGTGGCACAACGCGCCGCACATCGAAGAACCTGTTCAGCGCCAAGCCGGCGTATGGCCAGCCAACGCCCGTGATTTGAACCCTCGACATTTCCTTGAAGCAGCATTTCGACCTGAGACATCCGAGGTCTTTGACGCAACTCCTGCAACCCGTTCTTGAAACCGGTGTAACCGAGGATGTTCCGCTCTGTAAGGCGGATAAGCTCAGAATGCACCATATTTCTACAAATGGTAAATTAAAAACGCTCATTTGCGAACACTTACCCGCGAGTATTTCCCAAGTGAGCATTAAGGCGTTGCCGGAATGCCGTGGGCGTCGAAATGGCAGCAGGCGCGCATAGGCAACTTGGCGGTCACGCGCGTGGCCGGTGGGGGACAACGTGTTGATAAGTCTAGCCGCTGCGGGGACAACCTGGGGATAAGGAGGGGCTGTCTGGTGGCCGAACGGACACTCTTGCGGGCCGTTGTTCTCGACCTACCCATATGATTCTCTTAACAATTCGAAACGAATCGATTAACCCTCCTGAATGAGGGGATGTGTATTGCGTGCTGATGTTTTCAGCTGTGCACAGTGTCGGGGCAATTTTCCACAACCGGAATCGAGCGGCGAAACCGGCCGGGTGGGCCCCCGTAATCACTGATGTGTAGCAGCAGTTCTCACGCGTAACGGTCGTGTGCTGGTTTTTCGTCTGCCGGATGCCATGGGGATGGCGCCGGAGCTCAACAGGCGGGGAATGCGGTGGCGGTATCGTTGCGCCTGTTTTGTGTGTGGGAACTTGGCGGTCTGAACCCTCCTCGCAGACAGTCGAAGAAGACCGAAATGGCCGGTCTATTGTTTCGCGTCGAACCGGCCCTCGCAAAGGAGAGGGCTCTATGAGACACGTTTTAGGCGTGTTGGGGGTTCTTGCAGCAGGCGTATTGCTCGCCGTGTCCGCTGCAATGAACTGGCGATTTGGCTTCAGTCTCGGTCGTACCGAGATGGATGGCCAGATCTACGGTGCGGCATCTGCCGCAGCTGATTGTTTGAAGGCGCTCGTACCGTTTTTCTTTTTCGCCGCAGTCCGCAATAAAGTTTGGTCGCAGGCAGCAGCCAGCGCACTCGTCTGGGTGGTCGTTACGGCCTACTCTATGACGTCGGCGTTGGGTCACGCTGCTTTGAACCGCTTTGACTCAACCGGCAGCCGTGCGCAAGTCGCTCAGTCCTATCAGGATCTGCGCGCCGAGCTCAAGAAGGCCGAAGAGCAAGCCGGTTGGAACCCGCAGCACCGCCCGTATGCGGTTGTTGCAGGCGCGATCGATGCCCACAAGGCGCAAGCCGCGTGGAAATGGACCAGTGGTTGCAAAGACGCAACCTCGAAGTCCGAACAGAAGTATTGCCAGCAATTCGCTTTGCTCAACTCTGAGCTTGCGATGGCTCAAGCCGGCAATCAGTCCGATGCTCGTATTTCGGACATCAAGTCAAAGCTCGCGTCCATGGAAGGCTCGACAGCAATGTCGGAAGCCGATCCGCAGGCCAAGGTTTTGACTGAACTCGCAGCGGCGTTCTTCCCCGGGGTGAAGATCGAGAACGTGCAGATGGCTTTGACGATTTTCGTCGCGCTGCTGCTCGAAATCGGATCGGGTTTCGGGATGTACGTCGCTTTCAGCCAATGGCGTCTCTATGATGTCCAGGCTCCTGCTGCACCTCGCATGGTCGCAGCAGATGACCACACCGCTGCGGCAGCGGTGGCGGCTCCGGTGCTTACACCGGTCGCCGTTCAGACGAAAAAGCCGCGTTCTGGTGCCAACGACAACAAGACGCTCGACAAACCGATCGACGTCCCTGTTGTCGCGCCAGCCTCGATCGAAGCCCAGATTGCCGAAGTCCAGACGATTGTGGAGCGGCAGCCTGAAGTTCGCGCGATCGAAGCAAAGCCGGCCCCGGCGAAGCGTAATATCGCACCTGAGACGAATACCGAACGTTTCTACAAGGAGAATGTCGAGGTCCAGGACGGATCGAGTGTCACTGCTACTCAACTTTACGAAGACTATTGTTCGTGGTGCGAAGCCAAGAACAAGGAACCCTCTGCACTTCCAAGCTTTGCGCGTGAATTCGCTGAGCTCGGCGTAAAGAAGGAGAAGGTCGCAGGTCGAGTACGGTACATCGGAATTGCACTTAAATCCGATCTTGCACTCGAGGAGGCGACCAAACCACCTCTCTTCGACACGGTCGCAGCCTAGCGCTGCTTCTTGGAAACGAAAGGGCCCCTCGCGGGGCCCTTTTTTGTTGGCCGCTGCGACTCTCCTTCGTCGAGCCGGCCGCCAGCGGCGGAGAACTGAGCAAGGCGCAATGGTTTTGTCTATTCAAAGGGATCCTCGCGGGGCCCTTTTTTGTTGGCCGATGGCGACTCTCCTTCGTCGAGCCGGCCGCCAGCGGCGGAGTACCGCAAGAAAGAAAAAAGGCCCCGTGAGGGGCCTTTAGTTGTGTGGGAGTGCGCCGCTTATTGAGCGACGTAGAGTTCCGACAATTTGAGAGCGATATCGCGGAACGAACCCATCAATTGCAACGGGATCGAGCGAATTATAGAAGTGGTTGATGGTCGAGCCGCACGATTGCAAGGTGTCGATGGCCATGGCTTTCTTGGCTGCCGGTAATTGGTCCAATTCAAAGCCGACGGTGAAGATTTCAATGCCCTGCGCCTTCATGTTCGTGCAAAGTTGCTTGGCGCGGTTCGAGACATCCTGCGGATCGGCGAGCTTGTCCGTCAGATAGGTGTTATAGTCGCCGTCCGTCATCAGCACGGCGATTTTGCGCAGTTTCGGCTTGGCCCCGGCGGTAACCGGAATGGTATCGCTATATGGCCCGGGAGCAGCGGTGGCCGGGAACACGCTCGACCAGTTGGGTGACAGCATATACCAGGTCCACGCCGTACCAAGTGCACCGGCCGTCGAGCCATAGGCTTCGAGCGCATCGATGCGCGCCGAAATGAGGCCAGCGTCGCTGTTCAGCGGAAGCACCGAGTTTGGCTCGGCGATATCCGAGCACCACCCTGTCGCCTCATAGTTCCATTGACCAGCAACGTCGGCCGCTGTGCCGCCACGGCCGGTCGCCATGGGTACGTCGGAACTATCCAAGAAAGACGGGCGGCGCGTGCCGTCATGAGCATTCGCCCAGGTATTGGACCCCGGCCCGGCATCGGTAAATTCGGCCATGCCGGTGCGTTCAGAGACGCAGGGCATGACCGGCAGATTGGCAAAGTGCTTAGGCACCCACAAAGAGCACGTCCAATTGCCGTTGCCCTCGCTGCCGCCCGAGCCGGATGATGTCTGGCAATCTTCGTTCCACCCAGTCCACGTTGGGTCGAGGTTGGTCACCTTTTTCATCAAGGCGGCACCATCGGCCGTATTGCCAAGCCCCAAGCGCACGCGGGTTGAGAACGGAACAACCGCGACGCGGGTGTGCTCACCGTTGACGACCACGATATTGACTAGGTCTTTGGCGGCGGATTTCAATGCATCCAATTTCAGCGATGTCGTGCACGGGCCGATGTTATCAGCGCACATTGAGCCGGTGACGTCGAGCATCAAGGCCACTTCGATGTCATTGCCGCTGCCGCCACCCGTGCTGAAGGCAACTTTTGCTGTGCGATTGACGGTCAAGTTGCGGATGTTGAGCAGGCCGAGAAACGGGGTTTTTACATTGCCGACGACTTTGCCGTCGATGCCCATGCCGTCATCGACAATTTTGAACTCAGCCACCGCGCCGGTGACCTTCACCCCGTCGGCCATTTCCTGGTTGAAGTAGAGGTTGGCCATGTCGAGGGCCTTGCCAGGCTCATCGGGTTCGGTTTGAAGTTGCCGGCCGGCTGCGAGAAGTGCGGAGTCCATTGCGGCTTCGGCGTGTTGAGATGCGTTGTGCCATTTGCCGAAATCGAGCGCGGCGCCAATGATGCCAAACAGAAAAATGGCCATCAGTCCAAAACTGATCGATACGCTGCCATTCTGACGGCGAAAAAATCGCGAGAGGCTATACAATATAGGACGCATGGACTGTATCCGCCTAAATTCTGATCAATCTCAGGACGGTACGGCCAGGATCCTTTCGATTTGTTTCGCTATTCGATTCAATTTTATGGAAATGCCGTTTCTGGCAAGGAGCAGTTTTGCAGGGTTAGCAATCGGTTACAGATTGCCCTGCACTGATGCGGCGTGAACGTTGTATTTTAAAATTCGGGCCTTAGAGATTAAGTTCGTTAGCGATCACCCGCCGCGGCTGCGTGGCGGATTTCCAGCTGTCGCGAGCCGGATTGGCGGTGGTCTAGCGGCGTGTAGGCCGGATAAAAGCGGCCTAAAACCAACTAAAACGGCATTGTGACTTTGACTGTTCCAGCGTTCTGGGTGGTGTGCGCGCCAAACCGGCCGTCATACTCGAAGCGGAGATTGACGCCCGAGGTGGTCAGCACCTGAACGCCAGCTGCGACGTCGGCAAACACATTGTCGAGTTCGCTTGCAACCGTGAAGCCCGATACGCCCACCGGCGCGCCGGCAAAGTTGGCCGAGAACGAGATGTTGTCCTTATCGAACACCGTCACACCGCCGCGAATGTAGGGGCGGAACAGTGTGCCCGATGCGCCTGCAATCTCGCCGCCGATTTCAATGGCGGGGGAAACTGAGAATAGCCAGTCGCTCGATGACGCAACCTTGAGGTTGAAGGCGCCTGCGCCGGATTCGGTATAGCCTTGCTGATCGATATAGGTCGCGCCAACGTCGACCAATGGCTTCACATACCAGTTGCCCATTTCGGCCAGATAGCTCAAGCGCAGTTTGACGAGACCGGAGACGACATCCTGCTCGCCGATCGCTGAATTGAAGCCGCCCATATTGACGAAGCGGGTGTGGTCGTACCAGCCGTAGCTGCCGGCAAGGTTGAGGTAGGCGTTGAACGGGCCCCACTGGTTCTTCAGCACGAACCCGCCGTGGACGCGCTGGCCGTCGGACGTGGCGAGGCGCTGGGTTTTCGAGAACGTGTCGCCGTTGGTATCTTCATAGCCAAACGCAAATCCGCCACGCAGATCGCCGCCGAGGTTGACCTGGGCGCCGCCCATCACTTCATAGCCGCGCTCGTCATGACCGGCGGAATTCGCGGTTGCGTCGCGGTCGAGTTTGCGGGCTGTAAACTTGGCGTAGTAGCAGGTTTCTTCCTTGGTGAACTTGTAGGGCTGATCGCGCGAGGCGCAACTGAGCATGGCGTTGGAGAACGCATTGCCCGAAGTGTTGGTGGAATTGGTCTGGCCGCTCTGCTGTTGCGGCGTCAAGCGGTTCAGCGCGTTGGCAGCGGCCTGCGGCGTTTTCGATTGCTGGCGCACAGCCTGCAGCACGTCGTCGAGTTCATTACCGGCACTGTCTTCGGCTTCGCTGAGCGTGGTGCCAAGGGCTCCAAGGTTTTGCGAATTGCCGGCGTTGGGTGCTGAGGCGGCTTGTTCGACGATATGCTCAACCGCTTGCTGAGTTGCAGTCAGGTACACGTCTTTGCCCGCCCGCACATCGACTTCAAAGTCGTAGGCGACAGTATCTTGAACGTTGACGGCATCCTGCACGGTGATGGTCTTCGGCGCGACGCCAAGTCCGTTATTGGTGGCGCCGCCTGCTGCCGATACGATCAGGTATTCACTGGTTGGCGCGTCAGCGATTGAGATGACGTTTGGCACGACAAGCCCTGCCAGCGTCGCGCGGCCCGTGACTTCGATGACGTCAGACGTCAGCGCGGCGCGCTTCATCGGCGAATGACCACTGTCGATGTCGATCAGCAGCCTGCCACCGGCGGTCTGCACAAAGTTGCCGATGATGGTCGTCTGCTGCAGCATGCCTTTTCCGCCGGGCGAAAGATCGCCAGCGTTGGTGAAGGTGTTGCCGGCGCCAAGTTCGATGTCGCCGCCGCTATTGATGACGCCGCCTGCCAAGTTGGAGATGCTGTTGGCACCGGTTCCAAGATCGACGTTGCCTTCGATCAAGCCGGCGTTGCTGACGCTGTCGTCTCCCGACGCTGTGGTGATGTCGCCGAGGATTTTGCCGCCCGCGAGGTTGGAGACGGCGAGGTCTCCAGCTGCCACCGGAACGGTCATGGTCATCACGGTCTCGGTCCACTGGCCGAGTTCGTTGTAGTAGCGCAGGGTTTCGCTGCGCAGCAGTGTGCCCTCATAGGCGCTGATCGCTAGGCCGTTGAGGGCGGTGATGGTGCCCTTGTTCGAGATGGTGTTGTCTTTTCCACCGATCACCAGAATACCGGCGCTGCCGATGCTGCGCTCGCTGCCATCATCGGGGAATGCGAAACCGCGATCTCCGGAGCCGCCTTGAATGGTGCCGCCGGTGATGTCTATGGTGATTGGATAGGCTGCCGGGCCGACGGTGACCGGCACAGGCTTGCCCGCTCTAACCAAGGCCTCGGCGACATCCTGCGGCGGCGCGATCATGTCGAGTGACGCGGACAGAATGCCGTAGGAATCTGATCCGCGCGTAATCACATCACCGGATGAGCGAACCGTGACGGCGCCGGCATTGGTGGTGGCTGTAATGCCAATGGTGCTGTCGCCCGTGAGATCGATGCGGCCAGTGTTTTCGACGAGGTTGGCGCCGGTGCCGGTGTGGGTCGAGATGCCTTCCAGTTCTTCGCCGTTCAATTCGATCAGGCCAGAGTTGTTGACCGTCACACCGCCGTCAGGAACACGCTCGCCGTCATTTTCGTAGCCGGATTCCGCTCCGATGCCGCGATTGCCGTCGCCAAGTGCAAGGATCTCGCCCCTGTTGGTGACCGTGGTTGAGCCAGTTTCGCTGCTGGCACTGATCCCTGCGCCGTCTTCACCTTCTACTTGGATGAGGCCCGAATTGGTGACGCTGACGGTACTATTGGATATTCTGCCGGTTGCATAGTCGCGTTGGGATTGAGCGTTGATGCCGCTCGCTTCATCGCCAATCGTACTGATGATACCGAAGTTGGTGACGTTGACGGCGCCGCGTAATGAAGTGGCATTGATACCAGTAGCTACCGGCCCGAAGCCCGTTGAGCCGATTGGCTCAGCCCAGGAATGTAATGTTCCATAATTGTCTACGGAAACTGTACCTCCGTTTCCGGATGGTGTGCACACAACAGATTCGCCGATGAAGTCACATTCGCTATAGCCCGAGCGCGCCGAAATTGCCGGGCGGCCATGGGCATTAATGTCGTCGCCGTTTTCTGCCCTTACCGGCGCTGTTCCGGTGGCGCTGGTTTCGATCGGAGAGCGGAGGTTCGGGTAATAAATTGGCGCAACGTGCCTGCCGTCTTCGCCATAACCGGTATTGCCGTCGCGGCCGACAAATTCATAGAGCGCCTGCTCGGCGGCTTCGCGGGTCACGGCACCGCCCTCGGTGCGCGGGATCGAAAGCAGGAAGTCCGTGACCTTGCCGGGCATAATGCCGGCTGGCAAAGCCAGATTAACGTCGCTCAGCGTGATTGGGGTCGTCTTGTCACCCACGATTTGGTTGAGAGCCTGGCGCGCATTTTCAGCGACGATCATATCAACGAGGCGTTCGACGTGCAGGTTCTGCGTGCCCGCAGCGGTGATGCCGTAGCTGTCCGCGCGCGTGAAGAATGTCGACCACTCCGCTTCAGTGTAAGCGTTGGGCGGCACGAGTGCCTTGAATTCGTCTTTCGTTATCAGCTGGTCGGTGCCGGCCTCGTTGCGGACGATATCGAAGAAGGTGTTTCCGCCATCGGCGAAAGCGGGGACTGAGGGTAGCGCAACGCTGCTTAAAACCGCAGCCAGCGCGAAAGCACTGACCGACGCGCGCACCAAGCGCGCAGCGACAGAACGCGTTTCTGCGCGCGAAAACATGTAGTCAGCCATAACCAGCCCCCGCTGAGGTCCCGCAATCAATTCCGGTGCCGAGCATTAACAAGTCCGGACACAACGTCAACGGGTCTTCCGTACACAGGACTTTCGCCCGGCGGTTGGTGGCCGCAGGGCCGCACTTGCCCACCGGTTTCTGACAATGCTGACATTTTGGCGGGGCGATTCCTGCTCGACCCTGCCATCAATCAGGTTCAGCCGGACGCCGCCGCCCCGCCCGCGCCTGCCGCGCCGCTCAACTTGACGTTTTGCCAGCAACCTTCAGCGCGAAAGCGAAGTTCAAAGCTGTGTCCTTCAAACTATCGAATCGGCCGGATGCACCGCCGTGGCCCGCCCCCATGTTGGTTTTTAGCAGCACCAGATTGTCACTCGTGTTCTTGGCCCGCAATTTCGCGATCCACTTGGCCGGTTCCCAATAGGTGACGCGCGGGTCGGTGAGGCCGGCGAGCGCCAAGATGTGCGGGTAGGCTTTGGCCTCGACGTTGTCGTAGGGCGAATAGCTTTGGATGGTCGCGAAGTCTTCCGCGCTCTCAATCGGGTTGCCCCACTCCGGCCACTCGGGCGGCGTCAGCGGCAGATCCTTGTCGAGCATGGTGGCCAGAACATCGACGAACGGCACATCGGCAATAATCGCCAGGAACAGATCGGGCGCCATGTTGGCGACGGCCCCCATCAGCATGCCGCCGGCCGAGCCGCCGTTGGCGACGATATTGCCGCGCGTGGTCAAACCTTGCTGGACCAGGAATTCGCCAGCGGCGATGAAATCTTTGAACGTGTTGGGTTTGCCTTTCAGCTTGCCATCGGTGTACCAGCGGTAGCCTTTGTCTTTTCCGCCGCGAATGTGGGCGATGGCATATATGAAGCCGCGATCAACCAGCGACAGGCGCGCGGTCGAGAACGATGCCGGCATGGCGATGCCATAGGCGCCGTAGCCGTAGAGGAACAGCGGCGCTGAGCCGTCGAGCGGCGTCGATTTTTTGTAAAGCAGCGTGACCGGCACCAGTTCGCCATCGTGCGACGGCGCAAACAAGCGGCGCGTGACATAGTCAGCCGGAGTGTGGCCGCTTGGCACCTCCTGGCGCTTGCGCAGCGTGCGGGTTCGCGTGGCCATATCGTAGTCGTAGGTTTCACTTGGCGTCGTCAGCGATGAATAGGTGAAGCGGATGCGCGTCGTGTCGAACTCATAGCCCGCCGACATGCCGAGAGAGTAGGCCTCTTCATCGAACGCGATGGCGTGCTCTTCTGAGGTGTTGAGCTTGGTGATCACGATCCGCGGCAAGCTGTCCTCGCGTTCGAGGCGTGCCATGTAATCCTTGAAGACCGCCACTTCGATGATCAGACGGCCCGGCTTATGCGGTACGATCCCGGTCCAGTTGGCTTCACCCGGGTTATCGGCCGGCACTTCGACGATGCGGAAATCTTCCGACGCATTGGAGTTTGTTGTGATGATGAGCTTTGAGCCGTGGTGCTCGACGCCATACTGGTGGCCGGGGCGGCGCGGTGTGATGAGGCGTGGCGGCGCTTTTGGCGCATCGGCGTCGATCACATGCACTTCGCTGGTATCGTGATCGTGGACTTCGATGGTGATGTACTTCTGCGATTGGGTGGCGCCGAGCCCGACGAACATGCCGTCGTCGGCTTCCATATAAACCAGCGCATCTTCGGAAGCCGCAGTGCCGACGGTGTGGCGGTAGACGTATTTCGGGCGGTGATTGTCATCGACCTTGACGTAGAACAGCGTGCGCCCGTCACGCGCCCAAACCATGCCGCCGCGCGTGTCGGGAATCTCGTCGCTCAGGTCTTGTGCCGTCGCCATATCGCGGATGCGGATGGTGTAGAGTTCCGAGCCCTTGTCGTCGGTCGCATAGGCAAACAGTTTGTGGTCGCCTGAGTGGGCGGCACCGCCCAAGTCCCAATAGCTTTTGCCCTTGGCCTCCGCATTGCCGTCGAGCAGCACCTGCACCTGACCGGGCGCGTCGTCGGGCGAGAGCCCAAGCGGGACGCGGCACATCTGGGCATACTGGCCGCCTTTGACGAAGCGCGGGAAATATTCATACGGCCCGTGTGGTTGCAGCACCTGGCGGTCGTCCTCTTTGAGGCGCGCCTTCATCTCGTTGAACAGCGTGTCCTGTAGCGCCCCGGTCGATGCCAGCTGGCTTGCGGTGTAGGCGTTCTCGGCTTCGAGATAGCTGCGAATGGCGGCATCCAGCAGATCGGGCTTGCGCATCACCTCTTGCCAATTGGGCGCCCGCAGCCAAGCGTAATCATCGGTCAATGTCACGCCGTGGTGGGTCGCGGTGGCGGGCCGGCGCGCGGCGGCGGGCGGTGTAAGCGCGGGCAGGGCAGCAGTCGCGGACATGTCTGAGATCTCTATGTTGAGTGGATGCGTATCTGTGGCAGGCGCGGATGACCGGCCAGTGATCCGTTGTGGTGATCTGTTGTGCTGTGTCACTGAGCCGTCAGCAAGTGACGTTTAAGTAAAGCGAGCAATGCAAGTGCGGACCGTCCGGCATATCCGATGGGGCAATCAGGAATAAGTTCCCGCGTTGCAAAGTCAACCCAAGCATTAGCAATGATTGGTGACGGTGTTGCGGTCAGCGTTGACAATTGATCCCAAATGCGGTCGATTAATTGCAGTAGGTTACTGGTATTCGATGGGCTGATGTACAGCCAGCAGGTCTGTTTTTCCGGGCAACGGTCGTTTTAATCCCGGTATTCTTTGGTAAAAATACAGTATATGGGTCAAAGCCCCCTGTTCTCAGCCTGGGCTGGGGCGCGCATGGACCTGGGAAACTCTAGGGAAAGCAGTGATGGACACGCCGGCGCCGACAGAACTGGTCAGTATAACAGCGTCGATTGTCGCGGCGTTCGTCAGCAACAATACCGTGGCGTCCTCGGATTTGCCGGCGTTGATCGCCGAGACCCATGCCGCCTTGAGCCGGGCAGCAGGGCGCGCGGCGCCGGTTGAGCGCGAGGAAGCTAAGCCAAAAATCGCGGTCAAGAAATCGGTGATGCCGGATTTCATCATTTGCCTGGAAGACGGCAAGAAATTCAAATCGCTGAAGCGCCATCTGCGCACGCACTATAACTTGTCGCCGGAAGAGTACCGCGAGAAGTGGGGCCTGCCGCATGACTATCCGATGGTCGCGCCGAACTATGCGCAGGCCCGCTCGAACTTGGCCAAGAAGATGGGTCTTGGGATGCGCCGGGAGAAGTAAGTCCGGCGTGCTTGAGAGTGCCGTCTAGATGCGTGACGTCTTAGGAAGGCTCGCCCCGCGGCGGGCCTTTTGCTTTTGTGAGCGCGGCTGCCACAATCGCTTCACGGAGAGCCGCGCGTTCGCGCCGCCAGGATTGCACGAGAGCTGCGTGCCGGGCGAGATCATAGGCCCAGTGACCGGCCCGGCCGCGGCGGCGTTCAACGCGCAAGGCGCGCTCCAGCGTTCGGATGACGTGCCACCGCCCGGCAATTGAAAGGTCGGCAATCTCTTTCGGCCAGAGCGGCAGCAATCGCCCGAGTTCGGTTCGCCGCTGCGTGTCGCTTTGCGGTGGCTTTGGTTTGGCAACGGGCTTCTCCAGCGCGGCGCGTGGAGCGCTATCTGCGAACAGGAAGACGACGTTTGAGGCGTGGGGATGCTTTTTCATGGCGCAAAGTTTGCGGCCACGTTTGGGGGGCGGGGATAACTTTTTTCAAGCACCGCGCCGGCGCACTTGGGCCATCACGGTGAACCCGTAGGGTAAACGACTTATCCCCGCTGTTGACGATTGCCGCAGCTTTGTCACGCAAGGGGCGTGAGTTCGCGTACACTTTTCAAACAGCGCGAATACTCAAGCGCTGCTGCAAAACAACGGCCCACCCCCACAGCGAAGAGTTGCCCTCATGCTTCATGATTCCATGATGAGCGTTGCTGCGTCTGCTTGCGCTCCGTCCAGTTGCCGAGACGCACCGGCACTTCCATCGAGCTTTTTCGACAATGCGATTCCGGCCCGCAGCCGCCAGATGCGGCTTGCAATTGAACTCGCCGTGGCCGGCGTTTTCGGCGTCGAAACGCAATCGCTTGATAACACCAGGCGCGGCATCGCCCGTGTCGCACTGGCCCGGCAGGTGGCGATGTATCTGGCGCACGTCGGCTGCGGGTTGTCGATGACGGCGGCGGGGCGCTTGTTTGGCCGCGACCGGACCACGGTGGCGCATGCGTGCCTGATCATCGAAGACCGCCGCGATGATCCGCTGTTTGACCGGGCACTCGATCTGCTTGAGTGGGCCGTGCCGGTCATGGTGCTGCGGCCGGGCCCGTTTCTCAGCGGCCCTGTGCTGCCAGACGAATGACTGAGCGAAGCGGAGACCCAAATGAAAGCACCATCGAACAAGCGCCCGGCCGCCCCGCCCCATGCCGCTTCTGGACCGGATAAGCCCGGCGTCAACCTGGATGAGAGCCCGCTGGCATGGCTGGCGCGCCGCCGCGACAAAGACGGCCGGCCGATTTTGTCGGATGCTGAGTTCAGCGCGGGCGACCGGTTGCGGGCCGATTTCTGGTTTGCGCATATGACGCCGAACGTCACCGCCAACTGGTCGCAACTCTTGACTCAGGCGGGCGGCCAGAGCGGCTCACCTGATCATGGCGCGGATCTTGCCGATCACGTGCTCGCGGCGCGCGAACGGGTCCGGCTTGCGCTCAAGGCGGTCGGGCCGGACCACGCCGGAATTCTGATCGATGTGTGTTGCCATTTGCGCGGTCTGGAAACGGTCGAGAAGTCGTCCGGGTGGCCGCAGAGGTCGGCGAAACTGATTTTAATCTTCGCCTTGCGCAGCTTGGCCCGTCACTATGGGCTGGTGACGGCCGCAGGTTCGCAACACCAATCGCGGGCAGCCCCATCGCATTGGGGAACGGCCGACTACAAGCCGCGCGCCGGTCACGCTCCGCCGCAAAAGCCCGGCGTGGACGAATAGCGTCATCCGGTGTTGAGCGCGCGGGCGTCCGAGCGGATGCGCTGGACCATGGCGGCCAAACCGTTGGACCGTTGCGGTGTCAAATGTTCCTTGAGGCCGAGTTTGGCGAACAGCGCCTGGGCGTCGGTGTCAGCGATCTCGGCCGGCGTCTTGCCGTCGTAGATGGCAAACAGTACGGCGATCAGCCCCTGCACGATCATGGCGTCGCTGGTGCCTTGCAGCGCCATCCGCGGCTGGCCTCCGGTGCTGACTGCGGGGCCTGTTGCAAGCCACACCTGACTGGCGCAGCCGCGAACCTTGTTGGCGTCTGTCTTCAGTTCAGCAGGGAAGGCGGGCAGCGCGCGGCCAAGTTCGATGACGTAGCGGTATCGGTCTTCCCAGTCGTCGAGAAGGTCGAAGTGGGATGCAATGGCGTCGAGCGGCATGTCGTGAGCCTTTGGCAGCCAGCCCTGGTGGCGGCACTCAATAGGCACATAAGGGCGCTGTCCGTTGACGCGCAAGACCAGCGGGCGGCGCGGGACTTAAATACCGGCTTTGCTGGCGGTTTTGCCGCGCCAGGCGGGCCGCAGATCGTTCGGGGTCAAGGTGCCCGCGGTTTGCGGCGGCGGCGATTGCAGAGACGCGGGTGCCACGTTTGGCGGTGCGGCCGCCTCACTTGGCTGTTTTTCGCGCAACACGTCGTAGGCGAGCTTGGCGCCGAATTCGGCCTTCTTGGAAAACTCGCCCCACAAGCCCGATGCTTTGTTGCAGGTCCCGGCGTTACGGTCGCAGAATGTCAATGTCCACGCGGCGGCTGAGGCGGCGCGTTGATACAACTGCTCTTGCTTTTCGCGTTCGGCGGGAAGCAGGCTGACGCCTACGGCCACTACCGCCGCCAGTTTGAAAAGACCCATATCCGTCACTCATAAGCCGCCAGACGAAAACCGGTTCCGGCGAACGCTTCGATAACACTACCGCAGCCTTAGCCATACCATGGCGAATTCAAGAAACCGCCAGCGCGGGCGGTGCAATTCGAACAGCATTTGACCGAAGTTTTTCCAAGCATTTGATTCAAATTGCGCGCGTCGGGCGCGCAAGTCAGGGCATGCGGATGGGCACGGTTAAGGAGGTCTTAACGGGTGGCGGGCGATAGTCGGCGTTCAAGCCCTTGCCCCCGCAACGCTTTGGAGTTTGCATGACGGCCGGTGAACTCAAAATCGCGAGCCTGGCGTTTGCCGTGATGACCGCGACCGTCGCCGTCAATCTGCTGGCCATGCAGGACAAGCGGCAAGGCGTGATGATCGAGACATCGGCGATTGCGCCGAAGACTTTCGAAGCCAAAGTGGCAGCAGCCCTTGGTGCGGCGCCGTCCAATGGGGCGGTCAGCGATCCGGCGGGCGACCTTGGCCCACCGCTCGCCGATGGTGCGGCGGCCTTGAAAATCAATCCACCCAAGGCCCTCGCAGCTACAACCAATGCGGCCGAAGTCATTCGAGGCATCCAGCGCGAATTGAATACGCGCGGCTATGAAGCTGGTCCGCCCGACGGTGTCGCGGGACTTGTGACGCGGGCCGCGATCATGGCCTATGAGCACGACTACGGCCTGCCGCTGACGGCCACGCCAACCCAGGATTTGTTGAGCTTGATCGTGCTTGGCAGTTCGGCGCCGCAAGCGGTCCGGACAAACAATAGCAAGGGTCTGAACGCGGAAGCGCAAAGCGTAATCCGCAGTGTCGAGCAGCAACTGGCGGCGCTTGGCTATACGCCGGGCAAGGGCGGCGGCCAACTGAACAATAAGCTCAATGAACATACGGCGCGCGCGATCCGTGAATTCGAGGCCGACCAGAAACTTGCCGAAAGCGGCCGTATCTCAGGTCCGCTCGTCAGCCGCCTGCTGCGATTGCAGGGCTCGCCAGTCAAAGCCAAAACCGCGCAGAAGTAAGTGCTAGACTTGCCGCACGGTTGCGGTGGATGGACGAGACGAAGCCATGCGGTTGAAGTCGGAAATATGGGTCAAGGCCTACCTGC
This sequence comes from Hyphomicrobium sp., assembly GCA_013141015.1. Lineage (GTDB taxonomy): Bacteria > Pseudomonadota > Alphaproteobacteria > Rhizobiales > Hyphomicrobiaceae > Hyphomicrobium_B. Next base: position 29,486 of record JABFRT010000026.1, on the reverse strand, counting down.
GCCGCTGCACGGTCAACGGGGCGATGGCTGTGGTTGTGCGCCATGGCGATGACGATGCAGGCGCAATCTATATCAAAATTGCACGCGCCGGCCGGACGGCGGCGGTGTTTGTGCCGGCGCCCGCGGGCCTCGATCACTCGGACTTCACCCGGCGCTGGGTTCCAGGTCTTGGTGGAAGGTTTTTGCCCGACGCCGATATTGAGAAATTTTTGCAGCGCGAAGCCAGCTTCGACAGCGATCTATGGATCATTGAAGTGGAAGACCGCGAAGGCCGCGACTTTCTCGGCGATGATCTCGCCGGCTGATGCGCAAGGCAATGGTGGGCGCGTGGTCCGGCGCCACTGTATCCCTTCTGCCGCCGGATAAGTCTTTTGTGAGATTACCCCCGGCGCGTGGTTCTGCCGATTAACCACCGGTTAACATCTCAGCGATTGAATGGGACGTGCGCTGATTCTTTGTGTCTGGACGCGCAGCCATCCCACTATTGCTTGTTGAGTTTGGTGCCACGGCGGGAAGGACTTGAGACACGATTGCTCAACCAGCGCCACAGCAGCGCTGAGCAGCGGGGACTGAAGATGGCGACCATTCTTGAATTCCGCCAAGGGCAACGCACCAGCGGCTCTTCGCACAGCGGGCACAACGTGCCAGCTGAAATCGTGTTCTTTCCAGGCGTGCGCTACGAGCGCTGGGATGAGACACGTCCGGCCGCGAAGTCGAAAAAGCGGGCGCGCCGCCGCGACAGACTAGACCTTGAAGATTGAAGCGCGGATGTCAGCTTGACGGGCGTTCTTACGCCGCCGCAGCCGCCGGCGATCAGAACGGTGTGGCCGCACACTTGGCTTTGGCAAGTATCGCTTCATCACCTTGCCGGTATGCAGCGCCCCTGTCTGGCGCCCGCACCACAATCAATCCGCGACGGGCATTGAGGGTCAACTGCGCGGCCGTCGCGGCCGGCTTGCCAAGCGCCTGTGGTGTCAGCCCAAGGAAGCGGTCGTCTCCGGGCAATATGGTGAGTGCGACCGTGATCGGCTTTCCCGTAGCGCCGGATGCAAAATAAACGGTCGATCCATCGGGATTGTAAACGCCAAGCGACCAACCGCGATCAGGCAGCAGGGCATTGACGTCTACGGGGCCTTGCTTCGATGAAAAGCTGCACATCGCGTAGTGTGCGTCGGCGCCGAGAAACGGCAGTGGTTGCTGGCCGGGCTTCACAGGCGGCAGAACCTTCATGGTGTTTGCCGGCAAGACCGCCGACAACTTCTGATAAGCAGAGGCGCGTGTGTCGTTCATGGCCAGAAACGTGGCGATCAGATGGACGATGCCGGCCGCCACCGGCAGCAGCAGCAGATAGCGCCATTGAAACGATGGCCAGAGCTTGGCGGCATCCTCGGCCAAATTCATCACGAACATCCTTCGCGGCGGATGGCCGGCAGCAGTTTGTTGCGCTCCAGGCGGGCATCGTCTGAGAGACCTGTCGCCGGATCGAGGATGGTGAAATTCATGATCAGGCGGCCAGCACCTCCGGTTGGCAGCCAGTTGCCCGGACGCGCATCGCGGCCAAGCGTGACAATGAATGATCCATCGGGGTTGAGCGCCGCGGTGTCGCTGGTGAAGGCGTAGCGCTCGGCGTCGTTGGCGATCAACTGGCCGGTGCTGTCGAAAACGCTAAGGCTCCACCACAGGCCGCTCATGCTGGCGCCTTCGATCACGTAATCGCAGGACGAATGCAGCCGCGCGCCGGCGGAATCGGATGCGGCTTCGAAGATGCCGGCACTGTCAGATGAAATGCGCAACATGCCGCTGCCGGAGAGATGGGCACGTGTGTAAGGGTCGGCGTCGAGGCGGCCTTCGTTGCGCCAATGCCGCCACGGCCCGTAGGTGTCGGCTGAAATTTCATAGCCGCGCGAAATCATGGTGCGGCTGGACCAGATGCCGGCGGTCAGCACGAGCGCGACGGCCAGCGCGGTGCCGATGGTGCGGGTGAGAAGCGCTGCGATATCACGCAGCGCGCGCTGCATCGGTTCCGGCAGACGTTCGCCGAGGGGGCCGTTGCCGCCGCGAGGCTGATCGTCATCGCGTGCGCTATCGAGATCAATGGATGCCACGGCGCGGCACCTCCGTTGTACCCGGTTGTTGCAATGATGGCTGCGCGGCAGCAGCGCTTGGCGCTGAATCCGGGATCAAACCGGCGCGGCGGTCAGCGGCCGGCGATGCGGGTGGCGCTGGGCTGCCGTTGGTTGGCTGTTTGATGGCGGGCGCAGGCTGTGGAGCGGGTGCGGCTGGTGTGCCGGGCGCGGCCGGCGTTGCGCCCGATGGTTTCGACGATGCGGGTGTTGCGGCGGGCGGCGGTGCGTCTCCAAGGCCGCCCGCTTTTCGCAGGGCGAGCGAGAGCTTTTTCAAAGTATCGCGGGTCAGGTCCGGCATGATGCTCGGTGTGCGCGTTGAGCCGTCGGCGTTCGTCGATGACGATACGGCGGCCGTGTTGCCGGCTGCGGCTTCGGTTTTTTTCAGGTCGGCGATGCGCGCCTGTTCGGCCACCTGCACCGGATGAATGTCGATGCCGGGGACCGGCGGAATATTCATGTCGGTATGGGCGACGGCCATGAAGTTGTGCCAGATGGGGGCTGCGAAGTGACCGCCGGTCACGCCGTTTGATCCGCCAACCATCGGCCGGTTGTCGTCGTTACCAAGCCAGACGCCGGCCACGTATTTTCCGGTGAAGCCGACGAACCACGCGTCCTTCGGTCCGGTCGAGGTTCCGGTTTTTCCGGCGGAATACGTGAACTCGAGTTTGGCCGCTTTGCCGGTGCCTTCTTCGACGACTTTCTGCAGCATGTAGTTCATCTGCTCGGCGACTTTGGGCTTGATGGCTTGATGCGGCGGTGGCTCGTCGCGTTCGCGCGAATAAAGCAATTCGCCCTTCGATGTGGTGATGTCGAGAATGCCGTAGGGCTTGGTGAACTTGCCGCCGTTGGCAAACGTTGCGAAGCCGCCGGTATGTTCGAGCACCGTGATGCCGCCATCGCCGAGCGCCATCGAGCACGAGCGTTTGACGCCGGTGATGCCGAGCCGCTTGGTGAACTCGACGACGTTGTCGCGTCCGACATCTGAGGACAGCGAAACGGCGACTGTATTGAGTGAACGCGCGAGCGCCGACCACATCGGCATGCGCTCGCCAGTACCGTATCCGCCGCCATAGTTCTGCGGCGACCAGCCTTTCGGTCCGCAGGCGCCAGCGGAATCGCGCACGCTCGCTTCCGGCGTAAAGCCTTTTTCGAGGGCAGCGGCGTAGACATAGGTTTTGAACGACGAGCCGGGTTGGCGCTTAGATTTTGTCGCGCGGTTGAACTGGCTTTCAGCGTAGTCCGGACCACCCGTGATTGCGCGCACCGCGCCGTCGGGCTCCATTACGACCATGGCGCCCGAATTGATGTTCATCGACTTGCCGTCTTTACGCAGCGCGGCGTTGATGACTTCGTCGGACTGGCGTTGCAAGGTCATATCGACGGTGGTGCGCGCGGTCAGCACGTACTGGCCTTTGCCTTCGGCGAGGCGCTGGATTTCGTCATAGGCCCAATCAAGGAACCAGTCGGGGCTGGAAGTTGAACGGTTGTCGATGGTCTTGGCCGGGTTGAGACGCGCGGCTTGAACTTGACCGGCGGTGTAGAACCCAGCTTCGACCAGATTGTCGAGCACTTCGTTGGTGCGCGCACGCGACGCGGCAAGGTTGACGTGTGGCGCATATTTGGCGGGCGCCTTGAACAGTCCGGCCATCATCGCGGCTTCGGCCATCGTCACATCGCGCGCGGTCTTGCCGAAATAATATTGCGCGGCGGCTTCAACACCGAACGCGCCGCCACCCATATAGGCGCGGTCGAAGTAGAGCTTCAAGATTTCGCGTTTGGTGTAGCGGCTCTCAAGCAGGAACGACAGGAACAGCTCTTTGACCTTGCGCTGGATCGAGCGCTCGGACGACAGAAACAAATTTTTGGCAAGCTGCTGGGTGAGTGTCGATCCGCCCTGTACGACTTCGTTGGCTTGCACGTTGGTTGCGAGTGCACGCAACGTACCCCAGACGTCAACGCCGTAGTGTTCGAAGAAGCGGCGGTCCTCGGTGGCGAGCGTGGCTTTGATCAAGGGATCTGGAATTTCATCGAGCGGCACGCTGTCGTTGTGCAGAATGCCGCGCTTGCCGAGCTCGTTGCCGTTGATGTCGAGAAACTTGACGGCGAATTTGCCGGTCGAGAATTTGCTTTCGTCAAATTCCAGCAGGGCTGGAAGTGCGAGTGCGTAGAGCACGACGAACGCGCCAGTTGCCAGCGAGAAGGCTTCCGACACACCTTCGTTGAGAAGGCGGCGCCACCCGGTCAATTGGAAGCGCGCGAAATACGACGAGCCGGCGTTCCAATAATCTTTGCTGCGCGACCAAGCGTTGGTCAGCACGGAATTGATTTTGGAATCAATTCCGAGCAGCTTGGGCATCAAGCGGTCGCGGCCGCCTTGTTTATGGAACCAGTCGTTCAAACGTGCGTCGTCCCTGTTGAAGGCTTTGGCCCATTGCAGGCCTTGTCCCTTCGAAGTCCTTGGGTCAAGTCTCGTGCCCAGCACCGGTTTCGGGCTGGTTGGTTTTGTATCCCCCGGCGCCCGCTTGTCTACCGGCGACTTTGGCAGCACACCTGAAAAAAGTGGCCATCCCCAGTGATATGCGGCTAATGCGACGTTACGAATCCCAAGTCGGCCAAATTGTGGTTATTTGCGGCGGGCTTGCAAGGGTTTGCGCGAGGTTTGAGACGTGACCGATAAACTGCCGTTCTGGAAGACCAAGACGCTTGATGAGATGAACCGCGAGGAGTGGGAGCTGCTGTGCGACGGGTGCGCGCGCTGTTGCATGGTCAAGCTCGAGGACGAGGATACCAGCGACATCCATCTGACGCGGCTGTCCTGCGCCATGCTGGAGGTCCGCACCTGCCGCTGCTCGAACTATCCCAATCGCTTTAGCCTGATGCCGGACTGCATTGATGTGACGATTGAAAAGGTGCGCGAGCTGAAATGGCTGCCCGCCACCTGCGGCTACCGGCTGATCAACGAAGGCCGCGACTTGGCGTGGTGGCATCCGCTGGTGTCGGGGTCGCCGGATACGGTGCATCAGGCCGGCATTTCGGTCAAAAGCTTCGCCATGAGCGAAAAGCGCGTCAAGGAAGAGAACTACTGGCGGTACATCATCGACGATTTCAAAGAGGGGTGAGGTTGTACGGTGCTCCGCGGCTCTCTTTTGTTTGCGCCTTCCGACTCTCCTTCGTCGAGCCGGCCGGAAGGCGCGGAGCTGCGGAAATCCGGTGCAAACAAAAGAGCCAAAAATAACTTATGCCCGCCCCCTGGGCGTGGGTGTATTCTGGTCGGTTGCAGTTTAGCTTGAGTTAGCGCGAAGTACTGCCAAACAAAACGAACGCTCATTTTATTGTTTACTATAGATTTTACAGATTTACTATACATTGTGCTGGACAGCGCAACGCTCCTCATGTACTTTATTTGTATGGTCGGAATACTAGGCGGTTGAGGGCAGTCATGCCCCGCCGCCTTTATTTTTGGGACTTGCAGATCATTGTCTCCCTATTTCCCAATACTTGGGATGCAGCGAGGGTCTGAGGGTGGCGCGGTCCATCCGAACTCAAAAAAAGCAGCAACAACGGAGGCGAGCAGCATGGCGGTTAAGGCCAAGGCGATGGCGCGCGTCCGCAGTACGGAAAAGGCGGACACTCAGCTGGCGGGCGGCGCGCGGGCGAAGGGGATGGCATCATCAAAGCCCCCGGCCAAGCGTGCAGGGCTGGTGAAGGTTGCAGACCAAGCCGCAAGCGTGGCGGCAATTGATGAGGCCTCCTGGGCCACCGTCAAAACTCAATATGCAGACCGGAGCCTACCGGTTGCCGGGATTGCGTCCGCAATCGGCATGACAGCGTACCGGCTGACGCAGGAAGCGAAGGCGCGCGGCTGGCTGATGCGCTCGGATATGCCGCGGCTGCCGAAGGTGGCGAAGACGGATGGGGCCGATGCGGACGGCGCTGCGCAAAAAGCTCCAGCGGCAAAAAACAAAACCGCATCGAAGCCGCCGAAGCCGGATGTGCTGCTGCAGCACGTGTTTGGCACGATTGAAGGCGAATTGAAAAAACTCGATTCCCACAAAGGTGCGTCCTCGCAAGACCGCGAGCGCGCTTCGCGGGCGCTAACCCAAATGGTCAACAGTCTGGAGAAAGCCGTTGAGATGCAGCGCGACATAACCAAAGCCAAGTCGAAGGGCCGTGGCGCCAAGGATAGGGAGGCACTCGCCCATGCGGACGATTTGCGCCGCGAGATTGCGGAACGCATTGAGAAGCTGCAGCGAAAGCGGACAGCTCAACGAAGCGCTGAATGAGATCGCGCCGCATGAAATGCGGCGGCTGATTTACGATTGGCAGCTTTGGGCGCACGACGACCAGCTGGCGCCTCTTTCGTTTGCGCCTTCCGACTCTCTTTTGTTTGCGTCCGGCGACTCTCCTTCGTCGAGCCTGCCGCCGGACGCGGCGCTTTCCGGCCGGCTCGAGGAACGAGAGTCGGAAGGCGCCACAAAAATGCGCGTCTGGATCATGCTCGGCGGGCGCGGCTCGGGGAAGACGCGGGCAGGTGCCGAATGGGTGAGAGGGATCGCGTGCGGATATGACGGTGCTCCGCGCGCGGCGGGCGGCTCCCGGAACGAGAGTCGCCGCGAGCCACCAAAGAGGATCGCACTTGTCGGCAAAACCATTCACGACGTGCGCACTGTGATGGTCGAAGGCGTTTCGGGGTTGCTGAGTGTGCATCCGGGATACGAGCGGCCGCTCTATGAACCGTCGAAGCGGCGCATCACTTGGAAGAACGGCGCAATTGCGGAAATGTTTTCAGCAGACGAAGCGGAGGCGCTGCGCGGTCCGCAGTTCTCCCACGCCTGGTGCGATGAGTTGGCCAAGTGGCGCAACGCCGAGGTTGCGTGGGATATGCTGCAATTTGGTTTGCGGTTGGGTGACCATCCGCAAGTGGTGGTGACGACGACGCCGCGCCCGAGCGCTTTTTTGAAAAAGATCATGAGCGACGCGGCCACCGTCACAACGCAGCTGGCCACCGCCGGTAACGCGCTGAACTTAGCGCCATCATTTCTAACCGAGATGACGCGGCGCTATGCAGGCACAACGCTTGGGCGGCAAGAGCTGCTTGGCGAAATCGTTGAGGATACGGCGGAGAGTTTATGGCGGCGCAGCTGGATTGAGAGTTCACGCATCGCATCGCCACCTGAAATGCGGCGCGTGATCGTGGCGCTTGATCCACCGGTGACGTCGACCGCGCAGTCAGACGCGTGCGGGATTGTGGTTGCGGGCCTGGGTGTCGATGGCCGCGCCTATGTGCTGGCGGATCGCACCATTCAGGGGCGCACGCCGGATGTGTGGGCGAAGGCGGCGATTGCGGCCTACGACGATTTCGATGCCGACCGGATGGTCGCGGAAGTTAATCAAGGCGGCGATCTGGTGCTCGGCGTGGTGCATCAGTTCAGAAAGAATTTGCCGGTCGTGAAGGTCAGAGCCACGCGCGGCAAGTGGGTTCGCGCCGAGCCGGTCGCGTCGCTCTACGCCGAAGGGCGTGTGGTGCATGTTGGCCGGTTCGACGCATTGGAAGATCAGCTGGTGGCGTTTGGTATCGACGGCACGGTGCGCGGCAAAAGCCCCGACCGCGCCGACGCGCTTGTTTGGGCGGTGACCGAGCTGCTGTTGAGCGATGGCGTCAAGCCGGGCGTGCGGATGCTGTGAGATACGCGCCTTGCGGCCGGCTCTCGGAACGAGAGTCGCAAGTCGCCACTAAGAAGTTCGCGCGAAATAGACAACAAGGAAACATACGATGGCGATGATACCGGGGGCGCTCACGCGCCTTTTCTTCGCGCGTGGCTCTATGCTTGCGCCTTCCGACACGCGTTCCGCGCGCCGGCCGGAAGGCGCGGGTCAGGCGCAGGCAGCGGAGCAAAAAGCTTCCCGCGTTGGCCCGCTGATTGCCTATGACAATCTTGGGGCACCGGTGTGGAGCCCGCGCGATTATGGTGCGTTTGCGCGTGAAGGCTTCATGCAGAACGCGATTGTCTATCGCAGCGTGCGGATGATCGCGGAAGCGGCGGCGTCTATTCCGCTCATTCTGTATGAGGGCGGCGTCGAGATCGAACAGCATCCGCTGCTTGAACTGATGCGCCAGCCGAGCTTTGACCACACCGGCACCGATTTCCTTGAAGCCTGGTACGGGTTCCTGCTGGTCGCGGGCAATAGTTATGTCGAAGCGGTGGCGGTCGACGGCGAAATCCGCGAGCTGCACAATCTGCGCCCGGACCGCATGAAAGTGCTGCCGGGCCTCGATGGCTGGCCGGAGGGTTACGAATATACCGCTGGCGGAAAATCGATACGGTTTTTGGATGAGCCTGTCGCGGGTGTGCGGCCGGTACTGCACACGCGGCTGTTTCATCCGGCGAACGATCACTACGGCATGAGCCCAATCGAGGCAGCCGCCGTTGCGATTGATATTCACAACACCGCGTCCGGGTGGAACAAGGCGCTGCTTGACAATTCGGCCAGGCCGAGTGGTGCGCTGGTTTACGCGGCGGCGAACGGCCAGATGTCGGACGAACAGTTCGCGCGGCTGAAGTCGGAATTGGAAACCAACTTCCAGGGTGCGGCACACGCAGGGCGTCCATTGTTGCTGGAAGGCGGGCTCGATTGGAAACCGCTCAGCCTGACGCCCAAGGATATGGATTTCATCGAAGCCAAGAATGCGGCGGCGCGCGAGATTGCGCTGGCGATTGGCGTGCCGCCGATGCTTTTGGGAATTCCGGGAGATGCGACGTATTCCAATTACGCCGAGGCGCAGCGGGCGTTTTGGAGACAGACCGTGCTGCCGCTGGTCAATCGCATGGCGCAGGGATTTTCCAAATGGCTGAGTCCCGCTTATGGCGCGCCACTGTTGATCAAGCCCGACCTCGACCAAGTCGAAGCTTTGAATCCCGAACGCGAAGCACTGTGGACGCGATTGAACGCGGCGACCTTCCTCACCGACGACGAAAAGCGTGCCGCAGCAGGGTATGGCGTGAAGGGGGATGTACAAGCGTCAGCAAAGTTCAATCCCTATCATGATGGTGCTGGGCGCTTCACGACCGCGGATGGAGTCGGTAGTGGTGGTGGGAGCGATGTCTCGAGTAGCGGAGAAGGTGTTGGGACTGAACGGGCCGGACCTCGTGATCAGGCCACAGAAGCACAAGTCATCCTCGTCGGGAAAAAAGGCGGAGTTGCAAAAGCTCTCTGGAAGTTGACCATTCGGCAGTTTGTCTCTCAGTATTGCAAAGGTGAAATCAATCGCGAGTTGCCTGATGAACTCAGTGATTTATCAATCGAGGACGTTTTCGATTTGGCAAAAGGGGGAGATGCACGGGCGCGAAAATGTCAGAAGCTGATCAATCAGGGCCGGTTCAGAAAATAGGAGTTTTAGTAATGGCCATAAATGGAATGTCTAGAATGCTGACCTTTCTCAACTTTTTGAGCGAGAAGGGTCTTGAGTACACCATTAGTCAGCAGCAACCAGAGGCGGTGATGGTTTCGTTTGCGATGGTTGGACATCGGGTGGAAGTCGAATTCTTTGAAAATCGAATTGAATACAGCGTGTTCAAGGGCGACGAAGGAGTTGACGATAGCTACGATCATCTCATTGCCATGATCAATGCGGGCACAGACTGACAATCATGCCCTGAACCCCGAACGCGAAGCGCTGTGGATGCGCCACTCTTAGCGTTTGTCGCTACCGCGACGGTGCAGCAACCTTCCTGACCGATGATGAGAAGCGCGCGGCCGCCGGATATGGAGCGAAAGGCGAAGCTCCGGCGTCAGCGAAATATCGCGACGATCAACCGCGCGTTCCGTCCGGCAGCGGTCGCGAAAGCGGCAGGTGGACGGATGGCGGCGGGGTACAGCCTGAACGTGATGACAGAATTGTGGTCGCTCAGGCTGATGAGGTTGGCCGATTTCAAGTTAACCTAGCCGACGAGGCCGCCAGGGGTGGGCATACTCATAGGGACCATGTTGGAAAGACGCCAGAACTTCTGATTGCACATGTTCGACAAGAGTCTGCGAAGTTTATTGCACTTGAAGTTCCAGCAACCCGGATAAGAGCAGGTTCTTATCCATCCATTGAGGCTGCCACGAAACTCACTAACGCTATACTGGCTCAAAATCTTGATAAGGTCGGGCGAGTGGTAAGCGGTGAACTGAAAAGGGATTTCATTGTCGGCGTCTTCTCGTCCGCTACAGGCGTCGAGGCTTATGCACGAAATGTACGCGAACAACCGAGGATTAGAGTAACCACCGGGGTCGGAATCTCAATTGTACACGATCCAAGATCTAAAAACGGGTTCACGGTCATATCCTCGTATCCACGCAACGATGATTAGGTAGGTGTCATGACGGATTCGGCAAAATTCAGATTTATTCTTCATCTTATCTCAAGCGGCGTGGAGCTTGCGATATCTGTTCGTGGGCAGGATACATTTGAGCAGGCTTGCGATTATCTAGAAGAACTTTTGGGCGGCGGTGATGGCAGCGCACCGTCGCGTTCTAAAAGTGGGGAGCAACATTTTCTTGTGGATGATAGTCAGCTAGATGCGTTTCGGAAGTTTTTGAGAAAGTTGAATGCCGAGTAGGCTTTTTGCCGCAAGCCGGTGCCAAATTCGCTCGACAAGGCGTTATTAAAAAAAACGGATATCAGGTTCACGCGAAATGACATCATTATCCCGACGCAGCGGTTCCGGTCTGACGCTTAGCGAGTTTATTTCTCACATTCCCGACGAGTTGGATGTTGATGCCGTCGGCATCTGGCACCTCGTGCCTATCGCGGAAGGCGATTTTGGTCTGAGCGGGGCTGATCTGATCAGCTTCTTGCGTCGCGCAATCATAGCGCTCATCGCTCGCTGGAGCGGTGCCTGTTCGGCCAGCGCCCGGCAGTAGTTTTGAGTGGGTGCGCCAGCAGGAGTACGGCGAAACGCCAGATCAAATTGCGGACGCGGTGATTGAGGAATGGAAGACGATTCCTAATAACACGATCGCTCAGATCACACATTGCCCATGGTTCGCCCGGCCTATTTCCGGGAATCCGAAGTACGTGAAGATGGGTTGACTTGACGGCGAATGGACTGCGATCAAGTCGAAGCGCTGAACATGGAACGCGGAGCGCTGTGGACGCGGATTATTTCCTCCGGACTTCGAAAAGGGAGGCGGCGGTGTTGTTTTGCATATGTATGGCAAAGAGCCGGTGTATATTCCCCCCGCCACAGATCCTTTAGCAAACATTCCTCCGGCTAGGCCACAGACTCATTAAACCGCATCCAGATGCGGATGGCAGCAAGTTTCACTGAGGCCATGAAGTTGTCATCGTGGCGGTCGAAGCGGGTGGCGATAGCGCGGTAATGCTTGAGCCTGTTGAAGAAGCGCTCGACCCGGTTTCGCAGTTTATATGCGAACGGACTGAACACCGGCGGTTCGACGCGATTGGATTTCGGCCGGATGTTGGCATAGCCGCCCTGGCTGGTGATCTTTTCGCGCAGCGCATTTGAATCGTAACCGCGATCAGCCAGCAGCATGCATCCGTCGCCGAGCAAGCCCAGCATATCAGTAGCGCTCACTCCGTCATGAGCTTGGCCCTCGGTCAGCTTGATCTGGATCGGGAGGCCGTGCGCATCGACGAGCGCGTGGATCTTGGTCGTGAGCCCGCCGCGGGAACGGCCCATGCAACGGCTTCGGCCACTTTTTTTTCGCCGTTGGCTGCATGCTGATGCACGCGCACGACAGAACTGTCGATCATTTGGATTTTGCCGTTGTAGGCTTGCGAAACTGCCTTCAAAATCTGATCCCAAACACCGGCTGCCCGCCAGCGCACGAAGCGATTGTAGCAGGTCGTGTAAGGGCCGTAGCGTTCTGGAATATCGGCCCACGGCGCGCCGCTGCGCAACCGCCAGAAGATGCCGTTCAAGACGCGGCGGTCGTCAACACGCGGCACGCCACGCGGTTTATTCGGCAAAAGCGGCGCGATGATTTTCCATTCGGCGTCGGTGAGTTCGTAGCGTGCCATCTCAAGCTCCCCCGTTTGGTAGCTTGAATCACTGTTCGCAGCCGTTGCAAAGTCAGTTTATGAGTTTGTGGCCTAGGTAGGAACGGCCATTGATGAGAATTGCATTCGCGATTGGAACATTCCTCGCTGCTGCAATGCTCTCGCAAACACCAACGCGTGCCGAGGAGATGCAAATGAAGTTTCCACCAGCAAAAATTGATCAGAATGAGCGCCTGTTGAACGCCGATGAGATAGGTGCTTTGCCTTGTACTGAAATGGCGAGAAAATTCGTCGAGGATTTCGTCAGGCGAGCAGGTGCGGGCTGGACAGTCGATATGAGCGGGGAAATCGCGTCGCAACAAGATGAGTTCGGCCACGTCTATCGATATAAGGTAACAAGTACCTTTGTTGAGAACGGGAAAAACTATAGCCACGAATACATTTACGTTCTTTGGTCGAACGATTGTAAATCAATGGGAGTAGTCTCGTTTCCCACGCTGGACCTCAAGCTGCCACGAAGTCCAGAGTGATCTTGAAAACGTTTAGTGCGCCGGCGCCGGCGTGATGGACGACGCGCGGAGCAGTGGAACGGTACTGCGGAACCTGTGAGGGTTCGATTACGTAGAGAGCCGCTGGTCAATCGCATGGCGCAGGGGTTTTCGAGATGGCTGTCTCCGGCCTATGGCACGAAACTTCTGATCACACCGGACTTGGACCAAGTCGAAGCCTTGAACCCCGAACGCGAAGCGCTGTGGACGCGCCACTCTTAGCGTTTGTCGCTACCGCGACGGTGCAGCAACCTTCCTGACCGATGATGAGAAGCGTGCAGCGGCTGGGTATGGGGTGAAGGGGGAAGCGCCGGTATCAGCGAAGTATCGCCAGGATCAACCGCGCGTTCCGGCGGGCAATCCAGGAACTGGCGGACAGTGGGTCGGCGAGGATGGAGGATCGAATAGTCCACATCGTGAGGCGGGTCTTGGTAAGATAATATGAAACATTATGGGCAAACCGGGCGTGCCGAAGGCGCCGACGTTGCCCAAAAACTTACCGCAAAAGCTTCCGGAATTTCTCAGCAAGCGACCCGGTGTTGGCAAAATTACTGGACGCCTTGATGAGTTAAAGCCGGCAGAACGGCGATTTGTTGAAGAACTTAAGGACCTTGGACATGACGTTGAAATAATTCCGCGTGGAGCAGGAAAAACACCAGATTTTGGAATAAATGGAGTCGTGCACGAACTAAAGACTGTCTCGACCCTAAAAAATACAGATCCACGACGGATGGCTGGCTCTATCACAAACCGCATTTCAAACGCTCGGAGCCAATCCGCAAACGTGAATATCGATGCAAGAGCGCAAGTCGGAATGACCGAGGAGATAGCGGCAGATTCTATCAGGCGTGCATTTACAGCAGACACAAGACGTAAAATCAGCACAGTTACTGTTATGACCAAGAGCGGAGCTGTGCACGTGGTTAGGAGCAAATGACTATGACCGGAACATTCAACGCTGCGGGGTTGGGCGAAATCATGATGGAGCAAATAGCTTATCGGGGCAATTCCGACACGATCAATCTTCTATGGGCCGGTTATCTAGCGGCGCTGGCAGTTGAAGGGCGATTGACAGACAGTGAATATCACGAACTGAATGGAAAGCTCAAAAATGTTGGGCGTGAGGAACTTCAAGAATTGCTCATCGGATATCCGGGACAGTTTGAGTAGCGCGACCAATCTTAGGTGTCAGGCCTGTTCTGCATACGCGGCTGTTTCATCCGGCGAACGATCACTACGGCATGCGCCTTCCGACTCTCCTTCGTCGAGCCGGCCGGAAGGCGCGGATTTCACAACACGGCTTCGGGCTGGAACAAGGCGCTGCTCGATAATTCGGCCAGGCCGAGCGGTGCGCTGGTTTACGCGGCATCGAACGGCCAGATGACGGACGAACAGTTTGCGCGGCTGAAGTCGGAATTGGAAACCAACTTCCAGGGTGCGGCGCATGCAGGGCGTCCATTGTTGCTCGAAGGCGGGCTCGATTGGAAAGGCTATTTCACAATTGTCGCCTTCGCGACGGCGAGCCTGACGCCCAAGGATATGGATTTCATCGAAGCCAAGAATGCGGCGGCGCGCGAGATTGCACTGGCGATTGGCGTGCCGCCGATGCTGCTCGGAATTCCGGGCGACAACACGTACTCCAACTACGCCGAAGCGCAGCGTGCGTTCTGGCGGCAAACCGTTCTGCCGCTGGTCAATCGCATGGCGCAGGGGTTTTCGAGATGGCTGTCTCCGGCCTATGGCACGAAACTTCTGATCACACTGGACTTGGACCAAGTCGAAGCCTTGAACCCGGAACGCGAAGCGCTTTTTCTGGCGCTTCCGGCACGCGTGCCGCGCGCCGGCCGGAAGCGCAATGAGCGTCTGACGGGCAGGCGGAACGCACTGAAATACTCTACAACTTGAACCTGAACACGGAGCGAACATGAGCGCGACCGATACGTTTCTATTGCCGGCGCCGCTGACGCGGATGAGCAATACGCTGCACCTCGATATCAAAAGCGTCGAGGACGACGGCGCGTTCGAGGGCTATGCGAGTTTGTTTAACCGCGAAGACCTCGGCCACGATGTCATTACGCCGGGCGCGTTCCGCGAAAGCCTTGCGGGCCGTGAGGCGGGCGCGATCAAAATGTTGTTTCAGCACAATCCGGCGGAACCGATCGGCGTGTGGGATGAAATCCGCGAGGATGCGCGCGGGCTTTATGTGCGCGGCCGCTTGATGCTGGCGGTTACCAAAGCGCGCGAGGTGCTTGCCTTGATGCGGGCCGGCGCGCTTGACGGATTGTCGATTGGCTTCAAAGCTGTCAAGGCGCGGCGCGATGTGCGCTCGGGCGTGCGGCGCATCGAGAAAGTCGACTTGTGGGAAATCTCGGTCGTGACATTCCCGATGCTGCCGGGCGCGCGGGTATCCGCCGTCAAGCAGCGCCCGTTTGCTGCGCGCGTTCCATCGGAGCGCGACTTCGAGCGCTGGCTGACGCGCGACGCGGGTCTGACGCGGACAGAAGCGCGCGCGGTTCTGCGCGATGGCTTGAAAGGCTTGCAGGCGTTGCGGGATCAGTCCTTGCCGGGTTCAGGCCGCGGCTTCGAAAACGACGCAGCATTGGCTGCCAAAATCCGCGCGGCGACGGAACGGTTGTTCCAGACGGCGTGAGTAGCGAGTGACGCCGGCTGGCCACGTCACCACGCATCCACGAGCGGAATTTGAAATCATGACATCGATGACTATTGCGACCTTGCACAAGGTGCGGGCCGATTGGCTGCGTGTGCAGGGTGAAGTTGCGTATCTGCGGATGCTGTTCGCGTCAAGCCGATACCTGAAGGCTATCGAGCGCGAGCAGCGCTTCAATCCTTATCATGATGACGCTCGATTGTTCACAACGGCTGACAACGCGGTGCCGCCGAAGGTAGGGCGAGAGAGAGCGTCGGGGCACATTCGCGTTGCGCAAGCCGGATCAAGCGGTTCACGGGGCGCTCCAAACGATACAACCGTCATTCTGGCCGGCCGCCTGATGTTCCATTCGTCTACTACAGTCAATCGTTCCGCAGTCTGACCGGAATGGTTGAGTTGCCAGGAATTGAGGCCATCACCGTCGATCAAGGTACGGTGGCTAGAACAGATGTCGATGGCAAAGCAATATATGGCGTAAACTCAAATGCGCTGACCTATGTAGTGGGCGACCGTCTGGATGCAATGTACTTGCGTGACAGGATGATCGACAAGTACCCGGACGTCATGAATACCGAGAATGTTGGGCAGATGCCGAACAATGCAATTTTTCACGCAGAAGCAACGGTGCTGCTGCGGGCAGCGAGGGCAGACGGTGGTACGCTCTCTGGTAGAAACTTGCACATCCGGGTTGACAGGAAAATATGCCGGGATTGTAGAACAGTGCTGCCATATGTGGCGATGGAGTTGGGTAACCCAGTGGTGACGTTCGCCGATCCGCGCGGAGTTGTGGAAACGTTTCACAATGGGATGTGGCGCAAATAGGATTCAATCCATGATCAAGCGAGTCTATTTTGATGACTTTGATGGTCCATTCTGGCCAAGCCCGGCTGAGCTCGAGCCCTACTTTCTGGCCCCTGAAGGCAAGGAGTGGTTTTACTCGAGTGGTAACGATAGCGCTGGCTTCGACGCAACCGGCGTTCGTGGCACTGAAAAGCTCGATAGGCTGAAGGGGCGCATTGATGTTAGGCTGTCGCTGTGGGGCAATCCCAAACTTGGTGTGCTGGTGATGTACCGCAGGTATGGCGGGGGCTTTGATGAATGCCACTATTCCAAGGGCGATATGAGCCGGATGAGGCAATGGGTGCGCACGCTTCACAGCGACCCGATGCCCGTGTCTTTGTACATACCATTTGCCGAAGCCTGGAAGGCCGTCAAAGAATTCCTTGAAACCGATGGCGAGTTGCCCCAGTGCATCGCTTGGGTAAACAGCCGTGATCTGCCTGCAAATTCGTTTCCTGTCCCGCATGAAATCGTTTTGCCCGGCGAGACGCCGCCTGGATGGCTAAGCCCTGAAGAAGCGGCAGCGGCGATCGCTCTCGGGCAGGGGAAATCGTAGGTGGTATTCAGAAACTGCAGGCACCGGGAGTAGAAACGCTGCTTGCGAGTTCGGCAACGACGCGGCGCTGGCGGCCAAAATCCGCGCGGCGACGGAGCGGCTGTTTCAGACGGCGTGAGTGGTGAGTGGTGAGTGGTGAGTGGTGAGTGGTGAGTGGTGAGTGGTGAGTGGTGAGTGGTGAGTGGTGAGTGGTGAGTGGTGAGTGACGCCGGCTGGCCACTGGCCACCTCACCACTCCCGCACGAGCGGAATTTGAAATCATGACATCGATGACTATTGCGACCCTGCATATCGGCGGCAGAAAACGCCGCTCAGGCTGTCGCGCGCGTTCGGAGAGTTGACGAGGGCTGGCAATCGACCGCTGGTCCATTCATCACGGACCCCAATTCGGGGGACGGCGCGATCCGCATATATCGCGACCTAGCGCAAGAAGCGAACGGCCGGGCACTCGTCCTGGAGCGCGGCGGGGTTCCGCTGGGGTTCAATTCGCGGCAAGCCTTTCAGGCGTTTGGAAGTCTAGCGCGCAATAGCTTGATGTTTGCAGGGCAGGCGGATGCTGAGCTGTACCTTCGCGGAAGTTCAGTTACGGGTTATAGTTACAGGACGGGCCGGGCTTTTGATTTGGGTCGGGATAGCGACTACGATTTTGCGATAGTGGTCCGAGATTGATGGAACAAGCGCGCATGAGCGGTTATCAGCTGCGAAGTTCTGGAAATAGAACTACGGAGCTAAGTCCCAGGCAACTGCGTGACCTAAATCTTGCAAATTTCGTCCAAACTTTAAGCGCTCAAACTGGCCGCAAGGTTACGATTATGATCTACGAGTCTGAAGCGATCATTCAGTCGCGTGGCCCTAATCTCAGAGTGCCGCAGTTTTAAAAGCAATAGGATGTAGAGGCTGAAAGATGTCCATGTTTGTACTATTTGCCGTCCGGGAGGCAATGTTTCAATCCGTCGATGATGTCGCCCAACGGGTAGCTGCGTTGGTCGATGCGAAGCCCATGAATCGGATGGGGGACGAAAAAGGAGGCTACTGCACTTTTCAAAGTTCAACCGGCGAGCACATTGAAGTCGTTGCAGGAGTTTGGTCCGATGAAGATGGTGACTATCCGCGAGAGCCTGATTTTCCGAATTGGCCGTACCTCCTGTATTTGAACAACACGCACGCGCAATCAGCTTGGTTGAAGGCTCTGGAAGGTGACGGGGCGCAGTTTAAGAAGATGAGAACTGATGTTGTCTCTTCTTGAGACCCAAGAGTTTCTTGTTAACGGGCAGGAAACGAAGATGGAATTCAGATTCGGTGTTAAGGCGGAAACGGTTGAGCAGGCATACCGCTGGGTGGAAAACGCGACGGGCTTGACTGACGAGCCACGCGAAAGTTCGCATCTGGGGGGCGACTACTACGCCTTTCGTGGTTCAGATGGTGTCGTGGCAAAGCTCATTTCGAATAGGGATGTACACGATAGTGAGCCCGTTATCGACGGCTGCGATGAATGGCTGGTTGTGCTGTATATCGAAGGTGCATCGAATGGCGCTCCTGCCATTCAAAATCTGCTCAATGATACAGAGCACTTCGTTTTTGTAAGCTCGCGATAGGACAGGAGAGACTCATCGCATGGCCTACGTGATGGTCGATGTGGAAGCGGATGGCCGCAATCCTGGCGACTTCAGTATGGTGTGTTTTGGTGCGGTGATTGTCGAGCCGTCGCTTGAGCGGACATTCTATGGCCGGTTAAAGCCGGTCTCCGAAAAGTGGGTTCCGGAAGCCTTGGCTGTCAGCGGGTTCAGTCGCGAGCAAACATTGCAGTTCGATGATCCGAAAACCGTGATGGAGCAATTTGCAGCCTGGCTGGCTCGCGAGGTGCGCGGGAGGCCGCAGTTCATCAGCGATAATAACGGTTTCGATTGGCAATTTATCAATTGGTATTTCTGGCACTTCACCGACGCCAATCCGTTCGGGCATTCGAGCGTCAATCTCGGATCGCTATATAAGGGATTGGTCAAAGACACGTCGCAGAACTTCAAGCATCTGCGCAAAACGCGCCACACGCATCATCCCGTTGACGATGCCAAGGGGAATGCCGAGGCGCTACTAGCGATGCGCGATATGGGACTGAAAATCAAACTGTAGCGCGGAACGCGAGACGTTCGCCCGGCCGCGCAATTTGAATATCGACATCACAATTTCCAACGCTGGCTCATGCGGGATGCTGAGCTGACGACGACGGGAGCGTGCGCGGATTTCCGCTCGCGTTTCGAAAGCATGCCGGCTCTGCGGGATGCGGGCTGGGAGCTTTGAGAGCAGTGCTGTTCTGGCCGCACCAAATATGCGGCGGCGCAGTCCATTCAACAACCACATCAATCAAGGACATCATCATGACTGATACAACTTCGCTCGAAGTGAAGAGCGCGGACGGTGACTCGCACCGCGCGTTTGACGAATTTCTGACCGGCTTTGAAGCCTACAAGGAAACCAACGATCGCCGCCTTGCCGAAGTCGAACAGCGCGGCGCAGCCGACGTTCTGACCGAGGAAAAGCTGGCCCGCATCGAGGAAACGCTGGATACGACCAAGCGCATTTCAGACCAGCTGGCGATCAAGGCGCAGCGCCCGCATCTGAGCACGACGTCGTTCGATCCGGTGCAGAACCTCGCGCACAAGTCGGCGTTCGACGGCTATGTGCGGCGTGGCGATGCAGCGCGCCTCGTCAAGCTTGAAGAAAAAGCGCTCTCCGTTGGCGCCGGCCAGGATGGCGGCTATCTGGTGCCGGCTGAAACCGAAGCAGCCGTCAACCGCGCGCTAAAGGCGATCTCGCCGATCCGCGCGATTTCCGGCGTCCGCCAAGTCTCCGGCAACGTCTACAAGCGGCCGTTTGCAACGAGCGGCACAGATACGGGCTGGGTCGCGGAAACGGCGGCGCGCGCCCAGACCAACACGCCGGTGCTTGCAGAACTGCAGTTCCCGACAATGGAAATCTACGCCATGCCGGCCGCGTCTTCGACGTTGCTTGATGACTCGATTGTCAACATCGACGAGTGGCTGGCCGATGAAGTCCGTCTTGCCTTTGCCGAACAGGAAGGCAAGGCGTTCGTCACTGGCGATGGCATCAACAAGCCGAAGGGCTTCTTGTCGTACACGACGGTCGCTAATGCGACGTGGACCTGGGGCAACCTCGGCTACATCGCAACTGGCGTCGCCGGCGCGTTCCCGGCTTCCAACCCTGGCGATAAGATCCTCGACCTGATCTACGCGACCAAAGCGCCTTACCGGGCGAACGGCACGTTTGTGATGAACCGTTCGACGCAGTCGGCGATCCGCAAGATGAAGGACGGCCAGGGTAACTATCTCTGGCAGCCATCGACAACGCCGGGCGTGGCGCCGTCACTGATGGGCTACGCGGTTGCTGAAAGCGAAGACATGCCGGACATCGCGGCCAACTCGCTGTCGATGGCGTTCGGTGATTTCAACCGCGGCTATCTGATCGTCGACCGGGCCGGTATCCGCGTATTGCGCGATCCCTACTCGGCCAAGCCTTACGTGCTGTTCTACACGACCAAACGTGTCGGCGGCGGCGTGCAGGACTTCGATGCGATCAAGCTGATGAAGTTCAGCGTGACTTGATATCGCTCACGGGCCTCTTTTTTGGCGCTGGCGACTCTCGTTCCGAGAGCCGGCCGCCAGCGCCGGAGGTGTTGCGCGGGCGCGCGCAGTCGCGCGGTTAGCGTTGCTCCTCGGACCTATGGTCTGCAGGTGCTCAGTGCTCCGCACCCCGGCGGCAGGCTCCGCGAAGCGGAGTCGCCGGGTGCAAACGAAAGAGTATTCTCCGCGGGTTTTCCTCCCGCTCGCGGAGCCTGCGCGGGGTCATTGCGTCAAGCAGTGGCCCCGCATTTTTTTATCCGCCAACTTTTGGAGTGCGCTCATGGCTCTCGTTCTGACGAGTGGACCAGTGGTTGAACCTGTGTCGGTTGCTGAAGCGAAGGCGCATTTGCGCATCGATGACGCCAGCGAAGACGTGTTGATTTCAAGTTTGATCCTGACGTCCCGGCTGCATGTCGAAGCGGCGCTCGGGCTCGCGCTGATCAATCAAATGTGGATGCTGGTGCTGGACCGCTGGCCGCCGGATGGCAATATCGACATGCCAATCTCACCGTTGACGGCGGTTACGGCCGTGCGCGTCAGAAACGCTGCCGGGGTTGCGAGTGTGGTGCCGGCCACGAGTTACCTGGTGGATATTGCATCAAAGCCGCCTCGGCTCGTTTGGAACAACACCGCGCCTGTGGCCCCGGGACAAGCTGCCAACGGCATCGAAATTGATCTCTCTGTTGGCTTCGGCGCGACCGCTGCGAGCGTGCCGGCACCTTTAAAGCACGCTGTGCTGATGCTGACGGCACATTGGTATGAACACCGCGATCCAGTCGAAATCGGCTCGACGGCGGCGCGCATTCCAGATGCTGTCTCCGACCTCATTCAACCGTTCCGGAAGATCCGCCTATGAAAGCACCCGTTACAATCGGCGATTTGCGCCACCGCGTGCAGATCGAAACAGCGGCGCGCACCAGCGATGGCGGTGGCGGGGCGGTGATCACGTGGACGCAGATCGCTGAAGTTTGGGCCGCGATCTGGCCGCGTTCGAATGACGAGCAATTCGAAAGCGACCGCATGGCCGGCAAGGCGACGCACGACATCTGGATCAGGTTTCGTAGCGACGTGAAGCCGGAAATGCGCATCCGCTTTGGCGCGCGCGTCTTCGATGTGCGCGGCGTGATCGACGTTGAAGACCGCAGCCGCTGGCTGAAGTGCCCATGTGTGGAGCGCGACCTATGACAACACACCGGACCCATACCGGCGCGCCGCTGTGGATGAGTGACGCGCGCATCCGGCGGATGATTGCGGACGCTGTCCGCCGCCGCCGTGCCAAGCGCCGCCGCGAATTGGCGCTGTTTGAAGCGGCTGTCCGCAATGCCGGACAGGCAGCGGAAACCAATAAGTAAAATTATCGAAGGTACGGATGGTGGATCATGGCGAGTGCAGGTTTTGCGCTTCAAAAAGCGCTGTTTTCGAAGCTGACGGCAGATGCGGGGGTGACGGCGGTGCTTGGTGGCGCGCGCATCTATGATGATGTGCCAAACCGCGCAGAGTTTCCGTATCTGACGTTTGGGCAGACGACCGAGCGCGACTGGTCGACGGGCAGCGAGCCGGGGCATGAGCACATTTTCACACTGCATGTCTGGTCGCGCGCGAGGGGCCGCAAAGAAGCCGACGACGTGATGTCGGCAACAGCCGCGGCGTTGCACGACCAGGCGTTGACGCTCGACGGGCACCGCCTCGTCAATCTGCGCCACGAATTTTCCGACGCGCGCCGAGAACCTGATGGCGAAACCTACCACGGCGTCGCGCGCTACCGGGCCATCACCGAGCCGCTCTAAAAAAAGAAACCCGTCAGCCTGTGCGCAGCGCAGCGTTCCTTCAACGGTGGGCTGCAGACACGGGATCTTCGCCTCTGGGCTCAAGATCCCGGATCAGCGCCGCATCAAATTAGAATTGCTGCGTCGCGTCCGGGATGACGGGTGGGTTAGTCGAGCCGTACCTCACACATCAACTTAAGGACGAAAAAAATGGCAGCACAAAAAGGTAAGGACCTTCTGTTGAAGGTCGATACGACGGGCGCGGGTGTTTACGCAACGGTTGCGGGATTGCGGTCGCGCACATTCGGCATCAACGCCGATGCGGTAGACATCACACACAGCGAAAGCGCCGGGCAATGGCGCGAACTGCTATCGGGCGCGGGTGCCAAATCGGCGCGCGTGACAGGCGCCGGCGTGTTCAAGGATGCAGCGTCGGACGCAACAGTGCGCGACTACATGTTCAACGGCACAATCCGCAATTGGCAAATCATGGTGCCGGATTTCGGTGTCATCGAAGGACCGTTCCAAGTGTCGTCGCTCGATTTTTCAGGCCGTCACGACGGCGAAGTTGCGTTTGAGCTGACGCTGGAAAGCGCCGGCGCGCTGACATTCACGGCTATTTAGTGCTGACGGTGGCTGATCCGCGCGGAAAGCGCGGGCCAATTGCCCCGCAAGCGGACTTCCAAGTGGTCGTGCGGTGGCGCGCGACTGCGCGTCGCCCAGTCGGGATCACGGACCTTTGGTCCGTACGGAATGAGAATATTTTCGGCCATACAGCCGGGAAGCAAGGCACCCCGCGGCGAGCCGCGCCCCCGCGGAGCGCCAGCGCACCGATAGAGTGCGCGGGCCAGCGCGTGAGCGAGGAAAAAATATGACAAACCTTCATCGCGGTGAAATTGAAGCGCGGCTTGATGGTGTGCCGCACCGGCTTGTGCTGACGCTCGGCGGGCTTGCCGAATTGGAAAGCGCGTTCGGTGACGAAGATATGGTGGCGCTGGCAGCACGCTTCGAACGCGGGCGGTTGTCGTCGCGCGAGTGCGTCAAGATCATCGGCGCAGGATTGCGATGCGCGGGCGCAAGCGTCACGGACGACGATGTGGCGCGTATGCAAACCGACGGCGGCGTTGCGGGCTTCATCGATATCGTGGCGCGATTGTTGACGGCGACGTTTGGCGGTGGCGGCGCACAGCAAGTCAATTGCGGCGGCGAAAGCCAAGGAGGCGGCGCTGTTGCACGCGGCCCTTTCCCTGGGACGACGTGATGGCGATAGGGCTCGGCGTGCTCGGTGTGGCACCGGCACTATTTTGGGCGCTAACCCCGAGGGAACTCGACGCGGCGTTGCGCGGCAAGTTTGGTGCAGGCATCGCGCCCAATGCGCTGTCGCGCGGTGATCTTTCAAGTCTTATGCAGCAATTTCCGGATTGAGGTGAATGATGAATGAAAATGATCTAACGGTTGATGCAACCGATCCAGCGAGCTGGCAGACGGTTACGGAAAAGTATGTCTATATCAAAGGCGATACAACGCACCTCGAACAGAGCTTGTTTGATGCAGAGCGGATGGGTAAGCGCTTCTCCTCCAATCTTTTGACGGCATTCGATGCTGTGGCGTTCAAAGGCAAAAGCCTCGGCGATACCTTCAAATCATTGGCGTTGAGTATGTCCAATATGGTGGTCAAGGCGGCGTTCGCACCCCTGCAGCAGGGTATTGCCAACTCGATGACTGGATTATTCAAGGGCATGTTGCCGTTTGCGAATGGTGGCGTCTTGCGCTCAGGCACGCCGGTGCCGTTCGCGCAGGGTGGCGTGATTTCAAGCCCGGTGACGTTTCCGCTGCCGGGCGGACGCACGGGTCTTGCTGGCGAAGCAGGCGCGGAAGCAATCATGCCACTGGCGCGTGGTCCCGATGGCCGGCTCGGAGTCGTCGCGCAAGGCGGCGGTGGTGGCGGGCCGCACATCACGATCAATATCTCAACGCCCGACGTTGAAAGCTTCAACCGCTCGCAGACGCAAGTGGCGGCCATGATTGCGCGGGCTGCCACGCTCGGTCAGCGGAATTTGTAAAGGTGCACCCGTCATTCCGTGCGCGTGTGCAACACTCTTGAGGTGCACCGCAGACACGGAACCCTGTAGCAAAGCAGCCGTCAGATCCCGTGTCTGCAACGCACCGTGAAAGGCACGCTGCGTTGCGCACGGGATGACGGGTGATAGAGAAAGAATCCAACATGTCCTTTCATGACGTCCGTTTTCCGACGGCGATTTCGCGTGGCTGCCAGGGTGGGCCCGAGCGGCGCACCGATGTCGTGGTGCTCGGCTCAGGCTTTGAAGAGCGCAACAGCCGCTGGGCCAACAGCCGCCGCACTTACAACGCCGGCTATGGCGTGAAGTCGCTCGATGATTTGCACGCGGTGATCGCGTTCTTCGAAGAGCGGCGCGGGCGCTTGTATGGATTTCGCTGGAAGGATCACAGCGACTGGAAATCTTGCGTGCCGGGCGCGGTGACGACGGCGCTCGACCAGGTGATTGGCAGCGGCACAGGTGCGCTTGCCACGTTTCAATTGAAGAAAACCTATGGCAGCGCATATGCGCCGTGGGCGCGCGATATCAAGAAGCCGGTGACGGGAACGGTCAAGATCGCGGTCGCCGGCGCTGTCAAGACGCTTGGCACGCAATTCACTGTCGATCCTGCGACGGGTGTCGTGACGTTTCTCGCAGGCAATATTCCGGCAACCGGCGCCAGCGTGACGGCAGGCTTCGAGTTTGACGTGCCGGTGCGCTTCGATACCGATAAGCTGGAGATTAACGTGTCCGGATTTCATCACGGCGCAATTCCCAACATTCCTGTGATTGAGGTGCGGCTATGAAGGTATTACCTGCCGGATTGAACGCGCATCTGGCGACCGGCGCGACCACGTTGTGCTGGTGCTGGCGGTTGACGCGGCGGGATGGCGTTAAGTTTGGTTTCACCGATCACGATCAGCCGCTGACGTTTGACGGCACAACGTTTGAAGCGTCAGCCGGCTTTACGGCCAGCGACATCAAGGATGGCGTCGGCTTGTCAGTCGATAATTTGGATGTGACCGGCGCGCTGTCATCTGCAACGCTGACCGATGATGATCTGGCGGCGGGCCGCTATGACGATGCGCGCGTCGAAATTTTTCGCGTCAATTGGCAGGACGCGAGCAGCCGCGTGCTGATGCGCTCGGGCAGTCTCGGAGAGGTCCGCCGGTCGGGAACGGCATTTGCGGCAGAGGTGCGCGGGCTGCAGCATTATTTGCAGCAACCCAAGGGCCGCTTGTTTCAATTGACATGCGACGCCGATGTGGGCGACGCGCGCTGCACGGTCAACCTGGCGGCACCTGCATTCACCGGCACGGCAACGATTATGGGCGTGCTGACGCCGCGCCGTTTTACGGTGTCAGGCCTGAACGCTTATGCGCATGAGTTTTTCGCGCGCGGGCTGGCAACGTTCACAACTGGGCCGGCTGCGGGCACGAAAGTCGAAGTCAAATCGCACGCAAGTATTGGCGGCGTGGTGACAATCGAATTGTGGACCGATGCCGAAGGACCTCCCGCTATTGGCAATACCTTCACGGTGACGGCCGGATGCGACAAACGCATCGAGACCTGCAAGGCACGCTTTTCAAACGCAATCAATTTCCGCGGCTTTCCATCGATGCCGGGCAATGAGTACCTGACGCGTGTCGGGCGGAAGACTTGAAATATGCAAAAGTCAGTGACGCGAGACCAAATCGTAGCGGCGGCGCGGTCGTGGACCGGCACGCCCTATCATCATCAGGCGAGCTGCAAAGCGATCGGTGCCGATTGCTTAGGGCTGGTGCGCGGCGTGTGGCGCGATGTTTACGGGTTCGACGTTGAAGGCAGCGCCAACTATAGCCGCGACTGGGCCGAGGCGAGCGGCATCGAGACGATGCTGGCTGGCGCGCGCCAGCATTTGATTACGATAGCGCTCGGCGGCATAAAACCCGGCGACGTGATCGTGTTCCGGCTGCGGCCTGGATGTGTGGCAAAGCACGCAGCGATTGTCGCAACCGGTCAGACAATGATCCACGCGATGGAAGGCGGGCCGGCATCCGAAGTCGCGTTGAGCAGCTGGTGGCGGCGGCGGATTGCCGGCGCATTTCAATTTCCGAATTTGCAGAGTGGAGACTAGGTCATGGCAACGCTTGCGCTTGCGGCGGCTGGAGCTGCCATCGGCAGCACGCTGCTGCCAACCGGTGTCACGTTTCTCGGCGCGACACTGACCGGGGCGGCTATTGGTTCGCAGATCGGCTCGTTGGCAGGTTCATATATCGACAACGCGCTGTTTGGGCCTTCTGGGCAAACGCGCGCAGTTGAGGGGCCGCGGCTGACAAATTTACATGTCACGGCATCTACCGAAGGTGCGCCCATTCCGCGGCTTTATGGCCGCGCGCGGCTTGGCGGCCAAGTGATTTGGGCAACTGGCTTTGAAGAAGAAGTTGTCACCAGTTCGCAATCGGCGGGTGGCGGCAAGGGCGGCGCATTGGGCGGAGGCGGCGCAGAAGTTTCAACCACGGAATATCGCTATTATGCCAATCTGGCGGTGGCGCTCTGCGAAGGGCCGATTACGCAAATCGGCCGCGTGTGGGCGGATGGCCGCGAAATTGATTTGTCGGGCTATACGTGGCGCCTTCATCTTGGGGGCGAAGCGGAAGCCGTTGATAGTTTGATCGCGGCGCGTGAGGGTGCTGGCAATGCGCCGGCCTATCGCGGACTCGCCTATATCGTATTCGAGCGGTTGGCGCTTGCGGAATTCGGCAATCGCGTGCCGCAATTTTCGTTCGAAGTGTTCCGCAACACGGATGCGAGTGACGCGGATATCAAGGCTCTGGTGGTCATTCCGGGCTCAGGGGAATTTGTTTACGCAACCGAGCCAGTGCGGCAAATTTTCGATGAAGGTGCGGCGGCGGGGATGAACATCCACACGCTGCAAGGGCCAACCGACTGGGATGTAGCGATTGATCAAATGCAGGCGGCGTTGCCGAATGCCAAGCAGATCTCGCTGGTTGTAAGCTGGTTTGGCAGCGATTTGCGGGCTGGCAATTGCCAATTCAAGCCGGGTATTGAAGCGGTCAATAAAGTCACCGAGCCGGTTTCGTGGAGCGTTGCCGGGCAGACGCGCGCCAATGGATATCTGGTCAGCCAAATCGATGGACGCGCGGCCTATGGCGGCACGCCATCCGATCAGACGGTGATTGCCGCGATCCGCGATATGACGGCGCGCGGGCTGAATGTCACGATGACGCCGTTCGTGCTGATGGATATCGCGGCCGGCAACACGCTGCCAAATCCCTATAGCGGCGCGAGCCAGCCGGCGTATCCGTGGCGCGGGCGGATCACGTGTCATCCAGCGGCGGGTCAGCCGGGCTCCGTTGATAAGACGGCGGCAGCGCTTACCCAGATCACCAGTTTGATCGGCACGGTATCGCCCGCGCACTTTACGTTGAACGGCGATACGGTCGTGTATTCAGGTCCGCCGAACGAGTGGTCGTACCGGCGCATGATTTTGCACAACGCGTATCTGGCGAAGGCGGCGGGAGGTGTGGAAGCGTTTCAGATCGGCTCGGAGCTGCGCGGGCTGACGGGCGTGCGGTCCAATGCCAACACGTTTCCGTTTGTCGCGGCACTGATTGCGCTTGCCACCGACGTCAAGGCAATCCTCGGACCAGCGGTCAAAGTCATTTATGCTGCGGACTGGTCGGAATATTTCGGCTACCAGCCGGGCGACGGAACGGGCGACGTTTATTTTCATCTCGATCCGCTATGGGCGTCGTCCTCAATTGATGCAATTGGCATCGATGTTTATTGGCCGCTCGCCGATTGGCGCGAGGGCCGCGCCCATCTCGACTATCAGGCGGGATATCGATCGATCCACGATCTCGAATATCTCAAAGCCAACGTTCAGGGTGGCGAAGGTTACGATTGGTATTACGCCTCGCCGGCCAACCGCGATGCACAGATCCGGTCGCCGATCAGCGACGGTTACGGTAAGCCGTGGGTCTACCGCTACAAGGATATCAAGTCGTGGTGGCTCAGTCAGCACTACAACCGGCCGGGCGGCGTTGAGAGCACGACAGCGACCGCGTGGGTGCCGCAATCGAAGCCGTTCTGGCTGATGGAAATCGGCTGCCCGGCGGTTGATAAGGGCGCCAATCAGCCGAACGTGTTCGTCGATCCGAAAAGCGTCGAGAACGCGCTGCCCTATTATTCGCGTGGCGTGCGCGATGATTTGATGCAGCGCCGGTTTTTGCAGGCGTTCCGCGATGCGTTCGATTGGACCAAGCCCGGGTACGTCACCGGTCTCAATCCGGTGTCGGCTTTAACCGGCCAACGCATGGTGAACTTGGATCACATTCACATTTATTGTTGGGACGCGCGGCCATTTCCGGCGTTCCCCTTTGAAACGCTGGTCTGGGGTGATGGTGCCAATTGGGCGCTCGGTCACTGGTTGAATGGGCGCTTGTCGAGCACGCCACTCAACGAAACGGTGTCGCGGATTCTGACCGACTACGGCTATAGCGACTACGTGGCGAGCGGGCCCAATGGAACGGTGCCAGGCTATGTGATTGATCGCGTCATGTCGGCGCGCGATGCGTTGCAGCCGCTGGAGCTTGCGTACTTCTTCGATAGCGTCGAGAGCGCGGGCAAGATTGCCTTCCGGCATCGCGGGCTGGCGGGCACGGTTGCGAGTTTCGTGACCGATGATTTGGTCGAACAGCGCGCCGGTGATGCGTTGCTGACGTTGACGCGCGGCCAGGAGACCGAACTTCCAGCATCCGCCAAGCTGCGCTTTATTTCAGCTGAAGACGAGTATCAGCAGGCTGTTGCGGAAGCGCGGCGCTTGACGGGTGCGAGTGGCCGGGTGGCGCAGGCCGATCTGCCGATTGTGTTGGACGATGCTTTGTCGGGCGCGATGGCCGAGACTTGGCTGTTCGAGACCTGGGCATCGCGCGAGCGCGCGGCGTTTGCGCTGCCACCGTCGCAGCTGGCCTTGGAGCCGGGCGACGTCATCGCGGTGACGCAAGGCAGCGCACGCGCACGCGCTACGGTTGACGGAAGTGTTCTGAGCATGGCGTGCGCGAGATCGAAGCGCGCACCATTGATAGCGATGTTTATGATCGCGTGGCGGCACCGCCGCACGCCAACACCAAAGCCGCCTATACAAATCGGCTCGCCAGCGGTTGCGTATCTCGATCTGCCGCTGTTGACTTCGGTAGCAGCGCCCGAGTCTGGCTACGTTGCAGCCGTGCAAGTGCCGTGGCCGGGCAGCGTTGCGGTTTATGTCGGCGCAGACAAC
>JABFRT010000020.1 GCA_013141015.1 Hyphomicrobium sp. | reverse complement strand
CCTGTACGTTTGACGACACCATCACCTGGCCTTCGATCAGCGGCAGCGCACTTTGACGCCTGGCAACTTGGCAATTTCGCCGCCATATCGGCGTAGTCTTCAAATGGCTCTCCGATTTTGTGGACGATGACGGGCTTCAGCCCCATGATCTTGAGAACAGATCTTTGCGAAACCCGTTCATCACCGCCATCACAGATCGCGTTGCGACGCCGAGCATGATGCCGAGAAAGGAAAATCCGGCGATCACCGAAATGAAGCCTTCCTTTGCGGCGCGCGCGCAAATAGCGCCCGGCCAGCATCCACTGAAGGGCGAGAACGCTTTGCGTCAATAACAGCCATAGTCTTGGTCACCTGCATTGATTGTGTGCCCGCGCAGAACCGAGGCGATTCACTATTCATTTCCCCGCGCGCGCTTTTTCCCGGACGATAACACCGTCCAAGAACGCAAAATACTCATCATACTCAAGCACGCGTATTTTCGACTGCGATTGCCAAATGGAAAACGCAGCTTTGACCGCTTCACAATCGCCACGCTTGAGAGCTGATTCTCCGTCGGCTCTAAATTTAGACATCGCATCGTTTTGCTTTTGCAAGCCAGCGTGGACGCCATTCATTCGCAACATGAGTTCTTTAATCAATAAAGCATCATCAGTAGGATTACTTGCTCCATACTTTTCTCTCAATTGATGAATCTCTTTAAAGACCGAGCGGTTCCCCATACGAAATCGCTCTGTTCTTTGGACTTCACCATCAATAGAAGCGCGAACAACTTGCATTATCTCGTCACACGATGCGCTTGCAGGACCACCCGAAAACAATGTAGCAAGCACGAAAGTGAGCATCCAGGTCGATAATGTGAGCATGGTGCGTAGCAAGCGCAGTTCTATTTCCGCGCTTACCCCTCCGGACCTCGTACACCATCTCTGCCAGCCTCCCTAATTCCTGATCATCGGCGAAGCATTGCTACGTCTGCAATCAGGCCAGAATGCACTTGACTCTCCCAATATGAGAGGATGTCACCCAGGCGCGAAGCGCCAAGTATAAGTGGGACAGGTGAGGGACTTTCGCAAACACCACTGCCAGTGTTAGCCCCTCATCCGCCCCTTCGCGGCACCTTCTCCCTAAGGGAGAAGGAAAAAACTTTTACTGCGACCTTTCGAGCGTCTACGGCCTAGTACGCCCGTGCGATCAAAACATATTCTTTGCGGGTTCTCCGGGTGAACAGGCACGCACCCTGAACCTTGTCCTGCACCATTGGCGCATTGCGGATCGTCAGCGCTTTCAACCGGTCGGCAATCGCCTCCAGTTTTTCGCCTTCCGGCTTCGACCAAGCGACCCGCGCCCACCCTTTGAACACGCCGCCTTCGTCGTCGCCAGCCGCCGCGCCGAAATAGTCTTCGAGGCCGGAAAACGTCGTGATGTTCGAGATGATATTACCGTCGAGCCGCGCCTTCGCTTCTGCATAGAGACGCGCCTGGATTTCGTCCAACAAGGCCGCAGCGCCCGCCACAAACGCGTCGCGCGGGCTGGTGTGGGACGCAATCTTGTCGCCGTCGCGCAGCGCGTCGCGGCGCATGTAGGTAACGTTGCCGCCGCTCGCGTCACGCCCGCCGACTTCGACGATCACAGGCGCTCCGCGGCGCACCCAATTCCAGCGCTTCTCCGCCGACTTGGTTGGTTTCGCATCGACCAGCACGCGAATGCCGGCGGCCTTCAGTTCTTTTTCAATACCGCCGCAATAGTCGAGCAGCTCTTTGTCTTCCGGCTTATCGCGCAGCATCGGCACAATCACGATCTGGCGCGGCGCGATTTTCGGCGGCAGACGCAATCCGTCGTCATCGCCGTGGGTCATGATCACGCCGCCGATCAGCCGTGTCGACACACCCCAGCTGGTCGTGTGGCAATGGGTCAACTGACCCTGCTGGTTCTGAAACTGGATGTTCTGCGCTTGCGCAAAGTGCGTGCCGAGATAGTGCGAGGTGCCAGCTTGCAGCGCCTTGCCGTCCTGCATCATCGCTTCAATCGAATAGGTGTTGTCAGCCCCGGGGAAGCGCTCGTTGGCCGGCTTTTCACCGGCAATTACCGGCATCGCCAAGATGTTTTCTGAAAACTCGCGATAGACTTCGAGCATCTTGAGCGTCTCGGCCATCGCGTCATCGCGGTCTGCGTGCGCGGTGTGGCCTTCCTGCCAAAGGAACTCGGCCGTGCGCAGGAAAAGTCGCGTGCGCATTTCCCAGCGCACCACGTTAGCCCACTGGTTGATCAGCAGCGGCAAGTCGCGATAACTCTTGATCCAGCGCTGGAACGCGTCACCGATAATCGTTTCCGACGTCGGGCGCACGATCAGAGGTTCTTCGAGCTTGGCGTCGGGATCAACGACCAGCTTGCCGTCCTTGTTCATCAACCGGTGGTGTGTCACGACCGCCATTTCCTTGGCGAAGCCTTCGACGTGCTCGGCTTCCTTGGCGATAAAGCTCAGCGGAATGAACAGCGGGAAGTAGCAGTTGTCGTGACCGGTATCTTTGATGCGCGTATCAAGCTCGGCCTGGATGCGTTCCCACACGCCCCAGCCCCACGGCTTGATGATCATGCAGCCGCGCACCGGACTGGTCTCAGCCATGTCGCCATCGCGCACGACCGCCTGATACCAATCGGGGAAGTTCTGTTCGCGGGTGATCGGCAGCGCGCGCTTGCTCATTGGCCGGCCTCCACAAGTGCGAAGCAGACCGTATCCGGGATTGTGCAGGTCAGGCGCATGGGCACAGCATTCTCTTGTTGCGTGTCGAAATCGGGCGAAAGCCCCCGAGCCGAATAGCGCTTTCGGAAGGGGGGTGCAATGCTTCCACGTAGCGCGGCCGTGGACGATGCACGCCTCGAACCCGAGAGGTGCGGCAGTCACGCCGTCACAAAGGCCACAAGTTACGGACAGCGCTATAGATTCGCGATCACGGCATAGACGCCCATGAACGCAACAGAAGCCACCGCGGTGTTGACAGCAAAGACCTTAGGCATGTTGATTTTGGACGGCGCGCTGCCGGGCGTCCCCGGCACGACGTCGCCAGCTTCATCCTGGGTGCGGGCAAAAAACGGCAGTACCACGAACAGCGTGATGAACCACAGACAGAAAAACGTAGCGAGAGCGACCGAGGTGCGCATTGCGTGTCCTTATCGCTGCAGAGGGTTCAGACTTGTTCGAGTTCGGTCAACGTGCCGAGGAAATCTTTGGGGTGCAAAAACAACACCGGCTTACCGTGCGCGCCGATTTTCGGATTACCGTCGCCAAGAACGCGGGCGCCCTGCGCCTTCAATTGATCGCGGGCTGCGATGATATCATCAACTTCATAACACACATGATGGATGCCGCCGTCTGGGTTCTTTTCGACGAACTTTGCAATCGGAGAATTTTCGCCAAGCGGTTCCAGGAATTCGATCTTGGTGTTCGGCAGCTCAACGAATACAACCGTTACGCCGTGCTCAGGTTGCGGCGTTGCTGGCGTCACCTTGGCGCCGAGCGTATCGCGATAGATCGCGGTCGCCTTCGCAATATCCTTGACCGCAATCGCCACATGATTCAAACGTCCGATCATTATCCGTCTCCGTGAATTCTGCCGCCGATTCGTACCGCGCGTGCACAATTTAAATCCGCCACGCCTTAGCGCGCTCAACCCCGGCCATCCACCACGGTCATCAGCACCTTGACAATAGGCTTCTTGCCCCAGGCTTCGTTAATGGCGCCGCGCACCGAGCGGAACACCGCTTCCTTGACCATATCGAGATCGCCGCGCCGCTTGGGCGGGATCGAACGCAGCGTGCCGTCGATCGCGTCCAGTACGATCTCGCCCATGTCATCGCCCTCGGCGTCCACCAGCGGCACACCTTCCAGCACAACGTCTGGCTCCGCCAGCACGTCTCCGCGCCGCGACATGACCATCGACACGACCGCGATGCCGGCAAACGACAGCTTGCGCCGCGCCTTCACAGGTCCATCGGCATC
Organism: Hyphomicrobium sp.; assembly: GCA_013141015.1. Classification (GTDB taxonomy): domain Bacteria; phylum Pseudomonadota; class Alphaproteobacteria; order Rhizobiales; family Hyphomicrobiaceae; genus Hyphomicrobium_B. The sequence continues at coordinate 58,163 of JABFRT010000020.1, read as the reverse complement.
CGGCACAATCAGATTGCCATCACGGAACAGCCGCCCAACAGGCGCTTCATCAATCACGCCGCGGTCGCCCGGCCACAGCCGCAGAATTTCGCCGTCCACGATGATGTGCGTTTCGCCGGCGCCGCATTCACCGGCGAGCTTTGCATGCTCCTTCAGATGGCGCGCTTCACCGTGCATCGGCACCACGATCTTTGGGCGCATCCAGCCATACATCTCACGCAACTCATCGCGGCGTGGATGGCCAGTCACGTGCACCAGCGCCTCGTTGTCGGTGATGATATCGACGCCGCGCCGCGCCAGCAGGTTGTGAATCCGGCTGACCGATTTTTCATTGCCGGGGATGGTCCGCGACGAAAAAATCGCCAGATCGCCCTTATCGAGCGAGATTTCCGGATGCTGATCCTCGGCGATACGTGCGATGGCCGCGCGCGGTTCGCCCTGGCTGCCGGTACACAGAACCACCACTTTGTCGGCGGCGATGTCGCCAAAGCGCTGTTGATCGAGATACTTGAAATTTTGCGGCAAATAGCCGGTTTCAATGGCTACTTGAATAATGCGGTGCAACGCGCGGCCCGCGACCACCAGCGTGCGGCCGCAGGCGTGGGCTGCGTCGGCAACCGCTTTGACGCGCGCCACGTTGGACGCAAACGTGGTGACGGCAACGCGGCGCGGCGCCGCTGCTATAATTTTGGCAATAGAGGCTGCCACCGCTGTCTCAGACGGCGAGCGGCCTTCGCGCATCGCATTGGTCGAATCGCAGACCATCGCCATCACGCCCTCGTCGCCGAGCGCCTTCAGCTTTGCTTCATCCGGCGGATCGCCAACCAGCGGCTCCTTGTCGAGCTTCCAGTCGCCGGTGTGGAACACGAGGCCCGCCGGCGTGCGGATCGCGAGACCGCTCGGCTCGGGAATAGAGTGCGCCAGCGTTACAAATTCAACGTCAAACGGCCCGGTTTTGAAGCGGCCGCCAAGCGGCACCTCGGTGATCGGCATCTTCATGTTGCGGCCATACTCGCCGACTTTTGTTTTGAGCATTCCGGCCGTAAACGGCGTCGCATAAATCGGGCAGCCGAGCGACGGCCAAAGGTCGATCACCGCCCCGATGTGGTCTTCGTGGGCGTGCGTGAGAACGAGCCCCATCAGTGATTGCTTTTCTGCAGCGATAAAACGCAGATCCGGCAGCACCACGTCAGCGCCAGGCTCAGCTTCATGCGGGAACGTGATGCCCAGATCGACCATCAACCATTGGCGCGACCGCTCCGGCCCGAAGCCATAGAGATAGACGTTCATGCCAATCTCGCCGAGACCGCCGAGCGCCAGAAACACCAGTTCGTCGCCACCCTTGGGACCGCGCGCCGGCCGCTTGCTCTTCACGTTCATCACCCACTGCCCTTATCTGTTGGGGCAATGAGTGCGACATCGCCATACGTGATTGTTTCGATCCGGCCTGCAACCTCGGCCAGCAGCGCGCCTGACGGCGCTAGTCCTTGATACGTCCCGGTCAATAGACCGGTGTCTGTCTGCACAGAAATTGCTTCGCCAAACGCGCCCGCCCGCGCCATCCAAGCGTCGCGGATCTGCTCGAAACCGCGGCCTTCGTCCCAGCGCGCGATCCACGCATCGCACTGATCGGCAAGCGCGTAGAGAACGTCAGCCGGTGTGACGGCCAAGCCGTTGAGCGCAAGTGACGTCACGGCGCGCCCAGTGTCCTCTGGGCACGTTGCGACGTTCAAACCAACACCTATGACCGCCAGGAAGCCGCCCTTGAAGTGAGGCTCCCTGTGCGCCATCATGCGCGCCGTCGTCGTCTCGACCAAAATCCCTCCGGCTTTCGCAGGGCCAATCAGCAGATCATTGGGCCATTTGAGACGAAGACCGGTTCTGTCCGCAAGGGGCGAAGTGGCCCGGATGGCCTCAATCACGGCAATTCCCGCCAAAAGCGACAGTTCTCCCGCCTTTTGCAGTGGCGCGGATGCGGCAAAGGCGAGACTTGCCTGCAAATTTTCAGGGTCGGAGACCCACGTCCGCCCGGACCGGCCGCGCCCGCCTGTCTGCCGTCCGGCGGTCACCCAGAGCGGCAATTCCTCGCCTGTGAGCGCCAAACGCATAGCGTCGGCGTTGGTCGACCCCGTCTCCGTCAGCCGGACAATGCGGTGCCGCGACGGGGTCATGAACGCTCAGCGGACCGCGGGCGCAAGAGAAGCCGCCGCAGCCGTTGCCGCATCTGTCAGCGCGCCGCCGATAAACGGCAGCACGAACAGCAATACAAACACCGCCGACAACGCCATGACCACCAAGGCTTTGGCCTCTACCGGTTCGAAGGGTGCCGCCGCCTCATCGAAGAACATCACTTTGATGATGCGCAAATAGTAGAACGCGCCGATCACGCTTGCGACCACGCCGATGATGGCCAAAGGATAGAGCCCGGCTTTGATGGCGGGCAGGAACGCGTACCACTTGGCCCAGAACCCAGCGAGCGGCGGAATGCCAGCCAGCGAGAACATCAGCAGCGCCAGAATGGCCGCCAGCCGCAAATCGGTTTTTGCGAGGCCCGCGAGTTCCGAAATATCCTCGATGTTTTTGTCGCCGCGGCGCATCGACAGGATGCACGCGAACGTGCCGAGCGTCATCGCAACGTAGATAGACAGATAGATCAGCACGCCCGCCGTACCTTCGGCGTTGTTGGCGGCAAGCCCGACCAGCGCAAAGCCGACATGACCGATGGACGAGAACGCCATCAGCCGCTTGATGTTGGTTTGACCGATCGCCGCGAACGCGCCGAGCACCATTGAGGCGATAGACAGGAAGATAATGATCTGCTGCCACTGCACACTTGCGTCCGGCAGCGCGCCCTGGGTGAAACGCAGCAGCAGGGCCATGGCCGCCACTTTCGGTGCGCCGGCAAAGAATGCCGTCACCGGCGTCGGCGCGCCTTCGTACACATCCGGCGTCCACATATGGAAAGGCACCGCCGAAATCTTGAACGCCAAGCCAACCAGCACAAACACCAGACCAACAATCAAACCGATGTTGGCGGTCATGCCGGCAGTCTTCATGGCGGTAGCGATGGCGCCATAACCGGTCGAACCAGTGACGCCGTACAGCATTGATGCGCCGTACAGCAGCATGCCCGACGACAGTGCGCCGAGCACAAAATATTTCAAGCCCGCTTCGCTCGACTTCACATCATCGCGCTTGAAGGCCGCGATCACGTACAGCGCCAGCGATTGCAATTCGAGACCCAGGTACAGCGCAATCAGATCATTGGCTGAGATCATCATCATCATGCCAAGCGTGGCGAGCAGCACCAGCACCGGATATTCAAACAGCATGACACGCGCGCGGCCGAAGTCGTCGAATGTCAGCAGCAAGGTCAGCGCCGCTGCGATCAACACCAGAACCTTGAGAAAGCGCGTCAGGCCGTCCGACACAAACGCGCCTTCAAACACGAGCCCCGACGCCGAGGACGCGGCATAAACGGCCGCTGTCAGCAGAACGGCAATGGCCAGCCATGCCGTGACGCGGCCCGCCACCACACCATCGCGGCTGAACGCGCCGACCATCAGCAGCGCCAGTGCGCCAAGCGCCAGGATCAGTTCAGGCACTACGGGAGCGAAAAGTGAAAAGTCCATCATGTCGCTCCTCACGGCGCCAATAGGGCTGCGGCAGGCTTCACCGCAGCTTCGTAGTTCTGCACGAGATTTTTGACCGACGCCGCCGTCACGTCGAGCACGGGCGCCGGATAAACACCGTAGAAGATGGTCAGAATGACAAGCGGCGCCAGGATCGCGACTTCGCGCGGTGACAGATCGAGCAGTGCTTTAAGGCTTGGCTTGACCAATTCACCGAATACGACGCGGCGGTAGAGATAGAGTGCGTAGGCCGCCGATAGGATCACGCCGAGCGTCGCAAAAATTGCCACCCAGGTGTTGGCCTTGAAGGCCGCCAGCAGCGTCAGGAATTCGCCGATGAACCCGCTGGTTCCGGGAAGGCCGACATTGGCCATCGTGAAGATCATGAATGCGAACGCGTATTTCGGCATCCGCTCAACGATTCCGCCATACGCTGAAATTTCGCGCGTATGCATGCGGTCGTAGACAACGCCGACGCACAGGAACAGCGCGGCCGACACAATGCCGTGCGACAGCATCTGGAAGATGGCGCCATCAACGCCTTGCTGGCTGGCGGTAAAGATGCCCATCGTCACGTAGCCCATGTGCGCAATCGATGAGTAGGCTATCAGCTTCTTGATATCCTCCTGCACCAACGCGACCAGCGACGTATAGATGATCGCGACAATCGACAGCGTGAACACCAGCGGCGCCAGCTGTTCAGACGCTATCGGGAACATCGGCAGCGAGAAGCGCAGGAAGCCGTAGCCGCCCATCTTCAACAGGATCGCCGCCAGGATCACGGATCCGCCAGTTGGTGCTTCAACGTGCGCGTCCGGCAGCCAGGTGTGCACCGGCCACATCGGCATCTTGACCGCGAACGACGCAAAGAACGCCAGCCACAACCACCACTGCATGTCTGCCGGGAACTTGGTCGCCAGCAGCGTTGGAATGTCGGTCGTGCCGGCGTGCCAGTACATCGCCATCATGGCGAGCAGCATCAGAACGGATCCGAGCAGCGTATAGAGGAAGAACTTGAAGCTCGCGTACACGCGTCGCTTGCCGCCCCAAACACCGATGATCAGGAACATCGGAATGAGGCCTGCTTCGAAGAACAGGTAGAACAGAACGATATCGAGCGCGCAGAACACGCCGAGCATCAGCGTTTCCAGCACCAGAAACGCTATCATGTATTCCTTGATGCGGTGCTCAACGCTTTCCCAGCTGGCGAGAATTGTTATCGGCATCAGGAACGTCGTCAGGATCACGAACAGCATTGAGATGCCGTCAACGCCCATCTTGTATTTGAGCGGCCCAAGCCAGGCGTATTCCTCGACGAACTGGAAGCCCGCCGTCGACTTATCGAAATTCCACCAGATCAACGTCGAGATCAGGAACGTGATGATCGTCGTCCAAAGCGCAATCCAGCGGGCGTTGCCATTGGCATCCTTGTTCAGGAACGCGATCAGCAGAGCGCCAACAAGCGGCAGGAAGGTGACGACCGAGAGAAGGTTGCTCATTGGCCCGCGCCCCCCATCAAACCGGCGTTATAGGTGAGCCACGTCAGCAGCGCCGCGACGCCGATCAGCATCGCGAAGGCGTAGTGATACATATAGCCCGTCTGCAATTTGACGACCCGGCCGGTGACAGCGGCGACGCCCGCCGCGGTCCCGTCGATTGTGCCGTCGATGATGGCGCCATCGCCACCCTTCCAGAAGAAGCGGCCAATCGCGAAGGCAGGCCGCACGAACACCGCGTCGTACAGTTCGTCGATGTACCACTTGTTCAAGAAGAACAAGTAGAGTGGACGGAAAGCGCGCGCGGTGGCCGCCGGTAGAGAAGGCACAGCAATGTAATAGAGGTATGCCAGCGCGAGGCCCGCCAGCATCGCAACGAACGGCGCAAACCCGACCCATGCCGGGATCTCATGCATGGCGTGCAGGATGTGGTTGTGCTCGCCCTTGAAGATCGACGCGCCCCAGAACCCGGCTTCGTGGTGGCCGATAAAGTACCCGGTGAACACGACGCCCGCGAACAGCGCTCCAAGCGACAGCACGCCGAGCGGGATCAGCATCGACGCCGGGCTTTCATGCGGTTCATGGGCATGGCCGTGATCGTCATGCCCGTGGGCGTGATCATCGTGCTTGTGATCATCCTTGGCATGGACAGCGTGATCATCGTGCGTGCGCACCCTTGCCCCAGCGCGCCTCGCCGAAGAAGGTCATGAACACTAAGCGCCACGAATAGAACGACGTCATGAATGCGGCGACGACCAGCATCCAGAAAGCGTAGTTGTTCGGCGTATGCGCTGCGTATGCCGCTTCGATGATCGCATCCTTCGAGTGGAAACCAGCGAGCCCGTAGAAGTGCGGAATTCCAACGCCGGTCAACGCGAGCGTGCCGATGGTCATCGCCCAGAACGTCAGCGGGATCTTGGTCCTGAGCCCGCCCATATTGCGCATGTCCTGCTCGTGGTGCATCGCGTGGATCACCGAGCCGGCACCAAGGAACAGCAGCGCCTTGAAGAACGCGTGCGTGAAGAGATGGAAAATCGCCGCGCCATAGGCGCCGACGCCGCAGGCGACGAACATGTAGCCAAGCTGCGAACAGGTTGAATAAGCAATCACGCGCTTGATGTCGTTCTGAACGAGACCGACGGTCGCCGCAAAGAACGCGGTCAGTGCACCAACAGCTGTCACGACCAAAAGCGCATCCGGCGCGAATTCAAAAATCGGCGATAAGCGCGCGACCATGAACACGCCGGCTGTCACCATTGTCGCGGCGTGGATCAACGCCGAAACAGGCGTCGGGCCTTCCATCGCGTCCGGCAGCCACGTGTGCAGACCGAATTGCGCCGACTTACCCATCGCGCCCATGAACAGCAGCAGAGCAATTGTGGTCAGAATATCGACCTGATAACCCGCGAACATAAACGTTTTGCCGACAGCGGTCGGCGCTGCCGCGAAGATCGCGTCGAGATTGATCGACTTAAAGACAAAGAACAGCGCGAAAATGCCAAGTGCAAAACCGAAGTCGCCGACGCGGTTGACCACGAACGCCTTGATGGCTGCGGCATTGGCCGAGGGTTTTTTGTACCAGAAGCCGATTAGCAAATACGACGCGAGGCCGACTCCTTCCCAGCCGAAGAACATCTGCAGCAGGTTGTCGCTCGTCACCAGCATCAGCATGGCGAACGTGAACAGTGACAGGTAAGCGAAGAAGCGCGGGCGGCTGTCGTCTTCGTGCATGTACCCAATCGAATAGAGATGGACCAGTGATGACACAGTCGTCACCACGACCAGCATCACAGCGGTCAGCGTATCAATGCGCAGCGACCAGGAGGTGTCGAGTTCGCCCGACGTGATCCAGCGCAGCACCTGCACCTTGCTGGTAGCGTGGCCGAAGCCAACTTGTGCAAACACCACCCACGAGAGCACGGCTGAGATCATCAGGAACGCGGTCGTGATGACCTCGCTCGGCTTCTCGCCGATCACGCGCCCGCCCAGGCCCGCGATCAGCGCGCCGAGCAGCGGCAGGAAGACTATGGCTATGTAGATCATGAGGCGTTGCCTATTGGAGGTAGGGAGTTGGGAGTTGGGAGTTGAGCAATGGCGGTCATGAGATGTCCTTTGCTTGCAGCGACCGGATTAAGCCGCGCAGCAAGCGGCCTACAGCGTCGCAAGCTTCCAACAATTTTTCCGAGTCTACCTTGTTCATCAACTCAACTGTCTCCGCCAGCAGTACGTGCGTTTCGAGTTCTTTCAGCGATCCCTGAGCAATTCGCAAAGAGTGAATATAAGAACCCGTATTCTCCCGGCCGTTGCCCTCGGCAATGTTTGCCGGGATGGACACTGCCGCCCTTCTAATCTGCGATGTCATTCCGTAAGCTTCGGAGGCTGGAAAAGCCTTTGTCGCTTTGTAGCAGGATGCCGCCAGCGCCATCGCTTGCTGCCAGACCACCAGATCTCTGTATGATCGAATAGCCTCGCCCAAATCCTGCTACTCCCAACTCCCTATTGCCCACGCCCTCTCCTTTCAACCCTTCATCATGTTGATGTCGTCGACTGCGATGGAGCCGCGGTTGCGGTAGTACACGACGATGATTGCAAGCCCGATGGCCGCTTCCGCCGCCGCCACCGTCAGAATGAACAATGCAAACACTTGGCCGACGAGATCGCCATTGAAGTTCGCGAACGCCACGAGGTTGATGTTGACGGCGAGCAGCATCAGCTCAACCGACATCAAAATCACGATGACGTTCTTGCGGTTCAGGAAGATGCCGAAGATGCCGAGCGTGAACAGGCACGCCGCAACCGTCAGATAATGGCCGAGTGTAATAGTCATGCGCGTGCTCCGGTTTCACCTCTCCCCTTGGGGAGAGGTCGGCACCCCGGCGCGGCAGCGCCAAGTCGCAGGGTGCCGGGTGAGGGGGCGGATTTTTGGTCGATGATGAAAGAGACACCCCCCTCACCCCGACCCTCTCCCCAAGGGGAGAGGGAGCAGTGGCACGCCGCAACCGTCAGATAATGGCCGAGTGTAATGGTCATGCAGCTCCCCCGCTCACAGCGTTTGCGAGCCTCATCAACATCCAGGCGACGAACCCCACAGCAAAAGCAATCGTCACGCCGCCGATCAGCCAGTCTCGAGCCGTACGCGGTCCGCGGACAGGCGCCGTGCCACGCTTCTCGGCCTTCGCCTTTTCCGCCGCGCGCCGGCGTGCGTCATCCAGCGACGTCACGTTCGGCTTGTCGTGTCCATTGCCTTCGGCCATCAGCTCATACGCCTCCTGCCAAAGATCAGCATTTCGGTAGCCGCGTAGCCAGCACCAAGCAGACCAACCATGAGCAGCCACGCCCACACGCCTTGCATGTATCCCATCGAGCCAACGTAGAGCCCAAATGCGATGCCTCCGAGCGCAATGAGCAATGCCAGCCAGCGGCCTTTCATTGCGCGGTCGACAGCCGCAGCTATCCCCCCGAGGGCAACCGGAACCGCAAGCCAAAGTAGAGACGCGCCGTTGCTCATTGCGCTGGCTCCAGTACGCTATTCTCCAAACGCTGCCCACCCACAACTGTCATCCTAGGGCTTGTCCCTAGGATCCATTCATCCACACGCTCCGAACCAAGCGGCGCGATGGATCCTGGGCACGAGGCCCAGGATGACACTGTTGGACGTTGCGAGCCCTGAGCCATCATTCCGCAGGCTCCGGCTTTGCAATAACGGTGGCGGCTTTGACGGCGGCGGGAATGGTGTATCCGCCTGACGGAACCTTGATCACGTCCATGCCGGTCGTGGTGCGCGCAACCTGATCGGGGATCGACTGGCGCTTGACGCCGGCGCGGTGGCGCAGCGTCAACACAATCGCGCCGATCATTGCGACCAGCAGCACCATGCCGGCCGATTGGAAGAAGTAGACGTATTTCGTATAAATGATCTGGCCCAAGGCTTCCGTGTTGGAGAGCCCCGAGGGCACGGCAGCAGCCGCGATCTTGCCCGGTGCAATGGCTAAGCCTTTGAAGGCGAACAGCGCCACGAGTTCCGCGAGCACAACACCGCCCACCAGCATACCAATCGGCGCGTTTTTGATGAAGCCGGCTTTCAATTCCGCGAAGTCGACGTCGAGCATCATCACGACGAACAGGAACAACACCGCAACCGCGCCGACGTAGACGACGATCAGCAGCATGGCCAGGAATTCGGCGTTGAGCAGCACGAACAGTCCGGCCGCGTTAAAGAACGTCAGGATCAGGAACAGCACCGCGTGGACCGGGTTCTTGGCGAGAACCACGAACGCGGCGGAGGCAATCGCCAGCGTCGAGAACAGATAGAAAAAAATTGCCGTCACCATCAGAAAGCCCCCTCGCCTTCACCGGCTTCCATGCCCTCTCCGCTAAGGGATAAGGGGACGTGCTTCCGCCCCACAACTGTCATCCTAGGGCTTGTCCCTAGGATCCATTCGGCAGCTTGCACGAAATTCAACGGCGTACTCCTAAATGCGCGGCACGATGGATCCCCGGCACACGGCCGAGGATGACAGCGGTTGGCTTTATTCAAGTGTGCCACTGTTCCCTCACCTGTACTTCGCATCGAGTGCGAGGTTCTTCGCGATCTCGCGTTCCCAGCGGTCGCCGTTCGCAAGCAACCGCGCCTTGTCGTAGAAAAGTTCCTCGCGCGTCTCGGTCGCGAACTCGAAGTTCGGGCCTTCGACGATGGCGTCCACCGGGCAGGCTTCCTGGCACAAACCGCAATAGATGCACTTCGTCATGTCGATGTCGTAGCGCGTGGTGCGGCGCGTGCCGTCGTTGCGGCGCGGACCGGCCTCAATGGTGATCGCCTGCGCCGGGCAGATTGCTTCGCACAGCTTGCAGGCGATGCAGCGCTCTTCGCCGTTCGGATAGCGGCGCAACACATGTTCGCCACGGAAGCGCGGACTGAGCGGGCCCTTCTCGTACGGGTAGTTCAGCGTCTTCTTCGGTGCAAAAAAGTAGCGCATCGACAGGAAGAACGCGGAGATGAACTCCACGAGAAACAGCGATTTGATACCGCGTGCGATGCTCATGGCGCGAAGCCTCCGAAAAAATGCAGGACGCTGGCGGTGGCGACAACCATCACACGAGCGACAGCGGCAGGAACACCTTCCAGCCAAGCCGCATCAACTGGTCATAGCGGTAGCGCGGCACGAACGCCTTCACCATCGAGAACATGAAGAACACCATGACCAGCTTGGCGAGGAACCAGAAGATGCCCGGCACCCAGTTGAAGGGTGCCACATCGACCGGCGGCAGCCAGCCGCCGAGAAACAGGATCGTCGTCATCGCGCACATCGTGACGATCGCGACGTACTCGCCGAGCATGTAGAGCAGGTACGGCGTCGAGCCGTATTCGACCATGAAGCCCGCGACCAGTTCCGACTCCGCTTCGACGAGATCGAACGGAGGGCGGTTGGTTTCAGCGAGTGCTGAAATGAAGAACACCACGAACATCGGCAGCAGCGTCAACCAGTGCCAATCGAGGAACGAGTTGGTCATGCCCATCTGCGTGCCAAGGCCGTTCTTTTGCGCGTTGACGACTGCCGTTACGTTCAGCGAGCCAACGCACAGCAGCACGCAAATGATGACCAAGCCGATGGAGACTTCATACGACACCATCTGCGCCGCCGAGCGCAACGCGCCCATGAACGGATATTTGGAGTTCGATGCCCAGCCGCCCATGATGATGCCGTAGACGCCGAGCGACGAGATCGCCAGCAGGTACAAAATACCGACGTTCATGTCGGAGATCACCCACTTGCCCCAGCTGTTCTCGTTGACCGGGATCACCGCCCACGAGGCAAGAGCAAACGTAGCGGTGGCCAACGGCGCCAGCAGGAAGACGATCTTATCCGAGCCCGCTGGAATGACGGGTTCCTTGAATACGAACTTCAGCAAGTCCGCGAACGATTGCAGCAAACCGAATGGGCCGACCACGTTCGGGCCGCGCCGCATCTGCACCGCTGCCCAGACCTTGCGGTCCATCAGCAGCAGGAACGCGATGATGACCAGAAGGCCGACCAGCAGCGCAACGCTCTGCACCGCTGTGAACGACCAGATCCACAACACCCAGCTTGTGATCAATGCAAGAAAGTCGCTCATATCCCGCCTACTCCGCCGCGCTGAGTTTGTTGTCGCGGCTTGCGCGCAATTGACTGAGGCCCGCCATCACCGCGGACGCGCGGGCAATCGGGTTCGTGAGATAGAAGTCTTGGATCGCAAGAGCAAAGGCTTCCGACGATGTCGCGCTCGTCAACTTGGCAAGCGTTTCAAGGCCCGAAACACTGCGCGTCTCGACGCTATCGAGCGCTGCGAGCTGCGGCGCCGGCTTGTACATAGCGGCCCGCAATTCGCTCAGACTATCATAAGGGAGTTTCGCACCGGCACGCTCCGACAACGCACGGATGATCGTCCAGTCTTCCTTGGCGTGACCCGGCGCGAACGCGGCTTTCCCAGTTTGTTGCGCGCGGCCTTCGGTGTTGACGAAAGTCGCACTCTTTTCGGTGTAGGCCGCGCCCGGCAAAATCACGTCGGCGCGTTCAGCGCCGCGGTCGCCGTGGCTGCCCTGATAGACGACGAACGCGCCGCCGAGCCGTGACAGATCGCATTCGTCCGCACCGAGCAAATAGAGGAAGTCAACGCCGCCCGCGAGCATGGCCGCGGTGTCCTTGCCGCCAGTTGCCGGCACGAAACCGAGGTCGAGGCCTGCAACGCGCGACGCCGCCGTATGCAGCACATTGAAGCCGTTCCAGGCTGGATCTTTGCCAGCGCTCACGCTCAACAAAATGCGGGCAGCCGCTGACAGAACCGCCAAACCATCGGCACGCGCAAACGCACCTTGCCCGATGATCACCATCGGGTTCTTCGCGGCTTTCAGCGTCGCGGCAAATGGATGTTCGCCGCTTGAAATGTGGACCAGCGTATCGGGACCAGCGCCCAAATATTCCGCCGGATAGGTCAGCGGAACATTGACGCCGACGAGACCTACTTTCAACGCGCCGGTGCGCCAGCGCTTGCGGATGCGCGCATTCAACACGGGCGCTTCGATGCGCGGGTTTGACCCGATGATCAAAATCACGTCGGCCTGTTCGATGCCGTCGATCGACGAATTGAACACGTAGCTGGCGCGGCCGAGTTTCGGGTCGAGCTTGTCGCCGGCTTGCCGGCAATCGAGGCTTTTCACGCTGCCGCGCGTCAGCAGATCCTTGAGCGCGAACATTTCTTCAGCGCCCGCGAGATCGCCGGCGATTGCGCCGATGCGGTCCGGGTTAGCGGCTTTCAACTTCGCGGCAACGAGGCCGAGCGCGTCATCCCAGCTTGCCGGTTGCAGCTTGCCGTCCTTGCGGATGTAAGGCGTATCCAGACGCTGCGCCTTCAAGCCGTCGGCCACGTGGCGCGTCTTGTCGGAAATCCATTCTTCGTTCACGGCGTCGTTGTTGCGCGGCAGGATGCGCATGACAGCACCACCGCGTGTATCGATGCGGATCGCGGACCCGACCGCATCCATCACATCGATGGACTCGGTGCCGTCCATTTCCCAGGGCCGCGCGTTGAACGCCCACGGCCGGTGCGTCAGCGCGCCTACCGGGCAGAGGTCCACCACGTTGGCACTCATCTCCGACATGATGCCGTTTTCGAGGTACGTGGTGATCTCGGCATCTTCGCCGCGCGAGATCAGACCCAATTCCTCGACGCCCGCGACTTCCGTCATGTAGCGGACGCAGCGCGTGCAGTGGATGCAGCGCGTCATCATCGTTTTGATCAGCGGGCCGATGTGCTTTTCTTCGACTGCGCGCTTGTTCTCGCAATAGCGCGAGCCGCCAATGCCGAACGCCATCGCTTGGTCTTGCAGATCGCACTCGCCGCCCTGATCGCAGATTGGGCAATCGAGCGGGTGATTGATCAGCAGGAATTCCATCACGCCTTCACGCGCTTTTTTAACGAGCGGCGAATTGGTGCTGACGACTTTGGGGCTGCCGTCGCGGTTCGGCGGCAAATCGCCAACCAGCATCGCGCAACTCGCGATCGGCTTGGGCGAGCCTTGAACATCGACCAGACACATGCGGCAGTTGCCGGCAATCGACAGCCGCTCGTGATAGCAAAAGCGCGGAATTTCCGAACCGGCAGCCTCGCACGCATGCATCAGCGTGGTGCCGTCCTCGACCTCAATCTCCGTGCCGTCGATGATGAGTTTCTTGGTCATTTGCTCACTGCGCTCCGGCTTCACCTCTCCCCTTGGGGAGAGGTCGGCACCCCGGCGCGATAGCGCCAAATCTTGGGGTGACGGGTGAGGGGGCGGACTGCTGGCCCAAATGTAAATAGATCATTTCGAGCACGCCATCCAAATTCTCTTCGATTTCCGAGTTCGTATACCGCACGACGTGGACACCGTTGGATCGCAAGAATTCCGCCCGCTCGGCATCCTTCGCCAACTCTTGCTCCGACGAATGCGTTGCTCCATCGACTTCGACAGCGAGACGTGCGTCGTAGCAAAAGAAATCGATCACGTAGTTTCCAAACGGGACTTGCCGCTTGAACTTCCAACCATCCATTTGCCGGTTGCGAAGTGCAGCCCACAATTTCTCTTCCGCCGCCGTGTTGCTGCGACGAAGACCGCGCGCAATTTCAACGAGACCACTACGCATCAGAGCACGCCCCCTCACCCCGACCCTCTCCCCAAGGGGAGAGGGAGACAGCGCCCCCGTCGATGATGCGTTTCTTGGTCATGCGCTACTCCGCCGCCTGGCGCGAATGCTTCTTGGTATAGTCGTCAATCCGCGCTTCAATGACCGGGCGGAAATTCTTGATCAGCCCCTGCACTGGCCACGCAGCGGCATCGCCCAGCGCGCAAATGGTGTGGCCTTCGACCTGCTTGGTCACATCCCACAACAAATCGATCTCGCTCTTGGCCGCTTCGCCGCGCTCCATGCGTTCCAGCACGCGCCACATCCACCCGGTGCCTTCGCGGCACGGCGTGCACTGGCCGCAGCTTTCATGCTTGTAGAAATATGCCAGACGCCGGATGGCGGCGATGATGTCGGTCGACTTGTCCATCACGATGACGGCCGCCGTGCCGAGTCCCGAGCCGAGCTTGCCGAGCGCGTCGAAATCCATGGTGACGCCGGTCGCCTGCTCAGCCGTGATGCAGCGGACCGATGAGCCGCCGGGAATGACGGCCAGCAGATTGTCCCATCCGCCGCGCACGCCGCCGCAATGGGTTTCGATCAGCTCTTTAAGAGGAATACCCATCTCTTCTTCGACGACGCACGGCTTATTCACGTGGCCCGAAATCTGGAACAGCTTGGTGCCGGTGTTGTTCGGAATGCCGAGGTCGGCAAACCACGTCGCGCCGCGCCGCAGGATTTCACCGGTAACCGCGATGCTTTCGACGTTGTTGATGGTGGTTGGCGCGCCCCATAGCCCGACGTTCGCCGGGAACGGCGGCTTCAAGCGCGGCTGGCCCTTCTTGCCTTCGATGGATTCGAGCATCGCGGTTTCTTCGCCGCAAATGTAGGCGCCCGCGCCGTGATGCACGACGAATTCGAAATCCCAGCCGTGGACGTTATTCTTGCCGATCAGGTTTGCGGAATAAGCTTCATCGACCGCGCGCTGCAGGGCTTCTCGTTCGCGGATGTATTCGCCGCGCACGTAGCAAATGGCGGTGTGGGCGCGCATCGCGAACGAGGCGAGCAGTGCGCCTTCGACCAGCAGATGCGCATCATGGCGCAGAATTTCGCGGTCTTTGCACGAGCCGGGTTCAGACTCGTCGGCGTTGATCACCAGATAGCTTGGGCGCGGATCGTTCTTCGGCATGAACGACCACTTCAGGCCCGTCGGAAATCCGGCGCCGCCGCGTCCGCGCAGCCCTGACTTCTTCACCTCATCAATGATGTAGTCGTGACCCTTATCGATGAACAGCTTCGTGCCATCCCACGCGCCACGCCGGATCGCGCCCTTGAGGCCCGCATCATGGAAGCCATAGAGATTGCGGAAAATACGGTCGTGATCATGCAGCATCGTCAGCACGCCTTCCCGCCGAAACTCCGGCTGCAATCAGGAAACTGATGGCGAGGAGAACCGCGCCCAGAATTCCAATCCACTTTTCGCCACCAGCTGCCCACGAGACGAGCGCGGATGCGGAGAGCGTCGTCAGGCACCAGAACTGCAACAGCGCGTGATCGCCTTCCGGCCAGATTGCTTCGATCAGCGCCGACAAGCCGAGCGTGCCGATCATGCCCACAAGCCAGCTATCGGTTGGCGACAGGTGGCCCGCCATAAACCGCGTCGCCGCGTGATACAGCAAAACGCCCGCCACCGCTGCAATGATCAGACGCATCACGCGCACCCAGGGCGCGCTTGAAATCGTCTGCTTGATTTTGCCGCCGGTCTTCGCCGGGGCTGGAGGCATATCACTCATCGCTCACCCCTTTGGCCGTTCGCCGACGTTGCCGTCCGGCCGCCAGCCCGACGCCAACTTTTGGCACTGCTCGATCCATTTGTCGCGGTCGATGCGGCCCTTGAAGCCATCCATCTGGCTTTCGAACCATGCGACGTTGGCCGGCGTCCACTTGGCGATCTGATCGAAATGCCAGATGCCCATGCCGTTCAGTTTCTCGGCGAGCTTTTCGGCGACGCCCCAGATCAGACCAAGATCATCACCCTTGCCGTCGCGCGGTGCCGACAAAAGTTCCGGCTTGGCATCGCTCGTCGTTGCCGCTGCTCCTGCAGCGCTCAAAAACTGCGGCGCCTGCAGCACAGTGGACGATTTCATTTTTTCAAGCTCGTCAGCGGACAATGCTTTGCCGCCGCCGCGCTCGTTCAACTCTTTAACAAGACCGGCGTTGGCCATCGCTGTCAGGGCGGCGGGATGAATGGCCGGCGCTGCGGGTGCCCCCGGAGCCGCAGCTGCTACAGCCGCCACAGTTGCAGCGGCGGCTGTCACAGCGGCTGCGGGAGGTGTAGCGCCGGTCGCGACGTCCAACGGCAACACGGACGGCGGCGGGCCAGCGTCTTCAAACCGCTTCTTCCAAGCGCCGATGCCTGAGCCGTCATACAGCGTAGCGTCGGTAAGCGTGGTCGCGCCACCTTCGGGGCAAGACGCGGTGCGCCCGGTCTGCGAGCCCGGAACCGGCGGCTGGCCCCTGACGAACCCATCGATCACCGCTTCGAGCAACGACGGCGTCAAATCTTCGAAGGTATCTTTGCCGATCTGCACCATCGGTGCGTTGGCGCAATTGCCGAGGCACTCGACCTCTTCCCACGACAACGTGCCGTCGCCGTTCAGCTCATGCTGGTGGTGGGCGATGCGGTTCTTGCAGACGTCGACCAGATCATTCGATCCGCGCAGCATGCAGGGTGTGGTGCCGCAGACCTGCACGTGCGCCTTGCTGCCGACCGGCGACAGCTGGAACATTGTATAGAATGTCGCCACTTCGAGGCCGCGGATGTGGGCCATGCCCAGCATATCAGTGACATAGCGGATGGCCGGTTCAGGCAACCAGCCTGCCTGCTCCTGGGCCCGCCACAACAGCGGAATGATGGCGGCTGCCTGCTTACCCTCGGGATACTTGGCAATCCGCGCCCGCGCCCACGCTTCATTTTCAGCCGTAAAGGCGAAATGTGCCGGTTGTTCCGGGTGCAGGCGGCGAACGGCCATAAGAGGCTCCTCAATTCGAGTACTCAGGACGCATGGAGTGTACCGTGGCCTACCCGGGGCGGGGATAAGTTTCACGATCGTGACGGCGAGAATCTCAAGGCGCGGGCGACATTAACCCTCCAGCATTCACCCGGTCCAGTACGAGGATAAGTCTGACCACGCAAGCGTTGACGCAGGGCGCGCAAGTAATTCACCCCGCCAGGCATGAAGCCAAGCGGGGTGCGACAAAAATCCTGACCAACTGAGGGCGACCTTAGACCAAGGCGGTTAGCGGACCGGGGACCCGGCGGGCTGACTAGAATCAGTGCCCGCACCCGGAGCTGGCAGCGAGTCGGGCTTTATGAGGCCGCGCCGTTTCAAAGTTTCTGACGGCTGTTCGGTCGCCCATTTGCGTTCGGCATAACCAAGCGGCACTGACAGCCAGCCGAGCAGCAAAAGAAATGTGACAACCGGTACAATGAACAGGCCAATCTGCGAGCCAACGCGCAGGAACCCGGTCCAGACCGCCGCCAGCACAATGCCAAACCCGATAATGACCAGACCGCCGTCTTCATAACCGCGCGCCGACGCGAACGCCAAGCCGGCCAGCAGGCCCGCAATGCCGATCGCCACCGGCACAACCGGCAAATCCGACTGCAGGGCGCCCATCGGCCAGCCATTCGAGCGGGCAAACAGCCGGTACGTCGCCAGCGACAGGCCAAATCCCAATGCGGCAACAGCAAGAAGGAACAGATTATCAACCATAGAAGCGTCTCCGGACGTTGCATCTCCACCCGATTCAGCGAAGCAGGTGTCAGCACGATGACCTTTAACCCGGCGACTGTGCCGGAGAATAGAGGCGAGTGGCGGGCGAGGTTAAATTCACCGGCATTTACCGCCGCCTGAGCCCACATGCTGCGATGTCCTGCCCGCTTCCACCCGCCCGGCTTGTAGGCGCCGGACTTGTTTGGGCTCCGCATTCCTCTAGCACATTGTTTTGCATGCACTATTTTGAACGGCTTCGCCAATTTCTCTCGCCACTTGACGCCGATTGCCCCAACTATGGCTCTGTTGGGAATTCCGGCGGGCAACCTACCCGCGCACCACCACTACAAAACGCGATTGACCGGATGCGCTCCGCCTGATTGGTCTCTTAGACTGCGGCCAATCCGTCCCCACACAGATGGCCCTGTAATTCGCGCGACTGCACCACCGATTGTCACGAGGACCACTATGGCCCTGCCTAAAAAGCCGCGCGGCGTCTCGATGCCGAAATCCCTGACCACCGGCTCCGGCGCGCCCGACATCGTAGCGCGCACACTCGAAGATGCCATCGGCACACAGGTGCGCGATTACAGAAAGCGCGCAGGGTTGACCGTCGCCGAACTGGCAACCGCGGCGGAAATATCACCCGGCATGTTGTCGAAAATCGAGAACGGCCAGATCTCGCCGTCGCTCTCGACCCTGCAGTACCTGGCATCCGCATTGAATTTGCCGCTGACAATGCTGCTGGCCGCGTTCGAAGGCGGACGCGGATGTTCCTATGTGCGCAAGACTGAAGGCGTTGCAATCCGCCGCCGCGGCACCAAGGTTGGCCACAACTACCAACTGCTCGGTCAATCGCTGAGTGGCAACATCGCCGTCGAGCCCTACATCATCACGCTGAACACCGACGCCGAGGCTTATACCGAATTCCGCCACGAAGGCATTGAGTACATTTACATGCTGAGCGGCGAAGTATCTTACGCCCACGGTGAGCGCAGCTATCTCCTCACACCCGGCGACTCGATCATGTTCGATTCAGCCGAGTTGCATGGCCCCGAGCGTTTGGTCAAACTGCCGGCCACGTACCTATCAATCATCATCTATCAGCGGCGCTGATAAGTTCACGGCGGCTCACCCGGCCGTAAACTCAACCGACGCATGCGCCAGCCAATGGGCAAAGCTATCGGCGAACGACCGGAACAGAGCGATTTCAAAAGTTGGTGTTTCATCGATTTGCCAGAGCACGATGCCAATGTGGCTGGCATGCGTAATTGCCACGCCGTTGCTGGCAAACGCGCTGGCATGCAAATCAACCGGCACGCCCTTGGCGAGCACGTCGCGCACGCAGCTACCCGATAGACGCACGACCGCGCGCCCATCCGACTGATCGGTGACAGCGGCAATGCCATCGAGCAGAGCCGCCAACTCGCTTTCGAGATCCCGGTCTCCGGCGCCGCGTGGTGCAATCGCCAGCCATTGATCAGGCCCATGCCAGATCACAGAGATGCCGCCGCCTTCAACGCGCAGCGGCCTATCCGGAAGATCGATGCCGAAAGCTTTTTGCATCACCGCGCGTACGTCTGCCGCTTTGCCCTTCCCCGCCGCAATGCTGGCAATCGTCAAGCCGTCGCGCACCTCAATGCTGAGCGCCGCACTTTGCACAGGCTTTAATTCAGAAAACGCGGACTGCGCCGCCAAAGCCTGGTCAGCCACGCAATCTCTCCCCTGCCGTATCGATGAAGCACGGCGCAACCACTTCAACCAGCGTGTCGCCACTGCGCACCGGGTCATAAGCCCGGACAATCTCGCCCGTCCGTTGCGGACCGCGCTTCAACAGGCCCAATCCGATCCAATGGCCGAGCGACGGCGAATACGCGACCGACGTCATATGGCCTTCATCGTTGCCAGCCGTTGCGCTGGCATGCCGCCCCAGAAAGTGCGCGCCTGAGCGGAGCCGCTCCGTGCGATCCACGGGCCGCAGCCCAACAAGCGCTGGACGATCCGGATCAATCAACCCGGGACGCCCGCCCAAAACACGGCCGATGAAATCTTTCTTTGTCGAGACCATACCGCTAAGGCCAACATCGTGCGGAGTGGTCGTGCCGTTCAATTCAGGCCCGCTGATATGACCCTTTTCGATGCGCATCACGCCGAGCGCTTCGGTGCCGTAAGCGCAAACGCCGAGGTCTTTGCCGGCCTCCATCAAACGGCGGATCAGCGCGTCGCCAAAGCGTGCTGGAACCGCGATCTCATAGGCGCGCTCGCCGGAGAACGACAGGCGGAACAATCGCGCCTTGATTCCGCCGAGCACACTGATCACGCCGGATTGCATATAGGGGAATGCAGCATCTGAAATATCGAAGGCCGGGTCGGCGACGCGCTGTAGAAGCCCGCGCGACTTCGGCCCGGCAACCGCATATTGCGCCCACTGTTCGGTTGCCGAAATCATCTGCACATCGAGTTCCGGCCAGAGCCACTGCTGGCAAAGCTCCATGTGCTGCGAGACCTTGACGGCGTTGGCGGTCGTTGTGGTCACGACGTAGTGGTTTTCGCCAAGCCGCGCGACGGTGCCATCGTCCATCAGCATACCGTCTTCGCGCAACATGCAGCCATAGCGCGCCCGGCCAATGGCCAGCGACTTCATGCCGTTCATATAGAGCTTGTCGAGAAACGCCGCCGCGTCGCGCCCCTGCACGTCGATTTTGCCGAGCGTCGACACATCGCAAACGCCAACCGCGTTGCGCACGGTATTGACCTCGCGCGTCACGGTCTGCAGCCAATCGGTCTCGCCGGCGCGCGGAAAAAAACCCGGCCGCAGCCACAAACCGGTTTCGACAAAAACCGCGCCCTGCTCTTTCGACCACGCATATGATGGCGGACGCCGGGTGGCTTTGAAGGCTTTGCCGCGATGATGACCGGCAAACGCACCAATCGCCACCGGCGTGTACGGCGGGCGAGCCATCGTCATTCCGGTCTCTGGAATCGGCTTGCCCGTCAATCCGGCCATGATCGCAAGCGCGTTGACGTTGGCAGTCCGTCCCTGATCGGTTGCCATGCCAAGCGTCGTGTAGCGCTTCAAGTGTTCAACCGAACGGAAGCCCTCGCGGTTGGCGAGTTCGATATCGCCCACCGCCACGTCATTCTGCATGTCGACAAACGCCTTGCCGCGTCCACCATCAACGCGCCACAACGGCGCGAAAGCTGAGCTGTCGTTTTCAACACGCGGTACTACTGAAGCGGCGGGCGTGAAACCTGCGGCGCGTGCCGCAGCGCTGCCGCTCGCCAGCCCGCTCTCAAGCGCGTCCCGCAAACCCATGGCCCCCGATGCAGCGCCCGCGGCCGACATACCGGGTGGTAGCTTGCCCGGCACAAACGAGCCGATAGCATCCAACCAAACCGGCTTGCCGCCAAGGTGGGTTGTCAGTTGAATATTGGGAGTCCATCCACCCGACATCGCAACCAGATCGCAGGCGAGCGTTTCGGTGCGCCCGTCCGCGGTGCGCACGGTAACGCCTTTAACGCGCAGCTTTCCTGAAACGCTGGAGATCACCGCGCTAGAAATCAGACGCGTGCCCCGGGCATTGAGAATTGCGCGGACACCCTCACTCGGCGTTTCGCGGCTATCGACCAGCGCCACGACATCAACGCCCGCCTTGTTCAGAGACGCAACGGTGCTGGCCGCATAATCGTTGTTGGCAAACACCACCGCGCGCTGTCCGGGGCGTACGCCATAACGATTGATATATGTGCGCACGGCTCCTGCCAGCATCACACCAGGGCGATCGTTATTCGCAAATACAATCGGCCGTTCTGTTGCTCCCGCTGCAACAATCGACTGTTTGGCGACGACATGCCAGAGCCGCTGCCGGGGTTGGCCGGTTGGCGCTTTTGCCAAGTGATCGCTGACGCGCTCTACGGCGCCAAACGTTCCGCCATCGTAGGCACCAAAGACCGTCGTGCGCTTGAATACCCGCACGTTTTTCAACGACGCCAGTTCAGTGATCGCGGATGAAACCCATTGCGCGGCCGGCAGACCATCGATATCCGCGCCGTCATCAATGGCGCGCCCGCCAAGCGTTGCATTTTCATCGGCCAGCAGAACGCGCGCGCCGGACCGGCCGGCCTGCAACGCGGCTGATAAACCGGCTGGGCCCCCGCCGATCACCAGCACATCACAAAAAGCCGTGGCCTTTTCGTAAGTATCCGGATCAGACTGTGCAGATGCGCGGCCAAGCCCTGCGGCGCGGCGGATCAGCGGCTCGTATAATTTCTCCCACAATGCCGCCGGCCACATGAAGGTCTTGTAGTAAAATCCCGCCACAAACACTGGCGACAGAAGCGAGTTGATGGCCATCACATCGAACGCCAATGATGGCCAGCGGTTCTGGCTCGACGCTTTCAGGCCTTCAAAAATTTCAATTGTCGTCGCTTTTGTGTTGGCCTCGCGATACGCGCCGGTACGCAGTTCAACCAGCGCATTGGGCTCTTCCGACCCGGCACTCATAATGCCGCGCGGACGGTGATACTTGAACGAGCGCCCGGTCAGCTTGACGCCGTTGGCGAGCAAAGCCGACGCCAGCGTATCGCCGGCATAGCCCGCATAGTTCACGCCGTCGAAGGCGAAGCGGATCTTGCGGCTGCGGTCGATCAAGCCACCCACCGGCATGCGATGACGTTGAAACGGCATCATGTGCCTCCGTTCGATTGGGCGCCGCAGGTAGCTTGCGCAGTCTGTGCCAGCGCCACATCGCGCGCACGCGCAACAGAGATGATCTGGTGGTTCATGACGTTGCGCGCGACGACCAGCCAAAGATGGCATCCGGCGGCGTGATACCAGAGTTCGCGGTGAACACCGGCGGCATTCGTCCGCTCATACGTGTAGGCAATAAAGTCGGCCATTGCGGTCGGCGAATTTGCATCAGGCCGCGTCGCGGCTGCATCGCCATGATAGACGAACTCCTCGGCGCCGCGCTCACCGCAACAGGGACAGTTGAACCGCATAGGCTATTCCTCAATTGCGAAACGTCACTAGTGCAGGTGCGGATAAGGGCCCATCCCCTTTTCATCGATGGCGTGGCCGGTTGCAAAGCGGTCAAGCCTGTAGGCCTTGGCGACGGCGTGCGCTTCGCCGCGCGCAATCAAATGGGCAAAGCACAAGCCCGACGCGGGCGTCGCCTTGAAGCCGCCATAACACCAACCGGCATTCAGATAGAGACCCTCGATACCGGTGCGGTCGATGATGGGGCTGCCGTCCATCGACATATCCATGATGCCGCCCCACGAGCGCAACAGCCGCACACGGCCGATGCGCGGCATCAATGCCATGCCGCCCTCACAAACATCTTCAACCACCGGCATATTTCCACGCTGCGCATAGCTGTTATAGCCGTCGAGGTCGCCGCCGAATACGAGACCGCCCTTGTCAGACTGGCTGATGTAGAAATGGCCGGCGCCAAACGTCACGACTCCATCGATAAACGGCTTGATCGATTCACTGACAAAGGCTTGCAGCACGTGGCTTTCGATGGGCAGGCGCATTCCGGCCATCGCCGCCACGCGTGACGAATTGCCAGCAACCGCCAATCCAACCTTGCCCGCTTGAATAAAACCGCGCGTCGTCTCAACGCCGCTGACGCGATTACCGTCCGTGCGAAAGCCAGTCACTTCGCAATTTTGAATGATATCGACCCCACGCCGGTCAGCGGCGCGCGCGTATCCCCAGGCAACCGCATCGTGGCGCACCGTGCCGCCGCGGCGCTGGATCAGTCCGCCTTGGATGGGGAAGCGCGCGTTCTCGAAATCGAGGAATGGATACATGCGCCGCACCGCGCTCTGATCCAGCAATTCGCTATCGACGCCATGCAGCCGCATCGCGTTGCCACGCCGCGCATAGGCATCGCGCTGCGCATCCGAATGATAGAGATTGAGAATGCCGCGCTGGCTGACCATCGCGTTGTAATTGATGTCCTGCTCCAGGCCTTCCCAGAGCTTCATCGACAATTCATAGAACGGGATGTTGCCGGGCAGCAGATAGTTGGAGCGCACGATTGTTGTATTGCGGCCGACGTTGCCACCGCCAATCCAGCCCTTCTCGACAACCGCAATGCGCGCTTCGCCGTATTCCTTGGCCAGATAGTAAGCGGTTGCCAAGCCATGCCCGCCGCCGCCAATGATGACGATGTCGTAGGCAGGCTTGGGCGCTGCATCTCGCCACGCAGGACCCCATCCGGTGTGGCCGCGCAGCGCTTCGCGCAGAACCGAGAAAATCGAATAACCGCCCGCCGCCATATCGCGATCCGAACCTTAAAGCCGTTTCAAATATCGAGGGTGTTCTCGCGTTCCCATTCGGTCAAGTGCGAGGTATAGGCATTCCACTCAGTGGTCTTGAGCTTGATGTAGGCTGATGCAAATTCCTCGCCCAGCATCTGCTTCAATTCCACATCCTTCTCAAAGTTGCGCAGAGCGTCGAGCAGATTAAGCGGCAGCCTCGGCGCGTCCTTCACGGTATGGCCGAGCTGGTACATGTCGATATCGAGCCGCTTACCCGGATCGGCGTTCTTGTGAATGCCGTTGAGACCGGCCGCGATGATCACGGCTTGCAACAGGTATGGGTTGGCCGCGCCGTCGGGTAAGCGCAGTTCAAACCGGCCCTTGCCCGGCACGCGCACCATGTGCGTGCGGTTGTTGCCGGTCCACGTGACCGTGTTCGGCGCCCACGTTGCACCCGACACCGTGCGCGGCGCGTTGATGCGCTTGTACGAGTTGACCGTCGGGTTGGTGATGGCCGACAAACTTTCGGCGTGGCGCATGATACCGCCAAGGAAATTGTAGCCCTGGCTCGAGAGGCCCAGTTCCTCAGTCGGGTCGTAAAACATATTGACCTTGCCCGCCTGGTCCCAGACCGAGATATGAGCGTGGCAACCTGTGCCCGTCAGGCCCATGAAGGGTTTGGGCATAAACGTTGCGCGCAGGCCGTGCTTTTCGGCAATCGACTTGGCCATGAACTTGAAGAATGCGTGACGGTCCGCCGTGATCAGGCTGTCGTCGAAGTTCCAGTTCATTTCAAACTGGCCGTTGGCATCTTCGTGATCGTTTTGATAGGGGCCCCAGCCGAGTTCGAGCATCGCATCGCAGATTTCAGCAATTACATCATAGCGGCGCATCAAGGCTTGCTGATCGTAGCACGACTTGGTTGCGCGGTCCGCATCATCCGAAATCATCGAGCCGCACGGCTTGGTCAAAAAGAATTCGCACTCTACGCCGGTCTTGACGAAAAGGCCTTCTTTAGCCGCGTCACTCATGACTTTTTTCAAGACGACGCGCGGCGCTTGTGCGACCGGCTTTTCCTCCATCACCAGATCAGCCGCGACCCAAGCCACGTCGCGCTTCCACGGCAATTGAATGAAGGACGATGGATCCGGCATCGCGAAAAGATCGGGATGCGCCGGCGTCAAATCCAGCCAGGTCGCAAAGCCCGCGAAGCCCGCGCCGTCCTTTTGCATATCGGCGATGGCTTGCGTTGGCACCAGTTTGGCGCGTTGATAGCCGAACAGATCGGTGTATGAGATCATGAAGTATCGAACGCCGCGTTCGCGGGCAAGTGAAGCCAGATCCTGGGTCATGCGCGTGTCCTTGCCGTTCAAAATGATATCCGTCTATTGCGGTCCAGAGCGGGATTAGAATCCGCCGCCCTGCTGAAAGCCTGGGATCCAGCTGGTGCCTGCGAGCGGCACGCGCGCCATGGCGGCCGCTTCCATCGTCAGCGCACAAAGATCTTCCGGTTCGAGGTTGTGGATGTTGTTGTGCCCCGCCGCTCGCGCAACGGTTTGGATTTCGAGCGTCATGACCTTTAAATAGTTGGCGAGACGGCGGCCCGCGCGCACCGGATCAAGGCGCATCGCCAAATCTGGATCTTGCGTTGTGATGCCTGCCGGATCACGCCCCTCGTGCCAATCATCATAACTGCCAGCCGTCGTATTGAGCTTGCGATACTCATCCTCATGTGCCGGATCGTTATCGCCCAACGCCGCCAGCGCTGCGATGCCAATCGAAACCGCGTCGGCTCCAAGCGCCAGTGCTTTGGCTGCGTCCGCGCCGGTGCGGATGCCACCCGACACGATCAACTGCACCTTGCGATGCATGCCTAAATCCTGCAGCGCTTGCACCGCCGGGCGGATGCACGCGAGCGTTGGCAGTCCAACATGCTCAATGAACACTTCCTGCGTTGCCGCGGTGCCGCCCTGCATCCCATCCAACACCACAACATCAGCGCCCGCTTTGACGGCAAGCGCCACGTCATAGTATGGCCGCGTGCCGCCGATCTTGATGTAGATCGGCTTTTCCCAATTGGTGATTTCGCGCAGTTCGAGAATTTTGATTTCGAGATCGTCGGGCCCGGTCCAATCGGGATGACGGCAAGCGGAACGCTGATCGATACCCTTCGGCAGGTTGCGCATTTCGGCGACGCGGTCGGAGATTTTTTGCCCCAACAACATGCCGCCGCCGCCGGGCTTGGCGCCTTGACCGACGACAACTTCAATCGCGTCAGCTTTGCGAAGATCGTCGGGGTTCATGCCGTAGCGCGACGGCAAGTATTGATAGACGAGCGTCTTTGACTGGCCGCGTTCTTCCGGCGTCATTCCGCCGTCCCCGGTTGTCGTTGACGTGCCGGCAATCGACGCGCCGCGGCCGAGCGCTTCTTTGGCTTGCGCTGAGAGCGCACCAAAGCTCATGCCCGCAATCGTGATCGGGATTTTCAGTTCAATCGGCTTTTTCGCAAAACGCGTGCCGAGCGTGACCGACGTCGAGCACTTCTCGCGATACCCTTCCAGCGGATAGCGCGAGATCGATGCACCAAGAAACAACAGATCATCGAAGTGCGGCACCCGGCGTTTTGCGCCACCGCCACGGATATCGTAAATGCCGGTTGCAGCCGCACGGCGGATTTCCGACAGCGTATAGTCATCAAACGTCCACGACGTGCGCGGAGTGGTCGGCGGGTTTTGATAGCTCATCAATAGGCATCCGCGTTGTCGACGTTGAAGTTGTAGAGCTTGCGCGCTGAACCATAGCGCTTGAACTCGCCGGGTTTGACATCGCCGAGACCGGCGGATTTGAGAAGCTTTTCCAGCGCTTCATGATGCTCGGGACGCATGTCTTTTTCGATGCAATCGGCGCCTAAGCTTTTAACGCTGCCGCGCACGAACAGCTTGGCCTCATAGATCGAGTCACCGAGCGCATCACCCGCGTCGCCAAGCACAACAAGACTTCCCGATTGCGCCATGAATGCCGACATATGGCCGATATTGCCCTTGACGACGATGTCGATGCCTTTCATCGAAATGCCGCAGCGCGACGACGCGTTACCTTCGATCACCAGCAATCCGCCGCGTCCGGTTGCGCCCGCATATTGGCTGGCGTCGCCTTTGATCACGACTTTGCCGGACATCATGTTCTCGGCAACGCCGGGCCCCGCCGAGCCATGCACGGTAATCGCCGCCTTCTTATTCATGCCGGCGCAATAATATCCTACGCTGCCTTTGACATTGATGGCTATCGGCGCATCGACGCCAACCGCAATCGCGTGTGCGCCGCGCGGATTCAAGACTTCAAAGGCCGGCTCATTGCTGCCGTCCGATTGGCGATGCAGCTCTGAATTTAACTCACGCAGCGGCGTGGTTGCGAGATCGATGGTTCTCATAATTCTGTCTCTCACCTCGCTCAGCGTTCCCAGAAATAGACGGTCGCGGGTTCGGGCTCCCACACCCGCGCTTTGTCGATGCCCGGCAGGTTGACGAGCGCCCGGTATTCCGAGCCGAACGCCACGTAATCACCGGTTTCGGCCATCACCGCCGGCTTGCAAGCAATCGGATCGCGGATCACGCCGAAGCCGTTCTTGGTGCCGACAACGAAATTGAAAAATCCGTCGAGATCATCGAGACTTTTGTGAAGCGCTTCGCCGAGATTCAGCCCTTGCGTCATGCGCCACGTCAAATAGGCGGCGGCGACCTCGCTATCGTTCTCGGTCTCAAAGGTCATGCCGTCGCGCTTCAACTGGCGGCGCAGACTATTGTGGTTGGAAAGCGATCCGTTATGCACGAGGCATTGATCGGGCCCTGTCGAAAACGGGTGGGCACCGAGCGTCGTCACGGCGGATTCCGTTGCCATCCGGGTGTGGCCAATAGCGTGCGTTCCGGACATAGTGGAAAGATCGAACTGGCGGGCAACGGTGGTCGGGTATCCCACCTCTTTGTAGATCTCGATTGTTTCTCCGATCCCCATGATGCGCAGCGACGGATGATCGGCGCGCAGCATTGCCGCGATCACATCGGCTTTATCTGACGGCACGGTCAGCACCGCGTGCGTGGATTTGACGGTGAGGCTGGCATCTACGCCGCATGACTGGCGAACCGCCGCGACGACACCAGCAAAATCCTTATCGGGCGCCGCCGACTGCAAAGTGATCTTGGTCTTGCCGGAACTTGGCGCGCCATAGACTGCGAAGCCGGCCGAGTCCGGACCGCGCTCGCACATCGTGCCGAGCATGGTCGACAGCATTGCGCCAAGCTGCGGCTCAAGCGCCTTGTCCTTGAGAAAAAGACCGACGATCCCACACATGCGTTGCCTGCCTCGCCGTTGAAGTGCGTTTCAAGAACGCTAATCGAGACGCCAACGAAAATCAACTGTGAGGAAACATTTTTTCTTGTGTGGCACCTTTTGCCGCGCACGCGTCAGACAGGCCACGGCCACAGCGCGCGCGTATGGCAGCAGACACAAGAAGCAGCATGTGCGAAAATTAGACGGACGAGCAGCGCGGCGCGCCGGACGATCTGCAAAACGAAACGATCTGCCAGACGATCTGTTTAGAATTGCAGGTATTGCGGCCGGTCATCCGGTCCGCTGGCCACCTGTCCCAAGCGGCAACGCCCATTGGCTGCCAGCGAGGACGGTGGTGGAGAGGGCTGGTTTCGAACCAGCGTAGGCGTAGCCAACGGATTTACAGTCCGTCCCCTTTAACCACTCGGGCACCTCTCCGTACCGCCAAGACCGGCCACCCATGACAACGGGCAGGCCAAGTCCAAACGAAAGTGCCCCGCCAGTCGAGGCGGGGCCCTGGCCGGTTTATGTTCGGGGAAGCCCTTCCCTGTCAATCAGAAAAGCGGCAAGGTCCGCCTCCCTGCGACAGTGCCGGCGAGGAAGCTGGCGGAATCGCGCTTTTCAGCATTTTTTGAGGCCTGCCCTGAGCAAAGAACCGTCTAAGAAGCCGTGGCGCGGAAAGCCTGGCGGCAATCGCGCAACCGGCGCTGAAGGCCAGCGATTCGACCGCACCCGTCACCACGGCCGCGGCAAACCGGAAATGGCAAACGCCGGCGCTGGCGACGACGGCCCGTTGCGGCTGTTTGGCATGCACGCCGTCGAAGCGGCGCTGCGCAACCCGGCGCGCAAAATCAAGCGGCTGGTGCTAACCGAAAACGCCGAACGCCGCCTGATTGAAGCGATGGGGCCTTTGACGCATCCGATTGAGTACACGTCGCCGCGCGATCTCGACCGGATCCTTGGGGCTGACACCGTCCATCAAGGAGCAATGCTCGAAACTGAAGAACTGCCGGAACCGGAGTTTGTCGATCTTGCCGAGAATGCCAATGGCCGCCCGCTGCTGGTTCTCGATCAAGTCACCGATCCGCACAACGTCGGCGCCATTTTGCGTTCCGCCGCCGTTTTCGGTGCGGCCGGTATTGTGATGACGCGGCGGCACAGTCCACCGCTCAACGGCGTTCTCGCCAAGTCGGCGTCGGGTGCGCTCGAACTCGTGCCCGTGGCGCTTGTGCAGAATCTATCGAACACGCTGCGCGAACTCAAAGATGCGGGCTTCACACTGATCGGGCTCGACGGCACAGCTGAGACAGCGATCGAGGACACCGACTGGACCTCGCGGCCGGTGGCGCTGGTCATGGGGGCTGAAGGCAAGGGCTTACGTGAACTGACGCAGAAGACTTGCGATGTGCTGGCCCGCATCACCACCGATGGGCCGATTGCGAGCCTCAACGTCTCGAATGCGGCGGCAGTCGCGCTGCACACCGCAGCTCTGGCGCGGATCGCGCGCAAATAGCCGGCAAACCGCACATAAAAAAACGCCGGAGCGGTTCTCCGGCGTTCAAGATCGCATCAGGGGCAACGCAACGCTTATTCGCAAATCAGTGGCCGTTCGCAGACGTAACGTCCACCGCGGCAGACCGTATCGCCCCAACGGTTTTCAAAGCAGCGGCGGCCCGACCAGTGGCATTCGCGCTGGCCCCGGTAGCATTCGCCGCCATCATCATAGGCCGAATATGAGCGATGCGGATATCCGCGTGCATTGGCAGCAGCGCCAAGAATTCCAAGACCGATAATACCGGCAGCAATACCGACACCAAGGCCATGACCGCGGCGCGCTTCCGCCTGCGGTGCCGATGTGACGGCAAGTCCAAACATCATGGTGAGTGCCATCAATGCGTGCGTGAGTTTCTTGAACATGGGTGTCTCTCCCTCCAGTCTAGGGGCCGCGCATCGCGCAGCGGTTGACAGTCAAATCCAGTGACGACGCCTCCGCATCATCGAATGTCTTGATAGTCACCGACACCACATGAATGCGGCATGAACACGCGTTTTTCGCGATATTCATGCCACATTCAAGAAAACGGATTCTGCTCAAACCGCCCGATTACCAGTTGCCGCGGCGATGGCCACCATAGTGGCGGTTGTGCCATTCAACGTGCCGGTAATGACGGCGCGGAGAACCCCAAGCCGCGTAGTACGGCGGCAGCACACCCTTGAAGCGCTTGACGCGGCGCGCGCCCCAATAATTGGAGTTGTAGTAGGGGTAATACCCGCGCGGCACATAACGGTAGGCGTAAGGATCGGTCACACCATGCTTGAGATAGACGTGGTTGTAGGCCGGACGGTAGACCCAGTGGCGAACCGTGCGCAGACGTCCCCAGCCGGCCGGCTGATCGGGGCGGTCCCAATGGAAGGCGGACGCGGATTGGGGGGCGGCAATAGACCCAAGCGACAAGATCGCCAGGACGACAGCCAAGAGGCATTTCAAACGCATTACTCTACTCCTCAACATCCGGGACTGGTGAAGCCAGCCAAGCTCCCGGTAAACGATCCGCTAATATTTGCTGAGAATAGCTAACGCGGCGTTAATATCCAGCCGCATTGCAGGTACACAACGCGCAATTTCATGCGTTGCTCAGCGACCACGCCAGCCGCCCGAGTGGCGCTGGTTAAACAATTCCTCACAGTCTCGGCCCGAAACTGAGATCATTCGATTCGGCCGGCGGAACAGCCGGACGGCAGGGCTGTGTCAGAACCACGCTTTGCCGGACCAATACATGCAGGGCAGTTCAGTGGCGCGCCGCAAAGACAAGCAGGACCAGGACAACGAACGCATGACCGCAGCGATGCGGCGGCTCGAAGACCTGTTGCAGAACCCCGGTCCCGGTATCACCGTCTCGCCGGCAGGTGAACGCTTCAAGCGCGACGGCGAGGAGCCGGCACGCGACAGTGATGACGGCGCCTCGTTATCGATTGACGAAAATCCAGCCCCAGCCGGTGATCCTCTCGATCAGGCTGCCGCCGCCAAGACCACGCCTGAAGCCGTTGCAGCTATAGCGCCACGCATGGCCGCAGAGCCTGCACCTCAAAGCCGGTCCAACCAAGCCGCATTGGCGGCAAGGCTCGGCAGCGGTCCAGAGACGCCGCCTGCACGCGCACCAAAGATTGCAGCACCGGCGCAAAAAAAATCCGCGTCCCGCAGCAGGATCTCCAAGCCATCGGCGTCGTCAGGCGGATTGTTCGGCATCTTTCTGTCCTGGTTGCTCAGCCCGCGCGAAAGCGAAGTCAAAGACGCGGTTGCCGCCAGCCGGCGCGCGTTGAATGCAACGTTCCTTTTCTCAGCCGTCATCAACATTCTGATGATGGCTGGTCCTCTCTTCATGTTGCAGGTCTATGACCGCGTCTTGTCGTCCGGCTCGTTCCCGACGCTGATCGCGCTTTCGGCCATCACCGCCGGTCTCTATTGCATCATCGGCATGCTTGAGTTGGCCCGCTCGCGCATCATCGGCCGCGTCGGCGCCGAAATCGATCAACGCTTAAGCGACCGGATTTTTGAAGCGGCGCTTCGCAAAAGTTTGGCGACCCAAGGTGCAGCTGGCCCTGCTCTGCGTGAACTCGATAGCTTCCGCCAGTTCATTTCCGGTCCTGCGCCGATCACCTTTTTCGATACGCCGTGGACGCCGGTCTATCTGTTCGTGATCTTCCTGACCCACTGGATGCTGGGTGTTGCAGCGATCATCGGCACCGTCATCCTTCTCAGCCTTGCCTGGATGAGCGAACAGCGCGGCCGCGTCCCCCTTCAACATGCGGGATACGCGGTCGGCAAAAGCTTGGAAATGGCAGAAACCGGCCAGCGCAATGCTGAAGCGATCACCGCCATGGGCATGCTTGGCGCCTATCGCGCCCGCTGGCAGACGCTTAACGGCGAAGGCCTCGGTTGGCAGCTGTTGGCGTCAGACCGTCTCGGCGGCATGTCTGCGGTGACGAAGGCCATGCGCTTGCTGCTGCAATCTTTGATGCTGGCAATTGCCGCAGGACTTGCCATCCAAGGTGCCATTTCTCCGGGCGCAATTATCGCCGCGACCATCATTTTCGGCCGCGCACTTGCCCCCGTCGAACAGGTGATTGGCCATTGGCGCGGCTTCATCAAAGCGCGTGAGAGCTATTACAAACTTGAGGAAGTGCTGACTTTCGCGCCGCCCGAGCGCAGCCGCACCGAACTGCCACGCCCCAAGGGCGTGCTGGAGGTACAAAACATCCGCGTCGCAGCGCCCGAAACTCGCAACATCATTCTCAACGGCATTTCATTCCGCGCCAATCCCGGCCAGATGCTGGCGATCATCGGCCCAAGCGCGTCAGGCAAATCAACTCTTGTCCGGGCCATCATCGGTCTGTGGCCTTCTTTCGGTGGCGGGGTTTTGCTGGATGGTGCGCGGCTTGATCAATGGCACCCGGAAGATCTAGGCAAGCACATTGGCTACCTGCCGCAAAGCGTCGAGCTGTTTTCCGGCACCGTGAAACAAAACATCGCCCGTTTCCGTGAGGATGCGACCGACGATCAAATCATCGAAGCCGCCAAGCAGGCCCACGCCCATGAGCTGATCCTCGGCCTTCCCAAAGGCTACGAGACGGAGCTTGGCAACTACGCAACTTACCTTTCGGGCGGTCAACGCCAGCGCATCGCACTGGCGCGGGCATTGTTCAGCACGCCGCCGCTGGTCGTTCTGGACGAGCCCAATTCCAACCTCGACCGTCTCGGCGACGAAGCCTTGTCAGCGGCGATCGATGGCATGCGCGCCCGCGGCCAGACTGTCATTCTTGTGTCTCACCGCGTGCAGGCCATCGGCAAAGCCGATCTGCTGTTGCTGCTCGAAAAGGGCCAGCAACGCGCCTTTGGTCCACGCAACGAAGTTATGAAATTGTTCCAGGGCCAAAACCCAACGCCCGCCCGCCGCGCCACCGACAAGCCGGCCGAGCAGACGGCCGGGACCGCGACACCGGCCGAAGCTGCCGATACCGCTGCTGAAGCCGTGGCCGTGCGCGCCGCCGGGAGCGCCGCATAATGAAACTCTTGTCCTTCTTCAGCGCCGCAGCAACGCCCGCCGACGTCAACACCGATTGGCACGCCACCGAGCCCTGGGTGCGCTACGGCATGCGCACCGTCACCTATCTGTGCGGCGGTATGCTGCTGGGTTCGCTGCTGTTCTCGGTGTCGGGCGCGGTCGTCACGGGCGGCACCGTCTCGGTCGAAGGCGAATACAAAACCGTGCAGCACTTGGAAGGCGGCATCGTTTCAAAAATTCTGGTCCACAACGGCGACCGCGTCAAAGACGGTGACGTGCTCGTCCATCTCGACGATACGCAGGCGCGCGCCAGCATGGCGGCCACGAACGCCAAATTTTCCGAATACGCCATCCAGGAAGCCCGCCTCGTTGCCGAGCGCGACCGCAAGGAGGCATTCGAACCGCCAGCGTCGATCGACCTGACGGCGCCAGAAACCGTGAAGCTCCTTTCCGCACAAAAAGCACTATTTGATGCACGGCGCACTGCCTACATCGGCCAGCAAAAGGTTTTGAACCAGCGCATTACGCAAACCGAAAGCGAGATGAGCGGCGCGCTCGGCCAGCACGAATCCCGCACCAAGGAATTGGGGCTGAACGAACTTGAACTCTCCAACGTCAAGCCGCTGTTCGACAAAGGCTTCGTCAACATGCAGCGGATCGGACCGCTGCAGCGCGAGAACGTCCGCATCCGCGGCGACCTGATCAATCTCAAGGCGCAACTCGCGAAGTTGAAATCGGCGCACACCGAAGCGGAAGCCCGCCTGGCGCAAGTTGATAAGGAATATACGCAGCAAGCCGCTGAAGAACTGCAAAAAGTCCAGGCGGCACTTGCCGAGCAGACTGAGACTCGCAAAGCCATATCCGACAAGCTGGCGCGGACCGATATCCGCGCGCCTTCGGGCGGCATCGTGCACGCGCTCGCAGTGCATACCGAAGGCGGCGTTATCCCGCCCGGCAGCACGCTTTTGCAGATCATACCTGAAGACCGCAAGCTGCTGGTCGAAGCCAAGATCACGCCGCAAGACATCGACAAGGTGCGCACCGGCCAGCCGGCAAGCGTGCGTTTTTCATCGTTTGACAGCCACACCACACCACGGCTCAGCGGTACGGTGAAATCGGTATCAGCAGCTGAAATTGTCGACAAGGACGGCAAGGCGTTCTTTACGACGCAAGTGGAAGTGCCACCGTCAGAACTTTTGAAGCTGCAAACCGGCCACCGCCTCGTGCCGGGCATGCCGGCGGAAGTCTATTTGGAGACGCAATCGCGTTCGATCCTGTCGTACTTCCTCAAGCCGTTGACGGATATGCTGGCGCGGACATTCCGCGAGCACTGAAACGGTTATCGCAGGAAGTAACACTGGCGGCCCTAGTGAGCGTTCTGCTGTGCCTTGCGCGACAAGACCGTCAGCATGACGATATAGATGTCGAAGGCGACCGACCAGTTGTCGATGTAGTAGAGATCATGATCCACGCGGTTGCTCATGGCTTCGTCAGTTTCGGTCGCGCCGCGGAAACCGTTGACTTGCGCCCAGCCGGTGATCCCTGGCTTCATATTGAGGCGGCGCGGATAGAGCGCGATGCGCTTTTCAAAGAAGCGGTCGTGAGCCACTGCGTGCGGGCGCGGTCCAACCAGAGACATCTCCCCACGCAGCACATTGAAGAGTTGCGGCAGCTCATCCAGCGACGACTTGCGCAAGAACCGGCCGAGCCGCGTCACACGCGCATCGTTCCGCGTGGCTTGAACCACAACATCTCCGTCATCCTGCACCGTCATGGTGCGGAATTTCCAGATCCCGAACTCAATCAGGTTGTAGCCGCGGCGGCGCTGCCGGAAGAACACCGGACCGGGCGTATCGAGTTTGATGAGTGCAGCAATGACCAGGAACAGCGGGCTTAACAGTACCAGTGCGATGCTCGACGATGCCACGTCGAAAGCCCGCTTGGTCATGGCTTCAAACGGCCCGAGCGGTTCGCGCGTCAACGACAGCGTGGTCGCCCGGCCGAACCGCGCGACCTCGGCATCTTTGAAGCGGCTGAGCAACCCGCCGGCGCCAACATGGATGGCAACAGGAAGCAAGCTGAACGCGGCAACGGAACTGTCGAGAAAATCAGGGCGCGACAGCCCGCTTGAGATGACCACGTCTTCAATCCCGAGAACGCGGGCGTTGGCGGCGGCCTTTTCAAGCACCTCTGAGATCGACGCCTGATCGCAATAGGTGCCCGGAACAATGGCACGCGCGGCAACATAGACGCTCGCGGCACCGTCCGAAATTTCGCGTTCCAGTTTTGCGACGTCGTCTTCCGTGCCGACAATCATCAACTTGCGGCGGCGCACGATACCGCGATCAATCAAAGCTGCAAGGCTGCGCTGCACGCCCGCATTGAGGGCCACGACCACGACCAGTCCGGCGCCATAGAACAGCACCAGCCAACCGCGCGAAAACTCGGCTGTGCTCTTGGTCAGAAAGCCGATCGCCGCAAGCGTGACGAAAGCCAAGCTCCAAACGAGAAACAGGCGGGTGTTGACGCGATGTCCCTCAAGCAAACTCTCGACGCTGTATTCGTCACGGATGAGAAACGTCAGCCCGTAGACGAAGCCGGCGAGGCCGCCGATATTGGCATATTGTTCGATGGATCCGGGATAGCCGTACGCGAAGGAGTGATAGGCGATGCCTGTGACGATGGCCGTCGCAACGATAAAGACAAGCTCTACGATGAATGCGGCGGCAGCGAATGCGGTGCTCGACAACGCAAAACGCGACGCTCCTGCCGCCACCGGTACTCTGGTCCGCTCAACACTTCCAAACACGTTATTACCCGCCAAATTCCACTGATCCCCGCCGCGCCTGATCAGACATTGCAACCACTTAATCGCGCCGTGATGCCCTTCAAGTCTAGCCTACTGTTCGCCGCAGGAGATGAAGACTTCACCAGTCAGTTAAAAGCGCACCCTGACGATAACTGTTATTCCAACGCCCCTGAGCGCCGTTTTGAGGTCCATTGCCGGTCCCATTCCCTACAGACGGATTGCGACACTAGGATATGAAGGTCAATGGCCAATAGTTGTAGCCCAGCTATGCAATTCACCAATTGATTTATCTCAGGCACGGGGATTGCAGTCCAGCCGTTAGCGGACTGATGTGCCGCGTTTGACCGCCGCCGCCACTGGCGCATTCAATCGTGAACATCAGCAAAATCTGCGCAAATTCAATCCGGTAAGGTTGCAAAATGACACAGTCGGCGCCACGCCTCCATCGCCTGTCCGGGACAACGCCGGATGCCGCACGCTGGCGTCCGAGCATCGTCTTGCCTCAATTTGGTGCGCGCCGTTTCAGCACGGCGGCCGGTCTTTCAAATCTTCATCCGGCGGGCGGCAGTGAAATCGGGCGAATTGTGGAAAAGCTACTTCTCAACAAGCGCAGGTTGTTATTGGCGACTTTAGCCTCGCTGCTGCTTGGGCTGACCTACCTGTGGCTGGCAACGCCAATGTACACGGCAACAGGCTCGCTGTTTGTTGATCCGCGTTCACGCAAAATCGATGAAGCGGTGCCGGGCGGCATTGGATCAGACACGACGCTCCTTGAGAGCCAGGTTGCGATTATTACATCCGACGGCGTTCTCAAAAATGCGATCGGCAAACTCGACCTCACCAACAATCCCGAATTCTCGTCTCCCAAATCGCCGCTGATGCGGACGCTGAGTGCGCTACTGGTTCGTGGAAACACCGACGCGAGCGTGGAAGACCGCACATTGGCGGCACTGAAAAAGGCACTCAAGGTCAACCGCGCGCAAAAGACCTATGTTCTTGATATTGCCGCGACCGCGACGTCGCCGGTGACGGCTGCAGCGATCGCGCAAGCGGTCGTGGACGCATATTTCGACGATCAGACCGGGACCAAGCGCACAGACGCCCAGCGCGCCAGCCAATTAATCGATTCCCGGCTTGATGAATTGCGCGACCAAGTCCGCCTCGCTGAAACGCGCGCCGACGATTACAAACGGGCCAATAAAATCCTGACATCCGAAGGCGGCGTGGTTAACGAACAGCAGCTCACCCGAATGAATGCCGAGCTCGTCGCCTCGCGCACGGCCGCCGCCGAAGCCAAAGCCCGGCGCGATCAGGTCCAGGCGGCGCTAAAAATGGGCGCCGAACCGGACGTACTCGGTGAAGCCGGCCGCTCCGGCCTGATGGCCAAACTGCGCGAACAGTATGCGCAGGTTGCACGCCGCGAAGCCTCTCTTTCCAGTCAGCTGCAACCGGGCCATCCGGTGATGGCCGATGTCCGCTCGCAGTTGAATGCCGTTAAGACCCAGATCGCAGCCGAATTGAAGCGGGTGGCGTCCGCAGCCGAAAGCGAATTCCAGATCGCAACAAACCGCGAAAAGGAACTTGCCGCTCAGATCGAAAAGTCCAAGCAGGAAGTTTCAACGCTGAACACCGCACAGATCCGGGCCCGTGAACTCGACCAGGATGTCGCGGCCAGCCGTGAACTGTTGAAGACATTCTTGGCCCGCGCCAAAGAAGCGCAGCAGCAAGAAAATATTTCGACGCCTGACGCCCGCGTGATCAGCCCGCCGGTGGCGCCGTCATCGCCATCCAAGCCCTTGCCCTTCCTGGTGCTGGCGCTGAGCCTGTTGTCAGGACTTGGCATTGGCAGCGCCTGGGCGCTGAAGGGAGAAAGCGAAAGCACGTCCATTCAATCCCCCGGCGAATTTTCCGATCAGACCGGGCTGGCTGCCGTTTCCGTTCTCCCGGAACTCAAGACCGGCACACCGGCCGCCAGCGGCGAAACGTTGCCCTATGGCGTGCAGTTCAGCGATTTGCTGGCCGCACTCGGCTCGCGCAAAGATCGCGACGCAGCCGCGTTCCATCAGGCGGTGTTGCGGCTTCTGTCCAAGATCAAAGCGCAGGGCCGGGCCGGCCGTCCCAATACGGTTATGTTTGCCTCGCCCCGTGCCAATGCGGGCAACTCGGCCTCGGTTCTAGCCGTCGCCTACAGTGCCGCAATGGCCGGCGAACGCGTGCTGCTCGTCGATGCCACATCGATCAATCCTGAGTTGTCGGAAGTCTTCGCCGCAAACCTCGGCAAATCGACGACCGTGATCCTCGACAGCAAGGAACACCTGACCAAGATCACCACCCGCGACGCCCGCTCCGGTTTGTCGTTCCTGCCGATCGCGCTTGCTGATCTCAGAACTCTGAAAACCCAGCAGCGCCGCCGCTTGGTGGCAGGCCTGAACCTGATCAGCCAGGATTACGACTGGATTTTCATCGATGCTGGCGCGCTGCTGGATGATGAAGCATCGACCACGCTGCTACCGGCGGCGAACCAAGTGTTCGTGCTGGCCCGGGCCGGCGCGACAAGCCGCACCGATATCGACGAGGTGATGGAGATCCTGCAGCCGGTCCGCGACCGGATCGCGGGCGCTGTACTGACCTTCGCCCCACTCTCCGGGCGGAGCTAATTCCAACAACCACGGCCGGCAACCGGCGCGTCCGGCGGGATTAACTTTTCAATGCCTGCATGCCGCATATCTCGCATTTGTCGAAAATTGTAACTTGGCCTATGACATGCAGTCATAAGCCGTCGCCACAGTACAGAGTTTGGGTTCCGGAGTTATCATGTCGAGTGCGTCTAAAAGCGAGTATGCCAGTGTCTGCGGTGTGGCA
Organism: Hyphomicrobium sp.; assembly: GCA_013141015.1. Lineage (GTDB taxonomy): Bacteria > Pseudomonadota > Alphaproteobacteria > Rhizobiales > Hyphomicrobiaceae > Hyphomicrobium_B. Next base: position 19,293 of record JABFRT010000020.1, on the reverse strand, counting down.
ATCACCTCACCAACACTGCACGCGGCGATTGGCGATGCGCTGGCGCTCGCCAAGTCCGGCACGCCATCTGCCGTTTTCACGCTCAACCTCGATCACGTCGTCAAGCTGCAGCGCGACGCCGGATTTCGCGATGCCTATAATCACGCAGATGTCGTCACCGCCGATGGTTGGCCGATCGCTTGGATTGCGCGCATGCAGGACCCACAGGTGAAACGCGCCACCGGCGCCGACCTTTTTCTGCCGCTGGTTGATGCCGCCGCCGAAAATCATTTGCCGATTTTCCTGTTTGGTACGTCGCCGGGCGTGATGGCCCGCGTCGGCGATGAATTGAGCCTGAGAACCGAAGGCACGATCGATATTGCAGGCACGCTGTCTCCGTCACTCAACTTCGATCCGCAAGGGCCGGAAGCAGATGCAGCTATCGAAAAGATCCGCCGCACCGGCGCGAAGTTCTGTTTTGTTGCGCTTGGGGCGCCGAAGCAGGAAGTGTTTGCGATGTATGCCCGCAAGCAGGGATTGGCCTGCTGCATGGTTTGCATCGGCGCGGCGCTCGACTTTGTGGCAGGCGAACAGATCCGCGCGCCGAAAGTCATGCGCGACAACGGCATGGAATGGGCGTGGCGCTTAGCAACCAACCCGCGCCGTTTGGCCAAGCGCTATGCCGAAAGCGCAATCATGTTCGCTTATCTGCTGGCGACCGAGCCGCTGCGCCATCGCGTCGCCAAGTCTCGCGATGCCGCTTAAACGCGGCCGATAACACTGGCCCAATAACACTGGCCCAATAATACCGGCCAAGTGATACCGGTCTGTGGGCGAACTGCTCGCCGTCGAAACGTCACTCTTGATCGCCTGCCCCTGCCGCGTCCATCGGTACAGCGCGGCGGCGCCAGCCAACAGGCAGTGCATAAAACAACGCCTTAAGTGCCGGCCGCACCGCGCCCTCCCAGACCCCATCATGAACGCGGCCCTTGGCTGACAAGGGCAGCACAAGATTGACAAGCCGACGCGCGGTGTCGGTCCACACCATTTTGTAGTCGCTTGCGGGGGTAAGCATCTCGATACCCTCGACGCCAAGTTTCATGGCTTCCTCAACCACAAATGCCAAGTGCAACCGCCCAGGGCTCAGCAGCATTGCGCCGGGTTCTGTTGCAGACATGTAGGCGTAATAGCGGTTCTGGTGGACAAAGCCCCACTGGTAGGCAATCGGCTTATCACCGCAGCGCAATTCAAATGCGGCACGCAAGCTGTCGAGCTGCCAGGCGTCGCCGCCAAACAATATTGGCTCATGCGCGGCAGAGCGGAATTGTGGTGCTGTTAAACCGCGCGTATCGAGCCACGCCGATCGCAGGCGCAGCGTCTCGGCGACAATCGAATTAACCCCCGCCCCGCCGGTTTCGACGCGATGCTCATGGTGGCCGGCCTTGCTCAACCGGTTCATCGAGTTGCGCAGGTTCTTCATGGTCTTTTTATTGCGGCTCGATTTGAGCGCCTCGATGCTTGGCCATTGCAGTGTGTCGATGACCGGCGCGCCCACCTCGCCACGGATTTGCGCGCCCCGGCCAAGCAGCGCTGCTTCGAGCGGCGTGCCGCTGAGTACCCGGTCAATGTGCAACACATCGGCCAAGCGCCGCTGACGCACCAAATCAAGCGTTTGGGTCACCAGGGTGTGCGCCGTATCCGCATCTGAGTAGAGCATGCCGGCGAACTGGCCAAACGGATCATCGAGCGCACGCAACTGCCAAACGCCGGAGCGTCTTTGCCGGGACAGCGGCCAGATAGCAACCGGCGCACCGTCTCTCAAAGCCACAGCAACCAGCGGCGCATACTGACCGGGGCTCGTACGTGAAAGCACCTCGGCTGTATGACCACACCAAGCGTACGATTCAAAGAAACACGGTTGATGGGTCTCACGCTCAAGTGCTTGCCACGCATCCTTGTAGGCCGGAAATTGCGCGGCATCTTCGAGCAAGAGAACTTGCACGGTGTCCGGTCGAACGGTTGTCACGCGGATTTCCGCCCTTGCTTTGAGCGTTACTTACTTGCTGAATTGATAGGCTGGAATGTCGCGAACACAATCCGGCGCCGCAGGATCAACAGTGAAGTCCACTTTGAACGTTTGCTCCCGGCCCTTTTGCAGCTTGAGAATTTTCGCCGCACCAAGCGTTGCAAGTTTTGTCCAGTAGCGCGGGCCTGTCGTCGTTTGCGTGAGCTTGCCAGGGTTCAATGTGCGGCGCAAAATGCCATTGGCGAAATTGACCACGAAGTTCCGCCGCACCGTCGGCGTCACGTGCTCGGTCGTGAACGATACGTTGACGCAATTGCCGTTTTGAATGCGATGCGGCGCATAGAGCTGCCAATGCAGCATATCGCCGGGCTTGATCGTAAAGGAGGACGCGATGTTGTCCCAAGCCGGATCGAAGGGCAGCGAGATTTCGTGCGCTTCGTTGAGAACGATCTTTTCGAGATTGGGCTGCGGCAGATACGGCTCATGGTTTGGATAGACATAGACCGTCTTTTCACCACGCACCTGCCACAACGTCTGGCCAGCAAGATCGCAATGATAGAACACCGGAATATTTGGCGACGATATCAGGATCGAAATCTTCTTCTTGGAGACGCGCAGGCCCGGCACCTTCTCTTTGAACTCGTTGTAGATCTGATCAAGCAACCGGCCATAACCCGGATTGACTTTTTCAGGGTAAAGCAACATCACCCAGATATGGCCTTTGGCCACGGCGTCGAGCACTTCGCGGCCGCTGAGGCCACGGATTTCGCCTTCGCGGCGGCTCGAGCGATCCTTGGCGCCACGCTTCATGGTATTGACGTAATAGTTTTCGCGCGGCGTCCGCTCTATCAATTCCGCGAGTGTCTCATCACTGAATAGAGGCGAGAGATGCGCGGTGTGCTGGAAGCGCAACGGCTCACTGCCAAAAGCCTGGATATGGTGCGGTGTCCACTCCGAGATGATAGGTTCGCTCACGGCCGTCCTCGCTGACTTAACTGTCCGGCACTTCAACTTTTCACGTGCGGCACGGGCCACTGTGAAATCGAATGCAATGCCAATGGATTTTCACAACATTGGATAGCACACAGACCTGCACCTCGACATCGCCGCCTGCCCGGCTGGTAAAGTTTCCATCAAATTGCAGACGATCCATTCACCAATCACACGTAGCCCAGAGAGCAGGCCAGAGAGCATGCGAGTGACCGGGCGGCACTCAAGATTGCATCGCCAGTCTACGGCTGCTCCGGGCAACCGGAATGCGCGACTTTGCCGCCCGTTGACGCGCGTCAGCTGCAACTGTTTCATTTCGCAACAATGTGGCGCGCGTACCGGCCGGGTATCTGGACGTCGTGCCGCAATCGGAACGCGCGACGCTAGAGCGGTTGCTGGGCGGGTTGCCCGGTCTATACCTCTGCACAGCCTTGGCGCATCCTTTGCACGGCTGGCGCAAGAAGAAGCGCTCTGCGGCCGGAGCATGCTGGCCAAGTGCCTCTACAACGGCATTGGGTGAGTTTGCGTTGGCGCTGGCCAGCGGGTTTAAATGGCCGAGAATTGAAAGCATTCGCCCTGTGAATCATGTCCCAATCCTGCCTGTGAGGCGATCGGTCACAAATCCGATTGATCTCAACTCTATGGCGGGGCCTGTTCCGGCCACCTACCTTGCCGGAGGCGGGCCGCATAGCCCCCGAGGGGACGCGCTGCGATGATCGGCAAGCATGTCGGCTACTACTTCGCTTCGAAACTGTTCGCCGCCATCCTCAACCTGGTGTCGATGGCACTGTTCGTGCGCCTTGCAGGACACGAAATTTACGGCGGCTACATCGTCGCAATGGCTTGGGCTGCCATCGCCTATAGCTTATCATTGCAATGGTTGCGCTTTGCCTTTTTTGCATCCTACCGCGACGAGACCAGTGGCGCGCAGATTGCCACGTACTTGCGCGTGCTTGCGGCAGGGATGATAGCATTTGCAATTCTGACCGGCGCGGGTGTTGCCCTGAAGCTGGTCTCTGCAAACACAGCGGTCGCCGTCTACGTGATTGTCTCCGGACTGGCCGCATATGACGCGATGCATGAAACGGCGCGCACGCGCCTAATGGCGCGCACCGTGGCTATCGGCGTGATTACGCGCTCCGTGCTTATTCTCGTCTTCGGCATCGCGGCGCTCACGCTCCACCCGTCAGCCCTGACGCTGGCGCTTGCCTTCGGTGCGGCGCATTGGGGTGGCGCACTGGCATTGGTCCATAGTGTTTCTGACGTGATCCGCGCGCCCTGGTCACATGACGCCGCGCGGCGTCTGCTGCGCTCCGGGCGTCCGCTTATTCCGGCCTTCGCTGTTGATTCCTTTGGCCTGCAATTTGACCGGTTGCAGCTTGCCCGCCACGCGGGACTTGCCGACGTCGGCCCCTACGGCGCAGTGTCAGACTTCATCCGCCAGATCATGATCGTCGGGTCGGAGGCAATTTCCGGCGCCTACATGGCGCTGGCCCGCGCCGACGCCGTCAACGGCCGTGAAGAAGCCGCGCGCCAATTGCTCGGCCAGGCGTTCCGCGCCTATGCCATGCTGACGGCCTTCGCGATTGCGTTCGTGATGCATTTCGCCGGACCGCTGTTGACCCTTGTCTTTGGTGCAAGCATCGCCACCGCGGTTCAACCAATTCTGGCGATCATTCTTGCAACCAACACCATCATGGTGTTCCGCGCCTATTATTTCGCGCAAATCCTGTTCATGGACAACGGCTCTAAGCTGCTGCTCATCGCCAACGTCTGTCATGCGATTGTCGCGGCCATCTTGAGCCTGACGCTCATTCCGGTTTACGGCGCGGCGGGTGCCGCCCTATCGCTGATGATGGGCCACCTCGTGGCGCTTGGCTGTTACGCGTGGGCGTGGCGCGGCCGCTACGTCACCGATCTGCCCTACAAAGACGCGGCCATCATCGCGTTGAGCGCTGGCGCCGCTTACGCCGCCATGCAAGGGCTTGATGCTTTGATGGGACGCGGTTTGCCGTCCCACGCAATCGGCGTCACTTTGTTCTTGGGCATCGCCTTTGCCATCGCCTGGAGGTTCCGCATTTTGTCGATCAACGAATTGGCCAAGCCGGTATTGCGCTATTTGGCGCAGCGGCGGGAAAGGTCTGCAACATGACAGCCAGCACACCTTCACCCATGACAGGCAAATCAGTGCTGTTTCTGATCAATCAGGATCTCGGCGGCGGTGTCGAATACCTCGCCGGAGTGCTCGGCAGCGACCTGAAGCGCCGGGGAGCGCTTTGCTCGACGCGCATCATCTATCCTGAAACTTTGTACACGGGCGCCGCCAAGCTCCGCCAGATTGTCCGCAAAGCCGTCGCCGTTGCCAAAGCAGCGCCCGATGTGATCATCACCTTCCAGCCAACCGCATCAGCCATCGCCGCCGTTGCCGGCCGGCTTGGTGGATGCAAATTTGTCATCGCCCATCAATCGAACAGCCCGGTCAAATCGCACGCACTTGTGCGCCGCCTGGACAAGCTGCTGGGAACTGCTGGTGCCTACACCGTTTCGATTGCCAATTCGCGTGCAACGATGCACGAATTCGACACCTATCCACGAACCTACCGCGACAAGATCCGGTTGATCGAACACGGCATTCCACCACCGTCGTTTGTGCTCAGTCCGCGTGACGTTCTTGCAAAATTCGCGATCCCGTGCGGCGTGCCGTTGTTGCTGATGGCCGCCCGGCTCGATCAGCAAAAAGGGCAATGCGTCATCGTATCCGCGCTCCCCAAACTGCCAGGGGCGCGGCTGGTCATGGCCGGAACTGGCCCCAACAAGGACAATCTCATTGCACTGGCGAAATCGCTTGGCGTTGAAGACCGCCTGCATTTTCTTGGGCACGTTGGACGCCAGGACCTGACAGACCTGTACCGGGCAGCGACGCTTCTGGTTTTCCCATCGGTATGGGAGACGTTCGGTTTGGCTGCCGTTGAAGCCGCAATGACGGGGCTGCCGGTCATCGCCTCCAATATCCCGGCGCTGCACGAGGTTCTAACGTGTGACGGAAAGACGACCGCGCGATTTGTCGCCGACCGCAACGCGGAAGACTGGGCGCGCGCGATCTCCGAAAGCCTGGCAGACGCAACGCTGCGGCCGCGCGCGGAAGCATTCGCCATTCAAATCCAAGACAAGTATAGTGAGCGGCGGATGATTGAGGGCTATGAGGCCCTCTACGCGGAGTTGTTCCCGTGACCACGCTGTATCTGTTCGCCCATCAGGATGACGAAATCGGCGTATTCCATGCGCTCGCCGAGGCAACACGCCGTGGTGAAGCCGTTGTCTGCGCCTATCTCACCAACGGCGCATGGGCGGGCGTGACGAGCGAACGGCGCAACTCGGAAAGCTTGAAAACTCTCGCCCTACTCGGCGTGGCTGCATCCAACGTGTCACTGCTGGGGACCAACCTCGCCATTCCCGATGGCCGCCTAGTTGAAAATCTCGAGCGCGCTTTTGATGGCCTGGTCCAATTGATGGAGCAGCGCCGGGCGGATGGTCAGGGCATTCAACGCATCATCATGCATGCCTTTGAAGGTGGCCATCATGACCACGACGCCGTCTATCTGCTGGGCACGGCACTGGCCGCCCGCTACGGCCTGATCAATCAGAGCCGCCAGTTCCCGCTCTACCGCCGTCCCAAAGACAGGTGGTCGATGTCCTTTGCGGCGCCACTTGAGGCGAATGGAGCGGTCGAAAAACTGGCCGTTCCGTTGGCAAGACGCCTTGCCTATTTGCGGCTGCTCGCCAATTACCGCTCTCAAGCGCGGGTGATTTTGAAACTGCTGCCGCACATCGTGCATGACTATGTGATGGTTGGCGCGCAAAAACTGCAACCCATATCAATCGCGCGCGCGGCTGATGAACCAAATGCGCCGCCGATGCTTTACGAGATCTGGAAGCTTTACAGCTACGCCGATTTCCGCCGCAATGCGCAGCCGTTCATTGATCGTCACCTGGTGCGCCCCGGCACGCCCGATGCAGCCTCCGGAAGGATCGCCTGATGCGGGCTGCCACTCATTTATCGGAACAGACAGCGGCGCATGTTACAGCCGGTGACCGGGCCGGGCTGGCACCCGTCGCGCTGGTATTGATGGCCGCACTTTTTAATGCGGCGCTCGCTATCGTCAACGCGCGCATCATGCCGCTTTCCGGCAACATGATCATTCTGGCCGAAGTGCTGATCGTGGCAGCGTCGCACCTCTATATTCTGCGCATGTTCAACGGAGACATGTTGAAGTGGTACTTCCTGATTGTTGCATTTGCCGTTTTTGCACTGTTGCGGATCGCTGCTACGGGCAATGCAGACGCCAAGTATTTCCGCGACATTTTTTTGATCGTGACCTTCATCCTGCTCGGCATGACGAGTAACCAGAGCCGCGCCATTCAAATGATGGTAGCGCTGCAAATTGCCGTGCTTGCCGGCATTGCGCTTGAAGCAATATGTCTCGATTGCTTCACGGATTTGTTCGCTGTCAAAGAATTCTACATCAACACCCGAGGCCTTGGCGAAGAAGAATTCACCAACCTTTTGTCTGACCTCTATGTCAGCGCCACACGGCCGGAAGCACGCTTCCTGCCATTCTTCGACCTCCATCGCTTGTCTTCGGTTTTTCTGGAGCCGGTGTCGCTCGGCAATTTCATGATCGTCACGGTCGCCTTTACGGCGGCCTTCTGGCACCGGTTGGGGAGCGCGCTGCGGGTCTTTTGTGTGGCGTCGATGATGCTGATGCTGCTTGCCTGCGATGGCCGCTTGGCTGCCCTGGCCTCCGTCGCAATCCTGGCAATCTCGATTGCCTACCGTCTGGTGCCGCGCCACGCCGCGTTGCTGTTCGTACCCACCGTCACGGGCTTGGCGCTGTTCATGACCTATGCGGCTGACCTGAAGCCTGGTGTAGATGATCTTACGGGCCGCATTGCCTATACGGCAGAACTCATCCGGAGCGTGTCACTCGACGATTTTGCCGGACTGTCAGACCGCCTTCTCGAACAATCGGTCGATGCAGGCGTCGTCTACTTGACGATCACCCAATCGTTCCTTGGGCTGGCGCTACTGTGGGGCTTCATCACGCTATCGGCCGATGAGGCGACGCGCGAACAGAAGATCTACAAGAACGGCATTCTGCTCTACTTGGCCCTGACCATGATCGTCAGCTACTCATTTCTTAGCATCAAGACGGCGGCGCCGATCTGGTTTGTCTTCGGTGTGTTGCTGAGCCGCGCCAACGGCAATGACACCCAGCAACCGGTAAAGCGCATCACAGCGCGCACGTGAGGATGTCTTGGCGGATTCATCCGGCCCCGGCCGCGCATCATCGTGCAACCGCCGCGAATTTTTAGCGTGGCTTGCCGCCAGAGCAAGTGGCGCGGCACTCATACCTTTTGCTGCACACGCCGCAGAACCATTCAAAGGCCGCAAGAAAATGCTGCGCGGCGTTGCACTGGCTGGCGCTGAATTCGGCCAGCTCATCCCCGGCCAACATGGCCGCGACTACATTTATCCGGGCGCCGCCGAATATGCCCGCTGCGCGGCCCAGGGCTTCAACGTGGTCCGCCTGCCGTTCAAATGGGACCGTTTGCAACCAGACCTTGGCGGCGCATTTGCCGAGGAAGAATGGCGTTTTATCACGCAAGCGATCAAACACACCAAGCGCGCGCGGCTGGCGCTGATCCTCGATCCGCACAATTATGCCCACCGCCGCGTCCGTGATGATGATTTTACCATCGATCACCTGATCGGATCAGACCGCGTGCCCGCGTCCGCATTTATCGCATTCTGGCGCGAACTCGCGCGGCGCACCAAACAGCACAATCACCTCATTTATGGCCTGATGAACGAGCCCGCGGATATCGGGGCTGAAGCCTGGCGCGACATCGCCAACGCAACATTGGCCGCGATCCGTGACACCGGCGCCACCAATCTCGTAATCGTCCCGGGCACAGCCTACACCGGCGCACACTCCTGGATCGAAGCGGGAAACACCGCACTCGAGGCGATCCGTGACCCTGCTGATAATTTCGCCATCGAAGTACATCAATATCTGGACGCCGATTCATCGGGCCGCTCGGGCGCCACCGTTTCTGGAACTATCGGCGTTGAACGCCTGCAAGCCTTCCAGAGCTGGGCGCGCGGCCACAACTTAAAAGCCTTCCTTGGCGAATTTGGCGCTGGACAAGATGCCGTGAGCCTCAAAGCATTGGCGGCGATTGTCAGCGAAGTTGAAAACAACCGCGACGTCTGGATCGGCTGGACGGCATGGGCTGCCGGCCCGTGGTGGCCCGATGACGATCCGCTGCGTCTGTCGCCAAGCCGCAACGGAATTGTGCCGCCGCAAATGAAACTGTTGTCAAAACGTGCGCGCTCGAAACCGTAGCACCAGCATGGCCGCTTGGCGCAATGCTGATCAGCTGCCGCTGCATAACTTGTATCATCATCCATTGCGGCGGTATTGGCGTCACTAGCCGCCGCCCGGCAAATGTGCGAGCCTTGCACCACCGCGTTCAAAACTGAAAGCGACACATCATGCGGATTGCCGTACTTCTCGATCGTGCACGGCTTTTCCGCTGGCATTTGGCGTTGATCGAAGCGCTCGGCCAAAATCGCCACACGGCCGTTGTCCGCTTTCGCGAAACGTCAGACCCGTTGCCGACCACGCTGACCGCCATTCTCGATTTCGACCATGCGCGCGACCACGCCACCAGCGAACGCTTCTCAACGCATCTGAAACCTCGCGATTTCGACGCCTACAGCGAACGGACCGGTCCGCCATCTGACCTCACGCTTGATCTGTCTTCCGCCAGCACCATTCAGCGCTCGGCCGGTGTGGTCGTCCGGCCCTTCTATGACGGATCACCGAAGGACTACGCACTCTTTCATGCGCTGCTGGAGCGGCGCGCGCCGCACCTGACGCTGTGGCATAGCGAATTCCCGCACTTGGTCGACATTGGTTTGCCAGCCCTCGAAGTGCCATCGCGGCTGGCAACGTCAATGGACCAAGTTACCTCGCGACTGGTTGAGGGACTGCTGCGCTATTTCGACGGAGGCGTAGCACACCCGGCGCTTGCCGTGATTGCGAACGCCCCTGAACCGCGCGATCCCAATGCCTCGATCCTCAAGTCCGCCGGCGGTTTCCTCTCGGCCCGCACGCTGCGCAAAGTGCGCCGTCTGACCGACACGTTTTCAGGCGACGCACCGCGCTGGCACACGGCCTGGCGTACCTTCAGCGGCGATGCCGCTATAGCGCCCGGCGTGCTCAACTTAGCCGATTACCAGATCCTCGCCGAGGACGGCGCACGCTGCTACGCTGATCCGTTCGTTCTTGAGCGCCCGTCAACAGCTCATGTGTTCGTTGCCGAATTGCAGGAGTCGACGGGCCAGAGCGTGATCTCACACGTCGCGATCCGCGATGGCAAAGCCGGCACGCCCGAGCCCGTTCTGCAGACCAGCGCGCAACTGGCCCATCCGTTTGTATTCGAACGAGACGGCGTAACTTGGATGCTGCCCGAACAGACATCTGCTGGCGGCCTCGATCTCTACCGCTGCACCAATTTTCCAGGTACATGGGTGCACGAAACTCGGCTGATCGACGCGCGCATCCATGATGCAACCCTCTTCGAGCACGACGGCTTGCTGTGGATTGCGGCCGGTAGCGAGGCCTTCCAGAGTTCATCCTCCGACGGGCTGTCGCTGTTTTGGGCTGAAAACCTGACCGGGCCCTGGCACGCTCATGCGCTGAACCCAGTCATCGTCGATGCGCACGCGGCCCGCCCGGCAGGTGCGTTGTGGCGAACAGGGCCAGATTTGTACCGCCCGGCGCAGGATTGCAGCAGCGGGTTCGGCGCCAGCGTCACGATTTTGCGGATAGACACGCTAACCCGCGAAACGTTCGCCGAGGAGATGATGGGCGGACTGGCCTTCCCGCCGGGCCAGCATCTGTTTGGCCCCCACACCATCAGCCGCGCCGCGGGCATTGAAGTGATCGACCTGTACGCCCGCCCCAGCGCGATCCGCGCGGCCTACAAGGCCGGGTTGCGCTCGCCGGGCATACTCTAAGTCCAACTCCACAAAATGGTCAGCGGCCAGACCGGCGGCCTGTCACGCGGTGCCAGCGTCAGCATCCTCGCGAGCCGCAAATTTGCGCTTTTGGCCATGTCCAGCTATGTAGGGCTGTCTGTCGCGGGCAACGGCGTGCGCGTTGCAGGCGTGACACCAAAAAAGAGCTGGCAGCGCACTCAGTTTATCGTTATTTGCTCGGCTCAACGCATTGCTTCGCCGACTTAGCACAGTGGTAGTGCACCTGATTTGTAATCAGGGGGTCGTAGGTTCAAATCCTACAGTCGGCACCAATTCTATCAATAACTTAGCAGTAGATTGGCTTGGTCAAATCCAGCCGGGGCGCCACCGGGGCGCCACGACAATGCCACTCACGTACTTTTTCAATTCTGTGTGATCGACCTTGCAAGCGCCCGGCACTCTGCAACCAGTGCCGATATCATCTTGCGGTCAGCTATCGCTTCGCGCGTGAACGCCCCCGCTCGATAGCCACCATTCCGCTTTCCAGAGGGTGCACCGCTGCCCTTCGCGCCGCCATGCATCCGGCAACGTACTTTACCGCTGACCGATGGCGACCGGCACGGGCTGCCGCTCCGCGTCTTGGCACAGCAGCGTGGAGACCGGTTCAGCCTCACTACGTCCCGTTGAAGGCAGCAATCTCTCGGGTGCATGGGGTTGGTTCCATTTGTCATCTGCGACCCCTCCCCCGCTGGCGCCACTGGCGGCACTGCTGACGACATTGCCAACAATCGCTTGCGCGCCCGGATGTACATGCACGACCTTGACGATCTGCTCACCACCGCGTTGCAGCTTGGCCAGCACTTCAGCTTGTAGAGCGAACGTGCGCAGCAACTTCACCGCCGAATTGCTGGCACTGTCGAATTGCGGGATCTGGTCAACGCGTGCGGCTCTCAGCAGCACAGTTTGCGCCACGTGGTGCGTTAGCGCCATTTGGACAGCCAAGGCCGCCTGAACTTCATTTTGCGGCCCAGCGCCTTCTACGAGGGCTAGAAGGCCATTCAAGCGCGCCACGTCGATCTTCCTGCTATCGTCGCGGCAAACAGCAATCAACCGGTTGAGTTGCGACAGCGCGAACGCTGACCCTCGCGTACCGAAGGCGTTTTCAATTCTGGCGAGCCATCCGTTGTGATCGTTGTGTCCAGCGCCAAACACATCGATCTGCCCAGCGCTTGTTTGCTTGCAATCTACCGTCACGCGCGGCGACCGCGCCGTCACGCATTGCTTGGCATGCTCGATTGCCAACGCCTCATCGCGGCCAGGCGGATGCCTTGGTATTTCCGGCGCTTTCGTTGCCTTGCGTTTCCGAGACATTCAACGACGGCCCCCGTTAGAATTTCAGCACGGTCATTCTAGCAAAGATCCGTTCCCGCCGGGGCACGCTTCAACATCGCCAACCTTGCCAAGATCGCCAATGCTATCGGCATGCATTTCTTGGCAGTCTTCAAATTGATCGCTGGCAAGTTGGTCATGCTTGCCAATATTCAACACCTTGGCATCTTGGCGTTCTTGTCGCCCTTGGCTTTCTTGCAAACCAAACAGCCCCGGCGCCGTTTTTTTCTTCTGTGGCAACTCCCACCACAACCATCCGCACGCTTGCGCGACTTGATGCCTAGGGCGCTTTTGGCTCTCTGAAGCGTGCGCGAACTATGACCTGCATACTCGGCGGCTTTTTGGATATCTGCTTGAGGTTGCGCACCAGATGTCAGAAAATCGATGAGGAAAGCGGTTACCTCCGACTTTGCTGAGCTTCTATTGACGTTTCCAGTTTGCCCTCGCACTAGATCGTCGGCATTAATTTGGAAGGTGCCAAGTTCGAAACGCGCGCGGCTCCCCTCAATGCCATCGCCAAGTTTGCATTGCTCTACAATAAAAGCGAACCCAGTTCGATCATCTCCGATATTGTTTTTCATTGGTGCAAGTATGCGGCGGCCGCCTTCTGGATGCTCGGGATCGCGCTCGACGGCCCAAGCTGAGCGGCACACGGCAACAAACGCTCCCGATCCGGCGACGCGCGACAACGCGCTGCCATCGGGCGTTCCCTTGTTAAAGTGAGAGACGATCACGACGGCAGCCGCCAGGCGCTCAGCCATTTGTTGAAGTGGCACAAGTGCGCTCCGGACCTCAGCGACATTGTGTGAATCGATGCCGTTGAGGTAGGCGCTGATAGGATCGATGATGATGAGCGACAGTCCACCTTTGTCGCGTGCCAATTCTTCGATCTTCGCCACATCAGTTTTGAGATTGAACGGCCGCTCGCCGCCCTTCTCGTCATCCACGGCATCTAAAAGGTGGCATCGGGACAGGTCAGCGTTTGCGGCTAACAATCGCGGAACAAGTGTATCCGCTGGATCGTCTTCGCATGTGATGAATGCCACATTGCCCTGCGGACATTGCGTGCCATCGGGCCATTCCCCTCCGGTACTGACAAGTGCCGCCATGTGGAGCGAGAGTGTCGATTTTCCTCGCCCCGGATGCCCCGCAATTAAGTTGAGCTTTCCAAGCGCCATGCGCATCGGCCAAAGCCAATTCACCGGCAACGGCTCAATGTCTGCGAGACACCTTGACGAATACGATTGGCGCGCCGAACCAGTCGCAATGATAGGCTTTGACTCACGCATCATAGGATCGGCCGAGCATCAGAAGTCGAACGCCTGCGATTGACGGCAAGCCACGCGTCCAAGTCTTCGACACGGTAGACGACGCGGCGGCCGATCTTGGAATAGATTGGGCCGCCGCCTGTTAGTCTGAGTTTTTCAAAAGTCGAAGCGGCCGATCCGCAATATTCGGCCGCTTCCGCAGTGCGCATGATGCGCCGTTGGTTATCGCTGACAATCGGCATTTTCTCGCCGTCCACTGTTACGCCGGAATACCTCCGGCAGGTGGTGGCAAGATCGCTATTTTCGGCGGTCAGAAAAGATACCGCCTAATTATTTTGTCCGCCTGTTTTTCTCCGCCTGTTTGTCCGGACGCCTCCCGCCAAGAGCCCAGGTTCGTGCATCGGCTTGCTTTATAGCGGCCGTCCAAATCGCCCTAAACGGATCCCTCGCAATCCCAAATCGCGTCCGCGCAAACTTGGCGGCCTCCGCCTTAGACATGGTCTGTGATTCGCGATGCAGCGACATTTCGCGGATCAGCCATTGCTTGCAACGCTCTTGCGCATCTCGTCTCGCCCGAACACTCGCTTTCGCTGCTTTCCAAATTTGCAGCACCTCCGATTTCCGGAACTTCACCGCTCGATAGCGTGGCGTACTGCTGTGCTGGAAGCACAATTCATCGCGACCGTGGTTTTGGTGCAAATCAAGATAGCTCCATTCAATTTCTGGAACGGCAACAACTTCTTGATCGCTCAAGCGCACTGCAATGCACTGAACTTCCCCAATGCTCGCCTTGTTCCACAAGTCCTCGCGGGCCTCGCGCACGGTCGCTTCGCGGCGTTCCTTGTCGCCTTCATCGAATAGACCGAACGCTTCGATGAGTGAGAGATCCATAGCTGAAGCCTGCTCTTGTTGCTTCAGCCAATGACCCCCACGCTCATCGGCCGTGCCATGTCCTGAGATCGGCTGGTAAACCCAATAGTATGATGCAATTCGATAAGGATCGTATTGGCCACGAACGCGATCTATTGTGCGCCACACGATCCACGCCATCACCATCGGCAGCGTCCACCAGGCTTCCCGCTCAGGGTCGAACTGCTGCGGATCCGGAATGTCGCGCAGCACCCCTAAACCGGCGGACAGCGCTTTCCGCTCAGCTTCATCCGGAGTCAGCTCGCCGCGATGCACTGCGTCGAACAATTCGTCCTTCATTCGTTGCTCTTCCGACGTTCCGCCCATTCTCGAAGCTCCCTCGCCGACTGTTGCCCAGCGCCGGGCAACGGCAAGAAGCTACGGCAAGATCATGGCACCTTCCGGCAACTGAGCACGGCAAAAATTGGACGAACTTCCACCCTTCCCAAGCCTCCCTGAGTTGCCGTAGGGTGCCGCCCCATGACCACATTAACCGCAGACAGAACAATCGAAGATTTCATCGCCCGCTGGAGTGCGTCCGCTGGGGCTGAGCGCGCCAACTTCCAAGGGTTCGCCTATGAACTCTGCGATCTATTGGGCGTCCCGCGCCCCATTCCGTCGGTCAATGACGCGGATCAGAACCCCTACGCCTTCGAGCGCGCCGTCCGCTTTAAAGGCGATGACGGTTCAACCAGTCCAGGCCGCATAGACTTGTATAAGCGCGGCAGCTTCGTGCTCGAAGCCAAGCAGAGCTTGCAGAAGGGCGGTAAAAAGGAACTCAAGTTCAAGAACCAGCCGGACCTGTTCGTGCCGGACGCCAAGCCGCAAGGCAAGCGTAGCGCAGACCGCGCCTGGGACGTTCTGATGATGAACGCCAAGCAGCAGGCCGAAGATTACGCCCGCGCGCTGCCCACATCCGATGGCTGGCCGCCCTTCATCATCGTTTGCGACGTTGGCCACTGCTTCGAGATTTATGCCGACTTCACAGGGCAGGGCAAAAACTACGCACAATTCCCAGACCGCACCGGCTACCGCATCTACCTTGAAGACTTGCGCGACGATAAAATCCGCGAGCGCTTGCGGCTGATCTGGCAAGAGCCGCTAAAGCTCGACCCAACGCGGCAATCCGCCAAGGTCACGCGCGCTATTGCGGCACGGCTCGCCAAGGTTTCCAAGGCACTCGAACAACGTCCCGACAAGCCGAACGCCGAAGACGTGTCGCACTTCCTGATGCGCTGCCTGTTCACGATGTTCGCCGAAGACGTGAAGCTGCTTCCTGAAGATTGTTTCCGCAATTGGCTGGAACGCGCCCGCAACAATACGACGATGTTCAAGCATGAGCTTGCACAGCTTTGGCAGGCAATGGACAAGGGCGACTACGCCACGATTGCCCAAGACAAGGTGAAGCGTTTCAACGGATCGTTTTTCAAGAAGGCCACCGTCTTTGATCTAGGCCGCGAAGAAATCGGGGAACTCTGGGAAGCGGCTAAGTCCGATTGGAAGGAAGTTGATCCAGCCATCTTCGGCACGCTCCTAGAGCAAGCGCTTGACCCCAAAGAGCGGGCGAAACTTGGGGCGCATTATACTCCGCGCGCCTACGTCGAACGGCTCGTTGTCGTGACGATCATGGAACCGCTCCGCCAAGAGTGGGCAAGCGTACAGGCCACCGCTGAGCGCTATCGCTATGAAGCTGATGCGCTTGAAGCGCAAGCCAATGAGCGCGCAGCCGAAGCACTGAAGTCGAAAGATCAAAGCAAGCTCGATAGGCTTGCCGCACTCCGCAATGAAGCCAAGCGGACGCGCGAACAAGGCGTCGAAACTCTACGCACGTTCCACAAGAAGCTGTGCGAGACGCGCGTGCTTGACCCAGCGTGCGGCACCGGCAACTTCCTCTACGTCGCCATGGAAATGATGAAGCGGCTTGAAGGCGAAATATTGGACTCGCTGCTAGACCTTGGCGGCCAAGAAGCACTCGCACTCGAAAAGCAATCCGTCGATCCGCATCAGTTTCTAGGGATAGAACTCAACCCGCGCGCCGCTGCCATCGCAGAGCTGGTGATCTGGTTGGGCTATCTTCAATGGTACTACCGCACGCAAAAGGGCGTGCCGAACGAACCGATCTTGCGCGACTTCCAAAACATTCAGTGCCGTGACGCCGTGCTAGATTGGGATGACTATCCCGTCACGAAAGTTGAAACGAAAGATAGCGTGCGCATCGAGACGTATCCGAACGCGCGCAAGCCAAAATGGCCGGATGCGGAATATATTGTCGGCAACCCGCCGTTTATTGGCGGGAAGGACGTGCGCGCCGAATTGGGCGACGCCTATGCGGAAACGCTTTGGGCGGTCCACAAGGACATCAACGATAGCGCCGACTTCGTGATGTATTGGTGGGACCGCGCGGCGGGCCTTCTGACTGCCAAGGGCACCAAGCTCCAGCGCTTTGGCTTTGTGACGACGAACTCAATTACGCAAGTCTTCAGCCGCCGCACCGTGTCCAAACATCTCGAAGCCAAGAAGCCCATTTCACTTCTGATGGCCATTCCCGATCATCCGTGGACCAAAGCAACTGATGACTATGCGAGCGTTCGCATTGCAATGACGGTGGCTGTTGCCGGACGGCGCGACGGCGTATTGCGAGAAGTGACGCGCGAAGCCGGACTGAACACCGACGAGCCCAACATCGCACTTTCTGCCAAAGAAGGACGCATCAACGCCGATTTGTCCGTAGGTGCGGATGTAACGTCGGCATTGTCGCTGCTGGCCAATGAGGGCCTTTCGTCGCCGGGCGTAAAACTGCATGGCGATGGTTTCATCGTCACGCCAAGCGAAGCCGCTGTTCTCGGGTTGGGCAAACGCCCCGGACTTGAGAAGCACATTCGGAACTATCGCAATGGCAGAGACCTGATGGCCACTCCAAGGGGCGTCATGGTCATCGATCTGTTCGGACTTGATGCCGACAGCGTGCGCTCAAAGTACCCAGAAGTATACCAACACCTCAGCGAGACGGTTAGAACAAGCCGCAAAGAGCAGTTTGATCGGTCACCGACCCGCGACGCGGGCGAATACCTCGCCCGTTGGTGGATATTCGGAAAACCGAGAGAACAACTTCGTCCTGCACTTATTGGTCTTACCCGATATATCGCCACTGTCGAAACGGCAAAGCATCGAGTGTTTGTATTCTTCAATGCCGACATTCTTGCGGACAATAAGCTGATCGTTATCGCAGCCGACGATGCGTTTGATCTCGGCGTTTTGTCCTCCTCAGTCCACCGTCAGTGGTACTTTGCGAATGCGGGAAAATTGGGCGTTTAAAAAGAGGATGCTGTCTATGTAAAATCCCGCTGCTTCGACCCATTCCCGTTCCCGGATTGCTCCGACGCGCTGAAAGACAAAATCCGCGCAGTTGCCGAAGAGATGGATGCGCACCGCAAAGCCCGCCAAGCCGAGCAACCGAAACTCACACTCACCCAAATGTACAACGTGCTCGAAGCGGTGCGCGCTGGCGAGCCGTTGGACGAAGACGACGAAAGGATTAAGCGCGAAGGCTTGGTGCTGATCCTCAAGGAATTGCACGACAAGCTGGATGCACTTGTTTTCGAAGCCTACGGCTGGCCAGCGACGCTATCCGACGAAGATATCATCGCGCGCCTTGTCGCCCTCAACAAAGAGCGCGCGGCGGAAGAAAAGAAGGGCCTCATTCGCTGGCTAAGGCCGGAATATCAGCGCGAGCGCTTCGGATCGGAAGCGGACAAAGCCGCTGCTAAAGCAGAGCGAGACGCTGAAAAGCTCAAGAACCAAGCACCAACGCTGGACCTTGATGATGACAGCGAAGCCGATGCAAAGCCCAAGTTCCCAACCGATGATGAACTGGCAGAAACGACGGCTGTGATGAGCGTTCTTGCAACCACATCCTCAGCCCTCACCATTGCCGACATCTCGCGCCACTTCTCGCAAGGTCTGAAAGTGGAAAAGCGCGTCGCTATGTCTATCCTCGCCCTCGCCCGCCTTGGCCACATCGCCTCCAACGACAACGGCGACACCTTCGCGCTTCGCCGCGCCGCAACAGCAATCCAGTAGAGGTGCGGCCGTGTTGTTCAGAAAGAAGCCGAAAGACACGGCCCTTCCGGCGGCGCTAGTGGATGAAGCTCGTCCACTCGGCAAACGCCTATCGCCTGGAGCGCAATCCCGATGATCATCCAATCGCGTGCGGCACGTGCCGGTATACCCGTGAAGCCTACCAGTTCGATTGGAGCCACGAGTACGTGGTCATCGACGGCGTGACGACGATGGCCAAGGTCGCACACATGCGGCTGTGCCACAGCCGGATGCCTTTTGTGCGGGCTTACCCGCGCGAAGCCCAAGAGATGGTGTTCGATGCCCACGAGAAGGCTTTTGCGTTCTTCAAGGGCGCCTGCCAGCGCGGCATCTACGACAACATGAAGACGGCGGTCGATGCCGTGTTCGCGGGCAAGGAGCGGACATTCAACCGGCGCTTTCTGCAGATGATGAGCCATCATGTTGTGGAACCTGTAGCGTGCAAGCCGGCGGCCGGCTGGGAGAAAGGCCAAGTCGAGAACCAGGTCGGCAACATCCGCGAACGGTTGTTCACGCCGAGGCTGAAGTTCAAAACGTACGAGGAGTTGAACGCTTGGCTGCTTGATCGCTGCGTGACGTATGCCAAA